>JAFSAI010000003.1 GCA_017441065.1 Bacilli bacterium | reverse complement strand
TGTTATTAAAAATCCAAAGTAAACCACATAATACAACACTACAATTATTGTTATAATAATTGGTGCTGTCATTTTCTTTCTATGATTATTCATCTATGACACCTCAAATAATTATTATTTATTTAAATTAATAATTGAATACACCAGTAATGCTACACCAAATCCAAACAATACACAACCATACCATTCAGTTAATTGATTTGCAAAAAATCCAACTATTCCTCCACCTAAAGCACATAATATTGCATATAATACTTTTTTCTTTTTCATATTTTAATCATCTTCCTTTAAAACAAAGTCGTATAATACTACATCATCATTAATGTAAGTGTTATTATCTTCACAACTATATCTGATGCTTTTTAAATCAAATTTAATTAACAATTCATAGTTTGGGGCTACAAACACACCTCTTGATTTAAGTGTTACAATATCATTTTCAATATTATAAAAAATCAACAAATTTTTATCTGTAACTAAAACATTTACAAACAACTCTTTTTCTTTTATTTCTGCAAAAACATTATGCCTTTCACATATGATACTTTCGTTTTCAAAATCATAACTATACATAATAATCACTTCCCAAATTTATTATATCATATCAAATAAAAAATTTCTTTAATAACAAAAAAGAATATTAATCTCTTAATATCCTTTACTTTTATAATATTCGTATAATTCTTTAAATCTATTAAAATGTACTACTTCTCTTTGACGTAACCATAATAGTGGAGCTAATACATCTTCATCAGTTGTTAAATCAATTAAATTTTCATATACTGCTCTTGCTTTTTGTTCTGCAGCCATATCTTCCATCAAATCTGCTATTGGATCTGCTGTTACAGCAAAATATGTTGCAGTAAATGGCACACCACTAGCATCTACTGGATATATACCTTTATTATGATCAGCATAGTATGAAGATAATCCTGCTTCTTCTAACTCTTTTAATGTCGCATTCTTAGTTAACTGATTAACCATTGCACAAATCATTTCACAATGACCTAGTTCAACATAGCACGAATGTTATCATTGATGGAAACGCCCGAAAAATAGGCAAAGAAAAAGCAGATATTTCTATCTGTCTTTAATTTATTTAAACCAAATTATAGAACTGATTGATAAATTGTAATTTGTATTTAAATGAATTATAAATCTTTTAAAAACTTTTTCTTTCAAGAATTATAATATAATATGGACTATCTTCTACTATACTTTTAAAACGCCATCCTTCTTCAGCAAACTCATTTAATCTTTTCTCTATATCATATTCATCAACCATATTTAACACTTTATATTCATATTTTTCCATTTTTACTGCCTTCCTTCAAATTGCTATTTATCTCAATAGATATTACATCCCCTTCTTTTGTATTTGGCAATAGAATTTTCATAAATTCACTCCAAGTTATTTTTATTAATTTTTCTTGTTTTTTACTTTTTTTTCTAGTTCTTTTAAATATTCCTTTTCAACTATAGCATATTTACTGTAGTCAATATCATCTGAATATTTCAAACTAAAAAACAATAATAATGCACCTAAAACACCAACAATAATAAACAAAATAAATGTTATTATATTAATTACATATGTTGCATTTTCACCAGCAAATTTCCCATAAATTAAAACACCGAATGTTATAGTTAAACAAACTGTAAGACTAATTAAAGACCATTTAATAAAAGATTCTTCTTTTTTTTCATTGCCAGTTATTGTATATAATTCTTTTTCTTCTTTTCTAGTCATTTTACCACAATCCTATTCACTAAAAATATTGTATCATAAAAAAAATACCACTACAACTTTAGTGGTATCCAATTGTGTAAATTATTATTCTTCTTCTAATAACAAACTTATCTTAATATCCAATGCAACTGCTATATCATATAATGTTTCTAGCGAAAAATCTTTTGCTACTTTTTTAGATTCTATATGTCTAACATATTCATGAGATAAACCAGCAGCATCTGCCAATTGAGCTTGAGTTAAATTTTTTTGTGTCCTATATTTTTTTATATTAGTGCGAGCTATATCATATATATTCACTTTCTTCACTATAATCACCAAAAAAATTATCTCATTTATCAAAAAATTTTAATGTGTCCTCTTGGGACACAAAATAAAAATGTGGTATAATAACAATCAGGTAAGATTATTTATTTCGTTTAGTCAATAGCAAAGCTGGATCTATTTTTAATCCATTTGCGATTTTTTCTATTGTATCAATAGTAACCTTCCTATTACCTCTTTCTATATCACCAATATAGTTAGTACTCATATTTGACATTTCAGCTAATTTTTCTTGAGACATGGACTTTCTAGTCCTGTAATATATAACATTGTCTTTGAAAATTTTTCTTAATGTCATAATTTCATACCTCCATTAGTAATATGGTATGATTTTTTTAAAATTATAACAACCAACAACTTTGGTGGTTAAAAATAAGTGAGGTGAATCACAATGACAAAAAATTATTTTAAAATAAGATTAGATTTATTTCCAAAATTAATAAATGATTTAATTTATATAAATAAAAAATATGGAAATGCAAATTTAGTTATTTCTTTGGGAAACAATTGCATTACTTTTGAATATTTTGAAAATAAATATTCATTAGTAATTGTAGAAAATTTAGGAAACAACATTGCCTATTTAAAACACAAAAACAAAATAGTGTACACTGAAATACTCGAATTTAGCAAAAACAAACAATTATTTAAAAATATTATTTTTTATATAAAGAAAGAAGGAAAATATAGTGACAAAATACTATAATAATGAAGAAAATTTTAAAAAATTATTACGCAAAAAAACAAAGCAAAGAATAGAATCTGAATATGCAATTTGGCATAAACTTGCTCAAATAAAAAAAGGAAAATTTGACTTTTTAGTTTTAGCAACAACAGATACTATCAAAAAGTTCCCAAACAAAGCAAAACAAAAATGGTTTGTATATTTAAGAATTATATACGATATAAATGGAACCAATCTTATATCGCATAAATTTTTTGAAAAATCTTTTGATAAAAGAATATATGCATATTGTTACTACTATAGTTTAAAAAAATTTATAGAAAAAAATTACATACACGCAATATTAAAGTACTGCAATAAAAATAAAATATCTTTTAAATAAATTCTTCTATATTTAGATTTTTAAACCGAAATTGATACACCGCCCATTGCATCATAATAATTTCGGACAGAACTGTCAAATAAAAATACCCCACCATAACCAGAACGGGAAAGTGTATATTTTTTACTATTTGCTAAACTTATATTTGCGGTTGCGTGTTGATAACTACCATAAACAGTTCCTCCTGGACTAACTCTAAAATATTGTGATACAACCATATTATTACCTCCTGTTGGTAATTTAACAGAAACTCCAAATCCATTTTGATTAGAAACCATTTCTGAAGAACTATTTGTACTTGATGAATTAGTTGCTGTTGTTATTGGACTACTTTCTAATGAAACATTTTCAAAATATGCTCCTATTACATCATAACTTCTAACATTTGGATTTTTCTTCCACTCTGCCACAAGCGTTATCAAGCAATTACTAGTACATGATTTAGCAATAGTAAAATACTTACTTGGACTCTCATGAAATGTAGCTCTAGAATAATTATTTAAAATTAAAGTTTGGCTAGTAATTTCGGAATCTATAACCTTATCATCTATAAAGATATTATTATAATCATCTAGTGTAAGTGATTTCTGATATCCATCAAAAAACATATCTGTAATAAATTCGTATTCTTCTTTTGTAAGAGCAACATTATTTTCATTTACATAATAATTTTCTTGGGCACTTACATTAGAAAAAAACGATAAAAATACAAATAATCCAAAAACTATTTTTAATTTCATTTTATCTACCTCTCTTTCAAATTAAAATTATCACACAACCGCAAAATAAAAAAGCAACTGTTAAGTGCTTTTTATGTTATTTAAGTATTCAATAAAATTTTTTTTGTTATTTTCATAATCAACGCATTCACCGCTAATACACTTTTTTGTAAAAATATCTATAGTACAATAATAAGTGGATTCATTTTTATAATTGTTATATGTTAATAGACTAGTTTTAAAATTCAATATCCAATCTTCAATTAATTTATTTTGTTCCATAATTTCTAAAGTTAATAAATTAGTATCCTCAAAGTATGTAAACAAAATGTCTTTCTTATTATCGGCAATTTTATAATTATAAATATTTCCTTCTTTATCAAAACTCTGAACAATTTTATCTAACAATTCATCTTCTTTTTTCTCGGCTTGAATTTCATTTGATATTTTCCTTTTTTTAAATAAAAAAATCAAATTATTTTTATAATCTTCTTCAAATGATAATTTAATCTCATAAGACCTGTCATCATATAATAATCTTATGTATAAATTTTTCATAATACTATCAATTTGTTTGAAAGAAAAATACTCTTCATACCCAAAATAATCATTTAATGATATTTGTAAACAATCAGAAGAATAAATAAAATGTTCTTCATTATCTAATTTATAGAAAACTTCTAATTTTTCAAATGAGTCTTTTGATTCAACCTCAATATTTCCAATATCAAAATATATTTTTTCATTTGTTTTTATAAATAAACCATTTTCAATTTTTGCTTGATCTATCTTGCCATATATTTTATATATTTTTACCGAATTAAAATGATTGAAAAAGTAATAAGCAAAGAATGTAAATAATAACAACAATAAACCTAAAAAGAGATATTTAATTATTTTTCTTGATTTATTTCTCTCTTTATATAATTCTAAAACTACATTTTTGTCAGTATGCTCTTCACCAGCTAATAATTCATCTATAGTCACATTAAATATTTCACTTAACCTAGATAATGCTGTGTGTTCCGGTAATGCTTTTCCTAATTCCCACTTTGAAATTGCTTGTCTACTAATGGGAATTTTATCTGCTAATTGTTGTTGGGTATAACTATTTTTCTCTCGCAATTCTTTTAAAAATTTACCTATTTTTTCGCTATTCATTTTATCAAAACTTCCTCCTTATCTATAAAACACAATATTAATGGTACTTTACACTCATCAATTGTTAGTCCGGAATGACTTGCTATATGCTCGCTCCCTTTTCTTTTATACTTAATAGCTCTATTACCAATTGAAACTGCAATATAATCACCAATACAACTTTCAAATAAATTATGGTTATTGTTTATTCCAAACAATTTTTTATTTAAAATTTCGGTTTTATTATATAAAATAAAATCATTTTTGAAATATTTATCAAATAAATTTTCAAAAATTTTTTTCTTTTCATCTTTAACAAAAAACATTGGTGCTCTACTATCTATAGATGTAGTATGTTTTAAACATTCAAATAATTCTTTATAATCTTCTAAATACAAATAATTACTTTCTATTAAACCATGATCTGCAGTGACTATTAACATAGTATCTTCTAGTTTTTTTGAAAGAAGCTCTAATTGCTCATTTATAAAATTAATATTTTCTATAGTTTCATTTGATTCCAATCCTGTTTGATGCATTATACTATCTGGATTTTCATAGTATGCATAAATAAAATTTTGATTATTAGAATTGCACTCATTCTCTAATTTGTTACATAAATCACTTAGACCATTATATCGTTCACCACTATAGGGTGAAAAAAATTTTGTACTGATGTTTTTTTCTTTTGAAATGATATTCATTATTGTTGTATAAGGGAAAATTTTTTCACAAGATAATTCAGATGGCAAGTTTATTCCAGTTTCTTTTTCTTTGTTTAAAAACATAGTTACTACTTTGTCCATTTTAGAAATATAATTATCCCACCCAAGCCAACAATGTTGATTAGGATATAATCCAGTCATAATTGATGTAGTTGCTGCAACAGTAGTTGTTGGAAAAACACTAGTAATTTCCGCCTTTAAATTTCTTATTAAAAACGAATCAATTGGCAATGTGCTTTTCAAAGTTTCCATTCCCAACCCATCACATAAAAAAAGTATTATATTTTTAGGTTTTGTTTTGAATAAAATTTGATCTAATTCGCTTAAAGTCTTATTAAAAGTTTTTATTCCGTAATAATTTAATATTGAATTAGAAACATTTACTATACAATTTGAATAGTCTATTAAATTCATATAATCACCTATAAATATAATACCACATTATTTTTTATCAACAAATTTAGAAAATGCTTTTCTTCTCACTAAATGATTTGATAAATCAATTGAAGATATGCATTCATCAATTGAATCATTTAATATATTGCAAGTAACATTACCAGCATTATCTTTTAATGTTCCGTTAGGAAAAATGCTAAAATAGGTTGTTCTGAAATCATCATAATCATTAAAATCTATTTGAACTTCACTATCAGATGTCACTGCCATAATTCTTGATTTCAACTCGCTGTAATCGGCATCAGTTACTGCAAATCTTTCTTCATTTTCTTTAGCTTTATATGTAATTGGATAATATCTAAAAATTTTCCATCTTTTTACATCAAATTTTTTTAATAATTCCCAAACAAGTGGAATATCAGCAATATTTAATTTTGTTGCAACTGTATTTACTTTTATATTAATTCTTTTATTAAAAGCCAATAAATTTTCTACATTTTTAGAAAAATGTCTTTTACCTCGGCCTACCATTTCGTGATATTCGGCACTTACCGATTCAATATCAAATGTTATCCAATCAAATAATTCAATAATTCTTTCTACATTTTCTTCAGTTATTAATAATCCATTGGTTGTTAAAGATAATAAAACATTAGGATTTTTTTGTTTAATATATGCCGCCAATTCAAAAATTCCTTTATATAGCAATGGTTCACCGCCAGCAAGTGTTATTTTTTCAACACCATGTGCCAATAACTTGTCGGCTATTTTCTTATTAGATTCTAAATCCAAATCACTCACTATTGTTCTATAACAGAACTCACACTGTTCATTACATCTTTCTGTAACATTCCAACAAACTGAATAAATTTTACTCATATTTCCCCCTAAAGTTGTGTGTATAATAACATTATACTTGTAAAATGTCAAATATTACCATATAATAAACTTGTTTTAAGGGGGAATTATTATAATTGGCTTAACTACTGATATGGTTGAATTATTACCATATACACCAGAATGGAAAGATGAATTTAACAAAGAAAAAGAATTTTTGTTAAATATGCTGAATGGTTATAGTGTTATGATAGAACATGTTGGAAGCACTTCTATAGAAGGTTGCCCTGCTAAACCAGTTATTGATATTTTTATTGGAATTGAAAGTTTAGCATACGGTGAACAACTTATTCCGCTTTTTCTTGAAAATGGGTATATATTCAAAGTAAATGTGCCAAACGAAATATATTTCAAGAAAAAAAGTAATGGATTGACAACGCATCATATTCATATAGCAGATATCCAAGGCGAAGTATGGACTAGTCAAATTCTTTTCAGAGATTATATGAGAAAACATCCAGAAAAATTACAAGAATATATTGAGTTAAAAACAAGACTTGCTTTACAATTTCCTACAGATAGAGATAGTTATTCAGCAGGAAAAAAAGATTTTATTGAAACAATGATTTTTGAAGCCAAAACTGAAGTTACAAGAAAAAGAGAAATGGAGTAATTTATATGAATAATGATATTGTAATACAAAACGATAATTGCGATTTTAATTATAGAGTCGCAATAGTAATAAGAAAAGAAAATAAAATTTTAGTTCAAAAAGATGATCGCGCAAAGCACTACACTCTTCCAGGCGGAAGATGCGAACTAGGTGAATCATCTGCTAATACTGCAATTAGAGAATTAAAAGAAGAAACTGGTCTTGATAGCAAATTTATAAAAGGCATCGGTCTAATTGAAAATTTTTTTGTTTCAAGCTTTACTGGTAGAAAAATTCATGAATTATTAATAATTAACGAATTAAAATTCTCAGATGCAACTATTTATGAAAAAGAAGTAATTAATAATATAGAAGAAAAGAAAGATAAAAAACTTCATTTAACTTATATTTGGTTAGATATAAATGAATTAAAAAATTGCAATTTTAAACCCGCAATAATATTAGAAATGATTGAAAAAAATGAATTTCAACATTATATAAATGAAGATTAAAAAAAGAACATTAATGTTCTTTTTTTAATCCAATCTACAATTTGTAATTTAAAACTTCTGTACTTTGTAAACCATCTTCATGAATTATATTTATCCCAATTTGTAACACTAATTCATCGTTTACATAATTAATATATTGTTTATCTACGCTATATTCACATTTTTTATCAGTTCCAAAGTATTTAGTCATCTCATCTTTAATAAATTTTTCTACTGCTACAGTGTCAACTTTTAAATTCTTGTAATTATCAAATTTTCCTTGAAATGCTCCAGAAAATGTTATTAATTCACCATCAGCATTAATAGATATCATAATTCCATCATTTACTAAAATTCCATCAAACATTTTTAAATAAGTATAACTATATTCGCCAGTTGCTTCTAAATATGCAGAATCATATAGAACATATGAATCAAAAGAAGTTTTTTTTGCATTTATAAGTTGCTTTGCATAATTTGATGCTTTAGTTTCTAATTCAATAAGTTTTTTGTTTACATCAATTTTATTATCCAAACTATTTTTTTGTGTTGTTGATAAAATGCTATCGTTCGCTATATATGCCACCAAATCACCATCTTTATAAATAAATTCATTTTTTTCTTTATCAGAATATACTAGCAATGATCCGTTTTCTGTTCCTAAATTTTCTTTATAATTAATTTCAATTTTAGACTCTAAAAATGAAATGTCTTTTTTTAATTCTAAACTGTTGTCTATTGCAGATACAGTTGTAACAAATAAAGTTGCAATGCCAATAAAAGTTAATGTTTTAAAAATTTTCTTTTTCATTTATTTTTCCTCCTTATAATGACATTTGAGTAAATGTCCAGCCAAAATTACCAGAAGTAACTCTATTGTTTTTCATTCCAGTTGCATTAATTGCTCCTGAAGCGGCAGCTAAAGTGGTATCTGCATATGTTAATGCAGCAGAAGCCGTAGATGACATGTTGTTTTTTGCTCTGTTAAAGAAATATTGATTCCACAAATTAACATCAACAACATATGTACTAATTGTCCAAGCAACAGCAGCTTTTGCTATTTTAGATGTTGTTTGAGAAGTTATGTTTCCATATGTAGAGCTTACAGTTCCTGTATTACAACCATAGAAAATAGCTATGTATAGTGGTTTTGATGCATTTGTAGATAAACTGCTAATGTTCTTCCAAGTAGTTCCGTTCCCACCCTTTCCAGCAATTCCAGTACCAGAATCATCTAATTGTTGTCTTCCTGCAGCACCGTGATTGTGAACAACAAAAGCAGCAGAATTTTGCATTTGATTCAACGCTGAACCATTTCCTTGGTTATTATAACCATTTACGGTATACTTGTAACCCATAAAATTTCTAATATCATTATATGTAGCTACCCTTGAACTTCCATTATAATGAACAGTTATTGTTTTTGCATCAGTTTTATTTATAAATATAAAAAGTGATAAAACTGTAAAGAACACTAAATAAAATAATTTGCTTTTTTTCATATTTAACCTTTCTTTTTTATATTCAAAAGGAAATCATTCAAAATTACTAATTTTCTATACATTTTTCTGTAATTTTTTCGGTTTTTCCAATAATAATATTTTTATTAAAAACATTTTCTTTTGAAGAATCAATACTATGACATTTTACTAAATAGAAATTTTCATCAGCAATTTTCTTCGTAGATTTATCATAGAAATATAACTTTGAACCTCCATCATTAATTTCAGAAAGATAATCCATTTTTTCAATTATTTCTTCCACCGAAATAAGCTGTTGTTGTAAAGCTATAGTTAAATCTATATTTCCTTCAGACAGCTTAAGTTCAATATTAGAAAATTGTGACAACAATTTTGAACCATCTGAAAATGTATAAATTTCAGCTAAAATATTATTGGATGATTCAGGGCTAAAATTTAAAAATGTATCATCATCATTTTTTGAACACCCTGTTATAAAAAGAATTAATAAGATAAATATATATTTTTTCATAATTTTCCTCCTATTTGAATAAATATAATACATAAATTTTTCTGAACAGAAAACTTACAATTTTATTAGTCACCTCCATAAATTAATTTTAAATTTAAAATCAATAAATCTGATATATCAATTTTAAAGTATCATAAAACAAGAACTTTTTAAAGCAACTTGTAGTTTCATATAAAAATCATTTAACTATATATGTATTTTTTTAGCTTGATGAGAACCATCTTTATTACAAAGAACAATCCAACAATTTTTTAATTTCCCCCAAACTCTTGTTGTTTTATCTACATATATTTCAGTAATTATCACTTCTGTACCTACTTTATAATAAGCATCATCATTTGGATTTGAACTAGTCAAATTTGGTTTAACAGAACTCATACATTGTTTTACTTTTACGATATTATTTATTAACTCATGAGTGTCTCTTATTGCTTTGGAAACTAACAATTTATACTTGCCAATTTCCCATATATTAACACTTGGTAAATCAGAATCAATATAAGGTGTTGGATCAATTCTAACATCTTTTTCATTTCTAACTTCAAAATGATTATGAGCTCCTTTGGAATGCCCTGTATTTCCCATATATCCAACAACTTGTCCTTTATTCACCTTGTCACCATTTTTTACTGCAACAGATTTATATTTTAAATGTGCGCTTAAAGTATAATAACCATTGTCATGTTTTATTTTCACATAATTTCCATAGCTATTTCCTGTTTTATCTGTTTTATTATAATTGTTTCTACATCCAACTACTACACCATCGCTGTGAGCTACAATATAATCAAAACCACTCTTTTTGTTTACTAATGCAACCAAGTCTATTCCGTTATGAACTCCCTTTTTGTATTTTTGAGTTATCTTATTTGGATAATTTTTAAATATTCTACTCATATTAAATTTCCTCGCATTCTTCTATTTCAATTGGTTCTATTACTTCCATTATTTTGTCTTCATTCATTTTACTTGCCATTAACCTTTCCATCATTTAAAAAATCTGATACAACATTAAACATTTTTTGCAAAATCCATCTTAAAGATGATTTACTTATAAAAATTCTTATTACTTTTGGAATGTATAGATAAATATTGTCTATTACATAATCCATTTTTTCGCCTTTTTGTACATTTTTTTCAGCTATAATAAATAACTGATATACTTTTTTTCTAAATTTATTACATAGTTTCAAAATTACATATCCAATAATTATAATTAAAACTATTCCTGCTGCTATTATTACTTTTTCATTCATTTAAACATTACCTTCCTTTTAATCTAACACTTTAAATTGTTTTATTCTTTCAACTAATTCATGTATAAAACCATCACCCCCTAATTTAAAATATAATTTGCTACTATCTATCAAACACGATAACTGATATTCAGTAATCGTTTGATTTTCTTTACATTTATCCCAAATGGATAAGATATCATTTTTTAAAGAACATAAAGTTGCTTTTTTTTGAGTTAAAATTTGAGTAATCAGGGTTGCTACAATGCCTATCAAAAATGATATTTGTACCCAATAATTTTTTATAAATTCTAATATTTTCATTTTTACCTTCCTTTATAACGATGTTCTTTCCCACATATAAACTGCTAAATAAGGTGGAATTGTAGAAGCACTTCCTGTACTTCCAGTTCCTGAATAACTTGTATTTCCTGTTCCAGCATATCCTGTATTTCCAGTGCCTGCAGCATCTGTATTTCCGCCTAATGCCGTACCACTTGAATTATTTGTACTAACCGTGCTACCACTTATACTTCCCATTTTTGATGTATCTGTCCATCCAGGTGTTGCTATTTCTCTACTCCAAAAATAACTATTATTATGATGTATTTTTGCATAACCATTATCACCTAACGGGTGAGTGTGACTTGGACCACTATGACAGTGATTAGGACCACTATGACAATGGTTTGGACCAGAGTGAGTATGTGATGAAGAACCCCCAGTTGAATTAACAGAATAAGAACTTCCTGCACCAATGAGAAATCTATCAGTCAGTTGTTTCCAACTACCACCAAACAAATATGTTGGATTGGTTGAATTTGTACTTATGTATATTGCACCGACCGGATAAATTAAATTAAAGATATTAACACCATTCTTTTTTATAGTTCCAGAAAAGTCTGTATCAATACCAATTTCTAAAAGATGTTCATTATCACTTGCTTCTGAAACTTTGCCTATTGCCATAGATTTTCCGGATTTGTGAAAGTTTTGTAACACAAATGGAGTATCCAAAATTTTTTCAATACTGGATGCAATAAATGTATCCGCGGCTTCAAATACAAAATCATAACTAGTGTTAGTGTCAAATGTAACACCAGCCATTACAACACCAATTTGATTAACAGTATATCCATTAGAAATTATTAAAGTGTTATAACTTGTTGCTGACCTTTTTTTGTACTTTATTCTAAATTCTGATCCATTTTTATTATTTACTGGACTTATACTACCAATAAAGTTATATTTTGCATAAACGCCATTATCGTTTTCAGTCCCATCACTATTACACCTAACTATAGATGCATCAGTGATTGCTGGATTCTCATAATTGACAACCGTATAGTTGCTTGTTACTTCTGATGATGTATGATTACGATAGTCAGTTACAGTTGCTTTAACTGTTCCACTTGAATACAAAGTACCAGTTTTATATGAACTTGTATTGTATGCCGTATTATTAGCAGTAGAATTGAATGATTTAATTGCACTGCCATAAATTGGTGAACCAGAAACTTGAACAGAAAGTTGAGATTTACCACGAACAAAGACACCCCATCCTAATGAAGAAATGGCAGAGTTCCCTTCAGATATAGAAATGCCTGCTGTTGGTTTTACACTAGAAGGAACTGATAAAGATATACTGCAAACTTCATTGCTTCCTATTTGAGTAGAACCATTATATGTTTTGCATAAAATCGTACATGTTGCACTTTCAGAATTTGTTATATATGGTGCATATGTTGCAATCGCTGGAGTCCAACTTTTACTTGTGCCAATGCCTGAAAAAGATTCTATTCTTGTGTTGTTTATATATGTTTCAAGTGTATGTGTAAATGAACTACTTGCTCTATTTGTATATATTGTAACTGAATTTCCAAGTGCACAACTTGATGATGACACAGATGGTTTACTTGATAATGGAATTGTATCTAACACCATTTGACCACCATACTCTATTGGGGTATGATAATAAACTCTTGTACTGAATCCGATATCAATAGTTTTTGTACCATCAGAATTATGCGGCACTTCAATCGTTCCAGAAGTACTACCTTTTCTTACAGGAAAAACATTGGCGCTATAATTTGTAGTATTAACTTTAGATAATGATTTTGAATATACTTCTGTACCATTTATAGTAATATGTGTTTCGCCAACATCATAATAATTTGATGTACCTCCAGATGAAGTTAATGTCCATGATAATATTGTTGAATTTGTAGATGAACTACCACTACCACTTATTGTTAATGTTAGTTTTCTTCCTTCATAACTATTACTAGTTGCTGTAAATGATGCCATCTAATCACCCGCCTTTTTAAAATCTAAACTTCCATTACTTCTAGGAACAAAATTGAAATTTCCGATCCTCATACTATTTAAAAATTCTGCATCTGTAATGTAGAGTTTATTATTAGAAATATAGGCAACTCTATGTCCACTTTGTTCAAAATAAACAATATTATTTACTAGCTTTAATTTTATATCTGAATCACTTGTACCTATTGTTAATACTCCAGTTTCTCGCCCATCAACAGTTTCTATTTGATATGTTAAATAATCGTTTATTTCATCAATTCTTTTATTTACAGCATCATTATTTGCCGTGACTGTCTCCGTAACTTTATTTAAATTTGCTTCCCATCCTTTTGCTGTTTCTGTAAGCATTGAATTATAGGTAGTCGTAACTTCTTCTATGGCATTATTAACATTACCTATTTTTGTGTTTAGATCTTTAGTAGAATCATTTAATTGTTGTTTAATACTATCAAGTTCTGATGAATAGTCATTTATTACACACCATTCACCATTAACATGCCTTTTTAATTCATCAGTTGTAATATCTAACCACAATTGACTTGTATCTTCAGGAGCTGTTTCACTTTGAATTGCTGCATCTTTACCATCAATACCATTTGTACCATCTTTTCCGTTAGTACCATCTTTACCATCAACTCCATTCATCCCCAACATTCCAACCGAATAACTAATAGATTCTGTTGAGTCCGAATATTTAATGGTGGTTTTTGTCCAAAGGCAATCACCAGAACTTAATGCTGGAATTTCATTTAACCATGTATCTGGTATATCTATCGCATTATTAGACTTTTGGTATTCTATTATCGTTGTTTTTATCCCAACACCATCTTGGCCATTAACGCCATCTTTTCCATTAACGCCATCTTTTCCATTAACACCATCCTTACCATCAGCACCATCTTGGCCATTAACACCATCTTTGCTAATATAAGAAACAGAATATGAATTAGTCTCTGTACCATCGCTATATTTCACATAATTTTTTGTCCATAAATACATTCCCTTTGTTAAAGTTGGAATACTATTGTTCCATGTGCCAGTTGGAACAATTGTGCCACTGTTACTTAACTGATAAGATATTTCTGATTTTGAAATTGATACACTTACACCAGATTCGCCAGTTTCACCTTTTGTTATTAACGAAACATAAATTACACGATTTATTGTATAAAGTTCTTCTTCGCTATTTTTGTATTGGAAAACAAAAGTATATTTATTGTCTAATACTGAAATAACATTATTTTTATCAACTTTAAAAATAATTTTGCCATTTTCTATTGTTAGTTCAATGCCAGTGTGTTTATCATCAGTAGTCGGAACAACTGAAACTAACTTACCTAAATAGTACGCAGAATATTTTATTTCGTATTCATTAGTATTTAATGGTTTGTTTGTTGCATCAACTGAAATTACTATATTATTTGTTTCTAAATCGGCGCGAAACACTTCAACAGATTCATTTATTGCTTCTATCTCTTTTGAAATTTTTTCGTTATCAGTAACTAACATAGTAATTTTTTTGTTTGCTTTATCAATCTCTATTTGTGTTTTTCCTAAAAGTTCACCAAGACTAATATCCTGTTTAGTAGAAATTTGTTGTTCCGTGAGAGACTGCGCTTTTAAAATGCTGGAAAATGCACCATCAAATGTAAATATATGGTTTAAAACATACGAATCAAAATAACTATCATCTGTTTGATAAATTCTTATTTTGTTCCCTAATTTTATAAATGGTTTTCCATAATAAGTAGTAAGTTCATAATCTATATATTCAAATCCGTTAATTTTTGACCATATCGCATCTAGTGCTTGAACTCTTTTATCAGCAGTATTCAAAATATAATCTTCACTAATAACAAATTGATGTTCCCCATTATTATCTATACTGTTTTGATCAGATTTTGATATATTTTCATCCCCAATTACACTATTTTTTACAACCAATGTATTGATTGGACCGTATTTAACTTTTCCACCTTTTAATTCTGCATAATCTTTTTTAGTAAAAATACAACTTGGATTTTCATTCTGATTAAACCAACATAATTCCAATTGATTAGTTATTGGATCTATTAAAGAAAATGTGCACGATACTTTTTCAATGGATTGCAAAACAACACGATTTTTTTCGCCATTCATAAAAGGATTACTTGTAATAATAAAATCTGAATTAGTAAATGTTAAAGATTTCGGTGATAGATTTAAGTTGTTACATAAATCTAAAAATAAATCTGCTAATGTTATTTGATTAGAATAATCTAATCCACATTTATATTCTTTATCAATATTATTTAAAAGATTATCATATCCCACAATTGAAGTATGATTGTTAGTAGTTTCATCTGTTGGTTTATCTATTGTATATTTACCTAAACTCAAAAATTCTGTAGTATTATTATCATATTTTACACCCACTTCTACATTAACTTCTTTATTCAAAAAAATATTACCTATTGAATCAACAAATTCTGCTGTTACTTTTTTTGAATAAACATTTCCAACAAATTCACCATTTATATAACAACCACTATCTACAACTAATTTTTGCAATTTATCAGAACCACTAAATATTTCGCCTTCCGGATTGACTATAATTCTGCCAAAGCGATTTTTGAAAGCTCTATTATTACATTCTTCTTTAAATATTTCACTTGCCATACTTTCACCTACAATTCAATTAACGCTTGCGAAATTGAGTTATACAATTCCACAGGTCCTATCGGTGTATTATATGGAAGCATAGATTGAGCACTTCTATCGCCACGATAACATTCAATAGTTTCCCACAAACCATTAAATGGGTTATAAAAATCAACTGTCATTGTGGGTTTTTTTATTATTTCTTGAAAAAACTCTACAACCTCATCTTGCAACAATGGCCTAGTTACTAAATCTAATCTATATTTATCATTAATAACATTCAAAATCATAGTTCCATCTGCATTTGTAACATCACGGCCGCTATTTTTTGAAACATCGTACCATCCTATTTTTGATTCATTTGATAAAAATTTTGAAATATCTACTCCATTAATTTTTACTTTTGATATTACTAAAACTGGACTTGCTAATTTATATACATAAGAATCATTAACAAATTCTTGAATCATATTTTCACCATCTTCCATAATTCCCTGGAAAAAGTGCTACTTTTAATTTATCGGAATGTCTATTGGACAAATTCCTGTTTGTTTTGTTTTTTGATTTATCTTATCAATTACAATGCCTTCATCTAAATGTGCATAAAGTTCAATAGATTTGCTGTTATTTATACCACTAGCATTCATAGCCCTTAAGTACCCCCTATAAGCCGCTTCTTCAATACCAGCTTCAATTTGCAAATTATTAGCAACTGCCGTATTACCATTGTTGAATTTTCCAACCAACTCATTATGATTAGCAAAAAACAAACCATCTTCTGGAAAACCACCATTTGAAAATTTTGGAATAGTTATTTTAGGCATAGCCGTATATGTTACATTTCCTTTAGTATCTATCTTAATGTTGTTTAATGAAGTTTTCATACCATTAAGCATTGAATTGATACCTGTTCTAAATTTATCTGTAAATGATTGTAATTTTTGTAAAATAGAGTTAAAAGATGATTCAATGTTTGAAGAAATTTGAATTTTAAAATTAACTTTACTAAATTCTTTTTCTATTTTTGATAACATTGATTTTATACTTTTAATAATACTTTCTTCTTGACTCGCAATCCCAATTTTATAACCCTCTGCAGTAAAGATTCCAAGTTCTTCCATTACTTTTGAAGGCGAATTTATTTTCATGCACTTTTTCGTATCCTCTATTATTGATTCTGATATTTCTTTTCCGCCAGCACCATATTTATATAGATATCTATAAACCCCCTGCTTATGCCCACTAGCGGCATAATATCCAAATCCATCCATAGTGTTATATGTTGCATTTTTAAAATAAGTATTATTTAAAGAATTATTTAAAGATTCTGCAAATTCAGTTCCAGCATTTATTCCATATTTTTCAAATTTTTCAGCTAATGTAGATAACATTTGCGGTTCATTTTTAATAACATCTTTAATCATTCCATCAAATAAATCTTTTCCAAAACCAGTCATATCTATTGATTTTAGTTTATTTAAATCAGTAGTAATTAAATTTGTTACATCTTTGAACTTTGATGAAGTATCATTTCCACTAACTACTAAATCAGCATACAATCTTGATAAATAACCTTTGTAATTTCCTGTTATAGTTTCTATTGCTGAATCTATACTATTAATTGCATCTTTTTTTGCTGTAGAATAATTACTTAATAAATTTTTTGCTGTTTCTAATTGGGCTAATTGATCTTCTGTTAAAGGATTAGTCAATTGCATTTTTTCAAAATTATCTACAATTGTTTGTTGTTCTTTAATTAAACCATCAAAGTAATTATTAACATTTTCTTTTTTGCTTTCTAACTCTGCTGTTGTTAAATTAAATTGTTCTTGAACTTTTTTGATAGATTCTTTTGCTTTATCAGGACTTTCCCAGTTTATGTCTTTTAATGCATTTCCAAAATTAGAAATAGCATAATCCAAATTAGGAAGTGTATCATCAGCAACCTTACCAAAAGCAATATCCAATTTGTGAACTTCATCTTTATATGCAGATGCACTTAATTCACCATTATATTGTTTAACAGTTAATTCCTTCAATCTTTCAATATATTCTAATTCATAACCTTCTTGAGCCAATGATAATGCTTTTATGTCTGCAATTTGAGATGCGGCGGCTTTTTTTGATTCTTCTGTAGTATTAGAATATGCGGTAATCAATTGTGCTGTATATTCTCTTGATGCATCATAGGCATCATGAGTCGCAGATTTAACATCATTATATTTTGTTTCTAAAGTATTTATTTGAGCTTTTGAAATAGCTTCATCTTGTAAATCCAATTCACCAACAAATAATCTTAATGATTCTTTTGCATTGTCCACAGCTACTTTAGAATTTTCATATGCTTCTTTATATACATCTAATCCTTCGCCAACATTTCCAACATTTTCAATTAGTGCTGACATTTTATCACTGACATTTTGAATTGAAATGCCTTGTTCATCAAAAAAGTCATTATATTTTTTTATTTCTTCTACAGTTATTCCGTATGTAATCAAACCATCAACTAAACCAACAACTCCACCAGCAGCCGCCCCTATTGCAGCGCCTAATGGCCCAAATACAGAACCAACTAATGCTCCACTCGCAATCGCACCAACTTCACTGCCTACAGAACTTAACGAATTACTTAAATTCCAGCCATTTTCAGCAGCATTTTTCGTAGAAGATGACATTACATCCAAACTGATTCCTAAACCAGTTATTCCAAATCCAATAACACCCAATGTCTCTGAAAAATTTAATAGTTTTGATGCTTCTAGAATTGTTTTGGACAAATTTCCACCTTTTATTGTTGCTTCGCCAATTAATGAAACAAAACTTTTTGTTGGTGAGATTAAATTTTTTAACACTTTCGTTATACCACTGCCACCAATAAGTTTGTAAATTTTGTTCCCAATTTTCAATAAATTTGATGAAAATCCAATTAGGCCTATACCCATAAGTAACTTTCCAACAGTTGATAAACTAGAAAAACCTTTTAATATTCCTACTAATGTATTTTCAATTCCAAGATATTTAAAATTTATTTCCCCAGTTAATGGATCAATTTCTTTTTTAAATCCGAGAATATCCATCCACTTGTCACGAATTTCGGCTGCTTTCATTCTAACTTTATCCATTCCGTTATCATAACCTTTTATCGCATCTAATAATCTACTATCTACTCCAAAACTATCTATATTTGCACCAGATGATGAATTTTCTGTTATATTGTGAATTTCATCCCAACCAAAAGTTTGTTTTTTTAATTTTGCTATTGCTTTATTTGCATTATTTGCATTTTCTTCAGTATCTTCAAACATATCTGAATATGAAGCAATTCCACTATTATAATCAGTTAATTCAATGTTAAATATAGATGCTATTGCTTTAGAAATTTCTTTAATAACCATTAAAAATGCGTTGGCATAAGGTAAAATATCGCTATAAACACCTATAAACAAACTAGAAACTGCAACTTTTGTTTCTACCAATTGTTGCTTAAATACTTTCAATTGGTTTGCCGGTGATTCAATTGTATTAGCAAAATCACCCATTGCATTTTTTGCTTGTCTTAATGTAGCCAAATATCTTAAAATTTCTTTTTCTGCTTGCGACATATTTTTTAAAGATCTATCAGTTATTCCCAAATCAACCAAAATTGGCTGCAATGAATTTTGCGTTACATCTATCCCATAACTTCTTAAAGGTTTTGTTTGGGCGGCATAAACACCAGCTCTCAATGCTTCTGCTGTAGTACTTTCTGATTTATTATATAAAGAAGCTAAATCATAAGTTAATTTTGTCATAGTTTCTGACATTATTGCAGAATAATTATCCGCTATACCTACTGCTTCACCCATTCCTTGAAATATACCTTGCATATACAATGTTTCTGTTTTTGAAGTGCCAAAAGCTTCATTCAATTTATACTGAAAACGAGTTGCTGCTGCACCTAGTTCTGAAAAAAGTTGAATACCATCTTTTTTTATATTATTAAATGTAACATTAAATAAATTTAATTGTTCAGTATAATCAATTGATTCAGATATAGCATTATTAACGAAATTAGATAATTGTCTAAAAGCAATAAAACTACCACCTAAAGATAACGCTGTTTTTAATTTATTTGCAGATGTTGAAGCTTCATCTGTTGCAGTATTAAGTTGTTTGATATTCGTTATAGTAGTTTTAATTGTTCCATTATTTAATGTTTTTTCAATACTACCGACTCTAGTTTCTACACTAGTTAATTTATTTATCAAAGAATTTAAAGCTGATATCATTTCTTGAGATTTAACTTTTACTTGAGCTTCTAATGTTTGTTCATTCATTTTTTCACCACCTTTTAGGTTTAACCCTGATTAGTAGTGCTACTCTTAAATAAATTTTGAATTTCTAAAACTCTATTCTTTAGCTTGGCTACAGTTGCATCACTTTGATTTTTCAAATTTTCTAATTCATTTTTTTCAAAGCCATATGGTACTTTAGAATAATCTCGTTTTTGTTTACTAAATGAATTATTTAATGCAACCGATACACTTTCATATATATATGCCCCTTGTAACCACGCATTACCATTAAAAATTTTTTGTTCTATTTTGACTCTTTCAAAATATGAAAAACGGTATGCCCAGAATAAGTCTGGGGAATCTTCCCAAAACTCTTTCACAGACATACCGTAAATGATCGCCATTGGCAATAAATCACAAAACCAATCTGTTAAGTTTTTATATTTCTTGCTATCCTCTTGGCTATCTAAATTTCCATAATTTCCAGATCGTTCGCTGTCAAGTCTGTATCGGATAGGGCATTCATAAAAGATGTATATTCTTCTATGGCAAATCTAATAACATTCCCAACACTTTTCCCACTTTTTTTGTATGCATCCATAAGTTTTATAGATAAACTAGGATTAACTTCGGGATGATTTTCTATAAATAAGCTATACCATAACAAATCATAATAAGTTACTGGTTTTTTATCAAATTCTTCAATAACAAATCCATTTGCTTCTAGCCATCTTATTGCAGCTCTATTTAAAGATAAATCAAAATCCTTGTCATTTATTTTTAGTTTTAATTTTCTCATTTTTTTCCCTTTCTATGTTTTTTTATGCTGTTATTTTTGAAGAAACTTCAGCAACAGTTAAATAGCTTGGTGCAACATTCGGAACTGTATGTAAAGTACACTCAATTGCACTACCAACTGAAACTTCATTTATCCAAGTTTGTAATGTTCCACGATATTCAACACCTGTTCCATCTGGTAATTTAATTAAAATATCTCTAATTTCATTATCACATACTTCTCTAACTGCAGTTAGGTTTGCATCAGTATAGTTATAAGTGAAATCCATATCACCAGTATCTGGTCTATCTGCTACATACACTTTTACTGCATCACTTGATGTTGTAATTTCAACATTTCCACCTGCTTGGCCAGTTGCTGGCATTCCTTTTACCGCAACAAGTTTAGCAGCAGGATATTTTGTTTCCTCTGTTGTTTTTACTCTGATTTCAATTCCTAAATCAATCATTCCTTGCATTTTTAATTCCTCCTCTTATGCAAATCCCTGGAATTAAAATGCTACACTTTATTTTGGATAAATAACTAATTTATCTTGACCAAATTTAGTATCTAGTATTCCCTCTATTGTTACAATGTTTCTTTGAACATTTGAATCTATATTAGGAACATCTAGTTGATGATTAATAGTAACATGGAAATTGTTTTTAAAATATTCAATAATAGTATTTGATATTTCATTACAAATTGTTCTTTTAGAAACCTTTTTTCCTTCTACATTTAAATCAATCGTATATATTTCTATAGAAATTCCAAAACTATAAGTTTCTTCATTATAAGACAAATTATTATATTTATTTTTAACTGGCAATAATTTTATTGGTACTATTGGAAATATTTTGCTTTCTTGTGGAAATCTTTTTGTAATTTGCGGATGATATATTGATTTTTTTTCAACATATTCCTTCAATTGAGGGTATATTATTTTTTCAAATACATTTTCTACTATCAATATAAATCACCTATTGTCTTTCTCAACTCTACTTCAATATAATCTGATAATTCATCTTTTATATCATTAAATGCATCATAGAACATATGCTTACTAGGCAGACCTTTTGTCCAACCATAAGTTCCATCTTCTTTTGGATACAACCAACCTTTTTCGCCATGTTCATTCACATCATATTTCCAACTTTTAAATTCATTTGAAGAACTTGGATGTGGATTTTTAGATCCAACTACTCCTGTACCCATTTCATTAAAAATTATTACTATATTATTTGTCCATACTCTGCCAACATTAGTATTTTCATCAAAATCAATATGTACACCAGAAATATCGTTCACTATATTTGCTCGTTCACAATATTCAATAATTCTCTGATACAATGCCTCTGTAGCAGCTTTCACCCCTAGTTTAATTCCTTCAGTATATCCTTGTTTATATTTATTTAGTTTCTTTTTTGCTTCGCTTATACTCTTCTGTGATAGACTTATATTCAATACTGTTTTCATTTTTTTCTTCAACCTTTACAGCATTTTGCTTACTTAACAACTTATATCCTGCTTTCACAAAATCATCAGCCGTTTTTTTATCAAATACGATTAATCCATTAGTAAATTTATACATTCTACAACCTACTTTCCTATTATTTTTTCAAAAAATATAATTATTACTGAATTACCAACTCTTGGCGGCATTAAGCGATAGTTTGCATTATCACCATTAGATTTCTCACCATTAGGATTTTGTCCATTCAAATATGCAACATCAAATTCTTTAAACATATTTTTATATTTAATTGGTATTACTGCCTTTTGCATAATTTTGGAATTTTCACCAAACTCCGCTATATCTGCAGAAGAACTGACTGGTTGATAATTAAAGTAATATTTAGTTGGTACACCATACTCAACAACTTCATTTCCTTCATCATCTAATAATACATTTAATTTACTGGCTATAAAACATTCTTTTTTCCAATCATCTGGATTAACAATAATATCAGTTATCATTTGATAGCACCCGCTTTAGGCAACAATTCATTTTTTAAGTCTATGCTGATTAACTGGCCTAAAAATGTAACCGATAAACCATTTTCACTATAAGATTGGATTCCTGTCTTACCGATTTTCCAATATAGTTCAATAGCACACCTAACTTGCCAACTTTTCAATCTAAAACTATTATCCAATGCTATTTTTGTATTATTAAAAGGATATATAAGATTTAAAGCTATTGCTTCAGCATCATCTAATAACTGTGAAAACAAATCATCATTTGATGTGTCTTGAGAGTTTTTTAATATTTCTATTCTCATTTTTTGCAACATACTATTTTTATCCATATATCCTCCTAATTTTATTTAATTATTCTTCAGTTTCATCAACAGATGGCGTTTCTGTTGATTGATTTACAACATTAACTTTTAATCCTTCTGGTTTAGTGAATACAGTTGATAAACCTGTTAATTTTCCATGATACCATTCTGGACCATGATCTAAACCAATTTGTCCAAAAATTTGGTATTTTGTTCCTGCACCAGTTTTTGATAATTCTTCTAAAAAGAAATTTCCTTTTTCTGGAACAGGTTGTTCAACTGGACCAATAACATCAAGATTTACCGCTAATGCAACACCTTCTGGAATAAATTCACCTAAAGCCAATTTTACAGTTGTACCAACCGGTAATATTAAATCTGTAACTTGGATTCCATATGTTGAATAGTATGCTGCACCTACCGGAACACCCATTTCAACTGCATTACCTGTTAATTGAAGTAAATTTACTGAATTTAGTAAAATAACTAAATTATTTATTTCGCCTTGATTATCAGAAATTTTTTGTATTAAATCATTTAATAACCATAAATCTAAAGTTTTACCTTCTGCAGCTATTACATTAGTGCTTATAGCTTGAACCATACCTCTAGTTTTATTAACTGTAGTATCATTTGTAGCTTTGCTATAAGTTCCTTGAATGAATGCTTTTTCAATACTTCTTTTAATTTTTTCCATTTTTCTTGCAACTTGGAAATCTAACTCATTTTGTGGGTTAGCAGTTTGACCTGCAACATTAATTCCACTTAAAGTTGCCATATTTGATTGTTTTGCATAACTAATAGCAACACTTTCCATAAAAATTTGTGTAACATTTGTTAATTGTTTTCTTGTTACAAAAGACGCTGCTGGTGCTGTTAGCGATGCAGTTTCACTTATAGAAGGTATTTCACCTTCTTCGCTTGAATAATATTGGCCACATACGAACTCAACAGAATTTGTATATTTTACCTTTCCACTTATCATATTTAAGAAAGGTGTTTTTGTATTTGCTTTGTTATATAGTAATCCTGAATAATTTGGAACACTATATGATTGAACAGTTTCATTTCCTGTCATAATTATATTTCACCTCATAATTTCTATTTCCCTTATAAAGTGCCACCATATAATTACATTTTTAATTTTTGTTTTTCTTGAAATATGCGAGTCATCAATTGAGTTTGCTTAACAACATCTTTTGATTTTATTGCCTCATCTAAATCTTTAGTCAAAGTTTCTATAGTAGAAACTGCTGAAGAACTATTGGCTCCGCCAACTGGTTTTGGAGTGTTATTCAATAATTTAGTAGTTGTTTCTTGTTCGGCTGTTGTTTTTGTTTTATTTAACAACGATATAAAACTACTAGCTAATTTAAGAGATTTATTTACATCTTCGCCTATAATATTTTCCAAAGTTTCTTTTAACTCTTTATCATCATCAGTGATTTTTATTCCATTATCTAATAATAAACTTTTTACTGCCAATTCACTTTCTCTAATATTATTTGCTTTTTCTTTTTCTGCAAATTCTTTTTCTCTAGCTTCTTTTTTTTCATCTTCAGTCATTTTAGATTTTTTATAATCTTCATACTCAATTTTTAAAGATGCTAACTCCCCTTCTGTATTTTGTAATTTTGTAGATTGAGCATTAAACTTATCTTTTGGAATTACTACAGTAGCAAGTCCTTTCTTTATTGCTTCTACCCTTTCTTCATTCGTTGTCAAGGTTTCATTACTTAAAACACTTGATATGACTTCATCCATTGACTTTTCCTTTCCCACTCTTATGTTTTTATAGTTGTCACACCTCAACTGTTGAGTGTCATACATTTATGCTTTGTATGATAAGCATTTTTGTGCCTTCATAAGCACTGCACTAAATACTAATTGAATATTCAGTGCACTACCTATAAAGGTAATGACTATACATCAGAATCATTTTCTTTTTGATTTTGATTTAATTGTTTATTAGCTTTTTCTATAAATAATTTCACCCAATTTTCAACACCACCATAAAATTCCATAGATTTATTAAATGCTTCATTCGTATCACTATATAATCCACTAGTAGTCATTGCTACATCTGGGGAAATTCCTGACTGAATTTGATTCATTAGCCCTTGCGATTTAACAAGGAAATTATCAGATTTATTTCTGGTAAATTTTATTTCTACATCTTTAGGGGTTAATAACTTGATAAGACTTTTTGGAGCTAATTTACAAATTTTTAATATTAAGTTCAATTCTGGTTTAGAACATCTCTTAAATGCCATTTCATCCTGTTTGGCTCTTTCATCAGCCATTGTCCATCCTTCGCCTAATAGTCTTGCTTGACCGGTATCGCCACCAGAAGCTTTGTCGCTATTTTTAGGAATGCCAACAATATTTAAGGCAGCATTGAATAACCTATCATGTAAAACCTTTGTATTAGAATGATCTATGTTATTAGACAATAATTTTAAATCTGCTGGCCTACTGGGATCACCAGTCGCAATTTTTATTGCCCCTAAATCCAATAGTCCTTCAAAATCTTCCTTATCAATATCTTGATTAACAAAAACCAACAAACTCTGAACATATTGTTCTAAACCATCTATTTCATCAGAAGTTACTCTATTTAATTGATTTAAAATATCCATAATAACTTCTATAATTCCCAATCTTGATTTGTTTAAATAGTATTCAAAAATTGGAATATCCCCCAAAATATGCCATTGTTTAAATTCCACCACAAATGAATTTGCAAAATGATTTGTATTGAAAGTAAAATAAGCATTTTTTGTATATATACTTCCTTTTATTGAACTATCTTTAACTCCTTTTGTATAAGTGCAGCCAAATAGTTTTTCGTGTGGCAAATAGCTTGAATAGACAATAAATGTGTACTTACTATCCAAATTATCTATTTCAAACGGGCTGTCTTCATTGATGTTTGGTAACACTAACCTGTGTGCAATACCAGACACATATAAACTCTCTGCCAATTCTGTATCTTTTGGATATTTATCTTCAGACAACATATAACTATTTAAAGCACTAACTTCTTCATTCGCTACATCGCCTCTTTGAACATATTGAATTGGTTCACCAAAAACATAACTTTTCTTAAATTCAGTAACAAAATATGCATTGTTTTCAACAACAATATTATTAATATTCGGTCTAATGTCTTTTACTTTTCCTATAATAGGTTGATAACCCTTATAATATTTTTCTAAATAATCTATTTCATTTGAATTATGCAAATGGATATAAAAAACATCATTTAAAATTTTAGAAATAGTCAGTTCGTTCATTTCATCAGGTAAATAATCCGCATAGATTATTTTTCTTCCGAACAATCTTGCTTCTTCTGGGCCAAATTTTACTATTGGAACATCCGTAGGTATAGTAGCATTTACAGCATCACTTTCATTTTCTAAAATTGTTTCTTCATTACTGTTTTCTGACATTTTTTCACCACTTTCGTTATCGGATTCCAAAACAATAAACAAAAAAGGAACACAACAATAATTTTTAATTACGGTTATGCTCCCGTGTAGCACTAAAGGGCCTACCAGGGAAAAACCTCAGCCCTTCATAACTGGTATATCATTTATAAATAAAAGCAACTAGATTTCAATATAAAAAAGTGAATAAATATTCACTTTAAAAAGTTCTTTTAATAGCTTTCGGTTTTGCCAAACTACTTTTACCCATAATTATTTCGCTTGCATACATGCAGACAGCATCTACACCATCATCATGCAAATTTGGTTTATCAAATGAATATTTCGTTATATTATCCATCATTTTACCAATATCTGTATTCGGTTTTATAATAGATTTATCTGGAAAAATAATTTGTTTTTGAACAATGCCACGATTATTTTTGATTCTTTCTTCTTTTTTTACTGTATTAAATTTTTCTATAATAGTACACCATAGAATATTTTTCTTGTGTAATTTTTCTTCTAACAATCTTTTTAATGATGTATCTATGTTATTTTCAATAACTAAAGTTGTAATTTTATTTATATCTATTTTTTCAATAATTTCATCATACAAATCATCCATTGGTTTTTGCTTGTAAATAGCATCTATCAAATAATGATTTCCGTTATTATCATTTTTAAAAATTGGCATAGAAACATTATCTCTTCCTTTTCTTGCTGTATCTAATGTAGCCATTGAATTATTTGTTAATTTATCTTTTGGCTCTTCTTTATATGTTCTAATACATTCCCAGGCAAATTCTCTTCCAGTCGGAGCAATCGGCTCTTGCTGATAAACACAACTAAAAAGAAACGGATCTGTATTTAACTCTATTTGTTCTGCAACATCTTGAGAATATACTTCCGGACAAGTTGTTTTGTGTTCTTTATCAAGCATTGGTATTCTAATAACAATAGTAGATTTATCTTTGCTTTCCATAACATAAGGATTTTTAGTTTGAATTAATTCAGAAATTTTATTTCTATCTTCAATTATTCTATTCAAAATATCTTCAGGACACCATTGAGTTCCAACAAAAATAAATTTACATTTATGTCCATCTCTTCTGTTCCACCATTCAGTAAGCCATTTATCATAAATATTTTTATGTACTGATTCGCTATTTGCTTCTTCTGCTCCTTTAGTCATATCATCAAATATAATCGCAAAGTTTGCTCTTTCACCTGTTGTTGAACCATTACGAGTTCTTGCTATATGATTTGATTTTGGAACACATGCATTTTTTATTTTCCAATCCGATTCTCTTTCAACTTCAAATGGTTTGCCAGCATAACTTTTAAAATTTTCAAATATTTCTGAAAATTCTGGGCTACTAATAATACTTTTAGCAGTTCTACTAAATCCTAATACTAATTCTTCAGAATACGACATTCTGATAATTGAATTATCAATACTTATCCCATATGCCCACGCAGTCCATAATGTAGCCAAATAGGATTTCCCCATTGATGGACTATAAGAAACTACTAAATATTGTAATTCATCATCAAAAGCTATACGATTTAGTGCACTAACATATGGTGCTAATACTTTTCTTCTGTTAGCTAGAACTTTCTTTGGTTGATTCCATTCTATATAATCAACAAAACATTCAAAATCTCGCCTAGCGCAAAAACAATATGTTTTTTTATAAAAATCAAAAAATGCTGACATATTATCAATGCTGCTATTTTCTATTAACTTTTCTAATATCGGAATCAAGTTTTTCTTTGCTATACTTACCGCTTTAAATTCATCAGTGTTATAAATGTTTTCTAAAACAGTAAAAATATTATCACACCACTTTATTTTTTCCAACTCATTTATTTTACTTTGTAAAACTAATAAAATTTCTGAAAATGTTTCTTCCAATGAAGTTGTTTTCTTTTTTATTTCAATTTTGTCGCCTACTTTTAAAGACATAAAAACACTCTCATTTCTATTTCCCTTTGAGAGTGCTACTTTTAATTTTATTTTGTATAATCAATTATTAATTTTGTTTTATTGTTTAAACATTCAAAATATTGTTCTTTTAACTTATTAAATTCATTTAGACATTCTGCACCACTTTTAAAGTTTTTTATTACATGTCCTTCAGCAGTTAAAAGTAATGTTTCTAAATCAGTTTCAAAGAAATATTCTTTTTTTACATCAAATTTTTTAGAATATTTTTCAAATATTTTTTCTGTTAATGCTTGTCTTTGATTTTCTAATCTTTCTAAATCAACAGATTTCATTTTAAATTCATTCGCAAGTTCATCAATTGTTAATCCAGCAGTTTCTCTTAATCTTCTCGCTTGCTTTCCATAAATTAGTTCTGGCTGTCTTTTGCCAATCCCTAATGCTTTTGTTGAACCAAATAACTTTCCATTTTCTTCTACATAAATAATTTCCATTTTCCCATTCCTCTTTCTTATATATTTTCCATTTTTTTCTTAAATTCTTTGAGTTCTTTTTGGCTATCTTTTGTAACAGGTTTTTGTACCATTTTTAATAAAGTATCAGGCACTAGACCTAATGCTTTTTCGTATTTCATTAATGTTTTTGGACTAACTCCAACTTGTCCATTAAAATAATTAGAAATATTTTGTTTATTAGTTTTTTTATCCCCTATTTTTAACTCAATTTTATTTAACTCATCACAAAGTGTTTTTTGTGACCATTTTTTCTTCTTGAGAACCAATTTTATATAATCAATAACATTAATCATATTTTACACCACTAAATTGTCTTTAATATTCTTATGGTTCTTGATTTTCCTTTTTCGGTAGAAATGTAACCTTTTATTTCAAGTTTTAAACATATACCAAAAATAGAACTTATATTGTTTGCACCTATTAGATTAGCGATTTCATTATAAGTAGGACTATAACCATTTTCTTGAATAAAATAATCTATTGCTTCTAAAATTATTTTTTGTCTTTTAGTAAGTTTCATTATTAACCTCTTCTATATCATTAAGTATCCACAATAATGTTTCAAATTCACTTAATTGTTTTACATTTGGATTTTTTTTGATATATTCTAACCTTTCTCTTATTTCTTGTTCACTTTTTATCTTTTTACTATGATTATTTTTCCAATATTCATATAACAATTTATATTGAGTTACCATATTCCATAGCGGATATAAATTTTCAACTATTTCAGAATCATTATATTTATAATTCATTTACAGCTCCTTTAATATTTACATATTTTGTTAATGGCGAACTTTTAAAATCTAAATATGTACTTTTTAATATACTTTGACCGTACATACACAAACAAGGATTAACCATATAAGCATTCTTGTTTTCTATTTTGATTTTATGAATTAAATCATCTTTGACCATTTCCTTAATTTGCCTGCTTAATGTTGTTTTTGAAATTTTTAATTTATTAACTAATGAATTAAATGTTATTATCTTTCCATTATCATATCTACAAACATTGTCCATATAACCAACATGGCAACACAAATAAGATAATAATGAATACTTTTTAAAATACTCAAATGCAATGCTAGTATTCAACTTAATATATGGATAATCTATTTTTATATTTGCTGTTTTTTCTTTATAACTACGCAAACTATTTCTTCTCAAGATCATATCGCCAACATCAAGAACAGCATATCTTTCGCCATCTCTAATTTCTTCTAATATTTCACCATATTCATCAACTAAATACTTCATTTCTCACCTATTACTCCTTTTTATAATATTTGGTATCATTACAGTTACCAAATAAGACCATTCAGTACATTTTGTGATACTTGAAAATAATCAGTTTTTTCCCTGTTAATCCCTGGCCTTTCTCAAATATTTTTTTAACAGTTAATTATCTATTCTAAAAGTTAAAACATTTTATTAACTGCTAACTATTTTCTTTATAACATAATTGATTGCGACATTGTGCGACATATTAAAAGTGCCTTTTTACTTTTTTTATAAATTTCCAGGAGTAAGTAGAGCCGGTGGGTGCTTGTTCTGATAGGGTTCGGGGTGTCAACTCGTAAACGGTCGTTTTTGAGATAAGGAAATAAGCCAAAAAATCGGCCTTATTTTAAATAACTAAAGATTTAAAATAATCAAATTAAAACAACATAAAATAAATAAAAAAATATTCTCTTTTTAGGGCATAAAAAAAAGTAAACTTCTGTTACTTTTAATAATAAAAAATAAATTAAAAATCAAATAAAAAAACATAAAAAAATCATTAAAAAAACAGCTTATTTTCAGATGCTAAAAATGCCATTTTTGCCCGTATTTTCGGGCTTTTTTGCTTGAAAAATCGGCTTATTTTTGATATAATATTTATGTAATATATAAAGAAAATGATTAATTATATATTATAAGGAATATACAAAAAAAAGCTGGCTCGCTTCCTAGTGAAAATTCACTAAAGAAAGGAAGTGATAAAATGATAATAAAAGCCAATAAAAAAGGTTTAATGCCTACCCGTTCAAAGTATAAGCAATAAACCAAACAACACAAAGCGAGCTGTGCCCTCTTTGCATATTCCATTCTAAATTAAAAATTTAAAAAAGTCAAGTTATTGATTTTAAGAAAGGAATGGAAATAATGATTAAAATTGAAAATTTAGAAGAAAAAAAGAATATCATGAATACTTTATGGTATAACAATTATATTATAGATTTAGAAAAAAGAGATTTAAAACACTTTAACGAGTTAATGAAAAAATATGATTTATTTAAAACTCAAGATAATTATATTATAGTTTTTGAATATGAAAGCCCATGTATTAATAAGGATTTATGGTTTGATGATGAACAACCACTTCCAGAGCTAACAGAAGAATTATTTATAAATTATAATATGCGACAATTAAATACAATAAAAGAAAAAAATGGACTAAAAACTTTTATGTATAACCCATATTATAAAAGCGAAAATCCATTTAATTGTGTTAGATGCTCACAAAATGGCTATAGTTATGCAGTCACTGAAAATACTTTTATTAGACATTTAACAGATGAAGAAGAAAAAGTAATTTTAGCTTTAGATGATGAAGTAAGCGAAAAATATTTACAAAGATTAAAAAATTATTATAAAAGATACAAAGACAAAATCTATGTTCGCGGTTATTGGGTGAATAGATAATGAAGGGTGATTTATTGTTTGATATAAAGTTATATCGCAAGCCCTTCTCTCTCTATGGAGAGTATGAACAGCTTGATTATAAAAATACTTTTTCAATCTTAAGCGAATGTATAAACAATGGCAATTATGCATCCATAAAAGTTAATAAAACTTTTTATCACATAGGAAATAATACACATTTTAGATATTTTGTGGAAGAGTTTGGGTGGATGTATGAATAAAAAAACATTTAATGTTAAATTAAAAGTTAATGGCGAATTATATGATAGTTTTAACTTTAGAATTGAAGACATTGATGCCTTAACTAGTTTATTTAACAACTTAAAAAAAAGACAATTAGCTGATGAAAACAAAGAATTTAGAATTTGTGATGACTGCGGAGCAGTTATAACTTCCGGCTATTGTATAGACAATGGAATGGAAATATATTGTTCTGATACTTGTCTTTATAACAATTATACTGATGAAGAATATCAAGAATTATATGACAATGGCAATGGTGATTGCTATTGGACTGAATGGAATTAAAGGGGGAAAAATATGAATTTCAAAAAATATAAGGAAATAATAAAAGCACATAAATATGATATGACATTTTTAATAATTTATTATTATTTACAATGTAATGATGAATTTAACAATGCAGAAGAATTTAAACATAATAAACATATTGAATGCTTAATTTCAGTAATATATAGTGCCTATATGAAGGATGAAAATAAACTTGATTTAGGTTATATATGCGATAAAGCAGTTGAATATAAGGATGAAATATTAAATAATGAAGATTTCAATAAATGGGACTTACTAAAAAAGTGCTATATTGAACAATAAGAAAGGAAAAAATGAAAACATATAACAAACATATTAAAAGTTATTTAAAAAGCTCGACCGAAAGCAAAAAAGCAGACTTGCAAGCATATTTTAAAATACCAACTTCAGATAGTACAATTATTTTAAGTGATGGCTATAGTATAATAGCACTCAATAAATGTGATAATGTATCAAGAAAAAGATTAAATAGTTTAGATATTAATGCAAGTAATAATGACATTTTAACAAACACATTAAACAACTTTTTAATAACATTTAAAAACAATGAATTTTGCAATAAAGCTATTATTTTGGATGAAATAATTCAAGATAAAAATAAAGAATTAATACAAATTAAAAATTTATCAACACGTTTTGATATAAAAAGAATAAACAAAATAAAAAAATTGATTTGTCAAAATAACAATGCTGGATATTTTATATCAGAAAAGGATGACAAAGCAATTTGCATTACTGGTAAATATGGTTATGCATATTTACTAGGATGCGTGAATTATTAAAAGAAAGAAGGAATATGATAATGAATAATGTAATAATGGTAGGAAGAATTACCGAAATAAATATTGATAAAACAAAAAATACTGCAGAATTAACACTTGCAGTAACTAGAAACTTTAAAAACGCAGAAGGAATATATGAAACTGACTTTATTCCTTGTAAGTTATGGAGTGCTGTTTTTAGTAACTCTATTGAGTATTTGTATGAAGGTGATGTGGTTGGTGTTAAAGGTAGATTGCAATCATTTGAAGATAAAACCATTTCAGTTATAGCAGATAGAATTACATTTTTAAAATCAAAATCAAGTAGTTAAAACATCTATTAATGATTAAAAAAATTGAAGAATTTATAAACACATTAAAAGAAAAAAAATATGATGATATAAATGACATATTTACTTCAGATAATGTGTTTTATAATAATTATAAATGTAATTTATATCTATACTTTAGAATATCAACTGAAAGTCAAGATTTTGGAAGGCAAATCCTAGAAGCATATGAATGGTTAAAGTCAAAAAACTTAACCATTCCAATATGTAACATCTATTGCGATATATACACAGGAAAAAAACTTAATCGTGATTCATATAACGCAGTAAGAAATAAAATGTTAGAAAAAGATTATATACTTCTTCCAGAAGTTTCAAGATTAGGAAGAAATTGGGATGAAGTTAAAGATGAATGGTATAAGTTAAAACAAGACAATATAAACATTCTAGTGATGGATCACGATTTATTATGTGCTACTCTACCAAACGAAAAAGAAAAAGAAATGACCATAGAAAAAAAATTTATGCAAGAATTGGTATTTATAGGTGTTTTATATGCTTCTTGTAAAAAAATAGAAGAAGTAAGAAAAACAACAAAAGGCGGTTTAGAAAAAGTAAAAATTGCAGGAAAAACACTTGGAAGACCTAGAAACAAAGAAACAAATATATATACTTTTATTAAAGTTTTAGAATATATGATTGAAAATAATGTTGGTCAAAATAAAGCTTGTATTATACTTGGATACCCTAAAGCAACATTTTATGCCGATATCAATCAAGTTTATGAAAAATATAATTCTAAAGATTATAATTTTTTACTAACAAAATTAAAGGAAGAAATAAAATGTTAATATTAATTGGCATTATATTTTTATTCAGTTCTACTTTTTTAAAAAGAGAAAAAAACAGTTCATCAAAACTGTCATTCACTTTATTGGGTGGAATACTTGGATTTTGGGTATCATTGTGCAAATTGGCAACGAAAAGAAAATAAGAGACTATCAAGTCTCTTTTTCTTGTTCAATATACTCTACTTCAATTATTTTATCTTTTTTTAATGCTTTCAACTGATTTTGAATATCATCTAAATTATTTCTTATTTCGTGTTTAATCATGACTGGTTGTTGTTGTTCAACTTTTCCCATTGTTTTTTGTAAAAACATACTAGATATTTCTTTTAACTCACCAGTTAATCCACCAGTTGCTAAAACCCCCAACAAATATGAATGAATATATTCCATCACACTTCTTTTTTCTGCATCAATTAACCAATTATTATAAGTTACCCTACTTATTCCTAAAAATGTTGTAAAACTTTCAATTGTTGGTGGAAATTTTTTTATCTCGTTAATCTTATTTATCATTTCCAAATACAAATTAAACCCTGCTAATATTTCTTGTGGTGTATAAATCATATTATTGGCAACCGCTATGTTTATCAAACTACTTCTAGCAATTAATGACATGATTTGTATATTACTAATTTTTTCTTCACCATCTTTTTCTAACAATTTTATAATATAATTTGTGGTTTCTTCCATCTTTTTCTTTAAGGCAGGATAAAATTGTTCTTTGCTTTCTTTTTGTATTCTCTGAATTATTTTTTGTTTAGAAACCTTTTCATTATCTTTGCTTTTTGTTACTGCACTGCTAATTTTTTTTCTTTGAATATCTGACAATTTTTCATTTTTTTTCATTCTTGCACCTTTTGGCAAAAATTTAAATTTTCTATTTGCCATTTTGAATATTCAATAAAATCATCTTCTAATTGGTTGTAATATTTTATATCATTCTTTTTTGAAAATGTATAATATAGCCAAATTAAATAATCATCATAATTGCGAAAATTAACATTAAAATTTTTATATTTTTTATTCATAAAAGTAGTTGTTGTAATATCATATTTACTTATATAAGCCATATCCCTTTTCCTTTCTTATAATGGTTGAATTTCAATTTCAACTCTAGGTTTTTTTGAATCAACTTTTCCTACTGTTGTATATTCTTGAATTACTGTATAATTATCATCTTCAATAATGTTTGCCTCAACTAGTGAATCAAGCAGCATCTTGTCATAATTCCCAGGATCTCTTCTTCTTTTATCCTGGAAATAATAAGTTACCTTCATATTACACTTTTTTATTTTTGGATTTATTCCAGCGGTTTCCAAAACAATTGCTTTATGAACTTTCTTTTTATCATTTTGATATTGAAATATATTACTTCTTCCTATGTATTTATTTATTGTTGGCGGTATTGTTTTAATTACTATTATCAATTTAAACACTCCATTTAAATTCCTCATACTACCTTTATAAGCACCTACAGAATGAGTAAGAAAAATAACGGATTCATTTTAGAAATATAGAAGGTCCGAAAATGAAAGGATTTTACTCACTCTGTAGCAACCTATAAAGGTTACTATTTAAAACAAGCATATATGGGATTATGACTTTGTGATAAATTTAATTATCACAAGCGAATTATCTCATGCATTTAAATGACATTGTGCGACATTTGTTTTGCCCTATTATACTTCCGTTGACATTGGCGAAGACTATATTTTAAAAATGATACTTTAACAATATCCTTCCATTTCCATTCTAATTCATCTTTTAAAAATACAATTATTTCGCCTTCTACTGACTCTCTGTTTTTATCATCAAATGAATAATTGCTCATTTCATCAATTTCTTTCATTATTTGATTTCTATAATAATTAAATTTTTCTTTTTCTTCTTCCAAAATAGATTTTGGTTTATTGTCAGAATAATTTGTTTGATCATAATCCATTATGTTTAAATCTATTGGCTGAATCGGTTTTAACCCTAACAAAGATACATTAACATCAAAAGAAGTTGCTAAAGCATAAATTTTTTTTCTGGATTTTTGCATTTCCCTATTTAATTCTCTTATTCTATTTTTTTTAATCATTTCATCATCCCTTTATTCATCTACATAATAATTATCAACCTCTATGTATTCATCGCTATAAAGGCAATAACATTGTTGGTCATTATCCTGATAGCATTTTGTGCTTGTTTTAATTATTCCATTTATTGCAAATTCATATTTTGTGTTATTACATTGTTTTAGGTTTAATACTAAAATTATAATTAATATTAAACATATTATTATTTTTTTAGTCATCTACATTACCATCCATCATCATTATTTGTTCTTCTACCGAAATTATTTCAATCCCAATTTCTTTAGCATCTTCAATTATATATTTCAATAGATTTGCTAGTTGCTTACTAGAATATGAACTAGTTCCATAATAAGCAAGCAAATCAGTAGTTTTATTTGTTTTTTTGACAACTTCACATATCCATCCGATTCCTTTTTCTTGCCAAACATGCATAAATGTATTAGCTGATTTATTATCAATTGTTATTACCCTAAAAACGCCTTTTTCCCTAATATATTTTTTGTACAATTCTAATTTATCAGTTTCTAATTTATCTGCAAGTTCTTGTAATACTAGCCATAATAATTTGTTTTGTTTTATTTTTCTTAATTCTTTATGTTCTATCAAATCATATATTTTCTTTTCATTTTGTTGTTCTAATAACCAAGTGATTATCTTTTTTTTGTTTCCAACAATCAAACAATCCATTTCATACCCTTAAAACGGAAGATCATCGTCAGAAATGATTACTTCATTAGAAAAATCATCATAATCATTAGCTTGTGGTTCATCATTATTTTTTTTAGCTGACAAATACTCAATCTTATTTGCTCTTACAAATGCAATCGTTCTTGATTCACCATCTTGATTTTTGTAATTTTCAACTCTTAAAGTTCCTTCCACAGAAATCAAACTACCTTTATCTTGATACTGAACGAGGTTTTCCGCCGATTTATTCCAAACTTGGCATTTGATATAATCAACCTTCGCTTGTTCATCTTTTACTTTATAATCTCTGTTTACAGCAATATCAAAATTACAAACCACATTATCAGAATTTGTTGTTCGTAACTCTGGTTTTTTTGTTATTCTTCCTATTAATTGTATTGTATTCATTATATTCCTCCTCTACTATTTGCTAATAAAAATTTTTTTAACAACTCTTTAACAAGTTCTTCATTTATAGGAATATCAATAAATTTTCTTGTATTTTCTCTTAAATGAATACCTTTTAAAAAATTTATATCTATTCCATAACATTGTTTATAACCAATTCTATATAAGTTTAATTGATACCCTATATATTCTCTATCTAATACAGCAGTTCTTTTAATATCTGCCAAACCAAATTCATTGTTTATTTTTAAACACAAATCTAATCTGCCTGCTGCTACTGGGATTTCATTATCAAACAAAATTATTGGAACTTCGTTATCTAAACATTCAAATTTATAAAGTTTTTTTAAAAATTTGTAATTTTTTAATTCCTTACACGATTTATCAATAATCCCATATTTTTCAAATTTTTCAATTGCTTCATGTACTCTAATTCCTTTATCTGCAGCATTCTGCAGAGTTTCTGCAGAGATTCCTGCATACTTTTGTCCAAATTTGATTTTTAATAACTGGGTTATTGAAGGCACACAAATACCATCAACTATATATTGATGTAAAGCATCAATATATTCTAATGTGTGCCCTGCGATTTCCCAAGTATCCATTACCTTACCTTAATTCTAACACTTGATTTTACTTGTGATAGTTTTACATAATCATCATATAAATCAGAATGCTCTTCTCTAAATAATTTGCTATCAAACACTTCTTTTGAAGTTGGTGCTATATAAGAAATAATTAGTTCTTCTGTTTCTAATTTAATAATGTTTTTTGTTTCCATTTCTTCAAGTATTTTCTTTTTTAATTCATCTTCTTTTTCTTTCAAAAATTTCATTTGTTTTTCAAACTCAAGAATTTGTTTACTAACATTAGTATTTAAATAGTATTTATATTCGGTTACAATTCCAGTTTGTTCATCAGTTTCATTAGGTATTTTTTCTATTAAATCTGCTATCATTTTTCATTTCCCTTCGTTTGCATTTCCTTTATTCTTTTTATTATTTCATCTGCTTTTAGCATTGACATATCCTGAAGTTTTGAAATGCCATTTGATTCTAATAATTTTGTTAAATTATCACCCGTATAAAATTTTTCTAATATTTCTATTTGTTTTGGCGATATTTTATATTCTTGAGCAGTTTCTGTTTTTGTAGTTTTCTTGGATGTTTTTACATTCGTTTTAGCTGGACTTGGTTCTTTATCTGGATCATCACCAGTAGATAATTTATAAGCTTTCATTAATGCATATTTATCTGCATATGTCATTGCTTTTCCTGGTGCTTTATCGCCAGTATCTAATCCATCGCCATATACTGTTGTTTCAATATACTCTTCAGTATTATCTAAATTTACAAATCTGTATGTTGTTTCAACTCTTAAAAACAAAGTATTGTTTTTTGTTGTTGTTCCATTATATTCAGTTTCTTTTACTAAAACTTCACTTTCTAAAATTGTCCTTTTAGTTGGATAACTATAAACTCTATATTTACTTTCCGTAGGTTTAACTGCATCTAACACATCTCTTTCGCTTACTGCTTTATAGCTCGCATTTTTATTAACTTGAACATTTAAATTTTTTTCAATAACTCCTATTTCATCAGTTATTAAGGACATTTTTTCATAAATATTTAATTTTTTTATTTCTTCTAATTTCAATTTTTCACCTTATTTCTTTATTGTTTCTGATTTCCCATACTCCAACTTTTTTTCCTGTATAATTACAAATTTTAGTGCCAACACATTCAACTACCCCTTCATATGAAAGTTCAGTTAATCTCGGACTAACAAAATTTCTTTCACTTGTAGGTACATAACCCTTGTTAAACATACTTACTGATATTTCTTTTGCGCTCATTGGTTCTATATTTGATGATAATATTTCCAAAATTTGCGAATATCTTTTTTGTTTATCAACAGAATCATAAGCTTCAGCACGAGTTTCTAACAAAGGATTTGTTCCAAATCTTCTAACTTCTATCATAAATCACCAACAAATTTTCTAGCAGTATTAGCCGTTGGAACATTAAAAATAAATTCTATTCTTATTTTTTCTAATTCATCATTTGTAAACTCTTGTACTCTTCTCAATAATTTTTTATATTTTTGATCAAACGCTTCTTCTTGCATATTATATAATTCTCTTTTTTTAGAATTATCAAACTCACCCAAATTCAATCTTTTATATTGTCTAGCAATGTATCTAATTGCATTGCAACGGTCCTCGTGTTCATGAACATCTTCAATTGTTAAAAAACTTCTTTTACAATGTTTACAACTAAATTTAAGACTTGCAAAATTAGTTTTTTCTAAAGCTTTAGGAAGATTTTTTAAAATTATTTCAAGTTGAGGTGGCGAATTTTGATATCTTTCATCATACATTAAACTTTCTAAATTTTTTTGAACATCATAAGAATCATACAACAATAACTTGTTACCCCAAAATTCAATAATCTCTGGTTTAAATTCAAATTTGGGATAGCGACCATTCAAATGTTTAAAAAACTCATCAACTTCTTTTTTAGTCATTCAAATTCTTTTCCCTCCATTTTGCAAATGTTTCTTTGTTTTTGTCGGAAATTGTTTTGAACTTAGGACTTGTATTATTCCTTTCCCAAGTTCTAACACAAGCTTTCCAATCTTTCATTTTATTTTTCCCAACCATCCAATCTTTACTTTCATAAAAATCGTAGAAATTATAAACATCAATATTACTATTTCTTTCAGTGCAATATTGTTTAATTTCATCAATAGTTGGTTTCATAAATTTCTTATTTTTGTTATTTATTTCATTATTTACATTATTAATATTATTGTTAGTGTTTACTGGATGTTTAGTTATTGTCCAATTGTTGTTTAATTGCTGGTCAATAAATTGTTCACCATCTTGATATTCATCCCAATTTACTATTGTTATTAGGCGACCTTTAGAAGCTGTTTGTTGTTCAATTTGCTGTTCAACTTCTAATGCTTTTAATATTCTTTCAACTTTACTTTCTGAAATTTTACAATCATTACTGATTCTTTTTCTTCCAGTTACCAATTGGCCTTTTTTTAAAACAATCATATTTGAGCCGAATATAATTTTTCTTTCCTTATGAGTTGCCATCAATAACAAATACATCCATAACTTAAAATAATCATTATCTTTATTAACAACAGGATTATCTAGTATTTTTCTATATAATTTAATATATCCAACATTCATTTTTACACCTGTTAATATTCATTAAATTGATATACTCTCTAAATTTTGTTATAATCATTTAGAGAACTTTTTAGCGCTAACTTGGAGTTCTCTTTTTTTATATTTTCTATCAATAAATAACTAACACAAATTGCAATTATAAAATGTATCATTGCAACAAAGTTAAATGCCATAAATATCAACATTATAGATAATGAATAATAAAGTATTATTCCTAGATGAAATGCTAACACAAACAATTTAACGATATTTTTTATTTTTAACCTTTCCATTTTCTCACCTATATTAAGTTTTTATTTTCTTTTAAAATTTTCTTATACTGTTCTGATGAATAAAAATAACTAGATATATCAACATTTCTTTTTGAAAGATCACGCCCTATTTCATTTATTACATCATACAGTTTTTTTAAATTAAATCTTGTTTCTTCAATTAATTTATCATTTTTTATTAATGTAATTTTTGGTTTCATATAATTCCCCTTTATGTCGAGCTTTGCCGATTACTAAACTTTATGATTTACTCAATTAATAATTGCCTCTGCAACAACAATTAGTGATTATAATACTCTAACCAAAAGTTCAGTTTTACTGAACTTTTTCTTTAAAAAAAATTTCAGCTACCTCATATGGTTGAATATTTAATCGTAAAATTGAATAAAATATCTCATCTTGAGTAAAATTATTCTTTTTTTTATCATTTAATTTGTTATTCAATGAAGTTGTTGAAATATTGATACTAGCAGCAAAATTTTCCTGTGTACCATAATATTCTCTTATTCTACCCTTGAGTTTATTATAATCATATTTTATTTTTTTCATGTATTCTCCTTTCACAGTTATGTGCACCAACTGTATGATACGAGTTTAGCATTACTTAACTTTTTTGTCAACTTTTTTAAGTTTTTCTAAACTTTTGTTGATTTTTAATAAATTGAATGCTATATTAGAAGCATGAAAGGAGTGGCTCAATTGAAGGAAAAATTTTCTAGAAGATTGCAACAAGCAATGAACTCAAATTTTATAAAGCCAACTGAATTATCAAACAAAACTGGAATCGGAAAAGGAGTAATATCCAGTTATTTATCTGGTAAATACAAACCATCAGATAAAAATTTAGAACTATTGTCAAATGCACTTGATGTCAGTGAAGCATGGTTAAGGGGTTATGACATAGAAATCTCAAAAGATAAAGTTGTTTCAATTAGCAACGATATAAATGAAAATGAAGTAGATTTAAAAGAATTAAAAGCGTTGATAAAAAAAGGGCTTCCGCATATTTCACAAAGCGAAGCTGATGTAATAAAATTTATTATGAAAAAAACAATAAAAGAATATGAAAATTCAAAAAAATAATTAATGAAAATGAGTACATGCAGTATCGTACTTAATCGCATAAAGAGTAATAAGGAGGTATTGTAGTATGAATGTTAATTATTTATTAGAAAGTTGTCAGGAGTTAAAAAAAACAATAAATGACTATAACATTATAGTAAAAACAGAAAATTTGCCAAAGAACATAAAATGTTTATTATTTAAATATGACTCACACAATTTTATAATAATAAATGATAACGAAACCATTGATGAAATGAGAAAAATATTAATTCATCAACTAAAAAAAATAAGAAATCCCAAAAATTATAAGAATGTATTTTCATACCAACTAAATAATGAAAATAACAATTAAAATCAATTAATAAAAGCCCTACTCTTTGCAGAGAGTAAGGGCAATGAAAACCAAAGCTCGACTAAAAACTTATATGTTACAATGTAACAGGTTTTCCTTTTACATTGTAGCATAAAATTAAAAGAAAGGAAAGTGCTGCAATGATTGAAAAAATCAAAGAACTATTTAATTTAAAAAATGTATTAAAAGAAGAATTAGTTGAATATATAATAATTTATTTAAGAAAATCAAGAAAAGATGCAGAATTTGGTAATGATGAACCAATAGAAAAAACATTAGAAAGACACGAAAGTATTTTACAAACTTGGGCTCAACAAACTTTTGGATGCAAAATTCCAGAAAAAAACATTTTCAGAGAAATTGTATCCGGTGACACAATTGCAGAAAGACCAGAAATACAAAAAGTATTAAAACTTATAGAAAACGATAATTATAAAGCGGTTCTATGTATTGAAATAGAAAGACTTGCTCGTGGTAATACTATAGACCAAGGAACAATAGTTGAAAAGTTTGATATCACAAACACAAAAATTTTAACTCCTGGAAGAATTTTTGATCTGAATGATGAATATGATATGAGCTATTTTGAAGATGGACTGCATCAAGCCAGAAAATACTTAAATTATACAAAAAGGATTTTAACTAGAGGAAGAGTACAATCAGTTAATGAGGGAAAATGTCCAATTAGTACACCCCCATTTGGGTACGATAAAGAAAAATTACAAAACGAAAAAGGATTTACATTAAAGTTTAATGATGATATCACTACGGTTAGAAAAATATTTGATATGTATTTGTATGAAAACCTGGGTGCAAATAAAATAACAAGAAAATTAAATGAGTTAGGGCTTAAAAGTCCAAGTGGCGAAAAATGGACACCAGCAATGGTAAGAACCAGATTATATCGTGCAGAAACATATGCAGGATATGTAACCTGGGAAAAAAGAAAAAATGTAAAGAAATATGTTAATGGAAAGATTATAAATACCCGACCTATTAGCCCCAACTATATTGTAAAAAAAGGAAAACATCCCGCAATAATCACAGATGAAGAGTTGAATATGTTAAAAGAAAAATCCAAAGCAAATACTCCTCAAAATCCAATTAATAATTTAGAGTTACAAAATCCAATTAGTGGAATTGTAAAATGTGCATTTTGTGGACTTAACATGAAAAGAAGACCATATAATAAAAAGGGCCAAAGAGCAAGTTTAATATGTACAACTCAAGGATGTCCTAATGTCGCAACACCATTAGAAGTTGTAGAAAATTCTATAATAGAATTTTTGAAAGAAACTTTACACAATTACGAAAAAATACTTTCAGGTTATACCTACGAAAATGAAATAAAAAAAGAAAATTTACAAGCAGAAAAAAAGATGCTAAATAAAAAATTAAATACCATTAACCTTCAAAAACAAAAATGTTGTGAATATTTAGAAACTGGAACATATGATGAAGAAACATTTAGAACAAGAATAAAAACATTAAATCAAGAAATTGAAAATATAAATGAAAGTATTAATACAATAAATAAAAAAATAGAAGATGAAACAGAAGAAAAATATATTAGTGCAGTTCCAATTTTAAAGCAATTTTCAAATTTATATAATCAGGGAACTATAAAACAAAAAAATGAATTATTAAATAATATAATTGATGTAATATATTATAAAAAAACGAATAATAATGGTCGGTGGGATTCTGAAGCTATATATGACTTCAATTTAGAAATCAAACTTAAAATATAACCGACATGGTTGTTGTCCCAATTCCTCAGTGGAAATATCATTAAGTAATGCTTTTCCTTTATCATCAGGCATAGTAAATTTTTGACTAAAGTATCTCATTGCAGCAGCTAACTCACCATTAGCACCACCAAATTGTGTCATTAAATATTTAGCCATTTTTAAATCTTTTTTAGTAATATTTATTGGATAATTAGTGTGTTTTGTATACTTAAACATACATATTACCTCCTAAATTTTCCCATGACCATGGACCATTAACCCATTCAAACTTATCACCTTTTGTATCACATACATTTAATGGACCATAACTCATTATATATTCTTGTTTAGCTTTTTCTTCCTCTTTTATGAATTCTTTCAACATATTTAATGCCATTCTATCATCAGGATGGACATCTAAATATAAATTCATATCAGTAATAGCATGTGTATAACACATCACATTATATAATTTTGCCTCTCTATCATTTTTAGGAACTATATTAACAAAATTTAAATTTTTATAAGGCTTATATTCATTCTTAAACATATTTCCTCTTAAAAAACCTTCTTTAGCAGTAAAAAAATTACGACTATCAGAATCATTATTTGTTATATTAGCTAAATTTAAAAATGTAAAATCCAAATCCATGTCGTTATTATCAAATAACATAAAAAAATTACCTCCTACATTAATGTATGAGGTAATTTTGCTATCGTTAGATACATTAGCCTACTTTATTATTTCAAATTCGTAAATATCTAATAGTTGTTCAAAATCAGAAACTTTTAATTTAGTATCATTAACACCATCTAAAACATTACTATCCAAAATCTTTCCTTCATTTACATAAATAATTGCCGGAATATTTTCTAAATTTACGTCTAATTTACTATTTATTTCTTTTAGATAATCTTGATTTTTATTTTTTAAATCTGTAATATCTAAATAATAAAATTCGTCATTTAATTTATATTTATCAATCACTCTTTTTAATTCTTTTTCTAAATTATATACATCTTCATCTCCAGTATATCCTATATAAATAAAATATGAAGATGGAGCTTCTTGAGTAATTTGTTCTAAAGATTCAATATCTGTTATATTTGATTCAATAGTATTTGAAGAAATTAAATAACTAGTCATTAATTTTTCTTCTTGTTTTACTTGATACCATTCAAATATGTATAAAGTAAGTACTATACCACCAACTAAAATTAAAAAAGCATATATATAATTTTTAGGACTTATATATTTATCATTCTTGTTAGTAGTCTTTCTTGTTTTGCTACTTTTAATATTTTTAGTTGCGCTTATTTTTGTACTCATTTTATCATATCCTTTCATTAATAATTTTAACACATATAAATTTTCTTTGTAAACTTATTTTACCTATTAATTTTATTTTATGTAAAATGAAAAAATAAAGTAGCAAAAAAAGCATCTATTTAATAGATGCTTTTTAGGAAGAAAGATATGTGTGCTATCTCTCATATTTATTTTAACGTCTTCATTGACGATTATTAATAATCCATACCAGCATCTTCTGAATTAAATGAAGATGGTATAACAACTCCTGGTGCATTATAATTAAACCCCTCATAGCTTTCAACATTCGAAACATCCCATTTATTGCAATCCAATGTTAACTGAGAACAATTATAAAACATCATACTCATACTTGTTACATTACTTACATCCCATGAGCCTATCTCTAAAGTTGTGAATGATGTATCTCTAAACATTTCTAGCATTGTTGTTACATTGCTTGTATCCCACAAACCAATGTCTAGAGTTATAATATTAGCCCAAGCAAACATACCATCCATAGTAGTTACATTACTTATATCCCATGAACCTATATTTAAGGTGGAAATATTAGAACTATTAAACATCCAATCCATCCTTGTAACACTCGATGTATCCCAAAATCCCATATCTAAGGTTGTGACTGTAGCACCACCAAACATACCTGACATATCTGTTACATTACCTACATCCCACGAGCCTATCTCTAAAGTTGTAACTGAAGTATTTGCAAACATACTATTCATACTTGTTACATTACTTGTATCCCAAGAACCTATTTCTAATGTTGTAACTGAAGAATTAGAAAACATACTATTCATATCTATTACATTACCTGTATCCCATGAGCCTATCTCTAAGGTTGTGACTGCAGAAGCAGTAAACATATTTCTCATATTAGTTACATTACTTGTATTTAATTTGTCTAAATTCATTGTTAATGATGAATTGTTAAAACCATAAAACCAATTCGCTGTACTTATCGGTGATATTTCTTCTGCAACTACTACTGATGTTATTTTAGTTTTATAACTATTCCAAGGAGAATTATTGGGACTATAACTAACTTCTTCAAACCCTGTATAAATTTCAGTTGCTATTTTTCCTTTATATTCTTCTCCTTCTGTTACATTGTCTTTATTTTTATAGAATGTTAATGATGTATCATCCGCTGAATATACCGCGAATGCTGTAGGCGGTATACTAAAATACAAATAACAATAACTTGTATTTCCTGTATCTACTGTGGCTATATTATTTGTGCTATCATAACTAAGTACTCCATCTAGTTTATTTCCGTTTATATCTATACATCCTGACATAGATTCATTATATTTATAACCACTTGTGGGCCACGTATTACTTGTATCTTCTTTATATGTTCCATCTTCTTGTTCTAACATTATTGCAAACATATTTGAATTATTTATATTCAGATTTACTTCATCTAAATTTGTATTCTTATTACTGAATGACTTGTACATTAAAAACAACGTACAACTTTCTATTATCACTAACACTAATATTACTATCACACACATTTTTTTGTTAACAACTTGCATATTCTTTCTTCCTTTTCTATTTTATAAGGTAAGTATATATTACCCCCCCCGAAGTCAAATTTTTGATAAAATTTTGTTGGTAACTTTTAACCACAAAAAAAGAATAGATTACTATTCTTTGAATATTTTATCTACCAAATATACTTGTATATTATTCTAACTTATAATATACTCTTCTTAGGAAGCGTGAATTTCACGTCGCCTAATTTTTAGTTGGTGACGCTATCCAATTACTTGGGTAACGTCTTTTATTTTCTCTAATAATTCACATATCAGATATAGTAAAATTATTACTAGTAAAAACTTATTTATAGTTTTTATTTTCATAAGCCTCACTTCCTTTCGGTATACCTCCCCGTTAGTTAGCTTTTGGCAACGTTACATTCACTACTTCCATATTCATTTAATCACAATAGATATGGATTGTAAATTAATTTCGTGTGTCATTTTTCGA
>JAFSAI010000002.1 GCA_017441065.1 Bacilli bacterium | reverse complement strand
TTAGAAGTTACCAACAAAATTTTCTCAAAAATTTGACTTCGGGGGGGGGTAATATATACTTACCTTATAAAATAGATAAGGAAGAAAGAATATGCAAGTTGTTAACAAAAAAATGTGTGTGATAGTAACACTAGTGTTGGTGATAATAGAAAGTTGTACGTTGTTTTTGATGTATAAATCATTCGGTAATAAAAATACAAATTTAGATGAAGTAAATCTAAATATTAGTAATGCAAATATGTTTGCCATAATGTTAGAGCAAGATGACGGAACATATAAAGAAGATACGACAAATACTTGGCCAACTTCAGGATATACATATAATGCATCAATGTCAGGATGTATAGATATAAATGGAAATAGAATAGATAATGCTTTAACATATGATAGTACAAATAATATAGCAACAGTAGATACAGGAAATACAAGTTATTGTTATTTATATTTTAGTTTGCCACCAAATAATTTATATAAATTGTGTGAAAAATATAATAATGTAGATATATGTATAAAAAATGAAATAAATAATTTAAATTATATAAATGATTTCTTAAATGTTGGGATAGAAGAAGATGGATATAGATATATAGGTGAAAATCCTAATAATTATATGTGTTTCGGCACTACAAATAAGGAAGAATGTGTAAATAATACTTCAAAATATATGTATAGAATTGTTGGTATATTTGAAGATAACGATGGAAATAAGCATGTCAAATTAACAACAAGTGACTATATAGGGATGTATGCATGGCATAATACTGGGTTGGGAGATATATCATGGGAAGATAGTGATTTATATAAAGGAATAAACGGAAGTTATTTTTTGACAAATCCTCAATATGATTATATGCAAAACAATGTTTGGTTAAATAAAATAGAAGATTGGAATTATATAGCAACCACAACATACACATGGATGTATGATGAAGAATCAGGTGATGCATATGCTTATGGATTTCATTTTTTGGCGAATGATCCCAAAACTATATATCTATATGAAATGAATAAAGAAATTAACGATGTTTGTTATAGTTTTCATCCTGACTATTATATAGAGGTAGAGGTCGATTGTGATATTGGTGACTGGAAAGTTGTAAAAAGTAAAATTGGATTAAATTATGCAGCGGATATTCTATTATCTAGTTACGACAATGGTAATTTTACTTTTACTAGTTGGAATAACAAAACAACGTATCTAATAACTAAAGATTATTGGGGTGGCGGTAGTTTTGCTTATCTTGCTGAAAGTAATTCCTTTTCTGGTAATTCTGCTCTTAATATACAATACCCTGTTCGTCCAGTTTTCTATTTAACATCAGACATTAAATTATCAGGTGGAACTGGAACGTCAACAGATCCGTATATTATAAATTAATCGTCAATGAAGACGTTAAAATAAACCAGAAAGATAACACACATATCTTTCTTCCTTGGTTTTAAAGAAATAGTTAAACTATTTCTTTTTATATGTAAAATTAATGTATATCTAGAATTATTGCTTTTTATAATAATTTAGGTATATAATTAATTATGTGAGGCGTATGAAAATAGGAATTTTAGATTCAGGAATTGGAGGACTTACTGTCTTATCCTCTTTACTAAAGAAATGTCCTGAACATGAATATATATATTATGGTGATACATTACATCTTCCATATGGAGAAAAAACTCGAGAAGAAGTAGTTGGTTATGCTAATGAAATAATAAAGTTTTTTGAGAGTATGGATGTAGATATAGTAGTTATTGCTTGTGGAACTTTAAGTTCAAATAGAGAATATTTAAAAAGTAATAAAGAAATTATAGATATTATTTCTCCAATTAAAGGTAAGTTAGATAAATATAATAAGATAAGTATTATAGCAACTCCTTTAAGTATTAAGACTAATGCTTTTAAAAAATATTTAAATTCAGAATTAAATTTAATTGCATGTCCAAAGTTGGTACCAATAATTGAAAGTAATGATTATAGTAATTTAGATAATGCATTAGAAGAATATTTATCTAGCACTAAAGATAGTGATGCATTAATATTAGGATGTACGCATTATCCAATAATTAAGGAAAATATAAAGAAATATTTTAAAAAAGATATAATATGTTTAGATGATTTTATTGTAGATATCATAAAAAAGAAAAAAACTTGTGATGGTACTTTAAAATTATATTTTAGTAAAATTGATAGTAATTTAGAAAAAAATGTTAAAAGAATATTAGGAAGAAAAGATATTCTTATAGAAAGGAAGTGTTTATAATGTTAAATGATAAAAAAATATTAGTACTAGGAATGGCTAAAAGTGGTTACAATGTAGCAAAACTTTTGGCAGGGAAAAATAAAATAATTGTTACTGATAAAGGTGAACAAAGAGAAGAACTAATAAATGAATTAAATGGGTTAGGAGTAACTTTTATAAAAAGCGAAACAGGAGTAGAATTATTAGATGAATCTTTTGATTTAGTTATTAAAAATCCTGGTATTGAACCAAAACAAGAATGTGTTCAAAAAGCAATATCATTAAATATACCGGTAGTAAATGAAATGGAAGTTGCTTATCATTATTTACCCAAAAATGCAAAAATAATTGGTATTACTGGATCAAATGGTAAGACAACAACTACAACAATACTTTACAATTTATTAAAATTACATGGTGTTGATGTAATATTAGGTGGAAACATTGGATATCCATTAAGTGAAGTTGTGGATAAAGTTAAAGAGAATTCTGTTTTAGTATTAGAAATTTCTGATCATCAATTATATAATTTTGTTGATTTTAAAACAGATTATAGTATATTAACTAATTTGTGTCCTACTCATTTAGACTTTCATGGTAACTATGAAAATTATGCTAATGTTAAGAAGAAAATTTTTAATCATCACACAAATACAGATGTAGCTTTTATTAATCAAAAGAATGAAGATAGTATGAAAATTACTGAAAATATAAATTCTAGTAAAGTGTATTTTAATAATGATGAAAATTATTATAGTGAAAATGGTATTTATATAGATAAAGAATTGATACTTACTTTGGATGAAATAAAAGTAAAAGGAAATCATAATTATGAAAATATTTTAGCAGCTTTAGTGGTTTTAAAAGAATTTTCATTTGATAAAAATATAATTAAAGAGTATTTAAGTAAATTTAATGGTGTAGAACATCGTATTGAAGTAGTTGATTCAAATTCTAATGTAGATTTTTATAATGATTCAAAGGCAACTAATCCAACATCAACTTTAACTGCATTAAAAACTATGAATAAACCAACTAGATTAATTTTAGGAGGCATGGAAAGAAGCCAAGATTTTAATGAATTAAATGATGAAATAAATAAGGTTATTTGTATTTATGCAATTGGCGAAGTTACAGATAGAGTTTATGATTATGCAGTTAAAAATAATATTGATTGTGTAAAATGTTATAATCTTGAGACAGCAATGGAACAAATAAAAAATGATACAAATGATGGTGAAGCAGTTTTATTATCACCAGCCAGTGCATCATGGGATCAATATGATAAATTTGAGAATAGGGGAGAAGAATTTAAGAATTTGGTTGAAAAATTATTTGATTAAAGTTATAATTGTTATAGTAGTAAAAGGGGCATAGATAATATGAATGATACTAATAATAATTTAAATGGGACAGTATTAGGTAATGTTGATAGTAATTCTACTTTAAATAATAATCAAATGCCTAATGAAAATGTTGAAACTTTAGACAGTGGAATAAATAGTACAGTAATGACAGGAAGTCAAGTTATGGATAGTAGTGTGATGGCTAATCCAACTCCTGTTCAACAACCGCAAGTTCAACCAACACAAAGTACATTTTTTACTAATCCACCAGTAAATGATATGAATATAGTGGATAATAGTATACAAAATAATCCACTTCCGGCAAATCCAGAACCAATGATTATGGAACCAGCACCTCAAGTTGAACCAACACCAGCGTATACAAATCCACAATCAATAAATCCAAATCCGATGCCAGGATTTGAAAATCCTGGAACAATTGGAACAACACCGCCAATTTCATTTGAACCAGAAAAACAACCTAAAAAGAAAACAAATAAAACATTATTCGTGGTTCTTATCATAATAGTGTTATGTGCAGTTGGTTTTGGAACATATTACATTTTAAACTATACTGATTTATTAAATCAAAAGACTCAAATTACGATAGAACCTAAAAACATAGAGCATAACATAGGTGAAGCATTATCAACAAATATTGCTGACTACGCTAATATTACAGGAACAGATTCAAGAAATTGTAGTTTAGATATAAAAGATGTTGATGTAACAAAAGAAGGAACATATTTATATAAAGTTACATGTGGAGAAACAATAAAAAATGGAAATATTACAGTTGTGGATAATACTGAGTTAGTTATAGAAACTAAGACTGTATATAAAGCTAAAGGTGAAACATTAGATGCAAAAGAATTTATAAGTACTGAAGATGCTACACTTACTTATCAATTTGTAAATCCAGAAACTATTGATGGTTTAATAAATGGGGGAGTTGCAACTCATACAGTTAAAATTAAAGCAACTGCACCTAGTGGTAAGTCTGTTGAAGTTGATGGAACTTTAGTTATAATTGAATATCCAATAAAAGGTTATTTAACTTGTTCATCAAATGAACAAAATGTTACAGGGTCAAATGCAAAAATGACTGTAGCAAATAGATTTGCAATTGTAAATGATGGAAGTAATGGTTATGGAAATATAGCTTCTGAAATACATACATTTAAATATACTGATGAAACAGAATATTCTACATTACTTGCAACTTATAAAAATGATAATAAAGTAACAATTAATAATATTACTGGTAAAACAACATTTGATGATGCATCATTAACAATTACAATTACTAATGATTTAGATAATAATAATTTAATAGCGCAATATGGCGAAGCAAATTTAAAATCTTATGGTACTATAATGAATTATTTTAGAACAACATTAGGTTATAAATGTTCTTATGATATAAAGAAATAATTAAAAGTTATTTCTTTTTTTATGCATAAAAAAAGAAGTTAAATAACTTCAATTTTCATTAAATTCGTTTTTACTATATCTGTTGAATTTTGATTGTTTTTAAATCCACCAGTAATTATGATAATATCATTTTTTTCTAAGTTTATAAATTTTGCTGCTTCAATCTTAGATTGATATAATACTTCATCTGTATCTTTATATAAAGATACAATTTTTGAAAATACACCATAATTTAAAGTTAAACCATTAGCAACATCTTCATCAGTTGTTAAAGCAAGTATTGGACATGATGGTTCAAAATTAGAAACTAATTTTGCTGAATATCCAGTTATTGTTGGAATAACAACTAATTTAGCTTTTAAGTCGTTAGCCATAGCTGATACACTTTTAGCAATAGCATCAGTTGGGTTTATTGCTTTTTCTTTAGCATAAATATTTAAATATTCATGAGCACCTTCAATATGTTCACAAATATTAGCCATATGAGTTACAGCTTCAACAGGATACATACCAGTAGTAGTTTCACCACTTAACATAACTGCGTCTGCACCAATATATACTGCATTAGCTATGTCTGTTACTTCAGCTCTTGTTGGTCGTGGATTTTTCTTCATACTTTCAAGCATTTCAGTAGCCACTATACAAATTTTTCCGTATTTACGACATACACTAGCAATTCTTTTTTGACATACTGGTAGATCTTCCATAGGAACTTCAACACCTAAGTCTCCACGAGCAACCATTATACCATCACTAACTAATGCTATTTCTTCTAAATTATTCATACCTGTTTGGCTTTCAATTTTAGAAATAATTTTCATATCTTCACGATTATTTTCTTTTAATATTTTTCTAACTTCTAAAACTTCATCCTTTGTTGAAACAAATGAACAAGCTAAGAAATTTCCTTCGTGTTTACAAGCATAAACAATGTCTTCATAATCAACTTCAGATATAAATGGAATATTTAATTTAACCCCAGGTACAGATAAACTTTTTTTATCTCCTAAAATACCACCATTAATAATTTCGCAAGTTACTGAATCATTATTTTTTTCAATAACTTTAATATTCATTAAACCATTTTCTAAAAGAACTGTGTCACCAATATTTAATGAGTCAATAGCAGCAGGATGATTAACTGAGAATCTTTCTTCATTTCCAATTACATTTTCTTTTACAATTTTAATTAAATTACCAGGAACTAAATTAATTCCACCTTCTTGTACAATTCCGTTTCTAAATTCTGGACCTTTTGTATCATAAAGGATTCCAATACTTTGATTTGTTAATTCACGAACTTTTTTTACAACATTAACAACATTTTCTCTTTCTTCAATTGTAGCGTGTGAAAAATTTATTCTGGCAACATTTGCCCCAGCTTCAACCATTTTTTTGAATGTTTCAACATTACAACTTGCTGGACCAATGCTACATACGATTTTAGTTTTTTTCATAATAAAATAACTCCCTTTCTAAAAAATTGCTTTACAATTATATATTATTTTCGACAGAATGTAAAGTAATTTGATATAATATTCTTAGGTGATTAATATGTTAAAGTTATTACGAAAAATACAATTTAAAGTATATTTTGATTATCTGCTTAAAGGTATTTATGCAGGAATTATGATAGCAATAGGTGCAGTTGCTTATTTAGCAATACCAAATAAAGTAGTTGGAGCTTTTATTTTTTCTGTTGGTCTTTTAACTGTTTGTATGTATGGTATGAATTTATATACAGGAAAAATAGGATATATTTTAATAAATAAATTGAATTATATTTGGGAATTGTTGTTTACTCTTATAGGAAATTTTATTGGTACTTTTATAGTAGGTAATTTAATTAGATATACTAGATTTTTTGATTATGTAGAAAGTGCTAGAAATTTAGTAAGTATTAAGTTAAATGATAGTTATTTAAGTATATTTATTTTAGCAATCTTTTGTGGAATTATGATGTATATTGCTGTTAATAATTATAAAAAAGTAAAAGATGTTTTAGGTAAATATATAGGAATATTTATATGTGTTATGACATTTATATTATGTGGATTTGAACACTCAGTAGCTAATATGGCATATTTTAGTATAGCTAATATTTGGAATTTAAAAGTTATATTATATTTATTAATAATGGTATTAGGTAATTCAGTTGGTTCAATTTTAATAGCATTATTTTATAATAGATTTTATAAAAATTAACTTTATGTTATAATTTAGTCGCAGGTGATAGTATGGTTTATTTGGATTATAGTGCAACAACTCCCGTAAATAAAGAAGTATTAGATAGTTTTAGTAAAGTTTCTTTAGACTTTATTGGAAATTCTAATTCATTACATAGTTTAGGGGTAAAAAATACTAAGTTAATTGATGAAGCAACAAGACAAATTGCAGATATTTTAAATGTAAAAGAAAATGAAATCATATATACTAGTGGATCTAGTGAATCAAATAATTTAGCTATCAAAGGAATTTGTTTAAAATATAAAAATAGAGGAAAGCATATAATAACAACAAACTTTGAACATTCATCAGTATTTGGTCCACTTGAATATTTAAAAAAATTAGGTTTTGAAGTTACAATTGTTAATTCTGATAAATATGGTCAAATTGATATTGAACATTTAAAAAGCATTATAAGAGATGATACTATTTTGGTAACTATAAATGCAATAAATAGTGAAATAGGTATTAAACAACCAATAGAAGAAATAGGAGAAATATTAAAAAATTATAAAAAATGTTTTTATCATGTTGATTTAACTCAGGCTATAGGGAAAATTAATGTTGATTTAACTAATGTTGATTTAGCTTCTTTTTCTGCTCATAAGATATATGGTTTAAAAGGAATTGGTTGTTTAATAAAAAAAGAAAAAGTTTTATTAGAGCCATTAATCCATGGTGGAAAATCTACTACTGATTTTAGAAGTGGTACTCCAGCTCATCCTTTAATTGTATCAATGTCAAAAGCATTGAGATTGGCAGTTCAAGATTTAGATAAAAAATATGAATATATAGCTTCTTTAAATAAGCAGTTAATAGATGTTTTAGAAAAGTATGATGGTGTTTCTATAAATAGTAATGATAAATGTATTCCTCATATCTTAAACATTAGTGTTGTTCCAGTTAAAGCAGAAACTTTTATGCATGCATTAGAAAAATATGAAGTTTATGTTTCAACAAAATCGGCTTGTAGTATAGAAGGAAGTTTGAGTGAAAGCGTACTTTTATTAACTAATGAAATTACAAAAGCTAAATCCAGTGTTAGAATTAGTTTGTCTCATTTAACAACTCAAAGTGAAATAGAAGAATTTTTAAAAGCTTTTGATAAATGTTATAAAGAATTAAAAAAAATTTAGAATGTTTTCTAAATTTTTTTGATTTTATAGACGTTTTAACTTTCCATATTTTTGTTAAACTCATAACTTAATAATGGGAGGGGAAAATGAATAATAACATTGAAAGAGCTAGATGTATAGTTGAAGAATTTAATAAAAATTATCGACCATCAGGTTGTTGTTGCATCAATAATGGTGGTACTCCAATAAATGCTACATTTACAATTGGTACTGTTACTACTGGTGCTCCTGGTTCACAGGCTGCAGCTAGTATTACTGGTACGTCACCAAATTTTATATTAAATCTTACTATACCACAAGGTGCCACAGGCCCAACAGGTCCACAAGGTTCTACAGGACCACAAGGAAATCCTGGATTACAAGGAATCCAAGGTCCTCAAGGTGTAACAGGACCGACGGGTGCAACAGGTTCTACTGGTCCAACAGGCCCTCAAGGAATTCAAGGTGTTCAAGGTATCCAAGGTGTAACAGGTCCGACGGGCCCTCAAGGTGTAACTGGTCCAACAGGAGCTACTGGATTAGAAGGTTCTATTGGTGCTACAGGTCCAACAGGTCCTCAAGGAGAAATTGGTCCAACAGGTCCTCAAGGATTACAAGGTATTCAAGGTTTAACAGGAGATGTTGGAGCAACAGGTCCAACAGGACCTCAAGGGGAAATAGGTCCAACAGGGCCAACCGGTCCAACTGGCCCAGCAGGAGCTTAATTAATTTAAAAAATTGGCAAAATAATAGAAATGGTTATGCTAAAAATCTATTCTTATTGAATAGATTTTTTATGTGTTTACAATTAATAGTTAAGTATTATAAAATAAGAGTATGAAAGTGGTGTAATAAATGGAAATTATGTTTATTTTAGTTCCAATATTTATAGGATGTGTATTTATATTTACGTTTGCGATGGTGTTAAGTCCAAAATTGAGAGGAAAAATGATGAGTAGTCAAATAAAAGCAACCAAGCATATGTTAAATGAAAGTGTTGATGATTTAGCGGATATTGCAACTACTTCTAGTAATGCTTTTATTAAAGCTAGTAAAAACATTTTAGATAGCAATGAAGAAGTATTAAAAGATATGGCAACTAAAAAAGCAAATATTAATAAAGAAGGAATTGAAATTACAATGAGAGCTATAAAAAAAGGTTTGACTGAAGATAAAAAATACTGCAAACATTGTGGATTTTCAATAGATGCTGATTCTAAATTTTGTAGTAAATGTGGTAAAGAGCAATAATAGCTCTTTTTTTAGTGGTGGAGCATAAGCAAATAAAAAAATAATGCATAAATTATTTTAGGTGATATTTTGAATAATTATAAAGTTTGCGTATATGCAATAAGTAAAAATGAAGAAAAATTTGTTGAAAGATGGGTTAATTCAATGAAAGAAGCAGATAAAATTATCGTTCTTGACACAGGCTCAACTGATAATACTGTTGAATTGCTTCAAAATTTAGGGGTGGAAGTTCATACAATTAAAATTGAACCTTGGAGATTTGATGTTGCTAGAAATGAATCTTTAAGTTTAATACCTGAAGAATATGATATATGTGTTTGTACAGATTTAGATGAAGTTTTTGATAGGGGATGGAAAGAAAAACTAATAAATGCTTGGACTGATAATGTAACTAGACTTAGATATACTTATAATTGGTCATTTGATGAATATGGAAATCCTGCGACAACTTTTTTGTTAAACAAAATACATAGAAGAAATTCTTATATATGGAGTCATCCAGTACATGAAGTATTGACTCCTTTAGTAAATGAAAATGAAATAACATGCAAAGATATTGTTTTAAATCATTATCCTGATAATACTAAATCACGTGGAAGTTATTTACCACTTTTAGAACTTAGTGTTAAAGAAGATCCAGAAGATGATCGAAATATGCATTATTTAGGTAGGGAATATATGTATTATTTAAGATGGGAAGAATGTATTGAAACATTAAAGAAACACTTACAATTAGAAAAAGCAACCTGGAAAGATGAAAGGGCAGCATCAATGAGATTTATTGCTAGAAGTTATCATGCTCTCGGAAATGAAGAAGAATGTGAAAAGTGGTATTTAAAATCGATTGATGAAGCTCCATATTTAAGAGAAGGTTATGTAGAACTTGCATATTTTTATTATGAAAATGAAAATAATCATAAAGCGTATGATTATTTAAAAAAAGCTTTAAATATTGAAGAGAAAAGCAATTCTTATATAAATGAACAATTTGCTTGGAATAGTTTTATTTATGATTTGTTAAGTATTTGTGCATACAATTTGGAATATTATGATGAAGCATTAATAAATGTAAAAAAAGCTTTGGAACTAGATAAAAATAATTTAAGGTTACAATTAAACTTGGAAGAAATAGAAAAACATGTAAAGTGATGTATAGTTTACACAAACTGTGTTGCAAACATTCTTAAAAAAATTTAAACTGATAATAGTAGAGAAAGTAGGATAAATCTATGAATACAAAGAAAATATTAGTACCGACAATTGTAGCGGTAATATCTTTTATTTCTTTAACAGTAGGAGCGACATGGGCTTATTTTAGTGTAGAAACATCAAAAGTTACTCAAACTGCTAAAATTAGTGCTGAATTATCTGACATTGGTAATGTAGCTTTAACTGGTGGTAGTGATATTTCTGTTAGCTTAACATCAAGTGATATGGCTAATAAAGGAAAGGATGTTACGTATTATGCTAGTGCTAGTGGAAAAACAACTTCTGCCACTTCACCAGTAATTGCAACAGCAACAGCAGAAGGAAGTGGTACTTTTTCTTGTAATTATTCTATAAAGATTGATGATAATGCAACAAGTATGTATGATGCTTTTCAAAGTATGGGAACTAAATCAACAGGTCAAATAGTATTGACTGTTAATAATTCATCTTATGATTTTTATACAGCAAACTTGTTTCCAAAAACAATTACTGGAACATTATCTGGTATAACTTCAACAACTTCGAAAAATATAACTGCTCAGTTAAAAGTAGTAAACAAATATAATGTTAATCAATCTGCATTAGCAGGAACAAGTTTAAAATTAACTTTTACTGTTCAATCGTTTACTTGTGTTGTAACAGCTTAAAATCCTTAATTAAGGATTTTTTATTGGTTGAATTTTATTTTTAAATATATTATACTATAAATATAATTGAGTAATGGTAAAGGATGGTTTTTATGAGTCCAGAAAACAAAAAATTAGTTATTTCAACTTTAATCATGGTTATGACTTTAGTAGTATTGGTTATGGGAGCAACGTATGCGTACTTTTCAGCAGATCATACAATTTCAAGTAATACGACAAAAATTGAATCAAACATTGAATCTGTTGGTATTGTATCGTTATCTGCAGGAACAGATTTAAAATTAAATATTAGCGCAGTTCAAATGATGCAACAAACTGGTGATGTAAATTATTATGCGACAGTATCAGGGACACCTCAAGTTGGAACTGAAAATTCTGTAGCAATTGCAACTGCTGATGTTGAAGGAAATGGAACAATGTCTTGTTCTTATACAATAAAAGCTACTTTAACAGGAACAAATAATATGTATACAGCATTTACTGGTATGACAACTAAAAGTGCTGGCCAATTAGTTTTAACTGTAGATGGAACTGAATATGACTTTTTTAACACTTCGTTTCCAAAAACAATTACTGGAACATTATCTGGATTAAAAGAAGGAAGTCCAAAAAACATTATGGCATCATTTAAAGTAGTAAATAAATCCTCAATAGATCAAAGTAATTTAGCAGGAACAGACTTAACAATTACTTTTACGGTGGAAAGTTTAAATTGTAGTATAGTTGGTTAATCCAACTTTTTTTATGCAGCAAAAAAGTGATAAATTAATTATCACTTAATAAAACAGCATGAATTACTAATCTATTTTTTCCATTATTAGAACAAGTTGATAGAGTTAATATTTTATCGGTTTTTGCAACCGGAGTATTAAAACTATAAATACTTCGATTAGTTATCTTTGTTAAAAATTTTTGGAATATTTCTGGTGTATCAAAATTTACTGTTAAATAATCATTTGTTTTTGGTATATTGTAAATAGAAAATATTTGCCATTTCATTTTTCCATATAATGTATCAAACTCAATAATTTGATTTTCTGGATTAGTATACCAATTAGAATGTTTTGTTTTATACAAAGTACCAAACATAACACCACTATAATACATATTATGACCATATATGATTGTATTTTGATTTAAGTTAATTGAATTATTTCTATAATCCATAAATATCCAACCACTATTATCTTTTTTATTTTTAAAATTATGTTTTAAATAGTAATCATTATCAATTGTTTGGACTACTGGATAATCAACATTTGTATTGTTGACTTTTAGCCATCCAACTGTATCTTCATTTATTTCTAGTAAACTCATTACTTCGATATTATTCATTTGTGGCTCATCAGGAATTACTATTTCGGGTTCTTCTGGATTTGTTATATTTTCTTCTGGTGGAGTAGTATTTTCTTCAGATGAATTATTTTCAATTTGTTCTTTATATTCAGCAATTGTATTATTAATATCTTTTTGTATGTCTTCAACTTTTTGCATTGATACATAATTTGAAAATAATACATAGAATATAATTGAACTTATAAATATTAGAGAAATTATGATACAGGTTTTTATAGTATTTAAATGTATTTGATTCATTAAATTATCTTCTAAATATTTTTCACTATAATCTATTTTAAATTGGATACCATTTATTTTGGCGTTTCTTTTGTTTATCTTTTTTAAATATTCAATTAATTCAATATCATTTATATTTTGTTCTATATATATTTTAATATGTTTTAATTTATGTTTATATAAAATTTCTAATATATTTTCAATATCATTTTTATTAATTTTATTTATATAAATAACTTTTAAATATTTATTAATACTCATAAATGATAAGAAATCTTCTTCATCTTCTTTTGATAATGGAAGATTTAATGTTATTGTTGTTTTGTAATATAACGAAGAAAACTTATCTAAATTATTATCTTTCATAAAATTACTTAAAAATAACATTTCATTTCTCGAATCTACTGTTATATTTTCTTTATCTAGCATTTCTAATAAATAAGTAGGGATGTTATATAAAGAAACATATTTTATGTTATTTGATTTTATTATTTTCTCACAAATTCTATAATTTAATATTGATTCTTCTAAAAGATATAAGGATTTTATAATAGGTATGTTTGAAGATATATGTAATACTAAAGGTGCTATTTCAGATTCTTTTATAACTAGAGTATTAATTTGATAATCATTTATTAGTTCTTTTAAGAAATTGTGTACTATTTTGATATTTTGAACTATATATTCATCACTAAATACTAATTCGTTTTGGCTTATTACATTTGTATTTATTAAGCTTTTTTGTTCAGTATTAAGACGCTTTTTTATAGAAAAAAATAGTTTGTTATCTTTTATCTGTAATAGTATCTTTATCATAACCTAGTCTCCTTATTATATATAATAACACAATTTGACATAAAATAATAAAAAAATTTCAAAATAATGTAGATTTTTGTATTTTTATGTTATAATGTTGACATAATAGAGAGTAGGAGAGGATAAAAGTGAAGAAATTTTTAAGTTTTATGGTTATGTCATTAGTAGCTATTCTTCCATTTACTGTTGATGCTGCAACTAGTATTAGCCCTGTATGTGGAAATGCTGATGAAAATGGTGTTAGAACTTGTACAATCGTTGGAAATATTACAAACGCAGAAGGAGAAAGTAGTTTAACTGTTACATTAACAGAAGCTGGTGGAGCTGAAATTACTGAAATAGCAAATGCAACAGATACTGATTGGGCACTAGCTAGTGATCCAGTTGAAGTAGATGGTATTTGGACTGTATTATTAGCATCACCTGGTGTTATGGGTGAATATAATTTATTTACATTCAAATATAAAGCATCTGGAGAAACAGATTGCAAAGTTTCTGTTAGCTTAGGAGAAGAAACAACAGAAATTACTCCTGATCCAAATCCAGATACACCAGAAACAGGTTCAACTTTACCATATATTGCTTTAGCTGTAATTGCTTTAGGCGCTGCTGGAGCATATGTTGCTACTAAAAATAAAGCAAAAATGTATAGAATTTAGTTAAAAAGCCGAATTTTAATAGCCTTTTTCTTTGAAAGGCTATTTTTTTATGTTATAATTTTTGGTAGGTGGTATTTATGCGCGAATTTACAGAGCAAGAATTAGTTAGAAGAGAAAAAGCAGAAAACTTAAGAGCTTTAGGATTAGATCCTTTTGGACAACGTTTTGATGTAACAAGTAATTCTAAAAAAATTAAGGAAACATTTGAAAATTATAGTAAAGAAGAATTAGAAGAAACAAAAAATGAAGTAATTATTGCTGGTCGTATTATGAATAAACGTCGTAGTGGTAAAGCTGGATTTATGGATATTCAAGATAAATTTGGAAATATACAAATTTATATTAGTATTAGTGACGTTGGTGAATCTGAATATGAATTATATAAAGCATGTGATTTAGGTGATATTATTGGTATTACTGGTTGGGTATGTAAGACAAATACTGGAGCTTTAACAGTACATGCAACAAAATATACTCATTTAGTTAAAGCTTTAAAACCATTACCAGAAAAATTTCATGGTTTAACAGATGTAGAAGAAAGATATCGTCGTCGTTATGTAGATTTAATAATGAATGAAAATTCAAAAAGAATAGCTTTCTTAAGACCTAAGATTATTAGATGTATTCAAAATTTTATGGATGGAAGAGGATTTAGTGAAGTAGAGACTCCAATACTTACAACTTTACTTACTGGTGCATCTGCTCGTCCATTTACTACACATCATAATACACAAGATTTAGACATGTATTTACGTATTGCTCTAGAACTTCCATTAAAAAGATTATTAGTTGGTGGTATGGAAGCAGTATATGAAATTGGTCGAGTATTTAGAAATGAAGGAATGGATCCAAAACATAATCCTGAATTTACATTAATGGAAGCATATTTAGCATATTCTGATTTAGAAGGTATGATGGAACTTACAGAAAACATGTTTACTACAATTGCTAGAGATGTTGTTGGTAAAATGACATATAATTGGTGTGGACATGAAATTAATTTAGAAGGACCATGGAGAAGAGTAAGCATGACTGATGCAATAAAAGAAGCAACAGGAATTGATTTTAAAGCAATTACATCTACAGAAGAATGTTTAAGATTAGCAGAAGAACATCATATTCAAGTTGAAGAACATCAAAAATCATATGGTCATATAATAAATCTGTTCTTCGAAAAATATGTTGAAGAAACATTAATTCAACCTACATTCTTATATGGTCATCCAATAGAAATTTCACCACTTACTAAAAAGAATCCAGAAGATCCAAGATTTGTAGATCGTTTTGAATTATTTATTGGTGGTAAAGAATTTGCTAACGCTTATACAGAATTAAATGATCCAATTGATCAATTAGAAAGATTTGAAGATCAACTTAAAGAAAGAGATTTAGGTAATGATGAAGCTAATGATATCGATATGGACTTTATTGAAGCATTAGAATATGGTATGCCTCCTGCTGGTGGTATTGGTTACGGAATTGATAGACTTTGTATGTTATTTACTGAATCAGAAACAATCAGAGAAGTTATTTTATTCCCAACTATGAAACCTAGAGATTAAGTGAAAATTAAGTGTTTTTTGGCTTACTAAAGCTGAAAAACCTTTTTTTTTGTTTTTTATAGTGTTATAATCAATCTAGGAGGTAAAGGAAGATGACAATAGCTCAAATTATTGGTCTTGTAGTTGTATTAGTTTTAGCAGCACTTGCAGGTTTCTTCATTATTAGAAAATCTAAAAAGCATGATTTAGCTAAATGGATAACATTATTTATTTTAGTTTCAATCGCATTAACTTGGGTTTTCTCATATGGTTATTTTAATGGTGCTGAATTTTATGATTATGGTATGAATCAACAAGGAATAACTGATATTCCAAATCTTTTATACTATGCAATCAATTTTGCTGGTGATAAGATTATATTCTTACTAGCACTAGGGGCATTTTATGCCGTATTAAGTAAATGTGGTAGTTACAAAAAATTAGTAACAAACATTGCAAAAACATTTAAAGGAAAGGAAATTACATTTGCTTTAATAGCTTCATTGTTATTTACAACAATGGCATCAGTATTTACACAAACATTTATTGCTTTAATATTTGTGCCATTTGTAATATCTATTTTACTTGAAATGAAGTTAGATAAAATTACAGCATTTTGTGTTACTTTTGGATCAATTTTAATTGGTACATTAGGATTAACATATGGTGGTGAAGGTGCTTATTGGTTTAACTATTATGTTAAAACAACAGTACAAACTGGAATTTTATATAGATTAATTATTTTAGTAGTATCATATATTTTATTTAATTTCTTTACAGTATTACATGCTAAAAAAGTTTTAAAAGATAAGAAAGTAAATGAAATAGAATCAGATCCATTTAAAGTGGAAGAAGTTGATAAAAAAGCTAAAAGTTGGCCTATCATTGTATTATTTGCATTATTATTTGTATTAATGATTTTAGGCTATGTTGCTTGGGAAGCAAACTTTGGTATAACTATCTTTAAGACATTCCATGAATGGTTAATTGGATTGAAAATAGGTGGATTTGAAGTATTTAAAGTTATTTTAGGTACTTTAGCAAAAGATGCTGCATTTGGTACTTGGACATTATTCCATGCATCAATCTTATTAGTAATAATAAGTCTTGTAGCAGCTTTAGTTAATAGAGTTAGCTTAAATGATATGATTTCTGCATTTGGTGAAGGGTTCAAAAAAATCAGTAAACCATTAGCATTATATTTAGGTGCTTATGTAGTTATGGTTGCTGCTTATATGAGTCCATTTATCCCAACAATAACTAATACAATATTTAGTAATATCGAAACATTTAATCCATTCTTAGTATCTTTCGATGCACTTTTGGCTAATACATTCCATATCGATTTAGGATTTACTGGATATGTAGTAGCAACATATTTTACAAGTACATTTGGAACTCACTTAGAAGTAATTCATACAATCTTCACAACTATGTATGGTTTTGTAGGATTATGTATTCCAACTAGTGGAGTATTACTAATTGGTCTATCTTATTTAGATATTGACTATAAGACTTGGATGAAATATATTTGGATGTTTGTTCTTGCAATATTAGCAATTTTATTAATTCTATTTGCAATAATGACATATATTTAATCTTAAGTAATAAAAAATAAATTAAACAATCTAACTTCACGTTAGGTTGTTTTTTTGTGGGTATAATTAATCTTTAAAAGTTACCAACAAAATTTTCTCAAAAATTTGACTTCGGGGGGGGTAATATATACTTACCTTATAAAATAGAAATGGAAGAAAGAATATGCAAGTTGTTAACAAAAAAATGTGTGTGATAGTAATATTAGTGTTAGTAATAATAGAAAGTTGTACATTATTCTTGATGTATAAGTCATATGGTAATAAGAATAATACATTAGATGAAGTAAATCTAAATATCAATAATTCTAATATGTTTGCAATAATGTTAGAACAAGAAGATGGAACATATAAAGAAGATACATCAAGTACGTGGCCCACAAGTGGATATACATATAATGCATCAATGTCAGGATGTATAGATATAAATGGAAATAGAATAGATAATGCCTTAACATATGATAAAGGAAATAATAAGGCAAGTGTAAATACAACTAATACAAGTTATTGTTATTTGTATTTTAGTATACTGCCAGATAATTTGTACGATTTATGTAAAAATTATAATAATATAGATGAATGTATAAAAAATGAAAGCGAAGATGTAGATTATGTAAGTGGAATATGGGATAGTACGCTAGAAGAAGATGGATATAGATATATAGGAACAGATCCAAATAACTACATATGCTTTGGAACAACAGATAAAGCAACATGTACAGGAAATACATCGCAATATATGTACCGAATTATTGGAATATTTAAAGATGCAGAAGAAAAAGAACATTTGAAGTTAATAAAGAGAGAATCAATTGGTGACTATCAAATGCATAATACACAATCAGATATCGATTGGGATGAAAGTGATTTATACAAGGGAATAAATGGAAGTTATTTTTTAACTAATACAACATATAGTTATATGCAAAATAGTACATGGTTAAATAAGATAGAAGATTGGGACTGGACTGCAACAACATCAAACAATGAAGCAGATAATAATGGGTTTAGTTATGGTCAAAATACACCGAAAACAATATATTTGCATGAAATGAATAGAAGTAGTAAAACAAATCAAACGTGTTACTATTCCTTTGGAGAAAATGTCGCTGATTGTAGTGTAGGAGAATGGAAAATAGTAGAAGACACTAAAATAGGGCTAATGTATTTAAGTGATTATGCATTAGCGATGGCTGAAATAGAAGATAATATAGATAATGAGTATTGTGGTCTAGATAAACCTGTTGATTGTGATTATGAACTAGGTAATGTTTTATATCAATTTGGTCCATTTGAAGCCAGTTGGATGCATAGTAAACATAATAACAATTCTGAAGACTATGAGTGGACCATGACTCTTTTCGGATTTAACTATGGTTATTTCGGTTACATTATAGATAAAAATAGAAGTTTGAAAGATTATGATTTTTACCATTTAGATCATATTACAAGGCCAACATTCTACACAACGAGTGATGTAAAAATAATAGGTGGAATAGGAACAATAGATGATCCATTTAGAATAAACTAATCGTCAATGAAGACGTTAAAATAAATACGAAAGATACACACATATCTTTCTTCCTTAAATATAAAGATATTCAAAAGAATATCTTTTTGTTTGAATAAATAATTAATAAATATCTCAAGATAAACATAGAATTGTAAGGGAGATATTTATGTTTAATAATTTTGGAGTGCATATAGCGGGTATATTAAAAAAAGCAGAAGAAGAACGATATGAATTAAGACATCCTTATGTAGGAACAGAACATTTATTGTTATCTATTTTAAATAATGATGAAGAAATAGCTAATTATTTAAAAGATTATGGTTTAACGTATGACAAATTTAGAAAAGAATTAAATATTATTGTTGGAAATGCAAGTAATAGTAGTGAATTAAATTTATATACACCACTTTTAAAAAGAGTAATTAATAATGCTTTAGATAATGCTAAAGAAAATAATAATGGTATAGTTACTGCTAAACATTTAATACTTTCAATTTTAGAAGAAGGAGAAGGTATTGCAATTAGATTATTAATTACAATGGGAATTGATATAGATAATATTTATGAAAATTTAAATAAAAACAATAAACTAAATACAAAAAAATTAGAGTTATATGAAACTGGTATTTTATTAAATGAGTCTATAGATTATGAAGAATGTGTAGTTGGTAGAGATAAAGAAATAGATTTAATTATAGAAACACTTTTAAGAAAAAAGAAGAATAATCCTATATTAATTGGTGATGCAGGTGTTGGAAAAACAGCGATTGTAGAAGAACTCGTAAGAAGAATTGAAAGAAAAGAAGTACCGGAAAATTTATATAATACAAAAATAGTATCATTAGAAATGGGATCTTTAGTATCAGGTACTAAATATCGTGGTGAATTTGAAGAAAAGCTAACAAAAATAATTAAAGAGTTAGAACAAAATAGTAATATAATTTTGTTTATTGATGAAATCCATTCTATGGTTAATGCTGGAGGAGCAGAAGGAGCTATAACTGCAGGTGATATTTTTAAGCCGGCACTTGCGAGAGGAAAAATAAAATGTATTGGTGCTACAACAACACAGGAATATCAAAAATTCTTTTCGGGTGACAAAGCACTGATGAGAAGGTTTGAAACAATAAATGTTGATGAACCTACGAAAGAAGAAACTAAAGAAATCTTATTAAAAGTAAAAAGTGAATATGAACGTCATCATAATGTTTATATTGAAGATAATATAGTTGACAAAATAATTTATTATACAGATAAGTTTATTGTTAATAAAAAAAATCCTGATAAGGCTATAGATTTTTTAGATTCTGTTTGTTCTAAAGTGAAAACTAGTAACAATTATAACTTAGAAAAAAAGAACTTGTATCAGAAACTGGATATTTTAAAAAAAGAAAAGGAATTAAGTATTAAAAATAATAACTATGATCAAGCACTAAATATATATTCGGAAGAGTTAGAAATAAATAAGAAAATAAAAAAATTTAATGTTAGTAAAAAGCAAAAAATTAAAGAAGAAGATATCATAAGTGTATTAGAAAATAAAACAAATATGATATTTAGTAAAGAAAAGTTGAATTTTTTAAATACTATTAAAGATAGTGTAAATGATAAATTATTTGGAGTATCAGAACAAATAACTAAAATAAACGGTTTAATTAAAGATAATTTGGTAAATAAAAAGGGATTTTTAAAAATTTACTTAGAAGGAGAAGCTTTTTTAGGAAAAAGTACTATAGTTAAACAAATCGCAGAAATTTATCCAAGATGTAATTTTATTAGAATAGATTTAAAAGAGTATAGAAGTTCTTATGATATTAATAAATTAATTGGTACTACTCAAGGTTATGTTGGATATAATGATGCTCATGTATTTAGTAAATTAAAAAATAATAATTTTAGTATAATTTTATTTGATAATTATAGTTGTGCTCACCAAAATATTAAAGAATTAATTAAAGAAATACTCAAGGAAAAATATATTACAGATAATAAAGGAGAAAAAATATATTTTAATAATACGTTTATATTTATTACTGATGATATAGAAAAAAATAATAAAGTTGGATTTAATAATCAAATAGTAAATGAGAATTCTAACGAATTATGTGATTTAGTTGATTCCGTTATAAAATTTGATAGCTTAACTAAAGAAAAATTATTGGATTATTTAGAGTTAAAAAACGTAAATAATAAAGATAAAATATTAAAATTAAGTGAATTTGAAAAGTATAATTATAAAAATGTAGATAAATTAATAAAAGAAAATAGTTTAATTAATAATTAAAAAAGAATAAATCATTATTCTTTTTTTAGTTTAAGAAATTCATAATTAAGTCTACTAGAATGTTTTTTTCTTTTGGATTTGATTCTGCAATTAGCAGTGTAATAGCTACTAAAGTATTATTATCAATTATTTGTTTATTATTTTTATATAATATGTCATAGAATTGTAAAAAATAAATAAAAAGTGTTGCTGCGATTCTTTTATTACCATCAATAAATACGTGATTCTTAACAATCATGTATAGTAAGTTAGCAGCTTTTTCTTCAATAGTAGGGTAAACATCTTTATTATCGAATGTTTGATAAATGGCACCTAAAATTTCTTTAAGTCCTTCATTTCTTTCTATTGCGAAAATGTTACTATCATTATTGAATTTTAGTTTTTCAATTATTTTTATGCAATTATTATATGTTATAATTTTGTTTTTGGTTTTCCCTTTAGGTTTAATCAAGTTTTTGTGATCGTAATCATCTAATAAATCAAGAGCTTTGGTATATCTATTGATGACTTGTAAAACATCTTTTGTATCATTATTTTCAATTCTACTTGCAATATCAATTAATTGAATAGTTTTTTCTAGGTATTCTAATCTTTTTTTATTTATTGTATATCCATTGATTAAATGTTCTTTTAATATTTTGTTTGCCCATTTTCTGAATACTATGCCGTTTTGTGATTTTACACGATAACCAATAGAGATAATCATATCTAGATTATAATAATCTATGTTATAAGTTTTTCCGTCTTTTGCAGTTGTCGCAAATTTTGCGACAACTATTTCATCATTTAATTCTTCTTTAAGAGCATTATTTATATGTTTTCCTATTGTTTTTATGTCTCTATTAAATAATAGTGCTAATTGTTGTCTATTTAACCATACCGTTTCATCTTTCATGTTTACTTCTAATTTTACATTTTGATTTTCAAAAATTATTAATTCGTTTTTCATATTTTCCTTCCTTTACTGTGTCTTTGTAATATAAGTGTGCCTTTTTTTGTCTCTAAAAAATTCCTCCCTTCATTATTAATATTCGTCACTGATACCTCAAATTTCTTTTTTTATTTGAACATTTTTACAAAAATGAAAAAAACTACTTTTTAAGTAGTTATATTTCTAAATTAATCCCTTTTTTCTTTAATACTAATTTTCTTATAAAATCTATTGGAATTACTGTAAATGCTAAACCAATTACAAATAGGAGTTCAAATGGAGTTAAACCATATGTTCTAAATAAATCATGACCATTATATATTAAAAATATTTGAATAATTATTATAAACGCAAATACACCAATGAAAACTTTATTTTTTAATATATTTGATAGAATATTTAATCTTTCTGTTCTTGCATTAAAAGCATTGAATATACCAATAAAAATAAATAAAGCAAAATAAGCAGTCATAAAATGTTTATAATCACTTCTGATAAATTCTTTAAATAAAGGCAACTTTAAAAATAATATGCAAAGAAGAGCAGAATAAAATCCAGTAAATAGTATTTGGGAATACATATATTTATTAATAATTGGTTCGTCTATTTTCTTTGGTTTATGTTCCATATAATATTTAAGTGGTGCTTCATATGAAAAGGCAAGGCCTGCGAATGTATCCATAATCATATTAAGCCATAACATTTGAATAATAGTAATTGGAGTACTTACGCCAATGTACGATCCTACAATAGATAAAAATAGTGCAGTCATGTTAACGGTTAACTGATAAATAACAAATTTTCTAATACTTTTAAAAATTGTTCTTCCATATAAAATAGCTTTACTTATAGATAAAATATTATTATCAAGTATAACAATGTCACTAGCTTCTTTAGCAACTTCAGTACCACTTCCCATAGCAAAACCTACGTTAGCACGTTTTAAAGCTGGAGCGTCATTAACACCATCGCCAGTCATACCAACTATTTGATTCATTTCTTCTAATATAGTTACAAGTCTACTTTTATCTTGAGGAAGTGCTCTAGCAACAACTTTTAATTTATGGCATATTTTCTTAATATCTTCATTATTCATTTTATTGAATTCATCACTAGTTAGAATTATGTCAGTAGAGGAAGAGATAATACCACAGTCTGTTGCAATATTTTTAGCTGTATCTTTGGCATCACCAGTAATCATAATTACATTTATACCGGCATTTCTAATTAAACTAATACCTTCTTTGGCTTCTTTTCTTAGTTCGTCTTTCAATGTTACAAAACCAATAAATGTTAAACTATCTAACGATTTACCTTTGGCTAAAGTAATTACTCTTATACCTTTTTTTGTGTATTTTTCTATTTCTTTTAAAATTAAATTTTTATTTAATAATATTTTTTCTTCTCCTAAACTAGTTATATATCTATTACATTTAGGAATAATTACTTCACTGGCACCTTTTAAATATATATCATTATCTAAATATATAGCACTATATTTATGTTGACTATCAAAAGGAATTCTTTTTGTTATCTTTAAGTTTGATTCTTTATATTTAAAAAATTTAATTAATGATTTATCCGTTGCATTTCCACCAATTACTTCGTTATTGCTTATAGTACTTTCATTATTTAATATAATTGAATTATAAATTATTTCGTGTAATTTAGTTTTTTTTATTTCTAATTCATTTTTATATATTTTTAAATCTCCACTTATAAAAGAAGTTACATCTAATTCCCCTTTAGTAAGAGTACCAGTTTTATCAGTTAATAAATAGTTTAAATTACCACTAGTTTCAATACCAGTAGGTTTTCTAACTAAAACATTATCTTTAAGCATTCTTTTCATATTAGATGATAATACTAATGTAATCATCATTGGAAGACCTTCAGGAACTGCAACAATGATAATGGTAACAGATAAAGTTAAAGCATAAATTAAATAGTCTAAAATTATTTTAGGAGTAGTAATAGTAGTAATTATAGCATCTATTTCAAAATTATTTTCAATTACAATTTTATTAAAAAGGTATGAAAGTGAAACAACAAAAGCCCCGATATAACCAATTTTGCTAATTATTTTAGCAAGCCCATATAATCTTTTTTTGAGTGGAGAAGTAGGATCACTTGCTTGAATTTCTAAAGAAATTTTTCCATACTCAGTTTCATTACCAATACTTTTAACAAGCATTTTTCCAATACCATTAGTAATAACAGTACCCCTATATAATTTGTTATTTTGAGTATTTTTTTTAATATCTTTAGATTCTCCAGTTAAAGACGACTCATTACAAGATAGGGTGCCACTTATTAAAATACCATCAGCAGGAACTCCATCACCTGTTGTAAGTTTAACAATGTCTCCAACAACAATATCATTAATAATAATTTCTTGCAATTTATTATTTCTAAATACTTTAACCTTTATTTTAGCAGCATCTTCTTGTAATCTTTTAAATGCTGCTTCTGAACCATATTCTGAGATAGTTGATATAAATGAAGCAAGCATTACTGCAATAGCAATACCTATAGTTTCATACCAATCATATTTAGAAAAAATAAATAATATTTTAATACCTAATGCAATTAAAAGTATTTTAATAATGGGATCTCCAAGAGATTCTAAGAATATTCTAAAAAATGTTTTTTGTTTAATTTTTGTTAGTTCATTAGTACCATATTTTTTTCTATTAATTATAACTTCTTCATCTGTTAAACCATTATAATTTATCATGTTGCCTCCACTTAAATATATGGAGTAGTAATATAAAAAAGAACATATAATATATGTTTAAAATAAAAAAATGTTACACTTTTTGGTAACATTTAAGCTTCTTCAATAAAAGTTTTTGATTTATGAGGTTCATCAAATAAAAGATTAGGATAATTTTGTTGTCTTAACGCTTCATAAACAACAATTGCTACTGTATTTGATAGATTAAGACTTCTAACATCACTAGTCATAGGAATTCTCATACATCTATCTAAGTAAGGTTTTAATATTTCTCTTGGTATACCAGTAGATTCTTTTCCAAACATAAAATAAATATTTTTTGATGTATCACTATAATCAAAAGTAGTATGAGGTTTATGACCATATCTTGTTAAAAAATAAAATTCACCCTCATTTTTACTAAAAAAATCTTCTATATTTTCATAAACAGTATAATGACATTTATCTATATAGTTAACGCCACTTCTTTTTACTGCTTTTTCATCTAAACTAAATCCAAGCGGTTTAATTAAATGTAAATGAATTCCTGTAGCGATACAAGTACGCATGATATTACCAGTATTTGTAGGTATTTCTGGTTCAAATAAAACAACATTTATCATATTTCACCTCTAAGTAGTTTTAATTATATAAAATCTAGAATTAATTGTCAAAAAAAGAGATTTAGTTTATAATGAATATGGTGATTATAATGGCAAAGAGAAAAAAATCAAAAGAATCTAATAGCCCAGGAATGAGTGTTGAATTAACTGGGTTAATTTTAGCTTTAATTGGTGTAATTGGATTTGGATTTGGTTACATTGGTACAATTATTAAAGAATTTGCTATGTTCTTATTAGGATCTTGGTGGATGGTTTTTGTCATTTATATTCTTTTAGTTGGTTTATACATGCTATTTAAAAGAAAAATGCCAAGCTTTTTTTCCTCTAGATTAATTGGCTTTTATTTAATTATAATAGTTATATTAGTAGCAAGTCATTTTACTTTTTTAGATAAATCAGGAACGCCTGGAGAAATATTAAAAGCAACTTTTGATCAATTTATGGAAAGAATGAATACAATTGATATTTCTAATTCTATTCTTAATACAGGTAATACATCAATTGCAATTGGTGGGGGATTAATTGGAGCTGTATTTATAAGTGGTTTATATTTCTTGTTTGCTAAAACTGGTACAATAGTAGTGTTAGTAGTAGTAGCATTATTTGGACTTATAATGTTATTTGATGTAACTTTAACTGATGTTATAGAAAAAATTAAAAGTTTATTAAGCAGAGGTAGAAAAGAAAAGGTAACTTCTGATAATGATGATGAATTGCCAAAGCTTTCAGAAATAAGTGAAGAAGCTTCGGAAGAAGTAAAAAGTTTACCTAATAAAGATAATAAAATTGTTATTACTACATTAGATGATTTAAAAAATAAAAAGGTACAAGAGGTGGTTGAAGTTGAACCAATTATACTTCCTGAGAAAGAAGAAAACAATGGAGTATATAAGCTACCTCCACTTAGTATATTGAATGAAATAAAAGCATCTAAAAAGAGTAATTCAGATTCATTTACTTTAAATAATAAAGATATCTTAGAAAGAGTTTTAAAAGATTTTCAAATTACTGCTAAAGTGGTAGAAATTCATGTTGGTCCAGCAGTAACTCAATATGAAATAGTAGTACCAGCAGGGACTAAAGTAAGTAGAATTTTATCAATAAATAAAGAAATTGCTTTAGCTTTAGCTGCTAAAGACGTACGTATTCAAGCACCAATTCCAGGTAAAAGTACTATAGGTATTGAAATACCTAATGAATCAATTAGTGCAGTAGCATTTAGAGAAATATTAGAAGCCAATAAAAATGTTAAAGATAAATATGGAATAATGATTACTTTAGGTAAAAACTTAATGGGTAAACCTATTGTTGCTGATATGACAAAGATGCCTCACCTTTTAGTAGCAGGTTCTACTGGGTCTGGTAAATCAGTATGTATCAATTCAATTATTTGTTCAATATTTATGAATTATAATCCTAAAGATGTTAAATTAGTTTTAGTGGATCCTAAGAAGGTTGAACTTTCAAATTATAATGGAACACCACACTTATTGTGTCCTGTAGTAAATGATCCTAAGAAAGCATCTATTACTTTGCAAAAGATAGTATCTGAAATGGAAAAAAGATATGATATCTTTAGTGAAAAAGGTGTTAAAAAGATTAGTGAATATAATGAATATATAGAAAAAGAAAATAAAAAGCATCCGGAAACACCACTTAATAAAATGCCATTTATAGTAGTAATTATTGATGAACTTGCAGACTTAATGTTAGTTGCATCTAAAGAAGTTGAAGATTCAATTATGCGTATTACCCAAATGGCTAGAGCAGCTGGTATTCATTTAATAGTAGCAACTCAAAGACCATCAACTGATGTTATTACTGGTGTAGTTAAAGCAAATATTCCATCACGTATCTGTTTTGCTGTTGCAAGTCAAATTGACTCTCGTACTGCACTGGATATGTCTGGGGCAGAAAAACTTCTTGGTAAAGGTGATATGTTATATTTACCAATGGGAGAAAATCAACCAGAACGTATTCAAGGTTGCTTCATATCTGATGAAGAAATTAATCGTTTAATAAATTATTGTACAAAGCAAATGACTGCTAAATATGATGAAGATTTAGCAAATGCTAATACTCAGGCAAATTCATCATCTGGTGGTGGAGATGGCGTAGATGGATATGATGATCCAATGTACAACGAAATTGTAGAATTTGCTATTATGACTGGTAAAATAAGTGCATCATTAATTCAAAGAAAATTTAGATTTGGATTTAATAGAGCAGCTAGAATGATTGATTTACTTGAGACAAGAGGAATTGTTGGTCCTCAAAACGGCTCAAAACCTAGAGAAGTATTAGTTAAAAAAGAAAATGAAGAAGAATAAAAATTCTTCTTTTTTTGTCGAAAAATGACACACGAAATTAATTTACAATCCATATCTATTGTGATTAAATGAATATGGAAGTAGTGAATGTAACGTTGCCAAAAGCTAACTAACGGGGAGGTATACCGAAAGGAAGTGAGGCTTATGA
>JAFSAI010000028.1 GCA_017441065.1 Bacilli bacterium | reverse complement strand
TAGACAATGTTTTTGATCCATCATTAGGTATAGATAAAATGATTAATTATTATATAAGCAAAGGATATACATTAGAATGGATAGAAGCAAGAATAAAAGCAATTATAAATAGAAAGAAATTAATGCATACTTGGAAAGATAGTGGGATTAAAAATGATGTAGAATATGCAATACTTACAAATGAAATATATAAAAGTTGGTCAGGAATGAGCGCTCAAGAATATAAAACGTATAAAAATATTAGAAAAGAATCACTAAGGGATAATATGACAGATATAGAAGTAGTGCTTACTGACTTAGGAGAGATCGCTACAAGAGAATTAGTAAAAAAGAAAAGACCAAATACATTTGAAGAACACCAAGAATTAGCTCATTTAGGTGGAAATGTATCTAATGATGCACGAAAGTCATTAGAAAATAAATTAGGAGAAAAAGTAATATCTACCACCAATAAATTATTAGTTAATCATAATGAAGAATAGTAATCTATTCTTTTTTTGTGGTTAAAAGTTACCAACAAAAATTTCAAAAAAATTTGACTTCGGGGGGGGTAATATATACTTACCTTATAAAATAGAAATGGAAGAAAGAATATGCAAGTTGTTAACAAAAAAATGTGTGTGATAGTAATATTAGTATTAGTGATAATAGAAAGTTGTACATTGTTTCTAATGTATAAGTCATTCAGTAATAAGAATACAAATTTGGATGAAGTAAATCTAAATATAAATAATTCCAATATGTTTGCAATAATGTTAGAACAAGAAGATGGAACATATAAAGAAGATTCGACAAATACATGGCCAACTTCAGGATATACATATAATGAGTCTATGTCAGGATGCATAGATATAAATGGAAATAGAATAGAAGATGCATTAACATATGACAAAGAGAATAATAAAGCAAGTGTAAATACAACTAATACAAGTTATTGTTATTTATATTTCAAAATTTATTTGCCGACTATTTATGAAACCATATTACAAACGTCAGGTAGCGGATTAAGTGATAAATTAATAGCGGGAATGTATAGATATCAAGGAACAACAGCAAATAATTATATATGTTTTGGAACAAGTGATAAAAACACTTGTGTAAATGAGACTAATAAATATATGTATAGGATTATAGGCATAACCGAAGATGAAAAAATTAAATTATTAAAAGATAGCACACTTAACACACTATATTATTGGCACAATGACAACACTGATGAAGTAATCTGGCCAAATAGTGATTTATATAAAGGTTTGAATGGTATTGATGGTGCATCATATTCAAATATGTTTATTAATAATAGTAATTTTACGTATTTAAACACTTCAAATATGTGGTATAAAAAAATTTTGTTTTTTGACTGGAAATACGGAAGCTTTTTTTTGGATAATAAAAATGGAATAGAAATTTTTGAATTAGAAGAAAACTTAATTGATTCAGTTAATTCAAAAATAGGACTTATGTATGCAAGTGACTATTATTTAGCATATGATAATAGTATTATATATTATAATTCTGGCGAATCAGAGCATAATCCAGGAAGTTGGTTAAGTGCTTTTAACTCTACTGAAAGATTATTATCATATTATGGTTATAGTGCAAGAAATGGTGGCTTTAATAGTTATTCTGTAATTTGTGATAATAGTTGTAGTATGGGTATCTATGGCATAAATGAAGAACATAGCATAAGGCCGACATTTTTTATAAGAGCTGATGAATTATCAAAGGGTGGAACTGGAACATCAGCTGATCCCTATATAATAAAATAATCGTCAATGAAGACGTTAAAATAAATGAAAGATAATACACATATCTTTCTTCCTTAAAATATAAGATAGATTAAAAAATAATCTATCTTTTTATTACATATTTAATTTAATAAAATTTTGTGATATAATTTCATATAGAATATAGGAGAGTATATTATGAATGATTTTAATTTTGATAATGAAATTATTGAAATAAGTAGTGATGATACTGAAACTACTCCAAAATTTGAAGAAGTAGTAGAAGAAAAAACAAAAAAAATAAAGAAACCAAAAAGAAGTTTAAAAGAAAAATGGAATGATTTATCTAAAAAAAATAAAGTGACTATCATTATTTTAAGTGTATTAATGGTTCTTTTGATAATTGGTTTAGCATTATATTTTGTTTTTAGAAAAGATGAAGAAGAAAAACCAATTGAAGAACCGGTAATTTTAGAAAAAGATAATTATCGTTATGAAGATGGGAAGTTAGTTTTCCTAGATAAAAATGAAAAAGAAATAGGTACATATGAATGTAGCGATAAAGACACAGAAAAATGTTATGTAGCAAAGCTTAATTATTCAAACGATACATTTGATAGAATTAAAAGTGTTACAGAAACTGGAGAAGAAATAGAAAAAAATAGCCAAATATATTTAGATAATTTTGTGTTTGTATATGATAAAGGACAAATAAGTTTATATAATATAGCAACAAAAGAATCCGAATTAGAATTAAAAACTATTAAAACATACGGAACAAATAAAAATTTGGTTGTTATAGAAGATACTGATAGTAAATATGGTCTTATTGAAATAACTGAAGAAGGATATGAATATTTAATAAGATGTTCTTATGATAATTTAGGAATTGTTAATAGCGATTTAGCTTATTTAGTGGCTCAAGATAAAGATGAACACTATATAGTTGATAGTACTGGTAAAAAGTTAAGTAAAAATATTAATGCTGATATTAGCTCTGTAAACGATAAATATATAGTAGCAGTTCAAAATAAAACTTATAATTTATATTCTTTTGAATACGAAGAGTTATTAAGTGATTATGATTATATTTCTTTACATGATGGAGTTATTGCTCTTATTAAAAGTAATAGATTATATCTTGTAAATGCCGATTTAAATAAATTACATGAAGACGGTATTAGATTAGAAAATAAAGATTATGTAAAAAAATATGTATATGATGTAAACAATAAATTAGTTGAAACAAAAAAATCATATGAAATAGAATTAAAAGATAATAAAGCTATTATAACAATTGGTAAAGATGTAAAAGAAATTAACTTAGCTGAAGGTGAAGCAAGTAGTAAGCTAAATTATATGAGTTATTTTGATGGAAAATTATACTTTTATAGCGATGAAGAAAAAGATGATGTTATAGGCACTTATACATGTACTAATAAAAATAATTTAGTTAATAGCGAAAGTACTCTAGATAATTGTAGTTTATATAGTAATGAAAATGGTATAAGTGGTATTTACAATAATGAATTTGTATTTATTTACGATAATGCTTCTAAAGATGATGCAAAATACTATTTATACAATATAAAAGAAAAGAAGACAAAAGGAACTTATAGTAGTATTGAAATTGTTAATAATAGCGAAATGAGTTCAAATATTAAACAAAATTATACTAGTTCATCTTTTGTAATAGCAAAATCAGCTACTGGTGATAATAAAGGAAATTATGGAGTACTTGAAATCAATAGCGAAAAAGTAGCTGGAAAAGTTGGATTTAAATACGAAAGTATAACTAAAGTAAAAGATTATTATTTATTAATAAATATTGATAAATCCTATAGTATTTATAATACATCATTTAAGAAAATTAGTAATGAATTTGATTATATTGAAATCTTTGATAAATATTATGTAGGTATTACAGATAATAAACTTAATGTATATGCTTACGATAATGCTTTAGGAATATTAGAGACAGACTTAAGTGTTACAAGTAATAAATTTACAATAGATTTTACAAATGGATTTGATATTACAATTGATGATGTGACATATAGTTATGACAAAGATGGTCATGTTAAAGAGGGAGAATAAAATATGAAAAATCAAAAAGTAGTTTATATTACAATAATTGTGTTGTTATGCATTTTTCTTCCGCTAACAATTATTGGATTCTTATTTGGAAATGACAAAAATTTATTAGAGGAAAATCCTGGACATGATACATACTATAAAGGAAAAATATGGTTTTATGATGATAATGATAAATTATTAAGTAGTTATGAATGTCAAACAGAAATATGTGAATTTACTATTCCAACTATTGATGATGCTGCATTTGGGATAAATTATTATGGCGAAGGTACAATGGAAAAAGTTCCAGTAGTAGATAATAAATATACTTTCATAACTGATGGTGCTGTAATTTATTTATATAATGTAACAAATGGTACTACTTTAGGTACATATAAATCAGTAAAAAATTATAATACTAATTTAGAAAATAATGCATTTATTACACAAAATCAAAATGGTTTATGGGGAGTTCTTACTATAGGAAGTACTTTAAGTAGTATATTACCTTTTGAATATGATTTTGTAGGACTTATAAATAAAGCAAATGAAGATGGAACATTAAATACAGATAAATTTATTGTTAGAAAAAATAATAAATGGTTATTAGTTGATGTTACGGATGTAGAACCTAATGTAGTTACTGGTGAAATAGATAATCCAATTGTAGATTACACAGATCAATATATAATTAGCAAAGATATAAATAAAGTTAAAATTTATAGTTATGATAATTATGAATATTTAACAAATTATACTATTAAAGATTATATATTAGAAGATAAATACATTGGCATTATTACTGATAATTTCTTACTTATCTATGATAATTTAGGTTCAAATTATTTAAAAAATATTACTTTAACAGGAATTACTGGAGAAATAGATTTAGAACTTTCTAATAATAATTTAAACGTTAAAGTTGATAATGAAATAATAGAAACTATTGAAGTTAAATAAAAAGTTTGCTAAAATATAGAAAATTCGTATAAAGAAGTTGAGGAATATATTTAAAGTATTTTAAAGAGAGTTAGTGGAAGGTGTGAACTAATAAAGAAATTATATATTTGTTGCAATGGAGTACGAAAGCAGAAATGCGTTATAATTTAAAGAAAAAATAAAGGTGGTACCGCGGTTAATTTCGCCCTTTGGTATTATCTTTTTTATTTTGGAGAAAGAAGGATTAAAATGTTAGACAAAAAGTATAATCATCTAGAAGTAGAGGAGAACAGATATCAAAATTGGATGGATCATAAATATTTTGAATGTGGGGATACATCAAAGAAACCTTATTCGATAGTAATACCGCCACCAAATGTTACTGGAAAATTACATTTAGGACATGCTTGGGATACAGCATTACAAGATATTATTATTCGTTTTAAAAGAATGCAAGGGTATGACTGTTTATGGTTACCAGGAACAGATCATGCTGCTATAGCTACAGAAGCTAAAGTAGTTAATAGATTAAAAGAACAAGGAATAAATAAATATGAATTAGGTAGAGAGGAATTCTTAAGAGAATGTTTTAAGTGGACTGATGAACATAAGGATATCATTCATGCGCAATGGGCTAAACTTGGCTTATCAGTAGATTTAACTAAAGAAAGATTTACTTTAGATGAAGGATTAAGTGAAGCAGTTAGATATGTTTTTGTAGACTTATATAATAAAGGATTAATATATCAAGGCGAAAAAATAATTAACTGGGATCCAGTTGCTAAAACAGCTTTATCAAATGAAGAAGTTATTTATAAAGATACTCCAGGAGCATTCTATCATATTAAATATTATTTAGAAGATAGTGATAAGTATTTAAGAGTTGCAACAACTAGACCAGAAACTTTATTTGGTGATACAGCAGTAGCAGTTAATCCAGAAGATGAAAGATACAAAGACTTAATTGGTAAAAATGTTGTACTACCAATAGTAGGAAAATTAATTCCAATCGTAGCAGATGAACATGCAGATCCAGAGTTTGGTACAGGTGTTGTTAAAATTACTCCAGCACATGATCCAAATGACTTTGAAGTTGGTAATAGACATAATTTAGAAAGAATCAAAGTTCTAAATGAAGATGGAACTATGAATGAATTTGCAGGTATCTATAATGGTTTAGATAGATTTGCTTGTCGCGAAAAATTAATTGAAGATTTAAAAAATCAAGATTTACTAATCGAAATTGAAGAAATTACACACTCAGTTGGACATTCTGAAAGAACTGATGCAATGGTTGAACCGTATCTTTCTAAACAATGGTTTGTTAATATGGAAGGATTATCTAAAAGAGTAATTGAAAATCAAAAAGATAAAGATAATAAAGTAAATTTTGTACCAGAAAGATTTGAAAAAATCATGAATAATTGGATGAGTGATTGTCATGATTGGTGTATATCAAGACAACTTTGGTGGGGGCATCAAATTCCAGCTTGGTATAAAGATGGAGAAGTATATGTTGGTATGACTGCTCCAGAAGGTGATGGTTGGGTACAAGATGAAGATGTGCTTGATACTTGGTTCTCATCAGCGTTATGGCCTTTTTCTACAATGGGATGGCCAAATAATACAGAACTATATGATAGATATTTCCCAACTAATACATTAGTTACTGGATATGATATTATTTTCTTCTGGGTATGTCGTATGACTTTCCAAAGTTTACAATTTACTGATAAACGTCCATTTGAACATTGCTTAATCCATGGTTTAATTCGTGATAAACAAGGAAGAAAAATGAGTAAATCATTAGGTAATGGTGTAGATCCAATGGATATGATTGATGAATATGGTGCAGATGCCTTAAGATATTACTTAACTACATCAAGTGCACCAGGAATGGATTTAAGATTTGATGAAGAAAAACTTAAATCTACATGGAATTTCATTAATAAGCTATGGAATGCATCAAGATTCGTATTAATGAATATTGAAGATACTAAAGAAATAAAGTTAGAAAATTTAGGTGTATCTGATAAATGGATCTTAACTAAATTAAATAAAACAATTGAAGAAGTAACAAAATGCATGGAAAAATTTGAATTTAATAATGTTAATGCAGCAATATATTCATTTGTATGGAATGACTTCTGTGATAATTATATTGAAATGGCTAAATTTAATATAGGTGAAGAATCTACTAAGAGTACACTTTTATATACACTTTCTTGTATATTAAAAATGTTACATCCATTTATGCCATATGTAACTGATGCTATTTATGAATATTTACCAGTAAAAGAAGAAAATATTATGATAAGTAGTTATCCAGTATATGATGAAAATTTAGTATTTAATAATGAAGAAATAGAAGTTGATGAAATAATTGAATTTATTAAAAATTTCCGTAATACATTAAAAGAAAATAATATTTCATCTAAATATAAAGTAATGGTTAATTTTGATGAGGAAATTATTATTAAAACATTAAAATTACAAGAAAAAATAATAGAAGAAGAATTAGATATTACTTCATTTAAAGTAAGTACAAAAACTAAAGAAGCTATAATTTATTATGAAAAAGAAATAACTGAAGAAGATTTATTATTTAAAGAAAAACAAATTGAAGAATTAAGAAATTCAATTAAGAAAAGAGAAACTCTATTAAGTAATGAAAATTTCGTAAGTAAAGCACCAGCTGCTTTAGTAGAAAAAGAAAAGAATAAATTAGAAGAAGAAAAGGTTGAATTAGAAAAATTACTATCATAAGAAAGGCTATAAATGATAACACAAGAGAAACTTACACAACTATATGAAAAAATAGTAAATAATAAAACCATAAAAACAAAAGAATTAAATGAATTGGGATTTAATAGTACAGATATAACTAAACTATTGGAAACTGGTAAATTAATACGATTAGAAAGAGGAATATATGAATTCATAGATTTAAATGATTTATATGAATATGGATTACAATATTTTCTTTCTAAAGACTACGAAAAAGCTAACCAAGTATTTGAAAAATGTTATTTATATGGTTATAAAAATGATTTTATCTTAACAAGATTATTTTACACTAGTATAAAAAATAATAATATTGAAGATTCAATAAAATATATAAGTGAATTAATAGATACTCAAGATGAACAATTAATAAAAGATATTAACCTATATCTTCTATTAATTAGTTATATAGCTAATTTACCTAGTAATTTAAAAACTAGAGTAGATATTATAAAACAAGATTATAATAGTATAATGTTAAATGCAGAAGATCAAAGATATGTAAGCAATCAAAGATATTTTTTCAATAAAGTTAGGACAGCAATTTTTAATGGAAATATAAATGTTGCAGTTAAATTATTTAAAGAAAATAGTGAAGTACTTGGAAATGGATTTTCGCAAAATATTGTATTTAAATTACTACAATTAAATACTGCTAAAATAATTGAAGAAAAGCAAAAAATAATAGAGTTAATTAAAGCTAAAAAATATTCAGAAGTATCAGAATTATTAACTCAAAAAGAAAAAAATACATCATTTGAAAAAATGATAATATTCCTTCTAACTAAATTAGATGAAATTAAAAATGGTGTTTGGGAAGAGAAAGAGGAATACAAGCAAACAGAAAAATTTGATGTAGCTATGTATGATGAAAACTATGAATTGGCATATAAATTATCTAAAGCATACTCTCAAAATAAAGGTTTTAATAATGAAGATAATGTAATTGCAATTCTTTTAGAAGAAATAGTTGAATTAATAAAAAAAGAAAAAGAAACTAGAAAAGAACTAGAAAAATTAACTTTTGTGGATATTGCTACTAGTGTTATTCAAGATGATTTTCAAACTTCAATTGCTAAAATAAAATTATATTTAGAACAAATAGAATGTTTAGAATATGAATTTTTAGTTATGAGTTTATATAAAATTGGTTTAAAAGAAAATGATTTAGCTTTTTCTAAAATGATTTTAGAGTTATCTAAATTATCAGATAAAGACTCATACGTTTTTGATTTTTCTAAATTTGTTCAAAAATTTTATCAATGTTTAGCAAATAACGATTATTTAACAGCTAAAATTTATTTAGATATTTTAGATCGTTATAGTAAAGAAGAAAAATATATTGAACTTGTAAGCGGATTAAAAAATATACTAGGAGCATCACAACGAATTGTTGAAAATAATCATCGTATTGATGCTTTTGAACAAGCAATAGCAGAACGAAACATCGTAACTCCTAAAAAAGATGTTTCGCAACAAACTGAAGTAGTAAAAAAGAAAAGTGAAGTTGCTGAAGTGTCGAAAACAGTTGTGATAAAACAAGAAAATAGTCCTAAGGATGAACAAATAGATCAAGAATATCAAAGTGATGTAGATTTCATTACTGAGAAGAAAGAAAAATTAAGCATAGATAATTCTATAATTATTTTAAGACCAATGGATAATATAAGAAGAAAAAGAATTCATGAAATAACTAGAAAAATGGATAATGTTTCATCATTTAGTATTGGAAGTGAAAAAAATAGAAGAATAGTTTTAAAATATTCAGTGAAAAAACCAGAAGATACTGATTTGAGCGAATTATTAAAAGAAGGAAATGCTTTATATTTTAATAAACAATATGCTAAAAGTATTGTTGTTCTTGAAGAAGCACTGTCATATGTATATAATCCAAAAGCATTTATTTTTGCCTTATTAGGTATTGCTTATTTAAAAATTAAGAAAAAAGATAAAGCGGTAAATTATTTAATAGTAGCAACTGAATTATCAAAAATAGAAAATGATTTAAGATATGATTTTACAGATTTAATAGATGATTTAACTAGTAAACCATCTAATAATCCTGATGATGAAAAGAAACCAAGATTTAGAATGAATGTTACTGAATTTAAACCAGAAGGATTGAAGAAGTTTCAAATTAAAAATTTAAAAGACATTTTAACTACTATATTATTAGATAATGAAGATATTGATTTAGTATTTGAAATATACGAATTAAGCGAAGAGCAAAGTAATATTGTTAGATTAATAATAGCTAGATATTATTATAGTATTAAGTCATTTGAGACAGGTGATAAAATATTTAAAGTTGTTGAGAGAACTAAAAATAAATCTGAAGTTGTTAAAAATTTATTGAACGAAATAAGATTAAATAGACAATTTTATCAATATCGCGAAAATCCAGATCCAGTAGCGTTAGTATTATCAAGAAAATTAGAACAAACAGAAAATCAATAAGTTATACTTATTGATTTTTTAATAATTCTTAATAAATTTTATATCTTTACTTAATTTTTAAATATTATTATTAAGAGGAATATAAATTTTAGGAGTAGGAATATGAATGTATTTTTTAAATATTTTTGGTTATTTACTTTTGGTTCATTTGTTGGTTTTATTATTGAAACTATATGGTGTTTGATAAGAAATAAAAAAATAGAAAGTAGAAAAGGACTTATATATGGTTATTTTACTCCAGTATATGGCGTTTCAGCTATATTTATTACATTAGCATATGAAATACTTTCATTTAAAAATATTTTTGCTGTGTTTGTATTAACATTTATAATTAGTTTTTTAGTAGAATATGTATCTAGTTTTCTTCAAGAAAAATGCTTTGGAACTAAATCATGGGATTATTCTAACTTTCCGCTTAATATTAATGGCAGAGTAAATATAATTTATATGTTAGGTTTTAGTATATGCGGTATTTTATGGATTAATATATACCCAATATTTTTAGAAAAAATATATTATTTATTAAACTATTTTAATTTATTTAATATTGTAAGTATTATTATGATTATTTACATGATTTATAATTGCTTTATATCAATTGTGGCGAGTTATAGACAAAAGATGCGTAGAAATGGTAAAATAGCAAGTAATAAGTTCACTATATGGTTAGACAAAAAATATAATGATGAATTTATGAAAAAAATATATGCTAATGCAACATTTGTGAAGTAAAAGAAGGTTAAATATGACTAAAATTTTAATAGTAGATGATGATAAAGATATTTCAGAATTAATATCAGTTATTTTAAAAAAAGAAGGTATAGAATCAGATATAATTAATCATCCATTAGAAGTTTTAAAAAGGATTAAAATTCAAAAATATGATTTAATATTACTAGATATAATGATGCCAGAAATAAGTGGTACTGAATTATGTTCTAAAATTAGAGATGATGTTGAATGTCCAATTATATTTTTATCAGCTAAAAATGAAATAGTTGATAAAATGGTAGGTTATGAATTAGGTGGTGATGATTATATAACAAAACCATTTAATAATACAGAACTAGTATTAAAAATTAAATCTCACATAAGACTTACAAAAAGAAATAATCAATCGAATAAAGCTAATATTATCAAAATTGGAGATATAACATTAGATAAAGAATCATTTGAGGTAAAAAAAGCCGATATAAAGATAGATTTGTCTACTAGAGAATTTTCTTTACTTAAATACTTAATGGAAAATGCAGGGATTGCCTTATCAAAAGAAACAATTTTTGAATCAGTTTGGGGATATGACTATGGTGATATAGGAACTGTGGCAGTTAATATTAAAAATTTAAGAGATAAATTACAAGATAATGATAAATATATTTTAACTATTTGGGGTTATGGTTATAAATTTGTTAGGTATATAGACAATGAATAAGAAGAAATTAAGAAAAAATTATACATTATTAATTGTTTTAGCGTGCACTCTTAATGTTTTTTTGTTAATTGTTTGGTTTGGATTTAAAGCTGTTCCAATACTATATAAAATAAATGAATTGGAAAACAAAGTAAATAACATAGAGCTTTCTAAAGAATATGATACTTTCGAAGAATTAGAAAAAAATATTGAAAAAATCTCTAAAGATTATTCACTAAGCTTTATTATTGAAGATAAAACAGGAACGAATATAACAAAAGCAAAAATTAAAACAGATATATCATTATTTTATAAAATGGTTTTAGTAAATAATGAACCATATATTTTAAAAGCTTATTCTAATCAAAGTATAAGTTTAACATCTATATTTTTACAATTGTTTATTTTTGAAATTATAGTAGTTATATTAATTTTATTTGGAATTTTTATATTTACCAAACAAACGGTATTCAAACCAATAGAGAAAATAGTAAATGATATAAAAAATTACAAATTTGGTCAAAAACCATCCAAAAGTATTAAAAAGAATGAATTTGGCTTAATAAAAAATGAATTTGTTAAATTAGTAAATGAAATAGATGAAGAAAAGAAAGAACAAACTAGAATAATTGCTAATATTAATCATGATATCAAAACACCTTTAACATCAATTATTGGATATTCGGATTTACTACTAGATAATAAACTAGATAAAGATGAAGAACAAAAGTACATTCATAAAATAAATGAAAAAGCAATGCATATAAAAGATATTTTATCTACATTTGATGATTATTTAGCAAGTCACGAAAAAGTTACTTTAAAAAAAGATATTATTCAAGTAAAAGATTTAGTAAATGTATTATACGATGATTATAAGATTGAACTAGAAAATAAAAATATTAAATTTGAAATTAATACTAAAATTGATGATGAGTATTTAAATATAGACATCTTAAAATTTAAAAGAATATTCGCAAATTTGATTACAAATAGTATAAGATTTTTAGATAATAATGGAATAATTACAATTCTGATATTTGAAAAAGATGATATGATTTGTTTTAAAGTTAAGGATAATGGGCCAGGAGTTGAAAAAGACATTATAACTAAAATATTTGATCCGTTATTTACAACTGATTCCTCAAGAAAAATTTCGGGTTTAGGATTATCTATTTGCAAAGAATTTATTGAAATGCATAACGGTAAAATCAAAGCATATAATGATAATGGACTTGTAATAGAGTTTAATATTCCGAAATACATTGTAAAATAAAAAAGAATCTTAATTTGATTCTTTTTTATAACTATTATATTTTTCTATGTATTTCTTTATAATAAATTCAATTTCTTTATTAATGCTTCTAGAATTATTTTTGGAAATTTCTTTAAGTTTTTCCATTAATTCTTCATTAATTCGCAAAGGAAAAGATTTTTTTGCTTCCATATTACCACCAATATTATGATATCAAATATCCACTTATTTTAGTTCTATTTTATAAAAAATTTTGTCGGTATTTGCAAGACGATTATATTTTTAAATTATTGTAATTATATAATCAATATGATAATATATATGTAATGTCGTTATATATATAAAGGAGATTAATATGAATGCCGAAATATTAAGAGGATTTACGGACGCTATTATATTAAATATATTATTAGAAAATGATTCTTACGGTTATAAGATATCAAGAAATATAATTGAAAAAACAAATAATAAAATGGATATAAAAGATGCCACTATATATTTAGCTTTTAAAAGAATGGAAAAAGAAAAATTAATTGAATCTTATTGGAGTAATAATGTCAGTGGAGCAAGAAGAAAATATTATAAAATTACTAAAGAAGGTAAAAAATATTTAGAATTAAAGAAAAGGGAATGGTTAAATAATAGAGATATATTAGATAACTTATTATTAGGTGATAACAATGAAAGATAAATTTGAAAACTATTTAAATAAGATATTTAAAAAAGTAAAAAAGACTCCTGAAATGGAAGATTTAAAAAATGAAATAATGAATGATTTATTAGAAAAAAGTGAAGATGTTAAGAGTATTACTAATAATGACGAAGAAAATTATGCAATTTGTATAAATAGTCTTGGAGATTTATATACTTTAATAAAAGAATATAAAAAAGATTATAGTAAACTAAAACATAAAATAGAATTACCTAAATACAAGTTAGGCGAAGAACTTGTTAATGCTATTTCTCATGGATTTGGAGTATTATTATCAGTGGCAATCCTAATACTTTGTATTTTAAAAGCCGATACGGGTTTAGAATTGTTTTCTGTTTTATTTTATGGAATAACTTTAATTGTACTATATTTAATGTCTTGTTTATATCATTCTTTAAAACCAAATAATGCAAAAAGAATATTTAGAATATTTGATCATTGCTCAATATTCTTGTTAATTGCAGGAACTTATACACCTATGGTATTACTTGTGTTACCTTTAAAATTAGGTTGGACAATGTTTGGAATTGTATGGGGATTAGCTGTTATAGGAATTATATTAAATTCAATTGATTTAAAAAAATTCAAAACAATATCAATGATTCTATATTTATCTATGGGATGGTGTATTATTTTTAGTTTTAAAAGTTTATGGGAAAATATGAATCATATTGGTATATTACTTACACTACTAGGTGGAATCACATACACAATCGGAGCGATATTGTATGGTGTAGGTAAAAAGAAAAAATATATGCATTCAATTTTCCATATATTTTGTTTATTAGCAAGCATATTTTTCTTTCTAGCTATTTATATATATGCTTTATAAGAAACCATTTGGTTTCTTTTTTTTTGCCGATTTATGACACACGAAATTAATTTACAACGCATACCCATTATGATTAAATGAATATGGAAGTGTTGAATGTGGCGTCGCTTAAAAACTAACTTAACGGGGAGGTAGTATTGATTCTGAGAAGGAGGTGATGAGCGTATGAAAGTGAAAACTCTAAACAAGTTTTTGTTAGTAATAATAATATTAATGTTACTGATTGTATTGGTATCAGAAATAAAAAGCGCCATTCTAATATTAAAATAGAATAGCGTCTCTAAACAAATTAGGCGACGTGAAATTCACGCTTCCTAAGAAGAGTATATTATAAGTTAGAATAATATACAAGTGTATTTGGTAGATAAAATATTCAAAGAATAGTAATCTATTCTTTTTTTGTGGTTA
>JAFSAI010000007.1 GCA_017441065.1 Bacilli bacterium | reverse complement strand
CATAAAAAGATTTGCTTTTCTTATGGTATAATTAAATAGAATAATGATTTTAAAATTGTTTAGGAGGAAGTTTAAATGAAAGAAAAGAATAGAGGAAGGAAAATTACAGGCACAGATTTAGGAATAATATTCTCGGTTATAGGAATAATTGCATGTATAATACTTATTGTTATAAATTTCATAAATGATGAAAGTAAGATTGTCGGTATTATTTTATTATGTGCCTGTTCTGCGAGTTTATCTGCAAATGTTAATAATAAGAAGAATGAAAAATAGTAATCTGTAAAATACTTTTTACAGACAAAAAATAAAATCTCTTATAAAATTAAATTGGAGGTGCAAAATGGATATTGGAAATAGAATAAAAAAATATAGAGAAATAAATGGTTTATCACAAGAAGAACTTGCAGATAGAATATTTGTTTCAAGACCAACTATATCTAATTGGGAAACAAATAAGTTTTATCCAGATATTCAATCAATTTGTATGTTATGTAATGTCTTTGCTGTATCTTTAGATGATTTTATAAAAGGAGATGTGGAGAAAATGAAGAAAATAATTAGTGAGAAGGAAATGAATAACTATAATCGTATAAGTGTTTTATTTACTATTGAAATAATGATTGTGTTGTTTAGTGCTTATCCATTAATAAATTTTTTACGAATTCCAGGTGTAATTATATGGTCTGTTTTATTAATAATAGGATTAATAATGTCACATAAAATTGAAAAAATTCATCAAAAATATGACATAAGAACCTACAAAGAAATTGTAGCATTTACAGAGCAAAGATCATTAAGCAAAGATGAAATTATTGAAGAAAAAGCAAAAAGACCATATCAAAAAGTTTTACTACTGATTTTGAGTGGATTGATTGCTATTCTAGTATATGTTATGTTAGAGTTACTTATAGGATAGCAATTCATGATTTATTAAGCAAATCATAATCAGATTTGCTTTTTTCATGGTATAATTTTATTAAATGTTAATATCAGTTGACAAATTTCCAAGTTAAACAGGTAGATTGCAACTATAAAAAACTGTATAATTTTAGATGTAAGAGGTGAAAAAATGAATTTAGGTGAAAGATTATTAAATCTACGAAAAGCAAAGCATTTATCACAAGAGGAAGTTGCTGATAAATTAAATGTAACAAGACAAACTGTATCAAAATGGGAAACAGATCAAAGCACTCCTGATTTTGATAAAATCACTCCATTATGTAAATTATATGGAATAACAGCAGATGAATTGCTTACTGGTGAAAAAACACAAATTGATATAGAAGAAAGTTTTTCAAGTCCAAATAATGAAGTAAACAAATCTAAAAGAGCAAAAGGGATAGGTATTTCTATTTTGTTATATTTTATTTCAGTTATATGGATTATGATAGCAATACCTGTATTAATGATGAATCCAATTGTTGCATCAGCAATATTTTTAATTATTATTGGTGTTGCGACAGCATATATAGTTTATACTTGCACTATGTTTAAAGTTGATAAAACAAAAGAAGAAGATAAAAAAAGTAAAAAGAATAAACTATATAAACGAATTGAAGATATATGTGCTTTAATTATTTTAATTATTTATCTTTTAATCAGTTTTATAACTTTTGCTTGGCATATTACTTGGATAATTTGGATTATATATGCTCTTATAATGGAAATAATTAAATTGGTTTTGACATTAAAAGGTGATTATGATGAAGAAGAATAAAACATTAACAATAATATTAATTGTAATATTATCAATTTTAGTAATAGGTCTAACATGGCTTATGGTCAATTTATTAGCTGGAAAAATAACTGTAAACAACTTCAGATTATTTTCATCTACTAGCAAAGAATTAGTTGTGGATGAGACATATAATTTAGATTTTAATAAAATAGATATATATTCAGAATCAGGGGATGTATATATAAAGAAATCTTCTAATAATGAAGTAAAAGTAATTGTGTATGGGGAAAAAGAAAAAACAACTGTCGATACAATTAATGATGAATTAATTATTTCAGCAAAATCAACTTTTTGTATAGGATTTTGTTTTAATACCAATTCAAAAATAGAAGTATATCTTCCTGAAAGTTATCAAAACATTATAAAAGTTGATAGTAAGTACGGTGATATAGAACTTGGTAATATTGAAAATGCGACATTAGAAATAAATGAAGAATGTGGAAATATCTCTGTTGTAGGTGCAAATGTTGCTAATATTAATAATGAATACGGAAATATTAAAATAGGAAAAGTTAATGTAGGAAATATAAGTGATTCAGCTGGAAATATTGAAATAGATACAATATATGATGCAAAAGTAGAAAATCAATATGGTAATATTGAAATAGAAAATGTATTAAATTATTTAGATGTAAACAATGATTGTGGAGATATAGAAATAGACAATCTAGTTTTAAATAAAGATTCAAAAATAACAGATGATTTAGGAAATATTGAAATAGGAAATACTAACGAAATATATATTGATGCAGAAACTGATTTAGGAAATGTTGATATAAAAAATAATTATCCTAAATCAAAAGTTACATTAACAATAAAAAATAACTGTGGAGATATAGAAATAGAAAACTAATTAGCAGATCATGATCAGATTTGCTTTTTTAATGGTATAATATAACTGACAGATAAATAGTAATTTGTGGAGCAGAATAATTAATCTGTTCTTTTTTTATATTGACAAAATTGTATATACTGTATATAATAAGTATATACAAAGGAAGTGAATTATGGAAATTATAATAAGTAATTCAAGTGGTGTTCCAATATATGAACAGATTAAAGAACAAATT
>JAFSAI010000027.1 GCA_017441065.1 Bacilli bacterium | reverse complement strand
TCGTATTTTATCAGCCATGTGTGGACTATCATCAATATCAAGTCCTAACTTTTTTGCTTTTTCTATTATTTTATCTGTTTGCCACATACTAACACCTACTACGATAATTCTATCATAATTAACCCATTAAAAAAAGCTAATAAATAGCTTAATTTTAATAACCTCCACCTGAACCAAAAGAGTCTAATTCTTCTTGAGTAACTACAACGTTAATGCGCATTCTTCTGTTACCACATATGAATAAACCTTGACCTTGTGGATAAAATTTAATACCTTCTTTTTCACTTTCGTTCAAATCAATTAATTGTGATAAATCTTCAACTGCTTGTTTACGTAATCCCATAACTAAATAGTATGAAGCATTATCAAAAATTGCTTTTCCATGTTGTATTATAGATGGTGCTGCAAAATCAGTTGGTTGTTGAGTAATAATTATAGTACCTGTATTATACTTACGACTACGTCTTTGAATTTGAGCTAAGAATTCAGCTCCTAATTCATTATGTGAAGCAAGTAATACATGAGCTTCATCAACCATCATTACTGTATCAACATCTTTATCTAAACATAATCCCCAAGCATATTTTAAAATATTGAAAAATAATGCATTTTTAATATTTTCATCACTATTCATTAGTTCTTTTATATTAAATACTATAAAATCACTATTAATTTTAATTGTTGTATGTCCTGTGAAATAGTATCTTAATTCTTTTACTAATGGTCTAACTTTTAATTCAAGACGTTCCATTACATCTCTTTCACGAGTTGCATCAACCATTGATAAAAGTCTACCTTTAATAGTTGCATATACATCGTCAAATGTTGGATACATATCACTAGTTAATTTTGTATAATCAGTATCATAATCTATTTTATATCTTTTATAAGTATCTTGAACTACTTCACTAAATAATGTTAAAACATCTTCTTCAATAGATGGATTATAATATTTCATAAATGCTTTTAATTGTTGTAATGTTCTTGTAAGCACTGTATAACCTAAACCTTGGCTTATTTCTTCTTCATCAACATCAACAACTATTTCAAGGGGATTTATCATTCCGAATTCTCCACCCTTACCTAAATCTAAGAAATCTCCTCCTAAAGAATTAGTCATTTCATCAAGTTCGCCTTCTGGATCTATTGCAACAATTTTACATCCGTTTCTTATATGTGTCCTTAATAATAATTTAGCTGCAGTTGATTTACCACTACCAGAAGTACCTAATAAAATTAAATTAGCATTATTTCTATTTCCTTCATTTCTAATTTTATATAAGAATTGATTAAATAATACTACTCCACCAGAGAAATCTACACCAAATAAACACGCTTGTCCTGGATCCTTAATGCTGTCAAATACAAATGGGAACATTGCTGCTACAGTTATTGATGGGATTGGAGTTCCAATTCTTTGTTCAATATCTTGTTTAGGAAAAATTGGAACAATACTTTTCAACACTTTTTCTTGTTCAAACATAAGTGCTACTCCACTCATTCCTAAAGCATTTAAATAACCTTTAACTTCCATTTTCTTAATTTCAAGTTCTTCTTTGCTATCTGCTGTTATCATTAAATGCATTTGAAAGTCAAATATTCTTGCTTGAGTTGCAGCTAGCATACTAACAAATTGTTCTAAAGATTCATAGTCTTGACGAATCTTTTCTTGCATAGTTTGGTCTTTTTCTGATTGATATCTTGTCTTTAAATCTGCAACTTCTTTATTTATCATTTTTTGTAAAACTCCAAATTGAATTGGAATATGTTTTACTACTACTTTAACTCCAGAAATATTTGTTATATCTGATAAATAACCTATATAAATATTTTTCGGAAAAGAAACAATAGTCATTATTGTTGAAAATTTTCCGCCAATTCTAAATTCTGTTGGTTTAAACTCCATTCCTTTTGGAGCAACTTCATTCTTTACATTCATTAATACATCACCGTTCCAAAATTAATTGCCTCTCCACCGTTTAATAAATTATCCAAAATTATTCTTAAATCACTGTTGCTTGTTTGTGTTGATTGCATACCGCATGTTGCAAGGCCACTAATTAAATTGTGTAATTTCTTTTGTAATATTTCTAATTTCTTTTCTTGGAAAATTATATAATATTCAGTATCAACAACGTTATATTGAACACTCATAAATTGATTAGCTTTATTTATATCTTGTAATATTAACTTTCTAATTTCATTACTTGTTGTATTATTATACATTTTTTGTAATTCCGCTAAATATAAATTAATATCAACAGGACGATCTGCAATTATTAACCAAAATTCATAATCAATAGTGTTATAAAAATTTCTTAAATTATAAACCATAGAATCTTGTGCAGTTTGGTCCATTATAAAAATATTTTTTGGGTGTACTTTTACACCAGTAACATAATACCCACTTTCTAATTGAATCATTCCATTCATTATTTGTTTAATTGGCAACCAAGCATCTGTATATTTAGAATTGTTTACGTTTTGATTCGAATCCTTCATACATACACCATCCTTTCCAATAATATTGCCTTCTATTAGTAAAAAAATTAAAGATATTTGTTAGTAGTTGGAGTACATTATGATAATGTGGAACCGGCATTACCAAAAAAGTTGCAATAAATGCCGGTAACATTATTAAAATAAGTATTCCCAAACTTAAAGTCTTTACTAAAATAAGCATTATGAATGACCAAACACAACCAACTACAAATATCGTTAAATCTGTTGGAGTAAAAAACCCTAAAATTAGTTGAGATTTTTTTGTGTTTGCTGGAATTAAATAATTATTTCCCACTTCTTATTCCTCCTTAATATATTATTTATCTTTTTTATCAGTTGATCTATTACCAGTACGAACGATATGTTCTCTTTCTTTACCAGTTTTGATATGTTGTCTTCCAATGTTGGCTTTATCAATTGCGTCTTGAATTTGAATAACGTTATCTTGAGTAATCCATTCGTCTCTTACTTCTCCTCCAGTAAGCATTGCATCTAATACACTAGTATCATCAAATGACATTCTTGTTTCTGCTCCTGTTGCATCCACTAAAATTCTTTGATTACGTTCTGTGGTAGTACCATCAGGTAATGTTACTGTAACCTTTTCAACTCTAGAACGACCATAATCTGCTGCTGATACTTTAAATCCTTCAAGAATTGCATCTCTATAAGCTGCTGTAAATTCTTTATCATTAGAATAATTTGTACGTTGATCAACACTCAATCTAGTAGCAGCAATAGATATAACGTCTGCTTTTTTTGCAGCCATTTTTCTTTGCATGTCTTTTAGTGCTGCTTCTTCTATATCTAATTCAGATCTATATGTTGCTTCTCTAGCAGCATCACCAGCAGCGATTGCAGCTGCTAATTGAGATTGTAATGCTTTAACTCGTGAATTTTGATCCATATATTCTTGTTTCTTTTTATATGTACTTTCACTTAAATCATTAAATGAGTTTGAAGATTGAGCTGCAGCTGCATAATATCCCAATGCTGTATCTCCAGTACCAATACCAGCCCATTCACCAACATGACTAACAGTATCTGATACATGACCAAACGCTGTACCTGTTAAATGCGGCTTTCCAGAAGCATCTGTTTCAAATCCAACCCATGCTCCACCATGACTAGCTTTATAAGCTGCTCTTTTATCTCTAGCATTAACAGCTTGAGCAGCACCAGATCCTGCTGCACCTTTCATATCCGCAAAACTTTTTGCATTAAGTCCAGCTTTACCTGCTCTGAATTGTCCGGAAGCTGCTCCCGCACTAGCACTCGCAAGTCCTCCACCGATATTTTTTAATATACTACCAGCAGTAACTTTACCATCTTTATTCTTCCAATTTTCTTTATTTCCCCATTTATTTGTTAAATTTCTAGCAAACGCTGTAGCACCGCCACCAATTATTGCACCAGCTGCAAAAGCTCCACCAGTTGCCAATTTTTCTTTTATTCCTAATTTTAAATTTCCTGATTTTATTCCTGTTAAATCTCCAAGAATTGTTGGGAATTGTTTAGCAAATGTTACTAACCCTAAAACTATGATTGCTTTAGCTATTAATCCCATACCTGAGAAAGCATCAAAATTTAATTCTCTAATTAATAATGCTACTCCGCAAACACAGAAAATTCTAATGAAAACTTCTAACCATGTTGTCATAACAGCTTTAAACCAATTGCTCATCAAATCTTTCTTTGAAGGTATCGTGCTTATCAAGAAACTTATAGGTGCCATAATCTGATAAAATACTAATTTAGCAGCACGAACACCTAAATCTAAACAGAAACTAAATACCATATATAATAAAATTAATCCAGCTATTGTTGATACAATTGGAGTATATGTCATATGTCCATCAACAACAGCATCTGAGAATGGAGTTATTGATGAAAAATCACCAGCATATTGCATTGCTACTACAGCATTATTCCAACTATATTCTTTCGCTGTAACCGTTTCACCAATTTCATTTACCGTATATCCTATACCAGCTGCGGCTACACACGCGGCTGCCGCTATTGTACCTGTTTTACCAGTTAGAGCCGCTGCAAATCCGGTTGCTGTACCACCAGTAAAATATGTAACAATCGCAGTGATTCCTGCAGCTAAAACTGTTCCTCCTGCTGCTACTGCACATCCACCCCACGTAGCCCAAAATCCTGTTTCTTCATTGAAGTAATCACTTGCATCAACTATTACATCTTCAACAGATCCTGTTGGATAAAGAAAACCATTTAAAACATGATATGCTATTCCGTATCCACCAGAATTCAACATAGTTCCAGAAATATCAACTTGTTCAGTAGTAGTTAATTCTTCACAATCATCACTAACAGATGGATCACAATCATCTTTATATAATGGATTTCCTTCTTCATCTCTATATACTACTGTGACATCTTGTGTTGGATTTGAATATCCCTTCTCACTTAATACTAGTTTTGGAATTACTTGCCAAGAAATTAATGAATCTTGTACATCGTATAAAAAACTAAACATCGTTGGTACTAGAAATGTTAAAAATAACGCTGTCACAAATCTTGTAACAAATTGTTTTATAGATTTAGTTCCCGCTCCTGAGTCATCTGGATTAATCATTCCTTGAAGCAGGAAAAATGCTAATATAAATAAAGCAACAACACCAAATATTACATATACATTATTTACAAAAAAATCAAAAGCTGAAATATCAAATATTTGTGCCCTTGCTAATTGAATATACAATGTATACATTTCTGCAAATAAACCATATATTTTTGAATCAATTAAAAGCAAAAAAGATACTATTGCTTCAGAACCAGTTAAACCACTAAATGGTCCAGCACCAATTAAAATATTACTTAATATAGTTGAAAATCCCATTTTTAATACCTCACTATCTTATATCCCTAGTTTTTCATTCTGGGCTTATTCATATAAATTGTAACATATAATATTTGTAAAAACCACTTAAATTTTACTTTTCTTTATTAATTTTTTCAAAATAAAATTTGCAAATATAAAAAGAGCAATTTCAACAATTATATGTGATATTAATCTAACCAAATAATATGGAGCTAATGCAATAATTAAACGATTATTTTGAATACTATTATTCACAAAACTCAAAGTTTCATTGTAATTAGTACCACAAAAAATATTAAATATATATATAATTAAGTGATATATTCCAAGAAAAATAATAGCTTTTATATCATCACTTCTTTTATATTCTTTTTTTTCAATATACATAAACATTATATTAAATATAAATACTACATGATGAAGAATTACAAAAGAATAAAATGAATAATTTAAAGGTGCTAAATTAACACTTGGAAAAACAATTGCCATTAATGGGCCAATAAATGCCATATAAAAGCATATATTATATATTTTATTATTTCCTGTCAAACCATAAATAATAAACATTATACTAGTAAAATTGCAAAAATTAATATCTAAATGATAACGCCAATTATAAACATCAAAGTATAAAAAACTTCCCCTTCTAATCACAAAATTAATTATTAATAAAATGGCTAGTATAATTCTAATTAATTTCTTTTTTTTAGAAGACATCCGAACAAATAATTCTTTATTATTAATTATTAATGCACATATTAAAAAAGTTATCAAAATTAAAAGAAGGTGATATTTGCTAAATAACTCTATTGTTAAACCATAATTCTGATTTAATAAAAAGTTTTTCATATTACACCTTCTTCTACATTATTGAATTAATGTCTATATATATTCTATTCTATTAATTACTGCCAGTAGTTGTATTATTTACAACACTACAACTATTTACCGGGTCAAATAAACATTTTGTACAAGCACCAAATGTTGTGTTTGTATCTTTTTCAATACCTTTAGAAATTTGAATTGCATTTAATGCTGCCATAATTATAGTTGGTATAAAGAATATTACTATACCAGCTATAAATCTTCTAATTAATGCACCGGTAGCCTTATTAACGGCTTTTTCATCATTAGAAATAGCAGCTTTACCAAAATCAATCATACCAAGAACAATTATTATTAAAGGCACTATCCATTTAATGACTAAAATAATATAACCAATTATTTTAACTGCCGATTTAATATTATTATCCGAACATAAACTATCATAATTTAGTCTCATTGTTTGTGATGTTGTTGAAGTTGTTGTAATATTAATTAGTTCTTTATTTTCATCACTATTATATTTCAGTTCATTTGCATATACATTTATATTTTTTCCACTACCGCCGGCTAAAGTTATTTTAGGAATAAATATTATTAAAGCAACTAAAAATATTATTATATAGATATATTTATTTTTTTTCATATTACTTACCTACCTAAGTGAATTATAACATATAGAATTTAAAATTAAAATAAAAAAATCACCGAAGTGATTCTTTTTAGTTATTAAGCTCCTAAAGCAGTACTTGTATCACAAGTTCCACCTGTAACACATTGTACGCAAATATTGTAATCAGCTTGTTCAGTTGATCCCATAATTGCTAATGCATTAAATAAAGCACTTACAATTGTAGGAATAAAGAACATAACTACTGCAGCAATAAATCTTTTAATTAAAGATGTTACTGCTTTGTTAATAGCTTTGTCATCGCTTGATACTACAGCTTTTCCTAAATCCACCATACCTAAAATAATTAAAATTAGTGGAATAACAATTTTAATAACTGTTACTACATAACCTAGTACATTCCAAATGTTAGCTGTATCAGAACAAAATCCTCCTAATAACATAATAAACCTTCTTTCTTATCTAAATTTTATCTAATTCATATTTATATGTCAAGAAAATAAACATCTTCTTGACTAAAAATTACCATTTCTTTGTTTCAGTATTCAATCTTGAAAATCCTAAAGCAATTAAGAATTCTGTAATTTTTTTATTATTATCTAATTTTTCGTCTAAACACGGAATATTGAAGAAAACTCTACTTCCACTTTCATACTCAAAATCAGATACATCACTACTATTTAATACACTTTTGTTAAGAACAATCTTTTTATTTCTTAATTTATCAAAAATTTTACGATCAGTTCTAATTAATTTATTTAATTTTATAATTCCTGGTTCAATTAAATAAATAATTTCTGTACATATACTTTCAGGACCATCATTTAAATCAACCAAGATAACTTCTGCATCACTATTATTAGCAATAATAAATGAAGCATTCATAAAGTCTGCACTTTCTAAAGTTTTATCATTAAAATATTCAAAATCTGTATTGTTTATTTCTAAAGCTTTTACTTTATATGCGTCTTGTAAATGTTTTTTTAACATATATATTAATGTTGTAGCGCCAGCATGTTCTGTAACGTTTTTAAAACCAATTACTCTTTGTTCTATTTTTACTGGTTGATTATCTTCTTTCATTACATTCATTTTGTTTCCCATATCAAAACTTGTGTTTAAATTTTGATATGCTGCTACATCCTTATAAGCATTTGGATGATCTAATAAAAATGGCACTGCATCTACACTTCTTGTAAAATTATAAATACCAACTGATACTAATTGAGATAAATACATTGACGAATTAACTTGAGGTGAATCATCTAATAATATAATTATTTTATCCATTTCAAAATTCATCGATAATTCTCTCATTACATTGACATTTTCATAATTTTTTATAGCAGTAATATCTATTATCATTTTATTATAAAAGAAATTACCAAATTGATTTACTAAATCTTGAACACTAAATTCACCATTAATTGTTTTAATAACATCAATATTCAAAGTTCCTAGTAATGTTTGATATTTATTTGATACTATAACATTCATATTATAACTCCTTTACTTTATTTTTTGACTTTCATCATATAATTTTATTTCTTTTGTTTCTCCGGAAATGTTAAATGTAGTTAATTCACCAAATATAGGTAAATTAAATTTAAAAAATAGTCTTGTCTTATAAAATATAAGATTACCATTAGGAGCTTTTTTATCACTAATTTTACATCCCTTTTGTGAGCAATAATAACTTAAACAATAATAATACTCTTTTTTAGATGATACTGTTTCGTATTTTGTTTTGTTTAAATCTGAAACTCCATAATCATAACCATCACAATTACCTTTGGTATCATACCCACTATTACGCAAATAATTATTTATAATGCCAAGTGACTTTGTTGTTACACCTTCATATTTTTCAATTATTGATATAGTCTGATTCTTTAACTTATAAACTTTATTATATATGATAGCTACTGATAAAAAAGCTGCAAATAAAATTGTAAAAGCGAGTATCGCTTTAAATATTGTCGATGTTGTTACTGCTTGCTTCATAAAATCTCCTATCCAAATAATACTTTAGTAGAACTATAAATTTTAAAATTCATAATTTGTTTAAATACTGGAATATCTAATTGATAAAATACTACTACATCATAGTACACCATAGATGGAAAATCATCATTTGTTACTACGCATTTATCATTTTTACATTTATCATTTAAATCAGCATGAAAAGCGCTTGATACATCATTTATTTTAATACAATAAGCGGCATCTTTAGCAACTTTTTTTCCCTCACGGTCATAACCAATCCATTCAGAACTAGGACAATTTCCTGTTATTCTATATCCAGCATCTCTTAAGTGATCTGAAATTTGCTTAGAAGTTGTGGCATCAAGTTCATAGTTACTGCCACTGCCATAAGCAGCTATTTCACTATTTTGGATTATAGTAACTATTTCATCTTTTACGCCAAAAGCTTTAGCGTGATTAATAGTCATACACATTATACCTGTAAATAGTAATATAAATAATACTACAATTTGAAATAACGATATTCCGCCTAAAGCTTCTTTCATTTATTCACTTCCTATCCTTTATATAAACATTCAAAAGTTTTACTTGAATCATTTTTTGAATGACATGTAACATATTCACATTTTCCAGATGGGCACCCATCACAAATAGCTTTGCTACATTGTGAATTACGTTCAAAATTTGTTCTTATTACCGGCCATATTGTATAGTAAAAAAAGGCCATTAGAATCCCAATAGCCAGTATCACTACAACAGCGGCATTTAATTCTCCCGTTGCTTCTTTCATATTATAAACTTCTAACTACAACTTCTTGTTGTTGTTTTACCACTTTTTGCTTTATAAGTACAAACTGAATTTGTACCACTTTTAGCTGTGTTTTTTGTACATGTAATTGTAGAACCATCATCTAATGTAGTACTATATGCTGCTCCACCTGCTGAACTACAAGCTGAAGTTAAAGCCATACCTGTTTGAATTGTTGGCCAAATTACTAAATAAAAGAATGTTACTAATGCAGCTATTGCTACGATTGTAACAACTGTCATATTTAATTCACCAGTTGCTTCTTTCAAACAAATCTCCTCCTTTATTATATAGTTCTATTATATCTAATAAATTTAAAAATAACAATATGCTTTTCAAAAAAAATAAAAGGTTATTCAAACCTTTTATAAATCCATCATTTGCATTACTGCTAGTACTAGTAAAACCATTACACCAAAGCCTGTAGACATAAGCATACTCATTGTTTTACTTTCCATTTTGTCTAAACGATTTTTATATTTTGTTTCTCTTGCCTTTTGTTGTAAACTAGAAATCGTTCTTGAAAACATTAACATTTGTTCTTGCTTTCTATCTTGACTACCTAAACTTAAACGGTATAAAAGACGCATCATACGCATTGAATCTCTTACTGGGTATTTTTTAGCAAAATTCATATAAGGTTCAATTGTATCATTACCTGAATTTATTTCATTAATCATTTCTTGAAGTCCATCTTTGAATATTTCTGGAGCATCTAATACTGATTTACCAATTGCTACCGGAACTGTATAGTGTTGAATTAAAATTTCAATACTTTTTAAGTAATGTGGAAGCATACTGTCTATATGAAATATATGTCTTTTATAATAAGATTTAATATCAAAATAATCTAATTTAAATATTACAAATCCTATTGCAAAAGATATTAATACTTTTAATGCGTCGATATCTTTTAAGAAAAAGAATAAAGCTATTACTATTACTGTTAAACCATTTCTTATTCTTTTAATAAATATATTATCAGGATTAACACTATCACCATATTTAGCTCTTACATAAAAATCCCAATCATCTTCTTTTAATTTTCTAAATAAATGAAAATTATCATTTATTAAATCTTTTATACTTAATTGACCATTATATGTCATTACAACAAATATTAGTATGGCTATAAAAATAATCTCTAACTGCATTATTCAGCCCCCACATCTTCGTTATAATACTTTTCTCCAGTAATTAAAAAGTATACATTTATTATAATAATTGCATGTAGTATTAATTGAACATACCACATTTCAAGTAAATCAATATAATTATCTTTTCCTAACATAAATTCTACTACTATTACTAATGCAAATAATACTAAAGCAAATGTTAAGAATTTTTTATGGAAATTTTTACGATCCATTTGATCTCTATATACACCTTCAACTAAAGCATCGATATCTAAAGACATATTTTCTAATGATTCACCAGCATCTTTGGCACCTTCTTTAGTTATTTGTAAAAATAATTGATGCATATTTTTTACCATATAGTACGGATATTTAGAATTAAAGTATTCAATTGATTCATCAATAGTACCATTTTTATAAGACATATCAATCATTTTTTCAATATCTCCTAAAACTGGTTGTTCAATAATTCCTGAATCTCTTACACCTTCTAAACTTTTAACAAAGCTTTGAGTTGTATTAAATTCCATTATTACATTAGTAGTATAAGTTTGTATTTGTTCAAATAAAAATTCACTATATACTCTTTGACATCTTAAATATGCAAGATATGGTACAAACGCTATTGCAATTAAAGCATATACTAATGCCCAAATAATACTATAAAAGTAAAAATAACCAACTATAGCAGCAGCTCCACCTAATAATACTATTTGAGCAATATATTGTTTAGTAGTATATTCTTGACCTAATTCTTTAGTTTTTTCTCTAACTACCTTAAAAGAATATGGTGCATATTTATCATATATTCCACCAATAACATATATGATATTTTTTAAAGGATTGCCACCATTAGAACTTCGATACATAACAACGAATATAGCAAGACCTAATAATATTAAGAGTTCTGGTAATGTTCTCATTTATGCACCTACTTTCTTTATAATGAATCTATTTCTTCTATTGGTTCATTATCATTTTCGGGAGATACAAAGTAGTTATCTTTTAAAATAACTCCTTGACTACCTAAATAATCTTTTAAATATTTTGATGGATTACTAAATGTAATATTACCATCTAAATTTTTCTTATAAATTACATTTGCTCCTGCAACATTTTCTTCATCTACATAGAATTCACAAACTTCAACAATTTCTCTTTGGAATCTACCTAATTCTTTACTCATATAACCTTTAACATGAATAGCAAGTTGAACATATCTATGAATTGATTTTAAAAATTGATCAATATCTTGATTGGTTTCAAGCAAACTATACATACGCATTGGAACGTTTCTAGCTCTATCTGAGTGAATTGTTGATAAAATGTTATGTCCTGATGAAATTGAGTTACGGGCTGCTGTTACAGCTTCATCAGAACGTACTTCTGATAATAAAATCCATCTTGGATTTTGTCTCATACAAGCTACTAATACATCAGAATATCCTGCAATATTATTAGTTTTCATTGCTACTATATCTCGATGAGGAAATATTTTATCTAAGTGAAGTTCTAGTGTATCTTCTATTGTAATTATTTTTTCATTTTCTTTAATATGGCTTGCTAAGTATTTAACAAGTTCTGTTTTACCACTACCGGTTTCTCCACTTACTATGATATTACAGTGTCCTTCTACACAAGTAAGTAAGAATTCTAATAATTCTTCTGTTACATATTTTTCATTAATTAATTTTTCTTTATTTAATCTTATTTTAGCTGGTGTTTTTCTTATTGTACAGGCAATACCATTTGTAGCTATTGAATCATGCACGAAATTCAAACGAAGTTCTGCTGACTCTGCATCGAGTAATGGATGAGCCATATTAAATGTTTTACCCATTACATTTGAACATTGAAAAGCTAATTTTTCAAGTAATGCATTATTTATTTCTGGTCTTTCAACAGCATATACACCTTTATCAAGTGTTTTTAAATGAATTTGTCCATTGTTACTATATGAAACATCTGTTACATTGTCATCATCTAAAAATTCTTTTAAAGGTCCAAAATCTATTTGTGAAAATATAGCATCATTCACTATTTACCCCTCCTTTTATTCTGTAAGTGTGGCAGCTTTACTCATTATGAAATAATATAACTCTTCACTACCAATTTGTGTTTCACCAGGATTAGCTGTATAAGATGCACTTCTTGGTACTGGAGTAATATTAATTGAATATCCAGTTATTAATTTAGAAATGTTTAATAATTTATGATAATCTTCTGGAACAGCAAATAATAAGAATGCTGAATCTCCTGCATCAGAATCCCAGAATACATCTTTTCCACTTGAGTCTCTAACTGCTAGTACTTCAATACTTTCAATTAATGGTCCATACAATACTTGATCATCATCATCTGTTGCAGCCATATATAAATCAATATAATCACCAGGCATAATTGAATTAGCATAAGTTGTTTCATTATCAACATTTAATGTAAATACTGTAAATCCTTCAGGAATATTATCATATAAAGAATTTTCAATATCTTTTTCTTCACATATTTGAGATTCATAGAAGAATCCATTTGCAGGAATACTTGTACCTGTACAAATATATTTTCCTTCTAAAAATGCCATATCAGTAATAATATCACTATCTTCTAATGTAGAAGTTGTTATTTCTTTATACTCAATATTATCACTTTCAATTTTTTTGCCAGTATCTATTTTTTCTATAGCATATGGTATTTGAATTGTTGTTATCGCTTGATCTACACGATAATTGTAAAAATACCATAATACTATAACACCTGCTAAAACTGCTAGTATTGTTACTGTATTCTTATTTCCTAAAAATCTTTTAATCGTTGCAACTAAATTTCCCATTTTATTCTTTCCTCCTATCTAGCTTGTTCTAATATAGCATCTATTCTACTTGACATATCAAATGTTTCTGGATTACTTGCTATAACAAATGTATTTGTGCTACTTGTTATTTCAACACTGGCTTTTGGCGGTGATTCATAAATTCCAGTAAACATGATTTCATATTTTGTAGTTAGTGAAGCAGTTTCTGCAAATCTTCTTAAAAAACTTTCGATAAATTTTTCTTTATTAATTTTTAACTCACCATATTCTCTATAATAAGCATAATCTACAGCATCTACCATTGCTGCTTCACTAATTTGTTTAACTGTATAATGATCTTCAGTACTATTAGAGGTAACATTTTGAATTAATAACATAATAATTACTACAAAAACACCTAATACAATTAACCAATATCCCCAATAGGCTTCCTTCATAAAATGTTCCCTCCTATCCTATTTCCATGATGGTCCGATATTAACATCAGTACCATATCCTTTTTTAGTATTATTTATACTAAATCCATATGCTGTTTTAATATTCCATTTGCTACTATTTGCTAATGTCCATGTAGTGAAGTATCCGTTTGTTGGATTATAATTCTTTCTTTCAGCTTCACTTGTTGGTCTATCAACAGTAATCTTTATATTATCTTTAGTATCTGAATCTGTTAATAGTTCATCTAACAATTCACTATAACAGAATATATTTTTATATGTTTTACCGTCTGCACTATTTTTATAATCATAACATTTTAATGAATTATTTAAATATCCATAAGTATCTTCATACTTATCGTTGTATGCTCTTATTTTACTAATCATTGCACTATCCATAGTGACTTTCATAGCAAATTCTTCATCAACACCAGGATTTTCAAAATTAATATCATATATTGTTTCTCCTAAATCTTCTATTTCTTTAGTAGTTGCATATGCTTTTAATTCTAATCCTGTTTTAATATTTTTATCATTAAATTCCCAGTTTTTACCTAATTCTCTATCATTTGGATTCAAATCGTCTGGAGTTATAGGTCTATAATTAACATCAGTATTGCTATTTGTATAAACACAATCATCACAGTCAACTGGACAATCATTATCAGGACAATCTGGATTTTCACATCCATCAGGTTCACATTCTATTGGACAATCTGGACAATTAACTTTATAAGCACAATTATATACTCCATCTCCAAAATAATTTTTGCCATCAATGTTTACTTCATATTTTAAAGCTCCATTTGCTTGGCATTTAGAATTTTCTTTTAGTGTAGTTGAAACAACACTATCTTCTGCTCCCCAAATTCGTCCTAATTCATCATTATTGTAGTATTCACCTAAATTTTCAACCATTAATACGTAATTATACACGCCTTGAGTTGTTCCTAAACCTACTGGTAATTTATTAGTAAGTTCAGTAGCATTTTCAATTTTTGTTCCAGGTGCTGCCACCGCAATAGAACCAGATGGGTATATTGTATAGAATTGAGTTGGAGTTATATAAGAACCATCTGCAGAAATGCTTTCTTTCATTCTTATTGTTTGACTTATTGAAACATCTCTCCATCCACATTCATACCCAGAATCTTTTTTATAACATAAGAATTTTCGTTCTGTTTTGAATTGTGTATTTGAAGTCCATCCTGTACTACAAGATTCATAAGATTCATTTGTATCTGATGAACATCTTTGAACTGTTATATTTGATTTATTAACACTTCCAACTGTTGATAATTGGTCTGTAATTAAATTATTCATGTAGTCTTCTTCATACCAAAAATGTATATCAGGATCAAATTCATAATCCATACTCCATCTACTACAATAATTATAGTTATTAAGTATTCCATTTAAACTAGTTAATGAAACTGATGACATAGGTGGTGCTAATGGTTTTTGTGAATTATCATAATATTCTTTCTTTTCAATTCCAATAACTGAATTTAAAGATGCTGCTGCTGAATTAATATTTTCAGTGTTATAAACCTTTGTAATGTTTGTACCATCAACTGAACCACATGATGAATGATTACACCATGAATATCCATAACTTTGATAAGTACATTTAATTTGATTTCCACTTACACTACATTTAGTATTTGTTGTACCAGTATTAATTCTAGATGCATCCTTTAAATATCCACCATTATAATCATAAGCTGTAAAATAGAATGTATATTTATAACTTTGATAATTTCTAGCTTTATCTCCTTCGCACCATTTACAACGTTTTGATTCTGGTAAACATACTGGATTTGGATTTTCTTCAGTAGGTGTTGGACAAGGAGTACAATCATAATAATGTGCTGCATGACTAGCACCAGTTGATTTCCATGTTATAAGGTTTGATCCATGATTATTGACTGCAGCTTGATAGAATGCCCATTGATTATATGCATCTACCACTTTTTTTCTAGCTTCCTCATAATCTGTTTCAAATGTTTCTTTATTTATTTTTGAAGTATAACATGTTTTAGTTCCACTAATTGATGCTTCTAAAGTAAAATATCTACCACTATTTGTTTCTTTGTTTCCAGGAAGAGTAAAATGATAATCTTCTTTACACCATACACTACAATATTTATTATTAGCTAGATTTGTTGCTTTATATGAATTTCCATTTTGATCAGTTTGACCAATTATACATTGTAATACATTTGCTTTTGATGAAACTTGACAAGTACTTGAATTAATATCATAACCTTCTTTAACATCTATTTCACTTTCAGTATCACTACATTCAGCATTAGATACATACGCTTGGCAATCTGCACATGTACTATTATATAATTTTGCCCAACGAGCACATGCATCTTTATCTTTTTCGTGTACACATTGATATTCTAAATCAGTACAATTTATTGTGGCTAATTCTAAAGAACCTTTAATATCAGCTTCTTGTGCTACATCATCAGCATATAGCATATAGAAATGTTGACAACTTGTGTTGGAATAACAACTAGCTGAATACATATCATAAGCTTCTGTACTTATTGACTCATCATAATATTTAACATTTAAGTTATAATTTATTTCATCAAAATTATAATGTTTTGAATCACTTTTAAATACTATTTTTACAATTATTTTTCCAGCACCACCACTAGGAAGTAAATTTCCAGATATAGTTTTACCAACTTCTCTATTATTTACATAAATAGTATAATCAACTCCATATGTAGTACAATCAGAACATTCAAAATTCATATTGATATATGCATCTTTTGATTTAAATTTTGTTGCTGTAAATACATATGTTAATGCAGTTTCATATTTTGTTACACCACTTGCATCTGTAATTGTTGGTGATTTTTGTTTTGTTGGTTTATCATTCCATGTTAGTGTGGCTGCACCATTCTTTTTGTAATTAGCAGCTGCTTGTAAACCAAGTTTTACTAATCTTTTAGCTTCTTCTTCTATAGCAGTAGTTACATTTACTCCTGTCTCTGCTATTGTCCAAGATGTTACTGTTGTTGCATTAGAGTATTTAGCCCTTACACTACCAACAGATTGTTTTAGTAAACTTTGAATTTCGGCATCATCTAACCATTTATTAGCATAATATTGGTGTGCTTTATTATTTCCAGTTGAATTTGACCCGTTTGTATTTATATTTGGCCAAAGCATTTCATAAGTTCTAAGTGCTAAGTTTGTTGCTGTATATTCTTGATTCTTTTCAAGTTTCAATGTATTAGGATTTCTTGTACTATATCCATTTTTTAATATTTCGACAATACCAGCATCATAAGTTTTCCTTGTTTCGTTGCTTGTTGTAGTATCAAAAACAACTTGTTTACATTTAAACTTTTGTCCATCATATGATTTACCAGCACTTATACCAGCATTACGACAATAACTAGAAAATGCTGATCCAGATGCATCTTTTAATGTATATAGTGAAAAGTTATAATTAATACCCGAATAATTCATATTAATTCCAGTTCTACTCCAGAAATCTGAATTAGCATACATTACTATATCATCGCAATCTCTATCAGCTTTTACTACATTAATTCCCATAAATAATGAAATGATTAATATAAACGCTTTAACTACTTTTTTCATAAACCTAATTCCCTCTGTTTCTTAGTTCTAATTCTTTGAATTACTATAGCAGTTCCTATTATAATAACAAAACCACCTAACATATACCATTTATATTCATCTAAAAACTCAAAAATCTTATCAGTTATTTTATCGTTTGTATTATCTTTAGGATCTTCCCCTGAAGAATTGATTTCACCATTTTTATAACTTTCTAATTGTTTAAAAAACTTTTCTTCATCAATCTCAGAAAAAGTTACAAATTTTTGACATAAATAGAAATCAGGATTATCTTGGCAAGTTTCTACATTGTAATATGTATTAAATCTCGGAGTTGTCAAATATACTGTTTTATATTTTTCATCAGGACAACTTGTCTTATTTGTTGTAAACACTTGAATAGTAAAATTAGTTACATTATCTGCGTAAGTCCATTTAAAATGAATTACTCCATCTACTGCATCAGCGCTTGTAAAATATTTTTCTTCTTCTGTCACACTATTTTTTACAATTACATAAAATTCTTCTGTAATATTAAAAATCGAGATATCAAAAACCTCCATTGTTGAATCCATATCTTCAAATTTTACTGTTTCTGTTACTACCTCATAACTAACTTTTACATTTGAAGCTTTTTGATTTATTGCAGTTTGCTCTTTATAATCGCAAATTGACGCTGCATACACATTAGAATTATATAAAAAAACAATAAATAAAATCGCCAAAATTTTCTTCATTGAAAGTACACCTACTCTCTATTAAAGATTTTATCATAACCAATTTCTATTATCAAGTTAGATTGATTACTTTTTTTAGTTGTGATATATTAAAACTAGGTGAATTAAAAATGAATAATTTAGAAAAAATAACTAATGACTTATCAAACAAATTTAATTGTATTATGAAACAAACATTTATTATTTTGGGATACTTAGTTTTAACTTTAGGACTTCAATTATATCTATTTAAAGATATTAATAGCACTAATTTATTAATTGCTAATTTGAGCAATACTTTTATTAATTTAAGTTTACTTGTTGTCTTTATATTTATATTTAGAAAAAGTTTAATTCCTGATTTTTATGACTTTAAAAAGAAATTCAAAACATATGTTAAAAAATATTTTATTTATTGGATAATTGCTTTTCTTTTATCAAATATTTCTCTTAATATTATAAACTCTTTTGCTGGAACACCAACAACTCAAGCAATAAATGAAGCTTATGTATTAACATTACCTATATACTCAATTATAAATATGGTTATAATAGCTCCTATTTTTGAAGAATTATTAACTAAAGTTTATTTTAAAAAAGCATTTAAAAATAAATACGTGTATATACTATTATCTGGTTTATTATTTGGTTCTCTTCACTTATTAACACCAGGAAGCAAACTTGTTCATTCTATACCTTATGTATTATTAGGAAGTTCATTTTCATTAATGTATTATGATTCTGATAATATTTGGACAAACATATTTTACCACGGATTCCATAATGCTCTTGCTATAATCATAGTAGTTGTTGGGAGCTTATAATATATGAAGAAAATTATTTTTTCTATAATTTTAATTATATTAGTGTTATTTTTATATGGCAAATTTATTGAAGTCAACAATTTTAAAATTAACAATTATAATATTCATAGTGAAAATATCCCCGATAGTTTCAAAGATTTAAAAATAGTTCACTTTTCAGACTTATTATATGAATCTGAAACTTCTGACAAACATTTAGAAGATATTGTTACTAATATAAATAATGAAAAACCAGATATAATAATTTTTAGTGGAGATTTATTAAAATCTGATGAAGAATATACTGATGATGACTATGTGAAATTAAAAAAATTTTTAAATAATATGGAAGCATCATTATATAAATACGCCGTTATCGGTGATAATGATAATTCTAAATTAGATAAGTATAAAGATATATTATATGAAGCAAATTTTAATTTATTAGATAATGAAAATATGTTATTTTTTTACAAAGATACTACTCCTATTAATATAATAGGACTTACAAATACAGATAATTTTGCTACTTTATTAGAAACCGATGTTGAATATGACTACACATTAGTTATAACTCATAAGCCAGATTTAATTTTAAACTTAACATCTTATGATATTGATACTATTATAAGTGGTCATTCCCTTGGAGGTATTATAGAAATTCCTTTCTATGGTGGAATAATTAAAAAAGATGGTGCTAAAACATATATTAATGATTATTACAAATTAAATAATACAGAAATATTTATTTCTAACGGACTTGGTTATGAAGACTTTAATTTTCGATTATTTAATACACCATCTATAAACGTTTATAGATTTAACAATCAAAAAGAATCTTAATATTTTAAGATTCTTTTTAATACTTCTTGTTTATCTTCAAACAAACTAATAATTCTTTCTTCAGATTTTTGACTTAAATGAATTTGACTAGTATCACTTTCAAAATGCTCTAATATTTTTTTATATTCAGATTCATAAGCTAGTCTTTCAAAAATTGGCGTGCAAATCTTTGGAAATGTTAAATATAATGCAAATAAGTTAGGATCCAAACCATCACATTCTGCTTGATATCTTTGAGCTTGTTCTTGAGTTGTAAAAAATGTTTCTTTTGAAAATGGAAACAACGGACACCAAACTTGACCTTTATGATAAGTAAAAACATTTTTATGATCAGTTCCTAATATTCTTTCATTATCATAAACTTTTGTTGGACTAAAATTTTTTAATAAAATTCTTCCTGAGTGTGTAATAACTATTTGGCCTCTTGCATTAGGGTCTTTAGCCAATAACTCTGGATGCAATCTCTTTGTATAAGATATTCCTTCAATTTTAGGTACTTTAAAACCTATATTGTGATAATTTCTATCTTCTTCATGTGTAAAAGCGTCTGCTATAAATAATTTTATTAAAAATAATTCATTGGCAGTATATTCTTCTTCATCTAAATAATCTTTAAAAAAAGCAAGTAAATTTTCTAAGGTATAACCACCATATATCATAAAATCTGATATTTGAGAATTTAACAACTCACTAACTAAATAATAGTTATATTCTGAACTTTGAAAATTATCTGATAATAATCCACATTGTGTTTTTTCATCTGATTGCTTTATAATAGGACTCTTAGTTCTAACATAAGCAACGCGATAATCCAAAGTATCTAATCCCATTATTTCTCTACCAAACATACTAAAAAATTGCTCAGTAAATAATCTGAAATCATTTCTAATTTTAAAATATTGTAATCTTCCCTCTATTTCGTACCAAGTTGGCTTTTCTCTTAAATAACCTTCATTTATTGATACTTTTTTCTTTAAGATTTCTATAGGTATCATTTCACTTCTATAGTGTGGTATTACTGCTTTGTTTAAATGCATAACAAATCCCCCTTTGTTTAGTTTCGTATTCTAACATAACTTAATGTAATTTGCAAATTTACCAAATATTCAAAATATGCTACAATAATATTCGTTTTATTGCGAGGATATAATAATGATTAAAGGTTATAAATGTTTTAATAAAAACTTAATAAATCGTTATGGAATGTCATTTGAAGTTGGAATGACCTATTCGGTCGATGGAGATATCCGCTTTGGTAACAATGGCAATGGTTTTCATATGTGTACAAATTTAGAAGATACATTAAGATACTTTGATGGCTTTAATACCGAAATAGATATTTGTGAAGTTATTGGTTCTGGAAATTTTGTATTATTTGAAGATAATTATTATGGCTATTATGATATGTATTCAGTTGAAAAAATTAAAATTATCAAAAGATTATCACGTGAAGAAATCATTAATATAATATTAAGTTCTTATGAATTTAAAGTAATACGTTTTATACAAGGATATAAACTTCTACCACAGGAATTAGAATTATTTAAAATTAAATTTGCAAATAATACTTCTATTATGAATGCAATTAGTTATTATCAAGAAGGTAATCTAGATATATACAGTGAAAGCAGTTATCCTAGAACAAGAAAGAAAAACTTATAATAAATTTTACTTATACATTTCTTTAATGCTATAATATTTTTGATGAACAAATTTATAATTTATATAAAATAAATTATCTAAATATTACCATAATATTAAATGATTAGAAATGAGGTATACATGTTTAAATTAGTATCAAAATATACTCCAAATGGAGATCAACCAAATGCTATTAATGAATTGGTCGAAGGAATTAAAAATAATGAAAAACATCAAGTTTTATTAGGAGCCACTGGTACTGGTAAAACTTTTACTATTGCAAATGTTATAAAGGAAGTAAATAAACCTACTCTAGTTTTAGCTCACAACAAAACTTTAGCAGGACAACTTTATTCTGAATTTAAAGAACTATTCCCAGAAAATCATGTGGAGTATTTTGTATCATACTATGATTATTATCAACCTGAAGCATACGTACCAAGTAGTGATACTTACATTGAAAAAGATGCTTCAATTAATGATGAAATTGATGAGCTTAGACATAGTGCTACTAGTGCGTTAATTAATTATAAAGATGTTATTGTTGTAGCATCAGTATCTTGTATATATGGTATTGGAGAAAAAGAAGAATACGAAAAAAATATGTTAATTTTAAATATCGGAGATAAAATTAATAGAAATACGATTATTGATAAATTAGTAGACATGACATACGAAAGAAGTGATTTAGACTTTCATAGAGGAACATTTAGAGTTAGAGGTTCGTCAATAGATATTATACCTGTAAATACTAAAGAATATGGTACTAGAATTGAACTGGATGGAGATTCTGTTGAAGCCTTAACTATTTTTGATCCATTAACAGGTGTTGTTAAAGAATCCAAAAAGACAGTTACTATCTCCCCTGCTTCTCACTTTGTTACAAGTCCAGAAAAATTACAAGAAGCAATTAAAAGAATCGAAAAAGAAAAAGAAGAAAGACTGCAATATTTTAAAGACAATGGTAAATATATTGAAGAACAAAGACTTAGAGAAAGAGTTAATTATGATGTTGAAATGTTAAAAGAAACTGGTTATTGTAATGGAGTAGAAAATTATGCAAGACACTTAGCTTTAAGAGAAGAAGGTATTACTCCTACATGTTTAATTGACTTTATGCCTGATGATTTCTTATTAGTTGTTGATGAATCTCATGTTACTCTACCTCAAGTAAGAGGAATGTATAATGGAGATAGAATGCGTAAACAAACATTAGTAGATTACGGATTTAGACTTCCTAGTGCCCTTGATAATAGACCACTACGTTTTGAAGAATTTGAACAAAAAATTAATAATGCAATATATGTTTCTGCAACTCCTGGAGACTATGAACTTGAAAAAGTCGAAAAAGTTACTGAACAAATAATTAGACCAACAGGTCTTTTAGATCCAATAATAGAAGTACGAAAAACAGAAGGACAAATTGATGATATTATTGGCGAAATAAATAAAAGAATCGCATTAAATGAACGAGTATTAATCACTACTCTAACAATTAGAATGAGCGAAGAACTTACCAATTATTTAAAAGAAATGAATATAAAAGTTGCTTATTTGCATAATGAAATAAAAACATTAGAGAGACTTAAAATTATTCATGATTTAAGATGTGGTATTTATGATGTAGTTGTAGGAATTAATCTACTTAGAGAAGGGATAGATATTCCAGAAGTATCTCTTATTTGTATATTAGATGCTGATAAACAAGGTTTCTTACGAAGTAGTCGTAGTTTAATTCAAACTATTGGTCGTTGTGCAAGAAATGAAAATGGTAAAGTTATAATGTATGCTGATAATTATAGTGAAGCTATGAATATATCAATTGAAGAAACAAACAGAAGACGAGAAATACAAGATAAATATAATAAAGAAAATGGCATTACACCAAGAACTATTATAAAAGATATTAAAGAAGTTATTTCTAATCAAGTAGATAAAAAAGAAACAAAGAAAAAATTAAGTAAAAAAGAAACTATTAATATGATTGAAAAGATTGAAGAAGAAATGCGTAAAGCTGCTAAAGAATTAGACTTTGAAAGAGCTATGGAACTTAGAGATGTATTATTTGAATTAAAAGGAGATATTGAATAATGAAAGCACTTATTACTGGAGCATCTTCTGGAATTGGAAGAGATATGGCTAGATATTTAGCTACTAAAAATATTGATTTAATATTAGTTGCTAGAAGAAAAGAAAATCTAGAAAAATTAGCTGAAGAATTAAACGTTCAGGTTAAAATAATTTGTATGGACTTAAGTCTTCAAGAAAATTGTTATAAATTATATGAAAAATGTAAAAATGATAATATTGATATCTTAATTAATAATGCTGGCTTTGGCTTATTTGGTGACTTTTCTGATACAGATTTAGATACTGAATTAAATATGATTGATGTTAATATTAAAGCACCTCATATTTTAACCAAACTATTCTTAAAAGATTTCATAAAAAAAGATTCTGGATATATTTTAAATGTCTGCTCTTCTGCAGGTTTTATGGCAGGTCCAAAATTAAATACCTATTATGCCACAAAAAACTATTTAACTAAATTAACAATGGCAATCAATGAGGAACTACGCCAAAGAAAAAGTAATGTTAAAATATCTGCATTATGTCCTGGACCTACAAGTACGGAGTTTAATAAAGTTGCTCATGGTACATTTAGTATTAAAGAAGCTTCTAGTGAGTATGTTGCGCGCTATGGAATAGATAAAATGTTCCAAGGAAAAATGATAATACTTCCTACTCTATCTATGAAACTATCTAATTTTGGTTTAAGACTAATACCTTATAGATTACAACTTATAATTGCTTATCATATTCAATGGAAAAAAAGTAGACCAAATAAAAACAATTAGTTTTTACTAATTGTTTTTTATTGTAATAATCCTTTATCTTTAAATAAGTCCAACACTTTCATTTTTTCTTCTTGATTATTGATAATTCTTATTCTTACATTTCCATCAACAACTTCTTGAGCACCAAACTTTATTTCTAATGGTTTAAAATCACTCATTAATAAAACATAATCTATATTATTTTCACTTATTGTTGATACACAAATATAATCTTTTCCATTACTTAATTTAATTATTTCTCCATCTGTAATCTTCATATTTCCTCCTTATTTATATAAAACTTTAGCTACTGTATTAAAATAATTTCCCATAGATTCCTGTAAAATATAAACATAAACAAATATTGCTTCCACAAAATCCTCATCAGAAATATTATCATTATTTAAATCTAATAATTCTCTATTGTACAACATTTTACTATCGATTTTTAAATCAGCTTTTGCCTTTTCTATAAATGCAATAAGTTTTTTGATTTCTTCATTTACTTTTTCTTTTTTAGCTTGTAATGGAAGTTTTTTAAATAATTCTACATATTCATTAAATTCTTTGTTTTCTATCATCTTTTTTGACCTCCCATATCTCCTACATTTTCAATAGTTATTTCATGGTCAATTAAAGAATCTTTTAAAGTTTGGGCTGCTATTCCAAGCTCGCTTTCTATATCTGGATTAATTTTTCTACCTGTAAGTGTTTCAACTGCTTCTGAAAATTCACTAGTACTTGCATATCTTCTTTCAGCACTTTTAACTAAATAATTTATTTCTTCTTCACTTAATGTAGCCATTTCTGTTTCATTTTTTCGAAGCGCATATCCTAATGCTGCAATTAAACCAGCAAGTGCCAAAGCACCAAGAGCTTCTTCTAACTCAATGTTATGTATGCTCCATTTTAATGATTTCTTAGTACCTACATCTTTAGTTGCTTCAGTTGCCAGTTCTACCACAGTTAAATTAGTAACTTTATATTGTACGCCATCGCTTCCAGTAACTACTGAACCATAAGGAAGTAAATTTCCATTTTCATCCACTATCTTTATAGTTACTTCTTTTCCGTCATTTTCAAAAGTAATAGTTTCTCCATCAAAATCATTTTGAATTCCTGAGATTTTTTCTTGTTCTTCTAACTCAATTTTTGTTTGTTTAACTTTTGGTTCTTTCTCTTCTTTTGAACCAATATCTTCAAAATCAACCCATCCTGCTACTGGAGATCCTAAATGAATTCTAACAGTTAATTCTTCTACCGGAATATTATAAGTTTTTGAAACTGTTTCTAAATATTTATCTAAGTTAGTATCTGTTTCCCAAGTATCTACTATTTCACCACTTGGTAAAATAATAGAAATACTATCAACATTGTATTCTCCAGATGGTCTAATACCTTTTCCAAATGTTCCTGTTGCATTCTTTCCACCACGATCATAATCACTTGATTCATGATAAGTAACTCCAGGTTCTACATATGCAGGGTGATCTACTATTATGTCTGACATTATCCGTTTTACCACTTCATCATCAGATTCCATAATATATCTTTCAACTTCTTCTAATTCCGAAACACTATAACTTGCTGTTTTTTTAAATTCAGTATACTTTTCTTGTACTTTTTCATCAGTTATATCTAATCCACTTAATAACAAAAATATTATTAATAGTAAGGATGATAATAATTTTAGCAATCTATGAGGAACTCTTCCTTTTCTAAGGATAACATCATATACCTCATCCTGAGTTTGACTGTCTTCTCCTCTTTTTGTATCAGTCCCAATAGGTTCTTCATCATTTTGTGGATTTCCGCCTCCTGTTGGATTATTTTCTCCACCATGCGGTGATGTTGTTATAGGTGGCACACCACCTTTTATTGGATCATTTTTCTTAGGAACTTCTCCATCTCCTGGTGTAGTAGTAATCCCGTCTCCAATTTTTCCTTTTCTTTTATCATCGTCATGATCTAGTTCATCAAATTCTCCAATGCCTTGTGAAATTGTACCAATAGAGCCTATATCACGTTTTCTCTTATCCATTTTAACATAATTTGTAAGAGCTTTTTCTATTTCGAATGCTGATACATATTTCCCATCACCTATTTTAACTTTTTTTCTATCAATAGGAAATCTACCTAGATCTGTTTTTATAGTTTTTTCACCAGTAGTATCAATCATTGTCAATTCTTCAAAAAAAGTATTTTGTTTTGATATTCCATAATTTGCTTTTAAATATACACTACTTGCTAAAACTGTTTTTATTATATCTTTTATTAAAGCGTTTTTGCTAAATGTTTTTCCTGTTTTCCAAGCCACATAAATTGTATCACTACTATCATAACTTAATTCTCTTTCAAGAGCTTCCTTAAAATCTTTAACACTAACAAATTCGCCATATGGTAATTTAGTAACTTCAAGATCATCTCCTGGAATATTCCTAAGTCTTTGGTAGTTGTAATTTTTGTCAACAGCGAAAACAGCTCTTCCAAAAGGTTCTTCTTCGTGATAACCATAACCTATAATTATTTTATCTAAATCATACGCAGTTTCTAATGATTCTGGATAACTAATCATACCTCCTGGCTCAGAAAATCCATATCCTTTTCCAAATAGTTCAGAGTTGTATTTATTTTCTTCTCTTAACTTCTTTAGTTTTTTTAATATTTCTTCTTTAGTTAAATTTTCGCTCATACTAAATACCTTCTTATATTAATCATTTTACAATAAATACGCTGTTTTCGTCAACGATAACAAAAAAAGAAAAATAATGGATTTGACTCCATTATTTTAAATTATCTTTAACATATTGAATTGTGTAGTTAACAACTTCATTTTCATTAATTTCTTTAAATTCCTTAGATGATCTTTCTTTTATTTCTACAATTCCATCATTTACTTTTTTACCTATAGTAATTCTAAATGGTATACCAATTAAATCCATGTCTTTGAATTTTATTCCTGGTCTTTCATCTCTATTATCAAGTAAAACATCTATACCAGCACTTTTTAATTCATTATATATTCTTTCTGATACTTCTACTTGTTTTTCATCTTTACTATCAATAAGTACTATTGAAACTTGGAATGGTGCTATACTCATTGGTAAAATCATTCCAGATTCATCATTATTTTGTTCAATAATGCTTGCTAAAATTCTTCCAACACCTATTCCATAACATCCCATTGTTACAGTTTGTAAATTATTATTTTCATCTAAATAATTTAGTCCTAGTGATTCTGCATATTTAGTTCCAAGTTTAAATAAGTTACCAATTTCAATTCCTTTTTTGAAATATAACTTTCCACCACAATTTGGACAAACATCTCCTTCTACTACATTAACAATGTCTCCAACTACATCATATTTGAAATCTTTAACATTTGCATTAATATAATGATATCCTTCTTTGTTACCTCCACAGCAGAAATTTTTCATATTTAAAATTTCTCTATCAATAACTATTTTAGCATTAAGATTGATAGGTCCAGTATATCCTGGAACAGCATTACTTGTAGCTATTAAAGCATCATCTGCAAAATTTATTTCTTTACATCCAAGTAATTTGCATGCTTTATTTTCATTTAACTCTCTATCGCCTCTTACAAAGAAAATAACTAATTCTTCGTTAACATTCATAAGTAATGCTTTAACTGAATTTTGTGATGAAATATTTAAATATTTACATACATCTTCAATGGTTTCTTGATGTGGTGTTTCTACTAACTCAAGTTCTTTTTCTAAAGAATCATCTTTTGTAGTAATACATTCTGATACTTCTAAATTTGATGCATATTCACAATCTTTACAAAGAACAATTACATCTTCTCCAATATCTGTTATAGCTTGATATTCTTCTGATAAAGAACCACCCATTGCACCAGTATCAGATCTAACTATTTTATAATCGATACCTAATCTATCATAAATTTTATTATATGCTACTTTCATTTTGTTATAAGATTCTTCTAAACTATTTTCATCTCTATCAAATGAATAAGCATCTTTCATAATAAATTCTCTAACTCTGATAAGTCCATATCTTGGTCTTGGTTCATCTCTAAATTTATCAGCTTGTTGATATATTGTAAATGGCAAATCTTTATAACTTTTTACCATTGCTTTAGCTGCTATTGTAAATAATTCTTCATGTGTTGGTCCCAAAACAAAAGGTTTGTCATATCTATCTTTTAAATTGAACATATCTTTCCCAAATGCTTCAACTCTTCCACAAGTTTCATAATATTCACTTGGTATTAAACTCGGCATTAGTAATTCTTGGGCACCAGCATTGTCCATTTCTTCTTTTACAATACCTCTAATTTTATCAAGTACTTTAAGTCCAAACGGCAAATACATGTATAACCCTGCTCCTACTTTTTTAATCATACCTGAGCGTACTAAAAGATTTCCACTTTTGCTTTCTTCATCTTTAGCATCTTCTCTTAAAGTATAAAAATAACTATTCTTTAATTTCATGTTTCGCCTTCTTTCTTATTTAATAATTATAATCTAAAATTTAAATATAGTCCATAAAAAAAGTAAATACTTTTATTGTACTTACTTTTTATCTTTAATAGATATTAATAATATTTCTGAACCATTACGTATATCCGTATTTAATACAATTTCATTACTATCATATATCTTGCAAGTATCTTTATTAACCAAATAATAATCAATATTATTGTTAATTGATATTTTCAAAATATCTTCAACAGATTTTAGTAATAAAATTTTTACTTTCCACATTACTTCATTAACTGGTATAAATACATCATAGTAAACATCTAGCTCAGGTATCCATAACTTTATTAAAACTTTATTCTTCATAAGATTTCCCTTCTTGATTAACAAAATCAATTAACTTACATAATGTGCTAGTTCCATCTTGTATTAAATATCCCATATCATTTTTATAATCTTTTGACATTTCTTTTGTTATATTAGAAAGTCTTAATAAACTTTGATCAGTTATACCTCTTCCTATCCATAAACCATTAGTAACATCAAAGATACTACTGAACCATGATTCATACATTATATTTTTAATTTTAGAAGCTTCATCTACTATTATTACACCAAATTTTTCGTATTCTTTAATTATATTGAATAACTCAGACAATTTATTTGAATCTTCTAATTTAGATATTAATTTACTAATACCATTTATTATTATAATTCCCTTTTCTTCACCATTGCTAGTCTTATAATTTCCAATATTATTAGTTAATTCTTCAATTATATTATCAAAATTATCATTATAATAATTAGTAAATACATTTTTATCTAACATCAATAAATTAAGCGAATCTAATACATATAATTTAATGTTAGGTATTATATTAAGCATTCCAAGCAAACTTAATACAAAGTTTTTAGTATTTTCTATTTTCATTGAAGTTACTATGTTACCTAATGTATCTAAGTAATCCATAGTCATTACTTCAAGTTCATCTTTACTAATACCAATTGGAACACTTTCTATTCCTTTTAGTTTTTCTTTAACATCATTATATGTTACAACTTCTGGCAATAATGGAACATTTTTAGCTTTATTTTCATTTATACTCTTTTGATTTTTAATAAAATCTTGAATAAAATCATTTAATTTACTCTCATCTTCTACTATACTAGCAACTTGAAATTCATGTATTCCATCATTATTTAATAAACCACGACCTAAATTTTCTCTTGGAATAAGTTTAGTTCTTGCATTAAAGATACTTGAATAATCACTTGAATCTTTTAATTTTAAAACATATATATTACTAAAGTTTTGGGCAATTTTGTTTTGAACTGAATTAATTGCATTTGCAGTTAATATAAATATTATTCCATATCTACTAGAATCTCTTACTATTTCTGGAAGTTCATCATATAATTCCGGATATGTTTCATAAACTGAATCATAATCATTAATAACTACTACTTTTAAAGGTAGTGTTTTTTGAAGTCTAATATAATTTTTATAATCTCCTCCAAAATTAGCAAATAATTTTTTTCTTCTTTGTAACTCTTCTTTAATTAATTTAAATAAGTTAATAAATTCTTCTGTTTCACTGGAATATACTACTCCACCAACATGTGGTAAATTTATCCATCTTCCTAATGATTCTGAACCATAATCAATAATGTAATAGTTTAATTCTTCAACACTATAATTTTTAGTTGAGGAATAAATTATTTCATTTAATAACATTTCTTTTTCAATACCATTAATACCATAAATAATTGTATTACCATCATTTAAGAAATCATATTCTACTAATCCTTGTTTTTGAATTTCAGGAGCATCATATTTACCAACAATTGCTTTAACATTAAATGGATTTTTATCTTGGTTATACTCTCTTGCTAAATCAGATTCTAAAATAATATCTGGTATATTATCAAGCCATAACCTTTTTGATTTTTTACCTACTTTATTTGATATTTCTATAACTGATTTTATAATCGCTGCAAGTTGTTCTCCCTGAGGAGCAATCTTAATTCCATTAGATGCTTCAACACTTTTTATAAAATATCCATTATCATTAATAAAATTAATACTTTTATCAACTTGTTTAACAATTTTTTCTGATGGATAATATTTAGCACCACACCAAGCTGATTGACCTAAGGCAAAGTATTCATCGAATCCAACTTGTAAATAAAATCTTCCAACTTGTTTAAGATAAGCAGCTTCGGTTCTTTTTAAAACTTCTCTACTATCATTCTCATCTTGAACCTTTAAACAAACTCTGAATCTTGTATTAGACCAAATTTGATCATTAACAACTCCACTAGGTTTTTGAGTTGCTAATATTAAATGAACTCCTAAACTACGGCCAATTCTGGCTACACTTATTAAGTTATCCATAAATTCTGGTTGTTGACTTTTTAATTCTGCAAATTCATCACAAATTATAAATAAGTGTGGAATAGCTTCTTCAAGTCTTCTTTCTTTATAATGTCTTTGATATTTATAAATATCCATTGTGCTTTCAGAAAGTTGCTCACGAGCCTTATTGAATATTTCTTGTCTTCTTTTTATCTCACTATCAATACTTACTAACGTACGATCCATTTCAGCTTTATCTAAGTTAGTAATTGTACCTGCAAGATGTGGTAATGTTACTCCTGTTAATTTATTTTCAAAAGCAAAAGCTAAACCTCCACCTTTGTAATCTATAAGAATGAATGATACGTAATCAGGACTATAATTAATCGCCATTGATAAAATATAAGTAATTATAAATTCTGATTTACCAGAACCAGTCATACCAGCAATAAGACCATGAGGACCATGATGTTTTTCATGAAGATCCAAATACATTAAATCTCCTAACTCGTCCACTCCAACTTCTGCTTTTAAGCTTTGAGTACAATCATTACTATTCCATCTATTAAGAATATTTAGTTGTTCAATTTTACCAACTTTTTCCATTTCTAAGAATGTTATAGTATCAGCTAATTTATTTAAATCATTTTCAAACTCAATTGGTATATTAGAAAGTTTTTTACTTATCTCCATCATATCAATATTGTAATGAATTTCATCAACAAATGCTATTTGCTCTTGATTTTCATAAGCATTTTTTAAAACACCAGAATTTTTTGAACCAAGATTTATAAAATTATTACATTTGCTTGGTAAATTACCTAATCTATTTTCTAATATAATCATACTAAAGCCAAGATTTTCTTCTGTCTCTGTTAAATGTTCAACAAAAGAATACCTTTTTATTTTTTCATAATCATCAGTCATAATAATGTAATGCGGTTTCTTAATACCTTCATTACCATTTTTTATCGAATTAATTCTTTCATTAATTTCAAAATCTAGATATTCTGAAACATTTTTTGCGCTTTCACTATCCGATGCAAAATATCTAAAACTTTTTTCATTGTTGAAAGTATGATTTAAATATTTTAAATATTCCCATTCTTTTTCATTATTTTTATTTGTAAAAAATACTAATTTTATATCTTCATAACTATAAAACGTTAATAATTGTAATATAATATTATGTAAAAAATTTGTCGTTTTATATTTATTTCCCATTATTGCAGTTATTTTATTTTCATAAAAAGAATATCCAATTGGAACATTTTTTAAATTTTTATATTCTTCAATAAGTGATTCTACTTTTTCTTTAATTGCATTTTCCTCAATAGTAAAATCTTCCTTAGAATAATTAAAATTAACTTTTAATGGAGAATCTCCCACACCAATTCTTAATGTTAAAAAGTCATTTTGGTCAATTCTTTTATCCCAAAAGTTTAGATTTTTTTGTTCTATAATCTTTAAACATTCATCTATTGTTATTAAATTTTCTAATAATATTGATTTTTGTAAAGTTTGTTCCTGATTTAATATTTCCTTTTTACTATCTAAATACAATAAATATTTATCAATACCTTCTTGTAATTTTTTCTTTTTATGATATTTGTGATAAGTTTTAGTAACTATTGGCCAAACAAGCATTGATACAAGCATAACTCCGCTTGTAACCAAAGATGACCAAGAATCTGACCATGTTGCTTGTTTTAATATTACTCTTAAAATTGTATTTGTTAGTGTTACTACCGAAATTAGTCCCATTGTAAGCATAGGTCCAACAGTTAAAATCATTGGTAGTTCTTCATCTAAATTTGTTTTTGGAGGTTTTGATAATTCTATATCTTTTTCTTCAATACTTCTTCTTATTCTTGGTGATTTAAAGAAATAGTCATCTTTCTTATATAATTCCATCTCTTTAATATCAATATCTTCATTTTGTGATAATTTTGGAAATTCGAATTTATTAGCTAATAAATTACTATCATTTATAATGATATTTTTATGATTCAGAATAAGAAAAAATTCTTTTAAAAATATTATCTTTAACCCAAGTAAATCAAGTTCATCACCATAATCTAATGTGGTTTGTTCACTCACCTGATAATTTTTATTTATATAAGTTAAATTATTCCCTTTAGTTAGTACATTGATAATACCATTTTGTTTATAAATAGATACAATTGAATTGGAAAAATATGAGCAATTATAAACAATTGAATTATTAGTATTCGAACTTATTGTAATATTTAAAGAATCATCATATTTAAATGCTAAAATTCCATCTAAACAATTTCTTTTTATATATAGTAAATACTTTTTGTTTTCTTTTTCTAAAATATAATATTTTTCTAACTCTAAAACATCTTCTTTAATCTCATTATTATCTTTTAATAACTTAACATAACTTGTAGCATAAATAATCCAATTACCATCTCTTGCTTCAATATTTATAAGTTTATTATCATCTTCGTTTGGATCAAAAGAAAAACTACCCGAAATTTCATCTGGTAATGTATAGTCAAATATTTTATTTGCTAAATATAAAAATATTTTCATATTTATCTTCCCCACTAGTATCGTAACCATTATATCATAATAGAAAAAAATGTTAAATAAAAAAACTACTTAAAAAGTAGTTTTAAACTTAATCAAGATTATTGAATATTAAATGCTTGAGCAATCTTACCTTCAGTATCACCGTAGGCATTTACTGTTGTACTTATTGCTTTATCTAACGCATTAGTTATTGCAGTTATATAATCACCAATAATAGTTTTATTTTTACCTAAAACATTATATAGATTATCTTCTTGTAATCCACCTAATAATCCACATCCACGAATAGCATTTTGAGCTTTTGTTAAAGCACTAGTTGCTTCTCCTTCAAATTCTTTTAATTTAGATACTAGATTTAAAGCTTCAGTTTTATCAATTCCTCTTGTACCTGAAATATTTTCTTGAATCATTGATATATCAATTTTTGTAACGATCATAGATAAATTACGTTTTGTATAATCACTTCTAGTTTCTAAAGCCCAAATTCTTGCTGCTTCATTTATACCTTCATCTATGATTGTGAAGTTTTCATTTACCTTTCTTATAATTTCTTCAAATTGAGGTTTAACAATATCTCTAAAAAATGTTTGAGCTTCATTACATGCCCATTTATCTCTCATTCCTACAATAAAACCATCTTGTAATTTATTTTTTATAGATCTGTGTAAATCGCCATAAGCTGTTTCAATTGAAGATAATGCTTGATATACTTTATCAGCATTAAAACCTGAAAATTTTGCTTCTGCCATTATTTCCCTACTTTCTACTTAGATTATAAGATTCTTTTATTTCCTTGTCAACGAAATTGACAAGCCATTTACATCAAGTAAACCCTTTAAATAAATTATAATATTTGCTATAATGAATTATAAGAATAGGATTGTTATTTATGGAACAAAAAGATTTACAAAAAATATATGATAGAGCTCTAGAAAATTCTGTTGGCAATAATAAAAAATGTCCATTCAAAAAAGTATTTAAAACAGTTGTTATGAAAATTGCGCTGCTTACTCTTTTAATAACTTTTTTAGCAAGTTGTATGGTTGGATGTTTTGGCAATTATAAAGAAGAAGATATTAATTTTACACAATCAGGGGAAGCATTTGAAAATGATGGAAAGACTAATGGTTTTTCTACATATCAAATTTCTACATATCAAAATTTAAGATTATATGATTTATTAGAAGCTTATGATTTTACAGATTTTACTTTAGATGGTACAAAAAGAGACTATCATTATACTGAAGAACAATATTCTCAAATACAAGAACTAGATGAAACATATTTATATGCATTTTATACACAAACAACTCCTGCTACTTTAACTGCAGTATGCAAATCATTAGGATACGATAATTTAGAATCATTTCTTTTAGATAATGGTTATGTTGATAAAGAAGGAAAACCAAGTATTTCCATATGGTATCAACATAATAAGGTTGAAATGAGTAAAATAATGAAAAAAGCTCAAGAAGATTTAAATCAGGGGGCAAGATAATTATGAAAATGGCTTTTGTGAAATTAGAAGATAATAGAGATTGTATCATTCTTGATGAATTTACATATGAAAAAAATAAATATGTAATTTTAGTCAATTCATTAGATAAAGATGACTTTATTGTAAGAAAAGTAATCAATGAAGAACTAATTGGTCTAGATAACGAAGAAGAATTTAAAAAAGTATTTATGTATTATTATAATTCTCGAATGAAGGCAAAATAATCATGAGTAAACATATGAATCCTTTAAAATTATCAACTCCTAATTATAGTCTTTTAGAAAATAGCGTTAGAAATGTTAATAATGCAGAAACAGAAAAAGTAGACATTGATGTAAAAGGACTTATAAATGGAGTTATTGAAAAAATATCTGATGCACTTACTAAAGACGATGCTAAAAAAGAATACTCTGATTACGATGCCATTAATATAAATAAAGTTGGCGGATTTGCAAATGATTTAGATAATGTCTTAAGTGACTTTGAATTCAACTATTTAAATCAATATTTACAAGGGAAAAAATTAAGTGATATTTTTGATGAAAATGGTAATTTAAAACCAATTGATGCAAATAATTTTAGTTACAAACTTCCTTGGTATTTAAGTTGGATTTTAAATGATGACAAAATTATTAAACAAATAAATTCTAAAATTACAGGAATACATTTTGATGTAAATGATACTATCAAAGACTGCACCATTGAGGAATTAGTGGCAAGAGAAAGCGGTTATACTGCTATTGTCTTAAAAGATAAAAATGGTAATTATCTTTTTTGCTCTTCTCCGACAAATCCTAATAGCAAAAAAGACTTATCAGCTATTTCTTATACGTTAGGAGACTATTTATTTGATGATACATTAGCTAAATATATACCACAATTATTTTTTAAAGAAGAAGGATCTTCAGAAGATTATTTAAATAGTATTGGAAATAGTCAAACATCAGAAGATGATTATTATGCTCAAATTAATGATTGCTATTCTCTAATGAAAAAATATGCAAAATTGGCTGAAACAAATGATGTTAATTTAAATTTATCTGGATTTTCTTTAGGTGGAGGTATTACTACTACTACCTATGGTTTATTAAAAATTAAAGACAGTGAATTAGCAAAAAACGTTTCATCTGTAACTGTTTATAATCCATACTTATTATATGCTAATAGCTATAACGAATTTTCGCCACATTTAAACTATGATTCCGATAATTCTTTTGCTGATAACTTTAAAGATTTTATGCTTGGTTTTAGTCTAACTGGTAATCCTTTTGCTGGACTTATAACAATGTTTGGAAAAAATACTAACGCAGGATTTAATATAAATGGCAATAGTATTATTAATCAATTAAAAAATGATGAAAAGGTTATCATTTATAGTGCCGAATCAGATATTGTATCTACATTAAATGACTATTATCCTAGATTAAAAAATCGATTTGTAATCGTACCTGCCGGAGATATTCAACTGGAAATTAAGCCAACTGATATTAATTATAGCTCTGCTTTAAAGGATTTATTTACTGGTAAAGGCGTAAATGTTGGAGATGAAGTAAATACAATAATTGATAATTCTATTCACAATATTCATGAACTTTATTCATTTATTATTGCTGGTAAAGGAAATCATGGATTTGGAAATATTGAAGATAACATTTTTGATGAACAAGGAAACATTATTCAGGATGGGAAATATCAAAATATAAATACCCTATTTGCAAAATTAGCTGGCACAAAATATAACGGAAAATTAAATACTAAGCCAGACCTTCCATTTTTGTTAAGTACTATATTGAAAGATATGTTACCAGTAGATTTAGCTTTAAATTATCAAAAATATATATTTGATTATGTAAATTTAGGCGAAATAAATTTAAGTAATTTTGATTTTAAAAGTATAATAAATTATATATGTAACAATGCTGGAAAATTTAACGAAGATGATTTTATTGAAATTATTGCTGATTCATTTGAAAAATGGTTAACATCATCTAATGGTAAAAAATTTTTAAATAATTTACTTTCTAGTGAAAATGAGTATTTAGCTTTTTTAATTGAATATTCAGTAAATGAAGCTGAAATACAAAGTGAATTAGTCAAAGAAATTAAAAGATTATTAAAAAAAGAAAAAAATTATGAACTTGCTATTGAATCAGTTTTTCTAATTATTAATGGTGATTCACAAGCTGGGATGGATATTTTATTAAATGACATTATCATCCCTAACTTAGATGACATTGCGGAAGATAATTATGATTTAGTTTTTGATACTTTAAATAACGCACTTGTTGCAAAATTTAAAGAAGATTATTGGGATTGGGTTGTTGACCTTGGAGATTGGGCATTCCTTAATCCTATATTAGATGACATTAAACAAGTTATGAAAGATAACCCTGAAGTGTTAGATGATATAATTGATTCAATAAATGATGGTGGATTTGATATAAAGAAAGTTTTAAAAATAATTAAACCATATAAAGATGAAGTTATTTGGGATGGCTGGAGTATACTAAATCCATTTAAACCGGATGTATTAGGATTCCGTTATAAATATAGAGATTTATATTATAGTTATTCTACTATTGAATGGCTTCTAAATAAAATATAAAAAATGTTAACATTATAGTTAACATTTTTTCTTTTGAATAATTACTTTAGAATTTCTTTTATTAATTCTTTATTAAAATATAATGTGATTCCATTTTTTATAACTTCTATATTAAATTTGTTATCACACAATAATTCACCATCAATATTACAATTAATACTACTTAAAGATTCAATAGTTAACTTTTCTGTTTTAATTTTTGTAATATCTTTAGAACTTTCGTGTTTACCTCTTTTAAGTTTTAAAATTAATTTTAATATATTCCATTTTGTTAAATCTTTAGCATAATACACATCAATTAATCCATCAGTAACACTACTATTTGGCCCTATCATAAAACCATTACCATAAAAAGATGCATTACATACTGCAATAGTAGCAAACTTATTATCAATTGTCTTATCATTAATAATAAGTTTCATATCTCTATTTTTATATTTAAAAAATGTATCAATTAGAGAAAATATATATTTCAAATTTTTAGGAATATATTTTGAATTCATATAATTATTATTGTTTGCAACTTCGGCATCTATCCCAAAACAAGCAACATTTATAAAATATCTATCATTAATTTTTACAATATCACACTTAGTTAATTCATCCAAACTTCTCAACGCAGTTTTATATAAGTCATTACCAGTTCCATAAGGAATAAACCCTAAAATATTTTTGGTATTAACTATTCCATTTAGTACTCTATTTATCATGCCATCTCCACCAACAGCCATAATTACATTCTTTCCGTCTTTATATTTATTTAATATATCTTCTGTAGAATAATTTTTATTATTTATTTCTATTACATAATCCAATTTAAGCTTTTTTGACGTCTTCTCAATTTTTTTAACTAATTTATCTAATCTATCACCAATAGTAAAACTATTAATTACAAATACATACTTCATTTTAATTACCTCTTAAATATTATATCATAAGAAAAAAGCTTAGTTTTCTAAGCGGTGGTAAATTTCTTCAAATATTCATTTAATTATATAACACATTAATATCTACATCACCATTAATACCATCTATTTTACCATTATTACATAATTGCCACATTTTATATTTACCTTTATAAGAAGTTTTTTCTGTATAATGGGCAAGCCATACAGGAAAATTTAGTTGATTAGTCCAAATACTTTCTAAATAGAATTTACTACTATAAAGCATTCCTTCATAACCATTATTTTTCACAGTAATCATAAAGTTATTTGCAATATTATTTATTTCATAAAAACTAATTTTATAACTATTCCATTTAGACCAGTTTTCCCAATCAAAAACAATTGGTAAGTCTAATTTTTCTCCATCTAATACTTTAATAACCCAATTTGCATGTTTTATAGCTTCTTCAGTACTAGTTGCAATACTATAAAGGTATACTCCTACTTTTAAATTAGCTGCTTTGGCTTTTTGAATATTCTCTAAATAATATGGATCTATTTCTAGTTCACCTTTAGCTGTCTTCTGAACACCAATTCTCATCATCACAAATGTAGCTCCAGCTTTTTTCACTTTTTCAAAATCAATATTTCCTTGCCATTTAGATACATCAATACCAATTTCAGTTTTATTAGTTTTATATTTTTTTATAACATCACTAAATTCAGTTCTCTTTTTAGGTGTACTAGAACTACTACCACTATTGTTCTTTTCTTTTACATTTAAGGTAATATTTACTTCTTTAGTATTTTTACTATCATCAGTTAAATAGTATTTTAATTTATAAGTCCCTTTTTTATCTAAATTATATTTTCCTTCAATTTTACAAGAGATATCTCCATCATAGTTATCTCCATAAGTAATTAAATCACACAAATCTTTTTCATAACCTATTGTTACAGTTTTATTTGTGCCACTAAAAACTCTTGGACTTTCTGTATCCACTATATTAATAATAAACTTATGAGAATATTTTTTATCATCAATTTTATAAATTACTTCATAGTCTTTTTTTCCTAATTTAGTAGTATCTATTTTATAATTTTCACTAATAATTTCTACGAAATCATCTTCTTCTTTTTTAGTAATAACATCTTTCAAATAAATGTCACTATATACTTCAATATCTTCTTTTAATTCTATAATATGTTCATTTCCATTATCTTTATATACTTTTTCTTCACATCCACTTATAAAAAAGATGCTTATAATTAATACAATTATGTACTTCATAACTTCACTCCATTTAGATTATATCATATTCAGCTAAATAAAAAAGATGCTTTTGGCATCTTATAAGTATTCTACTATTCTTATGTTTTTATTTAATTTTTCAATTAAATCTTCTGGTTCATATTTTGAGAAAACTTCTACAAAATTACTATGATCCATTAAGAACATATCATAATATTCTAAGAATATTTGTTGATAATTTGTTACTCCTAAACCTTTTAAATAGTCTATATTTTCACAAACTAGTTTTTTATTATCTTTAATAGCATCAATTAATTTTTTCGGTGAATTATTTAAGAAATCAGCTATTTCTTCTTTATTAAAATCATATTTTTCTAAAAACTTCATGCTGCTCTCCCCATTCCATAAGTTTCTGGTTCTAAATCAGTAAAACTTATTTCACTATCATCAAAACTCATATTTTTTAATGCATCTAATTCAGCAAGTTGACCTTCAAGTTCTTTTCTAATTGCGGCAAAATTTGTTGTTCTTGCCTCTAGTTCTGCTTCATCATCTGAAGACATCATATATTCTTTTATATCTATATGATCTTCACTTACAGGCTCTACTGCTACTGGTATTACAGGTTCAACAACTTCTAACACAGGAGTTACAACCGGTTCAATAGTTACTATTGAATCTCCTGCAGTTGTTTTTGCAACATCACTTACAACTGTGCTTTCTCTATTAAATGTTTTTTGCCAAGCAGCTTCACTGAATAAGAATGGTTCATATGTTCCATCTTCTCTTTTGTAAGCAATTCCATTTTGTTTACAGTATTGAATCTTTTTATAAATATCAATTGCATTTCTTGAAATTAATGTTGGGTCTTCTCTATAAATTCCTTCTTCATGAATTTCACCAAGAATACTAAACTTTTTAGCCATTACTGCTTTAGTATCTGCCAAAACTTTAATTTCTCTAGCATTTGTTATTTGAACGCCTTGAGACGATAAATAAGTTAAAACTTCACTTAATTCTTCTTCACTTACTAATGCAAGTGTTGCAAGAAATTTTCCTGAAGCTTTGGCTCTTTCTTCATCACTAAGACTTAATAAATCTAATTTTGCTTTTAATGCCATGTCTTCCCTCCTAATATGCTATTAATGGTACTTTTTTAGGATCTAAACCACTACTCTTTAATCTATCAATTGTATCTTCTAATGTTTCTTTATTATATTTAACTAAAATGTTTGGATTTAAATAAATATCAAATGGTTCTTTACCAATTTCTATTAATTTACTTACTTTACTTTCTAATTCTTTATCATAAAGCAATTCAACATTATCAACAAATAAATCTAACTTTAAATCTTTAGATTTTGCAAATTCTACATTTCTTCTTAAGTCTGTTTCATTATAATTAGATAATACTTTATCTATATCATTACTTGTAAAATCTAAATAATCAAAACCAACTTCAGTTAATAAATTTATTAACACTTCTCTAGGTGATAGAGTAACATTTTCTGTTCCTTCATCAGTTTCTTCTTCATCAAAATTTTCTTTTGCTTCAGCAAAAACTTCAGAAATGCTCTTTCCTGGTTGCTCAATATTTTTTAATTTATTTTCATAATCATATAAAGCATCTTCAGGGAACATCATAATTTTAGCAGCTTCTCTACGTTCATCTTCAGTAAAATCAAATTTTTCTAAAAGACTAGTAATAGAATCTCTTGTTATATTAATGTTTCCATTTAATGCTAAATCAAAATACTCATTTAATCTTGCTTGATTTGATAGAGCTTCATCTTTTCTAATTGCAAGTTCTTCAATTGTTGCAATTGCAGTATTCATTTCTGCTTCTACTTTTATAAGACCATCTTCAGCACTTTTCTTTTCTTCTTGTACTTTTTCAATTGTTTTAGGTAATAATCTATTAACATCTTCACTTAATTTGTCTGGATTAAAGTCAACATTTAATTTTTCTAAAACAATTTTAAAATCATCAGTTTTTATTCTACTTAATGTAGCAACTAATTTTTCTCCTTCTTCAGCAAGAACTCTTTCTTCTTCTGTAAGATTTGTTATTTTATCTTGTAACGTAGTTTTTTCACTAGCAGTTCTTTCTTTTGTTTCCTCTGCTTTTGCTCTTTCAGAGTCCATTTTAGAAAGTATCACACTATCTTCACCACGTAGGTTATATAATTTATCTAATAATTTTGTTATCTCTGCAGTTAACATTTTCATTATAACCACTCCCTCTTATTATGAATAAATTATACCAAAGTCTGAGATTTTTGTAAACAACTAAAGGGATAAATAAAAAAATACAACCTTATATGTTGCATTCTTCCTTTTCATTTACTATATTTCTAATTTTACTTTTAACTCTTTGAATTGTATTGTCTATTTGTTTTGGAGTATTGTTAAGAATCTCTGCGATTTCAATATAACTTAATCCTCTTATCATTAAAACAAATACTTCATACTCTTTTTCAGTTAATTTATCCTTTATACTATTTACAAGTTCTATATATCCTTCTTGTTCAGTTATATTCTTAAGCGGGTCATGTTCATAATCATCACTCAATAAATCCATAAGACGAGTATCTTTTTCAGAATAAATATAATCAAGTGAAAATGTATCTTGCATTCCTTTATATTTATCACGATTATATTTACGAATGATATTACCAAGTCTTCTTTCAATACATAATGTTATAAATGTTGCTAAAGTTGTACTCTTATCTTCTTGATAACTTCTAAGACCATCACTAAAACCAACTGTACATTCACTATATATTTCTTGATAATCGATATTCAAGCTAGTTAAGTATTTTAAGTGTTTCTTAATAAGAATATCTATAATAAATCTATATTTATAAAATAAAATATTTTTAGCATCTTCATCTTCTTCACGATATAACATTATTAGTTCATTATCATTTGTATTTTTTAGTTCTTCTTCAGTCATTTCTATTCATTCCGTATATTAGTATGCCAGCAGATGTACTAGCATTTAAACTGTTAATACTTCCTTTCATTGGTATACTTACTACAAAATCACAATTTTCTTCAACTAATCTACTTATTCCTTTTCCTTCATTACCTATAACTAAAGCCTTCTTTTTTGGGTAAGTTATACTTTGATAATTTTCTCCACCCATATCCGCTGCATATACAAAGTAATTCATATCTTTTAATTTATTAATTGCATTTACTAAATTACTTACCATTATTATTTTTACATGTTCAATTGCTCCAACACTAACCTTTACTACTGTATCATTTACAGTAACACTTCTATCTTTCGGAATAATTATATTTGTAATACCAGCACATTCACAAGTACGAATAATTGCCCCGAAGTTATGTGGATCTTCTAAATGATCAAGAATTACTACAAAATCACTATCTATATCATTCATAGTGTAATATTCATAATCATGTATTTCTACAATAATTCCTTGATGATTTCCTTTGGTCATATTATCAAGTCTTTGTTTTGGGACTAAATCATATTTTAAATTTTCTTTATTTAAGTAAGGAATTAACTCTTTACTACTTACATATATTTTTTTTATTTTTTTTCTATCTAATTCTTTTAAGACATTTCTTCCATAAACTAGCATGTAATCACCTACCGGTATTGTAACAAAAATTTACCGGAAAATCTATTTTTTTAGCAAATAAAAAATAGAGTTAACTCTATTTATAAAAACTTCTTTAGGTTTTCTACTGCTGCTTCTTGCATTTCTACATATTCAGCCACTAATCTATTAACATTTTCATCTGTATGTTTATGATTTAAAAGTCTTCTTCCTTCGATAATTCCCATATTAGTACCTTGCATTAATAATTCAGCAAGTTTTGAAGTACTATCATCAGTCATAGTTCTCATTTCAATACCATACCATGTCATTACTTTATTCATTGTACTAGTTTCATGTGGCTTTCTATCACTATATTCTGGATATAATTCTTTAATTTCATCAGCAATTTTCTTATATTTATTATACTGAATATCTAATTCTTTTTTCAAACCATCTTCTGTTACTTTGTCTAATATAAAGTGTATTGCATCTTGTCCCATGCAAGCTCCTTTATGTAACTCATCTAATACATTTACTTCCTTTTCTTGTTCTTCCATTTTTATCCTCCACTTATATTATGATTATAAATAAAATAATTATACAAAATCTTGAAAACTAATTCATTTTTATGTATATTAATGGCGAGGTGGATTATGTTTAAATATAGTCTAGATAACAAAAGATATCATACTATAAATTATTTTTATCGTACTAAATTTAATAGTAAAGTTTTTAAAGTACCACTTGATGCTCATATGAGTTGTCCAAATAAAATAAATGGTAATGGTTGTATATATTGTAGTGATTTTAGTAAATCGAATATTATTAATAGTAAGGAATCTATTGAAGAACAATTTCTAAATAATATAAAGGTTTTAGAAAATAAATGGCCAAATAGTTTATATATTCCCTACTTTCAAGCTGGTACTAATACTTATGCTCCGCTTGAAACATTAAAAGGATTATTTGAGAGTTTATTAAAATTTGATAAAGTTGTTGGACTTGCTATTGCAACTAGACCTGATACATTATCAAATGAAGTAATAGAATACTTGGGGGAACTTAACAAAAAAACATTTTTAACAATTGAGTTAGGTCTTCAAAGCAGTAATAATAACACTTTAGATTTTATAAAAAGAGGTCATGATGTAGATTGTTTTGTTAATGCTGTAAAAAAATTAAAAGAAAAAGGTATATTTGTAGTTGCACATATAATAAATGGGCTTCCTTATGAAACTGAAGAAGATATGTTAAATACTATTAAACTTTTAAATAACTTAAAAGTGGATGGTGTTAAAATTCATATGCTATATATTTCTAAAAATACTGAACTTGCAGACATCTACGAAAAAGAAAAATTTTCTATTCTTTCTAAAGAAGAATATATTGATATTGTAATTAAACAACTAGAGCTATTAGATGAGAAAATAGTTATTGAAAGAATTACTGGAGACCCAATAAAAGAAGATTTAATAACTCCTGATTGGCTAATAAAAAAATTTTGTGTTTTAAATGATATTGATAAAGAAATGGTTAAAAGAGATACTTATCAAGGAAAACATTCAAAGTAATTTGAGTGTTTTTTGTTAATAACTTATTTATTTTCAACAAAATTATTCTATTTACAATCATTCTTATCTCAACTATAATTGAGATAAGAATAGTGAGTAGTAAAAAATGCAAAATTGTAGTAAAAATTATTATAAATATTTAGATATCATTAGATTAATATCTTGTATAGCAGTATTGTTGTATCATTTTAATTTCTTAAAAGGTGGTTATTTAGCAGTTTGTACATTTTTTGTTTTAACTGGATACTTATCTTGTATATCAGCCTTCAAAAAAGATAAATTCTCTTTTAAAGAGTATTATATTAACAAATTTAAGAAATTATATTTACCTTTATTAATTGTAGTTTTTATAACAATTGCTATTGTATCATTTCTACCAAATATATTATGGTTAAATTTAAAAGTAGAAACTACTTCTATTCTACTTGGTTATAATAATTTTTGGCAATTAAGTGCTAATTTAGATTACTTCGCTAGACATATCAATTCTCCATTTATGCATTTATGGTATATTGGAATTTTATTACAATTTGATTTAATATTTCCATTTATTCATTTATTTTTGAAAAAAATTGGAAACAAAATTCACAAAATTGTACCTTTAATAATTACAATTACTTTATCAATAATTGGAAGCATTTATTTTTACTATTCTAGTATTAATAAAGACATAATGATTACTTATTATGATACATTCACAAGAATATTTTCTATATTTTATGGTTTATCTCTTGGCTTTATTCACAATTATTATAAAACTCTAGTTTCTAACAAAATAAATAATACTTGGAAAAAAATAATATTTAGCATATATTTATTACTTTTAATACTACTATTTATATTTATAGATTCTAATTCAAAATTCTTTGCAATTGCTATGATTGTAACAAGTATTATTTCTTGTAGACTAATAGATTATGCTACAAGTATAAATTATTCTGATATAACATTAATTGATAAAATAGTTAAATCATTATCAGGAATAAGTTATGAAATATATTTAATACAATATCCTGTTATATTCTTTTTTCAATTAGTAAAACTTAATGCATATATAAAAGTGCCAATTATGATATTAATCATTATATTAATTTCATATTTATTACACTTTACACTTAACTTTAAAAATAAAAAACATATTATATTAAAATCTATATTATGTTTTATAATTATTGCCCTATCTATATATGGTGCATATAAATATTACTTAGCTAAAGATTATACCAAAGAGATGAATTTGTTAGCAGAACAACTTTCACAAAATGAAAAGGAATTTCAAGAGAAACAAGCACAATTTGAGTCACAATATAAACAAAAAGAAGAAGATTTAAAAAATGCGCTAAACAGTTTAGAAAAAAGTGAACAAGAGTTAAAAGAATTAGTTACTAACTTACAAGTTGTTGGCGTTGGAGATTCAGTAATGCTTGGAGCCTTAAACAATTTATACAAAGAATTTCCTAATGGATATTTTGATGCAAAAAAGTCAAGAACTGCTTGGGTTGTTAATGATATTTTAAAAGAATTGAATAAAAAGAATATTTTAGGTGAACCAATTATTATAAATATGGGCGCTAATGGGGATTGTCCAGATTATGTAAAAGAAATGATTATGAAGACTGCTAAAGGTCGTAAAGTTTTTTGGGTAAATGTTGCCAACAATCTAAATAGTTATGTAAATAAAAATTTAGAAAAATTAGCTTCTAAATACGATAACTTATATATTATAGATTGGAATACTATTTCTAGTGGTCATAGTGAGTATTTTATTGCAGATAAAATTCACTTATCTGAAGCAGGAAGAAAAGCTTATACTACTGCTATTTATGATTCTATCTATAATGTTTATTTAAATGAATTTGAAACAAAGAAAGAAGAATTAATTAAAGAACACGAAAAAGAAACAAAGAATAAGATTAGCTTTTATGGAAATAACATTTTATTAAATGCTTATAGTTATTTACAAGAAGATTATTCTCAAGATAAATTTATTATTGATAACAATTTTAATTATGAGTCATTAAAAACCAAGATAACTAATTCAATTAAAAATAATACATTAACAAACAAATTAGTATTTGTATTTGATGATAATTTCAATATTTCTATTAATGAATATTTAGAATTAATTGAATTATGTAAAAACTATAAAATTTATGTAGTATTAACTTCTAAAAACAATTACGATGAATTGCTATCTATAAATAAAGATAATCTAATCATTATAGATTTTTATAAAGAATTGCAAAATAATAGCGATTACTTCATGTTAGATCAGATTCATTTAAGTGAACTTGGAAATAATGCTTTAAAAGAATTATTAAAATCTAATTTAAAATAAAGACTCCAACACATAATTGAAGTCTTTTCTTTTACAAAAAAAATTGGAAGGCTTATGGCCTCCCGAAGGGTTAAGTCTATTTTAACGTCTTCGTTGACGATTGTTAACTTATTATATATGGATCAGTTGATGTTCCTGTTCCACTTGTTATTTTTATATCAGATGATAGATAAAACGTCGGTCTTGTCTCTCCATTTACAGATCCAGTTCCAACAATTTCCATAAGATATATAGAATAATAACCAGACGAATCATTTAATCTCGCCATAGTAAAATAAACATTCTGAGGAGACATCCAAGAATTAGAAATATCACCAGTGTTAATCGTAGCTACTCCATTTTCATTCGAATATAAATAATCATGTATGTATATCAACCCGATTTTTGCTGATACTGATTTTTCCCAAGCACTTTCGATTGCATATGCTAAATCTCCCTTTTGTTCATTAATACTTCCAAATTCAGAATCTAATATATCGCCATATTTCCAATCATTTATGGCTATTTTACTTTCCCATCCTGTTGGGACATAATTTGTATTTTCTAAAAAATCTGTTCCATTAATTCCTTTATAAACAGATGTTTCTAACCAACTTTTATTTTTGTCACCAGCTATATTATGCAATATACTTAAACTAGTATTTTTTAACAATTTTAGTTTACCTGTTGAATCTACTCCAATTATTCTATACATATATTTATCTATATTACTTGTGCATGTTGATTTATTTGCTGTTCCAAAACATATATAATTATTATTAACAACATTATATTTTCCTTGATACCTATACATTCCTCCAGTTTCACTTGTTGTTATATTTGATATTTCTTTTAATTTACTACTTCCATATTCACTTGCCATACATGTTCCCATATTTGTATACGATGAACATAACGTATATAAATTTGCTACTGGTTTAGTAATTCTTAATGAACTCGTTCTATGTCCTATATTTCCTGCTTTATCTTTAACATGTATGTAATAGTTACCTGTTGTAGTTACTGGTGTTGTACTTGTAAATGTTGTTCCACTTACTTCATCCCACACACATCCTGTCGTTGATGTAATACTTGTATTTACACATACATGTGTTACTCCACTTCCTGTTTCTGTGACGGTTACATTTGCTGTTCCTGCTCCACTATCACTTGCACTTGTTATTACTGGGTCTACACTATCTAAAAATACTACATCACTTACTACTGGTGATATGTTCTCTGCTGCATCTCTTATAAATGCATATCTTGTATTGCTTCCTTGTGTACTTATTGTATAACTTGGT
>JAFSAI010000026.1 GCA_017441065.1 Bacilli bacterium | reverse complement strand
TATTACCCCCCCCGAAGTCAAATTTTTGAGAAAATTTTGTTGGTAACTTCTAACCACAAAAAAAGAATAGATTACTATTCTTTGAACATTTTATCTACCAAATACACTTGTATATTATTCTAACTTATAATATACTCTTCTTAGGAAGCGTGAATTTCACGTCGCCTGTTTTAGAACAACGTTATTCTAATACTAGAATGACGTTTTTTATTTCAATTATTAACGTTATTAATAAATGTAATATTATTATTACTAATAAAAACTTGTTTAGAGTTTTCACTTTCATACGCTCATCACCTCCTTTTCAGGATCAATACTACCTCCCCGTTAAGTTAGCTTTTAAGCGACGCCACATTCAACACTTCCATATACATTTAATCATAAAGTATATGGAATGTAAACTTAATTTGTATGTCATTTTTCGACAATATAAAAAGCAAGAATAATCTTGCTTAGATATACATTTTTTCTTTTGATTTGAATTTTTCTATAATTCCATCACTTTCAGGAATTAGAATAACTTTTTTATATTTCAAAGTTTTTTTCATATCAATAAGTCTTTGATTACTAGAACCTCTAAAAAGCAAATTTAAATCTTTTTTATCATTTTCAAACTTACCATCTACTAAAACATCTAAATATGTTAAAAATTCTAAATATTTTGGATTATTTTTACCCATTTCTAATATTTTTTCATAAGTAAAACCTGTATAACACCAAATATTTAAACCTATTTCTTTAGCATATTTTGAAAGTTCGGTTACTGCATCAATTTGGAATAATGGATCACCTCCACTTAAAGTTATACCATCTTGACCAACTAGATTATCTAATTCACTTTTTATATCTTCAATATCAAATAATGCTCCCCCATCAAATGAATGTGTACTAGGATTTTGACAAAAAGGACAATTATGAGAACATCCTTGAGTCCAAATAACTGTCCTTACGCCAAAGCCATCAACAACACTATCACTTTGAAGTGGTGCTGCTAGCCTAATTTCCATTTTTATTTTACTCCTGTATGTTTAACACGATCTTGTTCTTCACATCTTTTTGCGTTGTTAAATCTCTCTGTTGTTCCTACTAAGTATCCTGTAATACGACGAATTCTTTCAAATCCAACGCCTTCTCCTACAGTTTTTGTCTTTTTAGTTGTTGTTGCTTCCATAATCTATTTTCCTTTCCTTAACAATTACAATCTAAACTATTTATAGTTTCAACTGGAACCCCTTCAAAATTACGTCTTCCACATTTTGGACAAACATCATTAATTACACCAACATATCCACAAACTGGATCTCTATCTACTGGATGGTTAACAGCACCATATCCTATATCACTATCATGCATTATACGAATAATTTTTTCAAATGCATCTACATTATTAGCTGTATCTCCATCAATTTCAATATATGAAATATGACCAGCATTTGTAAGTCCATGATATTTACCTTCAATTTCTAATTTATGTTGAATAGTTGTTTTATAATAAACTGGTACATGGAATGAATTTGTATAATACTCTCTATCAGTAACACCTTTAATTTTTCCATAAATTGATCTATCAATACCTACAAATCTTCCACTTAATCCTTCAGCAGGAGTTGCAAGACAAGTAAAGTTTAATTTCATATCTTGTGAATATTCATCACATTTACTTCTCATATGTTTAATAATTTCTAAACCTAATTTTTGAGCTTTTTCAGATTCACCATGATGTTCACCAATTAAAGCTTTTAAACATTCTGCTAAACCAATGAAACCAATTGATAATGTACCATGTTTTAATACTTTTCTTATTTTTTGTCCCGGTTCTAATTTTTCTGAATCAAGCCATACATGAGCTCCCAATAAGAATTTAAAGTTATGAACACCTTTACTACATTGAATGTCAAATCTTTGTAATAGTTGTCCTTTACATAAATCTAATAATTCATCTAATTCTTTATAGAAACCTTCCATATCAGCTTTTTCTCTTGAACCATCTACAATACCATACTTAATACCTAATCTTGGTAAATTAATTGTTGTAAATGATAAGTTACCTCTACCTGGTGTAATTTCTTTATCTCTATCTACTACATTTCCAATAACTCTTGTACGACAACCCATATATCCAACTTCAGTTTTAGGATCACCATCTTTTAAATATGGTTTATTAAATGATGAATCTAAGAATGAGAAGTTTGGAAATAATCTCTTAGCAGATACTTTACAAGCTAGTTTGAATAAATCATAGTTTGGATCTCCTTCATTATAACTTACTCCCTCTTTTAATTTGAATATTGAAATTGGGAATATTGGAGTTTCACCATTACCTAGACCTGCATCAGTTGCAAGTAAGAAATTTTTAATAACCATTCTACCTTCAGCAGTTGTATCAGTACCAAAGTTAATTGATGAGAATGGAACTTGAGCACCTGCTCTTGAATGCATAGTATTTAAATTGTGAATAAATGCTTCCATTGCTTGGTAAGTAATTCTATCTGTTTTATTCATAGCTTTTTCATAAGATTTTACAAATATTTCTTCTAATCTTTCGCTAGTAATAAATTCATCAAATTCACTTCTTGCATCAAAATCTATTGATTCTTGTGCATTAATTCTTTCCACTACTTTATCAAAATCAATTTCTCCTAAGAAACCTTCTAAATCTAAATAATCATAAAGCATTTGTTTTAATTGTTTTTTAAATGTTTTTTTAACACCTGGAGCCATATAATAATCAAACATTGGAATACTTTGTCCACCATGTTGATCATTTTGATTTGCTTGAATACAAATTGCTGCTAAAGCTGCATAACTCATAATATCATTTGGTGTTCTTAAATGACCATGTCCAGTTGAAAAACCATGTTTAAATAATTTATCTAAATCAATTTGATTACATGTTGTTGTTCCCATTGCTAAGAAATCTAAGTCATGAATATGAATTTGACCTTCATCATGAGCTCTAGCATATTTAGCATCCATTAAATATGCTTTACCAAATTCTTTAGAAACAGTTGAACCAAAATGTAACATAGTCCCCATTGGTCCATCGCCATCTACATTAGCATTTTCTCTTTTTGAATTTTCTTCTTTAGCGCTCTTTAATCCTAAAGATTCAATTGCTTTAACAAACTTGTGTTGTTGCTTTACAACGAAAGCTTCACGAGATGCTGCTCTTCTTTCACGATATTCTGAAAAAGACTTATAAACTTCTTCATTATATTTTTTTAAATTATCTTCAATAATATCTTGGATTTCTTCTACTCCAATAGTTTTTCTATCTTGATAGTTCTTTTCAATACTCTTTAATACTTTTTCATAAACTTTGTTTACTTCTTTTTCATCGTATTCTTCATAAACACTATCAAATCCTTTTTTTATAGCAATCGCTATTTTATGACCATTAAATGATACTCTTTGGCCACTTCTTTTAACGACTACTAAATCGTTAAATACCTCTTCTTTCATTACCTCATTACCTCTCCTACATTTCACACTTTCATTAAACTATATAATTAATTTTTAATCAATGTTTTTTTGCGATTTTTTTATGTTTTTGTAAAACGAACATTTTTAAAAAATATATTTTTTTCTTCAAAAAAACATTTTAACCCTCACTCTATAAGCATTTACTTTTTTAGTAACATTTAAAACTTTTTTTGTGCATTTGACAGCCAATGAAATGTAAATAAAAATATACCGATTTTTAAAAGTTTTATTGCTATATAATTTTATAAATATTATAATATACTTATAAAAGGAGAAGTAATATGTTTAAAGATAAAATTATTCACTTAATAGGTATTGGTGGCATAAGTATGAGCGGTATTGCAGAAATACTTTATGAAACTGGTTCAACTATTACTGGTAGTGATGCAACTACATCTAAAACTACTAAAATGCTTAGTGAAAAAGGAATAAAAGTTATAATTGGTGAAGATCCAACATTAGTAGAACAAGCTGATATAGTTGTTTATACTGCTGCTATAAGTGATGAAAATAAAGAACTAAAAAAAGCTAAAGAATTAAATAAAGAATTATACGAAAGAGCAAAATTCTTAGGTCTTATAACAAAAGAATATGATAATGTAATATGCATTTCAGGAACTCATGGAAAAAGCACTACCACTGGAATGGTTGCATCATGTTTTTTAGAAGACGATAAAAATCCAACTATTCAAATTGGTGCATTCTTGCCAAAAATAAAATCTAATTACTATGTTGGAGGTAAAAAATATTTCATAATGGAAGCCTGCGAATTTGTTGATAGTTTCCTATCATTTTTTCCCACTAGCGAAATTATATTAAATATTGATGATGATCATCTAGATTATTTTGGAAATATAGATAATGTAAAAAAATCTTTTACAAAATTTACTAATCTTTTACCAAATAATGGTAAATTGGTTTTAAATAATGATGATGAAAATACAATGTCAATAAATTATCCTAATAACATTGAAATTTTAACATATGGTATAAATAAAGATTCAAATGTTATGGCCAAAAATATTTCTTATGATGAATTTGGTCATCCAGAATTTGATATTTATTATAATAACGAATTATATATTCATGTTAAATTAAGTGTTTTAGGTAATCATAATATTTATAATGCCCTAGCAACTACTTGTATGTGTATAATGCATAATATCAGTAAAGAAGCAAATATCAAGGGTTTGAGTGAATATATTGGTGTCGAAAGAAGATTTGAATTCATTGGTACTTACAACGAAAATATTTTAGTATATGATGATTATGCTCATCATCCAACTGAAATTAACGCGACTTTAAATTCAACTAAGAGTATTAAATGTCATCAAAATTGGGCAGTTTTTCAATCACACACCTTCTCAAGAACAAAAGAACATTTAGAAGAATTTGCCGAAGTACTAAAAAACTTTGATAATGTTATAATCGCTCCAATTTATCCCGCTAGAGAAATAAATATTTATAATGTTAAAGAAGAAGATTTAGTAAATTTAATTAAACCATTTAATAACAATGTTCATTATATAGATTCTTTTGATAATATAGTTGAATTTTTAAAAGAAAATGTTAAACCAAACGATTTAATAATAACTATAGGAGCCGGACCTGTTAATGAAGTTGCTTATAAACTAGCAAAAAAGGATAACTAATTAAAAGTTATCCTTTTTATTTTTCGTCAAAATCAGAATCAGAAACCTCAACAAAAAGTTCATTCTCAACCATTTTTTCTGTTTCAAAATTATTCTCAAAAAACCACTTGTATGTTCTATCAGCTATATTTTTTGTTTCTACTAAATCTAAACCGCCACCAACAATAGCACCAACACCAGGAACTAATTTTCCTAGATTAACTATTCCTTTTGTGCCAAATTTTGTTACAAATCTAAAGCCAACTTTTTGATTTATTTTAGTTAACACTTTTCCAGGAATTTTCTTTATTAAAGAATTAGCAAATTTAATTCCAAACTTAATACTAGCTTGTTTTATTAATTCATTAACTGCAACTCCTGCTAAACAAGCATATACAAAGGTTTGTGTTTGATCACTATCGAGATTATAACCAGCCATATATGCACCACACGCTATCATACGCATTTGGATATATATTACACTACCGATATTTGCCGGCAATGTAACAGGCATTGTAATAATTCCACCAAATCCTGCAACAAAACCAGAAGTTGTACATTTTACAATTTGATTTCGTAACATAGCTTTACATGCATCTTCTTTTGTTGGATATTTTTGTAAATAATCATTAGCCATATCCTCTACACTTTGGCTTACTTTAGGAACACCCTGCAAACATTTTTCATAGCAGGTATCTAAAATTTTCATTACATCATCATGCGAAATTATTTGTTGCTTTTTTTCAATCATAAATATACCTCCAATTCATAAGAGTAATTGTTATTTTCGCGAATTTTTATACTATACAAAACTAATGCTAATATTTAAATTAAATATTTATTTTTAATTTCATCAATTACTTTTTCATTTTGATTAAATAACACTGAATAAATTAAATAATCTTCCCATATTATCAATTCTTTTGAATTTCTTCCATCCATATAAGAAAAATCTTTTAAATAGTTTTTTAAACCTTCTAAACGAATATTTATCTCTTCTCCTGCATCACTTCTTACATATGGATTACTAGTTTTTTTAACTAAGTATACAATTCCATATATTGGTAAAAAGAACATTGCTCCAGCAAAACCAAATACTGCAAAGAAAAATATGATGAAAACCACTACAGCAAAAAATCCTTGAATTTCAAAATCGATATTAGTCATAAAGAAAAATAATAAAAATATAAATAAAGCTATTATTCCTAACTTTTTAAAATTAATTTTTTTTACACTTTGTTTTAAAATTCCTTTTTCAAAAGCATCATTTTGAACAGTACAACTAAAATTATAATCATTAATTCTTTGTAATTTCCCATCAACAATATTATTTAATATAAGTTCTTCTGCTTTAGTTAATTTTGCATTTCTATTAATAATAATTATTTTTTCTGTTACTTCATCAAAATCTATAACTTTTTTGTTTTTTAAACTCAAAAGCATTGCTATATAATCTTTGGGATAATCTAAATTAAAATCATCAATATAACTTAATTCTGCTGGTGTATATCCTTCTAAAATATGCCTAAAATATCCTTTATATTTCTTTACATCTATTTTAGACAACTTTTCTCTATAAACTTTTTTATTAGCTTTTTTAATTGCTAAATATATTCCTCCTATAAAGAAAAATTTCATTATATTGATAAATAACGCCATAAAAAGTAAGAATCCAACAGTAAATAACATCTTATCTTTTGGAAGTGTAAATATTCCATTTAAATCTTCTTGATTAAATATTATAACAACATCAATTATTAAAGATATGAAAAACAAACATATTAAAGTTATATCTATTTTATGCCACTTTTTATTATCCATTTAAATCTTCTCCATTTATTTCTCTTAATTCTGAATTAATTATACTATATAAATAAACTTTTATATCTTTATTAAAGATACTTTTTAAATAATTGTAATAAACTTTCAACTGTTCTATATATTTTGGATCATCAATATTTTTTAATTTATAATCTACTATTTTAATTAAATCGTCCTTTATTAAAACTAAATCTATTATTCCATGATATGTTATATCTTTATCTTCAAATATAAATTCATGTTCTTTATAAATACTAGTTTTATCATCTATATTGAGTTTACTAACAAATTCATTAATTTTATCTTTATAAGGATTATTATCTTTAATATTTAAAAAGTCTGTTTCTTCAAAAATCCTATGTAAATAAGTACCATAGTCTAATGTACTTTGTTCTTCTTTAGTAATAAGATTATTTATAGTTTTTGAAGCATGTTTTTTAGTTATTTCCTCATTATCAACAATTATATTTGTATAATTTATTTTTTCTATATTTTGATTTTCTATTTTATCTTTCTTATTACTTCCATAAATATAATCTTTAGTTATGCCTAAAGTATTTAAATCTACATTTATAATATAATCTCTCATATTACCACTTATTGAATTCATAATACTTAAAAATGAATTATATTTTCTTCTTATATTATAATCAACTATTTTTTTAACATTCTTTTTCTCTTCATCTAAACTAGTAACAATAATCATTTTTTCTTTTGCTCTTGTTAAAGCAACATAGAAAAGTCTAATTCTCTCAGAAATATTATCTATCATATATTTATTTTTTAATAAATCTTTTAAAATAACACTTCCAACACCTTCTTTAAAAAATGGTGTTATTATTCCATATTTATTATCAAATATAAATCTATCTTTAATATCCATTGTATTAAATTCTTTATGATATCCACTAAAATAACAAACAGGAAATTCAAGTCCTTTAGATTTATGAATATTCATAATCTTAACACTATTACCACTAGCACTATTAATTTTATAAGTTATTTCATTTTTTCCATCAATCATTTTAGTAACATAATCTTTAAAATCATTAATAGTATAACCAACACTACTTAAATTTTTAGCAATATCTAACAAATTATTTATCCTTATAATAGTATCTTCCATATTACCTACTTTAATAGTATTTTCATAAAAATTAAACTTTTCTAGAATTAATTCTAAAATTTCATAACTATTAAGAACATCCAAATTCAAACTAATTTCTTTACATATAGAATAAATTTCAGTATCTTTATATGTTTTATTTTTTATAATTTCAAATATTTTACTATCACTATATTGAAACAAATAAGAACGAGCTACACTCATAAAACAATATTTAAACTCAGTATCAAATGAATTATCATTAACTTTTAATATTAGACCTAAAATATTATTAATTATCATCATATCTATTTCAGTAGTTAACTTCTTATCCTCATAAATCATTAATGGAATTCCTAGATATTCAAAAATCTTTTTATAAGTAGGATAATTAGTTCCTCTATCCATAATTATGCAAAAATCTTCATATCTAGATTTTCTTAAAGTCCAACTATATTTATCAACAACTTCCATTCCATCATTAATTCTTTTTAAAATATCTTTTCCAATAATAAAAGCTTCTAATTCTTCTTTGGTAAAAAATTTATCTTCATAATTATAATTTAATATTTCTAAATTATAATTTTGTTTTTCACATTTATTTTCTTCATAACTTAAATTACCAAATACCATTTGATGAGAAGAAACATAATCTGCTCCCCCTAAAGAATCATCCATAATAAGAGAAAATATTTTGTTTATCCCATCTAAAACTTCACTACGAGAACGGAAGTTCTTTAACAAATCTATTTTTATACCCCCAGAAAGTTGAGAATACTTATCATATTTTTCTTTAAAAATACTAGGATTTGCATTTCTAAAACCATATATAGATTGTTTAATATCTCCAACCATATAAACATTATTGTTTTCAATAAGCTTAATAAACTCTTCTTGTAAATCATTTGTATCTTGATATTCATCAACACATATTTCTTTATAATAATTTTTTATTTCTTCTCTAATATAATCATTTTCTTTTAATAATTTTATTGCCATTAATTCAATATCGGTAAATTCATATAAATCATTTTTATTTTTATATTCTAAAACTCTTCTATCAAATCTCTTAATTATTTCTAAAATTATTTCAATATATTTCTTAATAATTTCAAAAGTTTCTCTTATTTCATCTTCACTTTCAAATCTTAAATAAGCTTTTAAGTTTTTTAAAGAAGCATCAATATTTTCTTTATATTCTAAAACATCATCACTACCTCTTGGTCTTCTTGGTAATGTTACATTTATATTTTTTAATATTTCATCATAACTTCTAGATTTTACTAAAGAATCTAAAGATTTAACCATCTCATCATAGTAATCATAATAATCACTTTCTGAAATATACATTAGATTGGTTTCAATATCTTTAATTTCTAATTCTAATAATCTATTAAATTCATCAATATATGCATTAATTTTTTCATCATTTAGATATATATTAATATAATTATTCAAAAAATATTCTTTATCACTTTTTAATTCTAAACTTTTTATAATTTTCATAATAGAACTTTTTAAACCGGTATCATTTTTTATTGCAAAATCATTTATAAAGTTTAAAAATAAAGAATTATTTTCTAAGTATAACTCATCAAATATATCATCTAATATTTCTTCCTTTAAAATACTTATTAACCCAGAATCTACAATACTTAAACTAGGTGATACATTTAAAATATAATTATATTTTTTTACTAAAGATAAAGTAAATGAATCAAAAGTTGTAATATATGCACTATCTAAATAATCTAAGTTATCAGATAGTTCTGGGTGTTCATTAATCTTTCTTCGGATACGATCTTTCATTTCTGCTGCCGCAGCATTTGTAAAAGTTAAAATTAACAACTCATTTATCTTAATACCAGTTTGTAATTTTGTTATTACTCTTTCTGTAAGGACCGCAGTTTTACCAGAACCTGCTCCGGCAGAAACAATTATATTTGAACCGGTTGTATTAATCGCAGAAAGTTGTTCATCTGTCCACTTAGGCATTTTCATCACCTCTTAAAAAATCTAAATTTTTAATATCTTCTAAAATTTTATAGTCTGCTTCTTTTTTAAAACATAAATCTTTAAATTTACAAAACTTACATCCTAGATCATTTTCATAACCAATCTTTTTAGGATTAATAGAAAAATCAGCATCTAAAATATTATCAATTGCATTATCAATGTTCTTTTCAGTTAAAAGAATTAACTTATCTATTTCATCATCATTTAAAACTTTAGAATAAGCCGAGAAATCACCATTAGTTTTAACTTTCAAGCCTTTAATTAAATCACTATTTTCAAAACTTGAATCAAACTCACTTAATGAATGAATATCTGAATTAGAATATCCCATTAATTTTAAATTATCCCATCTTTTTTCTTCATATGTTTTTTTATTATCTCTAGTAATATCTTTATCTAAAATATATTGAAGATAAAAACCAACAAACTTAGGATTGTTAAATAAACCAGATTTTTTTACCAAATATAAATATATTGGTAATTGTAAACTTAAACCATAAGGTACATATTTTAAATCAATATCAATAAATCCTGTTTTATAATCAATAATAGACACTAGTGTATTATTTGCATTTTCTTGATATAAAATTTTATCTACAAATCCAACAAACTCTACTAATATATCCCTACTCTTATCAATTACAATATTTTTTTCATACAAAGAATTATTTAAATTAGTATTTTCTTTTTGTTTATTTAATACATTAATAACAAACTTTATATCATCAATTATTTTATTTACAAAAAATCTTTCCTTTATAGTAAGTACTTTACCACTTTCTTTAATATAATTATTTACTTCATCTACTACATCCAAATTATTAATAAAACACTTTTCTAAAACGTCATGAAAAACTGAACCAATAAAAGCCTCAAAATTTTCTTCATACTTATCTAATTTTAAAATATTTGCTAAATAATATCTAAAAGCACACTTATTATAATTATTTAAAGATGAATAAGATAAAGTTAATTTATTATTTAAATATTTTCTTAAACTTTTCTTATCAATTTTTGTATATTCATTATTATAAGTATTATAAGGAATATCTAAATTATTTTTATATATAAAGTATTCGTTATCTAAATTACCATACTTTTCATAGTTATCTTGTTTCTTAGTAAAATTAATTTTATCATTAATTAATGAATAACTTTCTAATATATTATTTTTCTCTTTTAATGTTTCTAAATTTAATTCATTAATTAAACTTGATGGATAATATTCTCCTTTACTACTTTTTAACTTATAAGAAATTACTAAATTTTTAATAGATTTAATTTTGTTAATTGTATATTCTTTATTTAATTTGTTTATTTCAACAACACTTAATTCATTAATTTCATTTTTAATATTATCAGTTATATAACTTTCATCTTTAATTGATTTAGGAATATTGCCAGTATTAAAATTCATAAGAAAAACATATTCATCATCAATTGGACTTTCTAAATCAATAATTTCAATATAATTTTTTAAATTAAAATTATCTATTTTAGTATTTTTAAAATCACTAATTAATAAGTCTTTAATACTATTTTTATCATCTATAAAACTATATTTATTACAAATACCAATTATTTTATTAACAATATCACTATTTAAATGTTTTACTTTCTCTATTGCTTTATCTACCCCACCAGCAAAATTATTTAAAAATTCTTTAGTTACAACATTATTATATAATGTATTATTCGTTGGAATATTTATTGGTAAATTATAAAACGAAAAAATTCTAGCCAAATCATTATAATATTCATCGTTTATACCCATTAGTTTAATTTTATTAATATTAATTCCATTATTTAATAACTTACAAATTTCTTTACCTACAAAATTTATTTCTTCTTCCATTGTTTCAAATTCATAAACATTATTAACATTGTAATTTAAAAAGTCACTACATATTTTTGAATTTAAACTATTCAAAACTTTTAATTCATAGTTTTCTAAATAAGGATATCCAATTACTAATATTTTATAATTATTTAACATTTCTTTAAATCCATAATTATACTCTAATAAACCATTATCACTTAATTCTTTTTTTAAATTTACTAAATATTGTAATTTAGGATTTATATAATTTTTATTAACATCAACATAAAATAAATTATCTAAATACATTTTAGCAATATCTACTTTTAAATTATATTTTTCTATTAAATAGACTAATGCTTTTTCATTGTAATTAAATAAATATTCTTTAAAAAATTCTTTTTTAGAATAAAATTTAACATTCAAAAAAATATGATTTTTACTCATCATTTTTAATATATATTTTTTATAACTGTTATTACAAATTATTATCGTATTTTCTTGAACATCATTTAATAAATTCATTTTTACTCCATTACTTCTTTTTCATAATTTTCTAATATTTCAATAAGTTCATCTTTGCTACTAGCTTTACATATAGCTAATTTTAAGTTTTTAGTATTTGGCATTCCTTTTAGATAATACATAAGCTGTGTACGCATTTCTAAAACTCCAACTACTTCATTTTTATCATTAATAAGTTCTTCCACATTATATTTCATCATATCTATTTTTTCTTTTAAAGATACTTCTTTTGGAAGAATACCATTATCTAAATAATCAACACATTCTTTAATTAACCAAGGATTACCCAAAGCTCCGCGACCTATCATAACTGCAGTACATCCAGTCATCTTTAACATTTTTTCAACATCAAAACAAGACTTAATATCGCCATTACCAATAACTGGTATTTTTACAGCATTTACTACATCTTTAATAACATTCCAATCAGCTTCACCAGAATATCCCTGCTTACGAGTTCTACCATGAACAAATATTGCACTAGCTCCAGCACTTTCACAAATTTTAGCTATTTCTACTGCATTTATATTATTTTCATCCCAACCGCTTCTTATTTTTACAGTAACTGGAACTGATACAGCACTTACTACTGCTTCAACAATTTTCTTTACTCTATCTGGATCTTTAAGTAAATTACTTCCAGCATTATTTTTTACTGCAACCTTTGGCACAGGACATCCCATATTAATATCAATAATATCTGGATGCATATATTCCTCAATAATTTTAGCAGCTTTAGCCATTGTATCAGCATCACCACCAAAAATTTGTTGAGATATCGGTCTTTCAGTTTCATCCATTTTTAAAAGCTCATACGTTTTCTTTGATTCATAAATTAGTGCTTTATCAGAAACCATTTCTGCTACTACAAGTCCTGCACCCATATCTTTACAAATACGTCTAAAAGTTGTGCTTGTAATACCAGCCATTGGAGCAAGTACTACTTGATTTTTAATTTCAACATTTCCTATAAAAAATTTCATACTATCATTGTTACCTTATCATTATCTTCAATTAAAAATGCATTTGCATCATCTGTATCAATATGAAGTTCATAATATCCAGTATCACTTACTTTTACTTCAGCATCTACAATGCCACTTTTAGCACCAGGAATTTTTATTTTGACTATTTGTTGATCACATACACCATATTTTGCAGCTTCATTTGTATGCATATGTACATGACGATTTGCAATAATCAAACCATCAGTATCAATTACAGCTTTATTTGTTGCTAAAGTAATTTTTAAACTATCTTCTAAATCTCCGCTTCTTCTAACTGGTGGATTAACACCTAAAGTTCTAGCATCTCTTTTAGAAATTTCTATTTGATTATATTCTCTAAATGGCCCAAGTACTCGAACATTATTTATTTCTTTATCACCATTTTTTATCGTCAACGTTTGATTGGAAGCAAATTCTCCAATTTGATTTAAATCATATTTTTTTGTTATCTCTTCATCAAATAATAAATCATACATTTCTTTAGTTAAATGAACATGTCTATTACTAACTCTTGCATTTATACTATACTCCATAAATACACTCTCCTCATTCTTAATTATACATTAATTAAGTGAATATTTATAGTCATTTTACACATAATAATTATAGGTGAGATAATGAAAAAACCAGGTTGTAATAAGTGTCAAGAAACACAAATCCAAGGTAGATGTTATATCGATCCGGAATCAGGAATGCTTTGTGTTACTTTAGAGAAAAAAATAGATTTGCCTAAAGGTAAAAAAGTATTAGTTCCTCAAATTTGTACAACATGCGGGACAACTGAATGGATTACAATTGACACCGAAGAATAAAAAAGCTTCCTACATAAGGAAGATTTTTTTAAAATTTATTAATACTTTTTATTTCATTATCTATAACTTCTAATTCATAAATATCAATATCAGTATCGCTATCATCATAAATTAATTTGCCATTATATTCCAAAATAAGATTATCATCTAAATTATAACCAACATTAGAATATTTTAACAAAAATCCTAAGATTGTTCTTTTATGAGAATATACTATGCATTCTTCATTATTAGATATAATATTTTGAATAAAATTATTTAATCTACTACCAACATCCACTAGAGATTCACCCATTGGTAATTTATAAGTAAATTCATGATCTTGTAATCCTTTTACCATTTTCATATTTTTACTTCCTAACGAACCAACTTTGCAATCATTCAATCTTTCATCCATATTTATATCTAGTTCTAACTTTTCAGATAAATATTTAGCAGATGATATGGCACTACTATGAAAACTCGAATAAATTTTTTCAATATTTTGAAATTCTTTACTTTCGCTTATTTTATTAGCTAATCTTTCACCTTTACTACTAAGTGGTCTTAACATTCTAATCATTTCTAAATTAGAATTATTTTCATAATTAATGCCATCTAATAATAAATTATTACTTACTAGATAAATTTTCATAATTCTTCTTCTCCATCTATGTACTCAATTTTCAACGTTTCATCATGTTTCAATTTATCTATTTCAGCATTTTTAATACTTTGAAATCTTTTTGTAATTTTTTCTGTTGTAGTATGAAGTTCATCTAAACTTTGATTAACAGATTTTACACTTCTAGATAATTTATCCCATCTATCTTTATATCTTCCAAATTCAACGCCTAATTTATCCAATTCTTCATGAATAACTTCTGCATATTTATCTCTTTCCATATTTTTTAATATCATACTAATAATTGATAAAGTACTAATCAAAGTTGTTGGTCCAGTAATCCAAACTTTCTTTTGATAGGCATAATTAATAAGTTCTGGATGATATGCATTAATTTCTGCAAATATTGCTTCTGCTGGTAAAAACATAATTGCTTCATTACTAGTTTCTCCAGGAATAATATATTTTTCTGAAATATCATTAATATGTTTTTTTACATCCATAACAAAATTCTTTTCAAAAATCATACGTTCTTCTTTGCTTCTGTTTTTATCAACCATCTTTTGATAATCTTCTAAAGGAAATTTACTATCTATAGCTATAGTTCCTAAAGGAGCAGGTGCATACAATAGGCAATCAGCTATACTACCATTACTCATTTTATGTTGAATACTATAAACACCATTCGAAGACGGACCAAAAGCATTATTTAAAATATATTCTAAATTAACTTCACCAAAAGTTCCTCTTGTTTTCTTATCAGTTAAAACGCTTTGAAGAGACACTATTTCTGAGTTTAATCCATCAATTTTCTTTTGAGCTTCATCAATTTTATTTAATCTTTCTAAAACATTCATAAATGTTTTATTACTTTTTTCAAAATTTTCATTTAATTGACTATTAACCCTGTCACTTATTAAATTTAATTTGTATTCAATCTTATTATCTAAAACTTCAAAATCTCCACGTAAATCTTTACTAAAATTTAATTTAAAGTCTCCAATTTCTTTAGTAATATTTGTATCTAATCTTCCTATTCTTTCAATCATATCTTTACTACCATTGTTTTTAACTAAAACAATAATTAATAAAATGATTACTACAACAAGTAAACCAATAATTATATATTCCATGATAACACCTCTTATTATTTATTCATTATATTATACGAATTTTTGTTTGTCAATTTGCTATTCAACTTAGCCACAAACATATCTTGATTATTTGGATATAATGTAATATTAAAATATTTTAAATAAACTTTAACTTTATCTTTTAAACTTTCAACTTTTCTAATTTCATCATATTTTATACTGATTTTTATCAAGCCAAGTCTAGCAACAAAACAATTTTCTTTTATATAATAAAATGCAAAAAAATAAGTGTACGCTATAAACAAAGTTAATATAAAATAAACAAGACAATAAACATATTTTCTTAATATTAGCCAAAATATACAAGTAACTAATAAAAGCAAAATAATTGATGACATCAACAATATATTACTTTTTTCTGGTCTAGCTTTAAACTTCATATTATCACCTAAATAAATTATACTAAATTTTAAACTAGACTTCCATATTTTGAACATATAAAAAAAGAGATATAATCTCTTTTTAAATTATTTAGTTTTTTTATTTTCTAAAAATTTCTTACCATCAACCATTCTTCCGACAAGCATTGAACTAGCTGTATCACCAACTACATTTAATACTGTAGCAGGGGCATCAATAACTGTAGCAATAATTGTTAGAATTGGAAGTGCTGATGCTGGGAATCCCATAAGTGTTAAAATAAACATTTCTGAAATTGTTCCACCACCTACTGGAACTGCTGTCACAAGTAATGTAGCAACAATTGATACACCAATTACTGTCCATACTGATGGATTCATTTCAAATAAATAAACTAAGAACATAATTTTAAATACACTACCAATTACAGATCCATCTTTATGAAAACTTGTTCCCATAGGTATAGTAGTTTCTGCAATATCTGCTGAAATACCAGCATCTTTTGTAGCCTTAACATTTACAGGAATACAAGCCGCTGATGAACATGTTGCTAACGCTGTAGCTGTTGGTGCTAATATTACTTTCCAATATGATTTTAACCCTTTTCTTCCTCCAGCAATTAGTGCATATAATGAATAAACAACAAAATACACAAAAACACATACAACAGTATAAATTATAAATGTTTTTAAGAATCCTACTGCTATGCTTTCTCCATAAGTACCAATTAAAGCAGCAAAATAACATCCCAATCCAATTGGTGCATAGTACATAATTATATTTACAATATTAAGTACTATGTCATTTAAACTAAATAATATTTTGCTAACTGCCTCTCCCTTTTCTTTACTCTTTCTAACAGCAAGTGCAAATATTATTGAAAATACTAATAATGCAATAATGCTATCTTTACTAAGTAGTGTATTAAAATCACTTACTGTTAATAAACTTGCAGTTCTTTCTAATATAGATAATTCTGTATCAATAACAGTACCTTCATCTAATAATTCCATTATGCTTGCAGAATCTTTATTATCTACTAATTTAAATGAATATGTAGATACTACACCAATAACAGCAGAAATAACTGACATTATAACAAAAGCAATTAATATTCTACTCATTATTTTTCCAAGTCTTTTAGGACTATCCATTTTAATGATTGCTGTAGTTACAGTTAAAAATATTAATGGTACTATAACAACAAACATTAGATTAATAAAAATATCACCTAAAGGACTTAACACACTTGCTTTTTCTCCAAAAACAAGTCCTACTACTCCACCTAAAATTATTGAAGCTAGTAAGATAATTGTGCTTTTATAATTTTTTAAAACTTTTTTCATTTTCTCCTCCTATTAAAAATTATATTACAATTATTTTTTTGAACCACTTTCAAAAAAACCCACCAATAATCATTATCGCTCGCATTTTATTCACAAATGTGTTATAATAACTGACATGGAAAGAAAATATGTAAAATTAAACGACAATTATAGTCATTTATCACTTGGAAATGTTATTAGTGTGATAAAAGACGAAAGTAAAAATAAAAACTCCGCTATACAAAGCGAAGTATTTTGCGCTTTATTTAATATAGATTATATGAACGAATCGACAGTAAATAATTATTGTATAGGTTCTAGAAGTATCGGAAATGATTACAAACAAATATATATAAATTTAAAAAAACAATATGAAAAAGATAACAATATATTTATAGATATCATTTGTAATATCCTATCCATTATTAATGGTTCAATTTACGACTTAAAAAAGATTTCATCAATTAATGAACAATCTTCTTTAAAAAACATTTGTAATAAACTTTATAATATTAGTAAAAATGATTTTTATGTTCCTAAAGATACTATTTCAAAATTCAGAAAATTATTAAAAAGCGAAAATTATTATAACCTATTTGTAGAACTAATAACTTATGCAATTTTAGAAAAAAAGCAACCACTATATGAAGATGAAAGAACAAAAAATGTTGTTGAAACACTCCTTCAAAATACTGATATTTCAGTAACTGATTTACAAAATTTTCTTATCTTAGAATTAAACGAAGGAATCAATTTTAGTCATTCCTTAAAAAGACTTGCCAATGATGGTAATCCATATGCTAATTATCATTTAGCAGTTATGGAGTATCGAGGCGAATTTAGTGGATACCCTAGATATGATAAAGCTTATGAATATTTTTTGAATGCTGCTAATAATAATCACCCTTCTGCCTGTTGGATGATTGGCAACATGATTATCAAAGGAAAAATTGGAAGTAACAGTGAGAAAGATCATAAAGAAGCCATTAAATATTTCGAAAAAGCTAAGTCTTTAGGTAATATTGCAGCAATAAATTCTCTTGGTTTATGTTATCAAGAAGGAATTGGTGTAAAAAAAGACGTAGAAAAATCATTAAAACTTTTTAAAGAAGCAGCTAACAAAAATTATGTATACGCTCTAAATAATTTGGGAATATATTATGAAAACCATAACAATCAAGAAGAAGCTTATAAATATTTTCTTAAAAGTGCTAATTTAAATGAAAGTTTTGCTTGTAATAAAATTGGAGAATACAAAAGAAAAGTTGGAAATAAAAAAGAAGCTTTTGAATACTATCAAAAAGCTTTAGAAAGTAGTATTAACGAAACTTCTTTATGGGCATATTACAACATTGCTAAATATTATTATTTAGAAGGCGATTTAGAAACTAATACTTCTAAAGATATTAATAAAGCAATTGACTACTTTGAAAAATCTAATAGTTTAATTGAATCTTTAGAAGAACTATTATCTATTTATTATGAAAAATATATTATTACCAATAATAGTGACTATTTAAACAAATTAAATTATTATAAAAATTTAATAGAGCTTCACCCAAATTATAATGATGATGTTAAATATTTAATAGAAGAAAAGTTAAAAAATATTAAAATTAAAAATAAAATAAATATAGAATTTTAAGAACTACTTTAGATAGTTCTTTTACATTTTTGAAATAAAAATCTTAAGAATTTCTTCATCATCAATTTTACTAATCGCAAAGCATTTCTTTCCTAACTCTTTAAATGATGCACCACAGTGATACAAATATTTATTATCTATAATTATAAATCTATCATGAAATGTACTATTTTCTATTATTTCTACATTGCTATATTGACTACTATATTTACTTATTAATTCTTTGTCCATATTCTTACTATATATCTTTATTTTCTTATTTGTTTTTGATAATAAATCTAATAATTTTTTATCTGCATAATTATCTATTATT
>JAFSAI010000006.1 GCA_017441065.1 Bacilli bacterium | reverse complement strand
AAGAAAAAAGAAAAACAAAAGAAAAAGGAAAAAGAAAAAGAACTTAGTGTTTCTAAGTCTATTTTAAAAAATAAAAAGGCAAAGCAAAAAAATAACAAATTAAGAGCTAATAAAACAAGAAAAAAATCTCCCAAAAAACAAAGTTATAAAATAAAGGACAAACAAAGAGCGAAATAACATTTCGTTCTTTTTGTCTAAATTACACTATGTATTTATTAATAATGGGTATTTTGTTTAATATGAATGTTAGAATAAATGAAATAATGTAAACAATAATTGATAACAATGGTATAGAAATTAATGGATGTATTGTTAGTGTATTAATATTAAAAATATTTAATATATTAATAATTAAAGCATGTATCAAATATATTCCAAAACAGCAATTGGATATTTTAGTTATTTTATTGATATCTATTTTTATGTCATTCATTTTATATTTGGCAAATACATATAAAGCTATGCTTTGAAATAAAATTGTTATAGAAAAATTATCATAAAAAACAGTTTTTAGAACATTAGACTCCCTAGATATAATAAATGTGAGCACAATTGTGGCTAGTGCTCCAAATATTCCCAAAAAATAAATTATTTTTCGCCAATTTGATTTAATATCTTCAATGGATAAATAATAGCCCAAAATATAATAAAATGAGTAACCAAATAATAAATTTAAACCAATGTTATTGTAGATGGAATTTAAATATTGAATACCTACTATTTCTAACGATATCGGAATAATAAAATTTACTACGAAAGATAAAATCAAAAAATATTTTGTTATCACTTTGGATTCTACTATTTTTCTTAATATTGGTGTAATTATATATAACCCTATAAGCATATAAACAAACCATAAATGATAGTATCCTAAAGCAAAATCAAAAATAAAACTTATTATACCTTTTGGATGTTTTAGATGTGACAAAATTGTATATATAAGTGACCAAAAGACAAATGCTGTCAATAATCTAAAAATGTTTTTTGTAAATAATTTTTTTGTCGAAAAATTTTTTTTAGGATTTAGAAATAATGTTCCACTTATCATTACAAACATTGGAACTGTAAATCTAGATAGACTATCAAATATGTTCATCACATGAAAGTCTAATGAATTTATGCTAACATTTGCAATATTTTGCCCAGATATATGTAAAATAATAACAAAAAAAGTTGCTATTATTCTTAAATAATCCAAATAAATAACTCTTTTTTCTTCTTTCATACAACCATCAACTCTAACTAATTATAACATAATTATATGAAAATTAAAAAAGTCTTTCGACTTTTATTCTAATTCATAATTATATACTCCATGTATTTTTAATAAATCATCTTCTGTAGGTTGTTCAACTACATATTTATCATCTTCTTTTGTAACTGTAAATACTATTGTATAATCTATTCTATCAGTCATATCTTTCATTCTATCTAATTTGTAATCTATAAATTTTGATGGATCATAATTACCATCAGAATCTAAAAACTTATTTTGATTGTTTTGTAAATAAACTGATGCATCACTTTGCGCTTTATATAAATCATATACACTAACTTTAACTGTTACATAACTTACTTCTTCATCATACTCTTCTTCAATTATTTCATATGTTAAGTCTTTATATTGTTTTTTTAATACTTCTCTATATTTATCTTTTTGTTTTTCTGTTAAATTTTCTTTATCAACAATATTTTCTAAATCTACTAACACTTCACTATTTAATGTTCTATATTTTTTTAAATAATTTTCTGTTGCCATTCTTGCATTACTACCACCACAACCAGTTATTAATAAAATTAGCAATAATAAAGACGCTATTTTTTTCATATTCTCACTCCTATAAATATTATTAACTAAAGAAAAATATTTATACGTTATTATAAGATAATTTAATTAATTCATATATTTCATACTCTTTATCACTTAAATTATCTTTAATTTTATTTATCATGTTATTATACATTTTATCTATATTATCCAATAACTCGTTAAACCATTCTAAATATATGTATTTCATTTTACTCAATTCATTATTTCTATACATTGAATCAATTTCTAATTTTAAAATCCTTTTTATTTTTAACTCTTGTCTTGTTTCTTTATATCTTATTTCACTATTAATTATTTCATAATTTAACTCTGATAAATTAATACTATACATGAATTCATTAATATTAAGTTCATCTTCTAGCATTAAACTGCTCTTATTAATAACTTCACCTTTATTATTGAATTCTAGCGCGATACTATTTTTTCCATCACTAAATATTGCAGCATATTCTAAGAAGTTGTTTGATTTTAATTTTGTTTTATTTTCAATATGTTTTAATAAATCTCCAGTGATTTTTATTTTATTACTAAATAAATCAACGTATGTTTTAGAGTCTATATGATATAAAGGTATTTTTTTTATAAATTCTATTTCGTCTTGTTCATCCCATTCATAAAACATACAATATTTTTCTTGAAAATTTAATAATACATCATAGTAATAATTCACGTGTTTTCTTCCTTTCTAAAGATAAATACAATAAAATAATTCCAACAAAAAATAAATCACAATAAATGCTTCTAATAATAAAATAAACAAATTCAAAAAAACTATACCCAATAACAAACAAATTTAAATATAAAATTATAAAAAATAATCCAATAACTGAAAATATAAATCCAATAAAAAATAAAATTATACTTAACATACTTATCTCTATATTTTATTTATAATTTATGAAAAATATTATATAATTAATTAGGTGATAATAATGGATTATATAAAATATATTTTGTTAGGTATTATTCAAGGTATTACTGAACCATTACCAGTTTCTAGTAGTGGTCATATATTTTTATTTAAAAATTTATTTAATACAGAAATGTTTAATACTTTTAACTTTGAGATTATATCTAATTTTGGTTCTTTTTTAGCTATATTATTTATTTTTAGAAAAGATATTATTAAATTAATTAAAGATTTCTTTAGTTTTATATTTAGTAAAGAAAAAAGAAAAACAGCTAAAAATGGATTTATGTACGTTATAAAAATGATTATAAGTACTATTCCTGTTGGTATTACTGGTATACTTTTTAATGATTATTTAGAAAGTCACTACACATCTTTAAAAATGCTAGCATTTGCGTTTCTATTCACAGCTTTAATGCTTTATATTGTTAGAAATATTAAAGGAGAAAAAGATAGTGATGGAATAACATTTAAAGATGCAATTATTATAGGATTATTTCAAGCAATAACAATTATTCCGGGAATTAGTCGTAGCGGAACAGTTTTAGTAGCATGCCTTATTTGTAAATTAAAAAGAGAGGACGCTTTAAAATATACGTTCATGTTATATTTTCCAGTAAGTTTTGGTACTATGTTATTAAAAGCAACTGATTTAATTGGTACTCCAACTACTCTACTTCTTCCATATTTATGTGGTATGATTGCTGCTTTAGTTATTACATACTTCTCATATCAATGGTTAAGCAATATGGTAAAAAAAGGTAAACTTTGGAAATTCTCAATTTACTGTTTATGTTTAGCATTATTTATATTCATTTATTTTAGATAAATAAAAAAACAATACAATGTATTGTTTTTTTATTCAAATATTCCTAAATAATATTTTTTCTTTCCTTTTTTGATAAGATATACTTTATTATCTATAGCATTTGCTTTTGTTACTAAATATGTTGGTTCAGTAATTTTTGTGTTATTTAAACTTATAGCATTACCTTTTATAAGTTCTCTAGCTTCTCTTTTACTTGAACAAATACTACCATTTACAAGTAAATCTTCTAACATAACTTCTTCATTTATTACTACTTTATCCATATCTTTAAAGTTTGTTAATATATCTTCACTAGATAGATTTTTAATATCTTCAGTAAATAAAGCTTTACTCATCATTTCAGCTTTTGTAGCTTCATCTTCACCATGTAAGAATGTAATTACACATCTTGCTAAAGTTTTATGAGCACGTCTTTCTTCTGGGTGTAATCTATTTTCTTCTTCAAGACTTTCTATTTCTTCTTTACTTAAGAATGTAAATATCTTTAAGTAATCTATAACCATTTCATCTTCAACATTAATTAAGTATTGGTATAATTCATAACTTGTTGTTTTATTTTTATCAAGCCATAAAGCATTACCTTCACTCTTACCAAATTTAGTTCCATCTTTTGTTGTTACTAAAGGCATTGTAAATGCATATGCATCTTTTCCTAATTTTCTTTTTATTAAATCTACTCCAGCAGTAATATTTCCCCATTGATCAGAACCCGCTACTTGCATAACACAATTCTTTGTTTCATATAAATGTAAGAAATCTAATGCTTGTAAAATCATATAAGAAAATTCTGTATAAGTAATACCAGTTTCTAAACGTCTTCTTATAATATCTTTATCTAACATGTAATTAATATTGAAATATTTTCCATAGTCTCTTAAAAAATCTAATGTATTTATATCTTTTGTCCAATCATAATTATTTACTACTTCAAATCCAAATAATTTTTTTACTTGGTTTGTTAAACATTCAATATTATGTTCAACTTCTTCGATTGATTTCATTTCTCTTTCCGTTGTTGGACGAGGATCTCCTATTCTACCTGTTGCTCCTCCGATTAAAAGTATTGGATTATGTCCTGCATCTTTTAATCTTTTTGAAATTAGAAATGAAGATAGATGTCCTAAGTGAAGACTATCTCCAGTTGGATCAGTTCCAATATAGAATGTTAATCCGCCATTATTTAACTTTTCTTCTAATTCTGGACTTGTTATATCTTTAATAAGCCCACGCCATTTTAATTCTTCAAATATTGTCATTTTATTTTCCTCCTAAAAATTAAAAAAATTCAAAAACTAAGGTTAAGGACGAGTATAACCCGCGGTACCACCTTAATTTATGAATTTAAATCATACGCTTTAATACTTTATCGCTGTATATGCGTTTTAGCTCCAGAGTCGTAAATTCCTTCATTGCTAACAAATAAATTATACAATTAATATTTTTATAAATCAATATTTACATTATGATAGATTTCAGTTACATCATCAATATTGTCTAACATATTATATAATTTTTCAAAAACTTCTTTATCTTCACCAGTAAGTGTTGTTTTCTCTTTTGGAAACATTCCAATTTGATCAACTTCATAATCAACTTCAGGTATAATTTTTTCTACTACGTCTTTAACTTTATTATAATCATGTGGTTCAATAGTAATATTAATATAACCTTCTTCATCTTCATAATCAATTATTTCAATACCTTCATTAAGTAGTTCTTCAAATAATTCTTCACTATTTTGACTTATAAACGATAATACTCCAACATAATCATAATTATATGATACTGAATTAGTAACGCCTAAGCTTTTATTAACTTTGTTAAAAGCTGCTCTTACTTCACCAACAGTTCTATTAACATTATCAGTTAAACACTTAATAATTAGTGTTGATGATCCAGGTCCAAAACCTTCATAAGTTACTTCTTGGTAATCTTCTCCACCTACACCTTTAGCTTTTTCAATAGCTCTATTAATAATGTCACTTGGAACTTGATTCTTTTTAGCTTTTTCTACTAATCGTTTTAATGCTATATTAGATTCAATTTCTGGAACACCTTTCTTAGCAGCTAAATATATTTCTTTAGCAAAATTTGAATATAATTTTGCTTTGGCTGCTCCAGTTTTCATAATACTAGCTTTTCTTACTTCGTATGCTCTTCCCATAAATACCTCCTAAAATATTTTTAAATTTCTTACAAATTCATACACAAAATGTTTATCTTTAGTATCATTTTTAACAAATTTGATTTGTTTAAATAATCCCCAAATATTGAAATAGGTAATTTCTTCTTTCATCATAGTATATTCCAAAGCTTTTAAAATAAGCTCTTTATTATCTTCAGCTCTAAAATATCTTTTAACTCTTTTGTATAAATCTTTATCTATTTTCCTCGCCAAAATATTATACAACAACTTTGGATATTTTTTAAAGATAAAGTTATATCCATCGTAGTTTTTTAATACTTTTAAAGTATCATAATATCCTAATTTAATATTTTCATTTATTTTTTTCTTGTTAACATTTAAGGTACTTCCTAAAAATCTTGAAGGTGTTATTTTAATAACTTTCTTTTCATCTTTAATTTTTTTACTAAACCCAATACCTTGAATTTCAACTGAATATACTTTTTTGTAACCTTTATCTAAAAGCATATTAATTGGGTTGTTATCATAAAATCCACCATCAATATAATATTTATTATCAATTAGCTTTTCAGTTTTAAATACTGGCAAATTACAACTAGCTAAAATATATTCAGGAATCTTTCCGGGTTTCATATCTTCTTTAAATAAATATAATGGTTTTAAATCATTAACCCTTACTGTAACAAGTCCATAGTCCATATAACTATTTCTTATCTTTTCTTCATCTATCATTTCTTTTAATAAGTCTTTTAAATTACTGTTATTAATTCCTTTGTTTTTAACAATAATTGTCATTTGTTCAATACCATATATAAGTTCTTTAAATTTATCTTTATTATTAACACTTTCAGTATATTTAGTATTAAAATTTAAAAGTTCTCCTACATCAACATTTTTCCAAAAATTATATAATTCAGCATCCATACCAGATACAATCATTGCAGCATTAAAAGAACCAATAGACGTTCCTACTACACCATCTAATCTAATACCGCATTTTTTGAAAGCTAAATAAGCTCCTACTTGATAAGCACCTTTAACTCCACCACCAGCTAATACCAGTCCAGTCATAAAATTCCCACCTATTCTTTATTTTTTAAATATAATAATGGTTTTGCTAATAATTTTCTAATTACTCTTTTCTTGCCCCTATTTTGTAATCTTCTATAATAATTGTATAAAGAATCATTACGATAATGAATTATTTCCTCTAATTTATCACTATCAGTAAGAACAGGACTTCGATAAGTTTTTTCTAAGAATATTCTTGATAATATATATCTTATACTTAATCCATAATATTTTAAAATATTTTTTAAAATATCATTATAAATTAATCTTCCTTCACTACCCATACCTACATTAAATTCTTTTTTATTTAATTCTTTTTTATGGTCTATTGCTTTAACAAATGCATAAGCTGCATCAATATTTGTTGTTACTTCAACCATTAAATTCTTTTTTACATTAAACATAAATGGTTCATCGATAATATTATTTAAAATTAATGGTAATCTAAAAATCGTATAATTCTTTAATTTTTTCTTAATTAAATTTTCTGTATTATATTTATTTAAACTATAATATGTTAATTCATCTTCTTTTACTTTTTCTTTAACATTACCACTTAAACTACTATCATATAAACTTGTAGTCGAAGCATATATTAAAAAACAATCATTATTATAATAATTTATCGCTTTTATAATATTTTCAGTACCATTATAATCCACTATTTCGCCAATATTTTTACTAAAGTCCCCAAGTGGTGGCATTACACTTGCCAAATGAATTATATAATCATGATCTTTAACTAATGCTTCCATTAACACTGGATCATTTACATCACCATAAATTATATTAATTCTCTTACGATACTTTTTTAATTTTTTTAAAACTCTTTTATTTCTTAAATCCAAAGCAGTAATTTCATATTTTCCTTCGCTTAATAAATATTTTATTACCAGCATTCCGATACTTCCTGCTGCTCCTGTTACTAAAACTTTTTTCATTGATATACTCCTTATATCATAAATGTAATAATTAATATTACTATACCTAATATTATACCATATATTGTTTCTCTTTTCTTTAGAGCACCTTTAATTTCATTAAATAATTCGAATATTAAAATATATAAAAGCATACCAAAAGTTAGTGCAAGTAATATGCTTATTATTGTATGATTTAATGATCCAAATAAAATAATTATTAAAGCTCCCAAAAATGAACTTATACATAATAAGAAAATAAGAAATTTATTATACTTTTTATTTTTTAATGAATTTCCTATTTGAAATCCTAAAGGAATATTATGTAGTGATATGCCAATCATCATTAATAAACCAGACTTAACACTATTTAGAGTTAGACTATATAAAGTTAAACCCTCAATCATATTGTGAATTGCTAAAGCTAAAATAGTAACTGTTCCAATATGATTAAGATGTAAGTCATGATCATGTTTATCACAATGTTTATCACTATGTTCATGATGGTGATGAGGTATTAATTTATCTAAAATAATTAATGTTAAAAACCCTACAATGATAGGTATTAATAAATACAATTTTTTTGTTTCTAAAATTTCTGGTAATAAATCAAAAATTAATAAGCCAGCCATAACTATAAATGCTAATGCTATTGTAAATAAAGATGTGCTTTCTCTATTTTTTATATTTTTTAAAGCATATATTCCAATTAAAAAGAATAATCCTGTTAATATTGTTAAAATAATTCCTATGTACACAAAATATCACCAACTAAATTTTATCATTATTTAAAAGTATTTGGAAGTATTTGTTTTCCTTCTACTTCTTGTAAGTATAGCTTCTTCATTATATTTTCTTGATTCTTCATAGAAAGCTTTTTTTAAATCACTTAACGAAACCATATTCCAAATGCTATAATCACTTGTCCCTTTATATGAATGAAATTTAGATAAGATGCTAAAGAAAGTATCAATATCATTTTTATACAAATTAAATAAATATATAGCTAATGAATCCGCGATTATAAAGTCAATTTGTTTTTTAGAAACTTTTCTTCCTTTTTTATCAAGTAATCTATTTGTATGTAAATCGTAATCACACATATTTGGAATAAAATCAATATAATATTCAGAAGAAATTTTTAACGAATCAAATAACTCTCTTTTTTGTAAAAGAAATAATTCCCCATATTCACTATCCTTATAATAATCTAAAAAAATTAATTCTAATAATCTTGGATAACACTCTACAAATGTACTATAGTGCCATCCCATATTCCTTCTTATATCACTAAGCATAGAAAGTTCTACTCCATGAGCTACTTCATGTGGTAAAGTTTCTATTACATTTCTTCTTCTAAAATCAGTAATTATATAAGTGTCTGCTAAAGTTAAAAATGAATAACATCTTCCTTTAACACCATCTATTTCTCGACTATTTCTAGCAAAATGTAATTTTCCATCCAAAATATCTTCATATAATTCAAAATGATCTCTATCAAACATTGCAAAAAATTCTCTGACCATTTCCAAATATTTTTCTTCCGAAATTCTTTTTTTGAAAGTCATTCTAGGATATACATATGGGAATTTTTCACTATCATGAGCTAAACTATAAATTGTTTCTTTAAATTCCAAAAGTGCTTCCATACTTTCTTGTTGGAAGTCTCTATAAAACTGAGAAAAATCTAAATTACCTAAAGATATTAACTCCGATAAATGATTGTATTCTTCTACATCGATTGTTTTTAAAACATCTAATAATACATAACAATCTAATCTTAACTTAGATGAAAGAGGTTCTGTTTTTATTTCTGACATTTTTTTATTTAATTTTATTAAAGTATTTTCTATTCTTTTTTTATCCCATGTCATAAATTCACCTCTTTTTGAAGTTACTATTATAGCACAACTTAAATATATGTAAAAATAAAAAGAATAGTTTTAACTATCCTTTTACAATTCTTTGACATTCAGTAATATTGAAATTTAATTTTCCTACTACCTTTTTATTAGAATTATTCGTTTGATTATAATCTCGATAATTTCTAAATATTAAATTTAAATCCCAACTATGTTCTGTAGTATCATCATCAGACTCTTTATTTGTTATTAATATATCTTTAATCACATAATTATTATTTTTATATTCATTTAAATCAATATCATATGTTTTTGGAACAAGTTCACCATTAACCATTTCAAAACCTTTTAATCTTAATATAATTTGATTTTTTAAAGTTCCGAATGCTCCACTATTTGTAAGATACCTATTCTCAAATGTATTTTCTGTAGTAATAAAACTTACATTATACTTACAAGTTGTTGTATCACCACTTGATTTAAGAGCTATTCTCGTTTTTTCAGTTTTACTAGAAATCTCAATATATTCTTTATCACCAACTGCGTCTTTTGATAAATCGGCAGCTTTAACATTTAAGTTTAAATTCTCAGCAGTTATTATTGTAAATAATGCATCTACTTTTTGTTCTTCTTCCATAGTCCAATAACTATTATCAATATTGATATCTGGTTTACCATCGCCATCAATATCTATATTTAAATCTGGTTTGCCATCTCCATCTGTATCAATATTTAAATCTGGTTTACCATTTCCATCTGTATCAGTGTTTGTTTTATTTTTATCGCCTTTTTTATCATCATTTGTATCGATATTTACATCGGCTTTGCCATCTTTATTAAAATCAATATTTAAATCTTCAACACCATTTCCATCTGTATCATTATTAATGTCTGGGATTCCATCTCCATTAATATCTATATTTATATCTGGATAACCATCTTTATTTGTATCTACATTTAAATCTGGTTTACCATCTTTGTTTGTATCAGTATTTGTTTTATTTTTGTCGCCTTTTTTATCACCATTTGTATCAATATTTACATCGGCTTTGCCATCTTTATCAATATCTATATTTAAATCTGGAATTCCGTTACCATCTGTATCAACATTAACATCAGCTTTGCCATCTTTATTTGTATCGATATTAATATCAGGTTTATTATCTCTATTTGTATCAACATTTAAGTCTGGTTTGTTATCACTATTTGTATCAATGTTTACATCTGGTTTATTGTCACCATTTGTATCAATATTTAAATCTGGTTTACCATCTTTATTTGTATCAATATTAGTATCTGCTTTATTATCATCGTTTGTATCAATATTAATGTCTGGAATGCCATCTCCATTAATATCTATATTTATATCTGGATAACCATCATTATTTGTATCTACATTTAAATCTGGTTTACCATCGTTATTCTTATCTGTGTTTGTTTTATTTTTGTCGCCCTTTTTATCATCATTTGTATCGACATTTACATCGGCTTTGCCATCTTTATTAAAATCAATATTTAAATCGGCTTTGCCATTTCCGTCTGTATCAATATTTATATCTGGATAACCATCTCCATTAATATCTATATTTATATCTGGATAACCATCTTTATTTGTATCTACATTTAAATCTGGTTTACCATCGTTATTCTTATCTGTATTTGTTTTATTTTTGTCGCCCTTTTTATCACCATTTGTATCAATGTTTACATCAGCTTTGCCATCTTGATCAATATCTATATTTAAATCTGGAATGCCATTGCCATCTGTATCAACATTAACATCAGCTTTACCATCTTTATTTGTATCAATGTTTAAATCGGCAATGCCATCACCGTCGACATCTATATTAATAATTGCACTATTACCATTTTTGCTTATATTTAAATCCGCTTTGCCATCTTTATTTGTATCAATGTTTAAATCAGCTAAGCCATCTCCATCAGTATCTAAATTAATATCAGGTTTGCCATCTCCATCTATTTTTATATGGTATTTACCTTTTCCTGGAGCACCAACACCAAATATACTTTCAAATGTAAAAGATGATACCATTAACAGCATCATTAAAAACATAATAAATAGCATTACTGCTATTGAAAGTTCTTTTTTTCTTTTTAAATTAATACTATTACTATTCATAACCCACCTTAACTTTCAGATACTGTAGTACTCTTAACATCTAATTTCATATATACTAATTTACCGATTTCAGTTGTTGGAGTATCTTCAGATAGCCATACATATACTCTAAACTCTCTAGTAGTAGCTGTACCATTACTAGATTTACTTATTGTATCTCTTAATATAGGATAAACATTAGTATCAGTAGCAGTTAATCCTGTAATTGGTGTATTATAAACGCCACTACCAAAATCAACCCATGAATTATTATCTACATCAAAAATACCAATTGTTAAATAATTCATTGCAATTAAATCATCTGTAGTTTTTCCACTAGGCAAACTATCATAGCCAATTGTTACCGAAAAATCAGCATCTAATGTTCCTGAATTTTTCAAAATCAATGTAGCGTATGTTCCTTCTCCACTGTCTACTACTGAATTCGCTGCAGTAGGTAAATCAGATGTGGCTGTTGGAAATAAATCTTCTGTACTCATAGCGGAAGAAGTACTATCTATTACAACATCTAATGTTCCTGTTGAAATTTCTTGAATTGTAGATTGAGATTGCACTGAAAAGAACGCTGAATAAGACACACTCAGTGTAACTAAAGTAAGAACAAGAACTGATATAATTATTAGCTGAGTATCACGTTTGATTTCTTTTCCTAATCTCATCCTATGTCACCTTATTTTAAGTTTACCATATTATTTTTAATCAAACAACTACTAATTTTTTATTTACATTTTGTTTACTCATTTATTTTTCAATTTGTTGTAAATACCGATGAAATAATAAAATGTTTACAATTACACGATTTTAATGCTATAATAACTGAGTTAAAAACGGGTGATATATATGGAAATTAGAAATGTTGCAATTATTGCGCACGTAGACCATGGAAAAACTGCAATGGTTGATGAAATTATTAAATATGTTGGTACTTTTAGAGAAAACCAAGATGCTACTAATTTTTCTATGGACTCAAATGATATTGAAAGAGAACGTGGAATTACAATACTAGCTAAGACTACTTCTGTAATGTACAATGGAATCAAAATTAATATTCTTGATACTCCAGGACATGCCGATTTTGGTGGTGAAGTTGAAAGAATTATGAAGATGGTTGATGGTGTTATTTTAGTTGTTGATGCTTATGAAGGTCCAATGCCTCAAACAAAATTTGTATTAAAAAAAGCTATTGATGCTGGAGTTAAACCAATTGTTGTTATAAATAAGGTTGATAAGCCAACTGCAAGAATCAAAGAAGTTGTTGATGAAGTTTTAGGCTTATTCTTAGACTTAGGTGCTAATGATGAACAATTAGATTTCAAAGTTGCTTATACTAGTGCATTAAATGGTACTTCTAGTTTAGATAGTGATATCTCTACTCAAGAAAAAACATTTAAACATGTTTTAGATTTAATAGTAAACGAAATAAAAGCACCAACTGGCGATATAACTAAACCATTCCAATTCCAACCAGCTCTTTTGGATTATAATGATTATGTTGGAAGAATTGCTATTGGTCGTGTATTTAACGGAAAAGTAAAAGTTGGCCAAATGGTTAATTGTTTAAGATTGGATGGCTCCGAAAAGCAATTTAGAATTCAAAAGTTATTTTCTTTTACAGCATTAGGTCGTGTAGAAACTAACGAAGTTGAAGCAGGTAACATTTGTGCTATTGCTGGACTTGAAGATATTTCTGTTGGTGAAACTTTAACTGATATAAATAATCATGAAAGACTTCCAATTATTCATATAGATGAACCAACATTACAAATGACTTTTGGTGTTAACACTTCTCCATTTGCAGGTCAAGATGGAAAATTGTTAACATCTCGAAAAATTGGTGAAAGATTAATTCGTGAAACACAAAAAGATGTTAGTTTAAAAGTTGAACAATTAGATTCAGAAAACTTCTTGGTATCTGGTCGTGGCGAATTACATTTATCTATTTTAATTGAAAATATGAGACGCGAAGGATATGAACTTCAAGTATCTAAACCTAAAGTTATTATTAAAGAAATAGATGGAATAAAATGCGAACCTTATGAAGATTTACAAATTGAAGTTGATGATGAATTTATGGGTGGGGTTATTGAAGAATTAAGTGCTCGTGGTGCTATCATGGAAAATATGACTCATATTGGTACATTAACAAGACTTACTTACACTATTCCATCTCGAGGATTAATTGGTTTCTCTACAAACTTTATGACATTAACTAAAGGTTATGGAATCATGAATCACACATTCAAAGAATATGGACCTGCTGCTACAGTAGATTTAGGAGAAAGAAAACTAGGTGTATTAGTTTCTAGTGAAACTGGAAAAGCTACTGCATATAGTTTAGGTCAACTTGAGGATCGTGGAATTATGTTTGTTGAACCAAATGCTGAAGTTTATGAAGGTATGATTGTTGGTGAATGTAATCGTGATAATGACTTAGCAATAAATGTTGTTAAAGGAAAAGAGCTTACTAACACAAGAGCTGCTGCTTCTGATAAAACTGTAGTATTAAAAAGACCAAGACCTATAACACTTGAATATGCACTCGATTATATTAATCAAGATGAACTTGTAGAAGTTACGCCAAATAATATTAGACTTAGAAAAGTAATTTTAAATACAGAATTAAGAAAAAAATATGATGCTAGAAAATAGTATCATATTTTTTTATATATAATTGAAATATTTCTATCTTTTGTATGATTATCTTTTCTATAAGAATGAAATAAATTATTATTACAAGATGTACATAATTTTGAAATATAAATATTCTCTTCTTTTACTCCTCTTAATAACATTAAATATTTATTTATGTTTGTTAAATCAATATTACATTTGTTATTTTCTTTCAATTCTACAAAATCAGAAAAATCTTTTTTAAATAGTTCATATTCATTTATTGAAAATTCAGAACAACATTTAAGCAATGAAGGATTAATACACGCAATTATGTCTTTGGGATTAGACTCATATTCTTTTATAAATATATCTAAAGCATTATCAACTATTTTGTTTAATGTTCCTTTCCATCCTGCATGAATATTTCCAATTATTTTTTTATCTTTATCATATAACAATATACTTTGACAATCTGCAGTTTTAGTAATTAATGCTACATTATCTAATTTTGTAACTAATCCATCTGCTTCGTATTCTTCATTAATATTTTCTTTTGTAAAATTAATCACTTTATTACTATGTATTTGGTTAACTTTTAATATTCTTACGTTTTTAGGTATATTATAATACTCATATACATTATCATTTAAATAACTAAAAGATTTACAACTAAAAAAATGAACAATGTTATCTCTATTCAAACTATCAAATTTTATAGTATTAAGATTAACATTATTCATTTGCTCACCTCTTTGGTAACCCGTACGGGGTTCGAACCCGTGAATGCTGCGCTGAGAACGCAGTGTGTTAAGCCGCTTCACCAACGGGCTAAAATGACTAAAATAAGTTTAACATAGTAATCTTATTTAATCAAATATTTTCTTAATTGCACTTCTATAAATCTCTTTTGTAATTTTAAAATCTTTATCAATAAAATTACAAACTTTATTTATACATACTCCACTATTTACTTCTATTAAATATAGTTTATTGTTACTTCTAATAATATCAACACTAACAAATTTGGCATTTATTTTATTAGTAATATCTAATGCTAATTCTGTTAATGTTTGTTTCAAATCATTATCTTCAACTAATTTAGCTGTAGCACCATTACTTAAATTAAATCTCCAATCATATTCATATATTTGACCATTAGTTAAAATAGTATCATATTTTCTATCAGTTAACTTATTTTGAAAATAATAAGGATTTAATCTCTTTAATAAATCTCTAATTGTATTTATACCATCACCAACAACTACTGGTTTTGTCTTTTCAAAAATAAGTTTTACTTCGTTATCTAATACTACTACTCTATATTCTTTATCTATTTTATAAAATGGACAAATACTAATAGAAAAGTTTGTTTTAAATAATTCATTAGCTTTTTCTAATAATTCATCTCTACTATTTATATGAAATACTCCAATGCCTTCTGAACCATTATTTGGTTTTATAACTACATCTTTATTATATTCTTCAAAATATTTATCTATTAATTTTAAAGTGTTAATTCCTAATTTACTATTTGGATTAAACAATAATTTATGCTCAATTATTGGTAAACTTAATAATTTACACAAATCATATAAAGCATACTTATCATCAATAACACTACCTATTGCATGATCATTTAATGGAAAGCGATAACCAGATATACACCTAGTTACACCATTTTTAGTAAGTACCATTATCCAATCTTTAGATATTAAATTATATTTTATATTTTCTTCTTTACATATTTCTTCAATTAATTTTCTAAAATGCATAAAAAATCCCTCTTTTTTATTTTAGCACAAAACACAATTACTGAATATATTATATATGTAAGGAGTGTTTATATGAAAAGAAATATTTTATATATTTTTGTAGGAATATTAGCCATTACTATAATGGGGTTAGTAATTGGGATTTTTATGAAAGATGATACATCTGATAATTTAGAAGTAGTTAAAGTTGCTGAAGTAACACATAGTATTTTCTATGCTCCATTTTATGTTGCTATAGAAAATGGTTATTTTGAAGATGAAGGTATTAAAATTGACTTAATGTTAGTAAGTGGTAGTGATAATGTAGCAGCATCAGTTTTATCTGGTGATACCAATGTTGGTTTAGCAGGTCCTGAATCTGCTGTTTATGTTTATTTAGGAAAAGAAAAAAATTATTTACAAGTATTCTCAGGACTTACAAAAAGAGATGGTCAATTTATACTATCTAGAAAAGATGAGAAATTTAATTGGGAAAGTCTTTATGGAAAAGAAATACTAGTTGGAAGAAGCACTGGTATGCCAGCATTAAGTTTCTTAAGAGCTTTAGAAAACAAAGGTATAGATAAAAATAAAGTTAATATTAATTATTCTATTGAATTTGCAGAATTATCTGGTTCATTTATTGGTGGCGATGGTGATTATGTTAACTTATTTGAACCACTAGCATCTAAACTTGAAGATAATAAAAATGGTTACGTTGTTGAAAGTGTTGGGCAAGCATCTGGAGAATTTCCCTATACAGCATTTTACGCTAGAAAAAATTATATAAATGATAATAAAGATTTATTAACTAGATTTACTAACGCTATAAAAAAAGGAATGGATTATACATTAAATAATGATGGCAATGTTGTTGCAAAAGCAATTGCTAAACAATTTAGTGATACTAAAATAGATGATTTAGCTACTATGATTGATAGATACAAAGAATCAGATGCCTGGTTAAATACACCTTATGTTAAAGAAGAATTTTATAATACTTTAGTTCTTTTATTAAAAGAAAATAATCTTATTAATGAGACTGTTTACTATAAAGATTTGGTAAATAATCTTTATGAATAATTTAATTGAAGTAAAAAATTTAACTAAAAATTATCATACTAAAGAAGGTGAAATTGAAGCACTCAAAGATATTAATTTAAATATTCAAAAAGGTGATATTATATCTTTAGTTGGGCCATCTGGTTGTGGCAAATCTACACTTTTATCTTTAATTGCTGATTTAGATAAAGATGTTTTTTGCGGAAGTGTTATTAAAAATGATAATTTAAAAATTGCCTATATGCTTCAAAGTGATGCATTACTACCATGGCTAACTATTTATGAAAATGCAATACTAGGTTTGAAGATTCAAAATAAATTAACTAAAGAATATTTAGATTATGTTGAATATTTATTAGAATTTTATAATCTAAAAGATTTTAAAGATAAATATCCAAAGAGTTTATCTGGTGGGATGAAGCAACGAGTTGCTTTAATTAGAACACTTGCTTTAAAACCAGATTTATTACTATTAGATGAGCCTTTTAGTGCATTAGATCAACAATCAAGATTACTTATTAGTGATGATGTTTATAAAATATTAAAAAAAGAAAATAAAACAGTAATATTAGTAACACATAGTATTGAAGAAGCAATAACTTTTTCTAATAAGGTTATTGTTTTGTCAAAAAGACCCGCTGTAATTAAAAGCATCATTGAAATTAATATTAAAAATAATGAAACAATTTACGAAAGAAGAAAAGATATAAATTATCATAAATACTTTGATTCTATTTGGAAGGATTTAGATACTAATGAGTCTTGAACAAAAGAATTATCTAAAAAAAATAAGATTAGAAAAAATTAAAATAACTTTATCACAATTGCTAATTATTATTTTATTTTTACTTTTATGGGAATTTTTAGTTAATCTAGAAATTATTAGTGCTTTTATATACTCTAGCCCGTCAAGAATCATTAATACTATCATTGAACTTATATCTAATAATAATTTTTTCATCCATATTTATACTACTTTAAAAGAAGTCATCATTTCTTTTATCCTTGGAATATCTCTAGGCTTTATTATTGCAACTATATTATATGAATTTAAGTTATTAGCTAAAATAATAGATCCATTTTTAACAATGCTAAATTCACTTCCTAAAGTTGCTTTAGGACCTCTCATTATTATAATTTTTGGCGCTAATACAAAAAGTATTATTATTATGGCTTTATTAATTAATTTAATTGTAAGTATTATTACTATTTATAACGGATTTCAAAATACTGATGAATATCGCCTAAAATTGTTTAAAACCATGAAAGCAACAAAAATTCAAACATTACTTTATTTAGTAATACCTAGTAGTTATCAAACTATAATTTCATCATTTAAATTATGTATTGCTCAAACTTTAATTGGTGTAATAATGGGAGAATTTTTAGTTAGTAAACAAGGTATAGGGTATCTAATTGTATATGGTAAACAAGTTTTCAATCTTAATTTAGTTATGACTGGTATTATTCTTCTTGCCATAATATCATATATTTTATATAAATTAATTGTTATGTTAGAGAAAAAATTATTAAAACACATATAAAAAAGAATAGGAATAACCTATTCTTTTTAGTTTTTATTTACTTGGAATAATTCTACATCTACAGATGTTTCTTGACCAAATAAGTCGATAATAATATTTAATCTATTATTTTCTGTATCAATATTATCAACTCTACCTATCATACCTTTGAATGGTCCGTCAACAATACTTACTGAATCTCCAACTTTTAAATCATCTTCAACATTAACACGACTCATACCCATGTTAACTAAGATACGATCTATTTCTTGAGGTAATAATGGTGTTGGTTTTGCTCCCTTTCCGCTTGATCCAATAAATCCAGTTACTCCTGGAGTATTTCTTACGATATACCAAGCTTCATCTGACATTACCATTTCAACAAGAATATATCCTGGAAACATTTTTTTAGTTTTTTCTTTTTTTACTCCATCTTTTACTTCAACTTCTGTTGTTTCTGGAATAACTACTCTAAAAATATAATCTTCCATTCCCATTGATTCAATTTTTGCTTCTAATTTTTCTTTTACTTTACTTTCATGTCCTGAATAAGTATTAACTACATACCATAACTTTTCCATTAATTAAACAACCCCTTTACATATGCCATTACTAAGTTTAGTACTTCAAAAAATGCTACTAAAATTATACAAAATATAATTGTTGCTAATGTATATTTTAAAATTTCTTTTGCTGTTGGCCAAATTACTAATTTCATTTCTTTTTTAACACCAACTAAGAATTTTTCTTTTGGTTTATTATTTTTTTCTTTCTTCTTTGTATTTGTTTTCTTTACGTCCTTTTTCTTAATATCTTTTTCTTTTGCCATTTTACCCTCCTAGATATTTTTGTAATTAAAAAAACACTTCCGTGTTCATTAGTAATATACCACAAAATATACCACTAATCAAGCACAAAAGTAATTATTTATTATTTATTATTTGCTATTTATTATTCTACTTACTGCAGTCATTACTGCTAGTTTTCCATATTCATAAGTAAGTCCACCTTGTTGATATGCTATAAAAGGTTCTCTTATTGGACCATCACATGATATTTCTATTGATGAACCTTGAGTAAAAGATCCAGATGCCATAATTATTTGTGATTCATATCCAGGCATATCTGTTGGCTCAGGTAAGGCATTAGAATCTATTGCTGATGCAATTTGAATACCTTCGCAATATTTAATTAAATCTTCACGATTACCAAAGATAATATTTTGCACTATATCTGCTCTTTTATCATTATATTTTGGTTCTACATTATAACCTAATTTTTCTAAAATAAAACTTGAAAGTATGGCAGTTTTTAAACTACTAGCAACAACACTAGGTGCATGATATAAACCGAACAAAAATTCACGATTGGCGCCAAGGGATGGTCCAACTTCTCTACCTTCTCCTGGTGCAGTTAATCTTTCTGCAGCAAGCTCTACTAATGTTTTTTTACCAACAATATAAGCGCCATTTGATGCAATTCCACCGCCTAAATTTTTTATTAATGAGCCAACCATTATATCAGCACCTACTTCTAATGGTGTAATATTCTCTACAAATTCACAATAACAATTATCAACCATAATTATTACATCTTTTGAAACGCTTCTAATTTCTTTTATTACTTTTTCTATTTTTTCAATAGTTAGACTTTTTCTAGTAGAATATCCTTTACTTCTTTGAATTTCTATTAGTTTTATTTTTTTATTTCTTAAAACTTCTTGAATTTTTTCATAATCAAAATCATTATCTACCAAATCAATTTGTTCATAATTAATATTAAATGATTTTAGAGAACTAGCATTTTCTTTTATACCTATTATTTCATGTAAAGTATCGTATGGAAGACCAGTAATACTAAGCATCGTGTCATTTGGTCTAAGAAAAGAAAATAATGCTACTGTCAAAGCATGAGTTCCTGAAATAAATTGATTTCTAACTAAAGCATCTTCTCCACCTAATACTTTAGCAAAAATTCTTTCTATCTTATCTCTACCAATATCATTATAACCATATCCTGTAGTACTTGAAAAATCACTTTCAGAAACATTTTCTTCTTTAAAGGCACTAATAACTTTTAAACTATTTAAAAATGCATCATTATCAATTTGTAAAAAAACTTCTTTTAATTCTTTTTCAGCTTCATTCACAAGTTCTATTACTTTATTATCTATATTATAAAGATTTAAATATTTATTCATTAAAACCACCCATTCTAATAATTTCTCCACTTCGTATATCATCATTAATAATTATCTCAATTATTTTAAATGCTACTTCTTCTTTTTTTATTAATTTATCTTGACCTATTCTTTTAAGTTCACTTTCTAAATAATTTGGTTCCATTTCTAATACGGTTTCTGTATTTACCCAATTTGGTGCTAAAGCACAAATTTTTAAATTAGGTAATCTTTGAGCTAAATTCTTAGTAATATTTTCAACTCCAGCTTTGCTAGCTGCATAATCCATACTCAAAGTACTAAATGTGTCTTGAGCATCCGTTGATGAAATATTAATAATTACTCCTCTATCCATGTAATTTGAGGCATATTTACACATTAAAAAAGTTCCAACTAAATTTACTTCTAGTACACGCATAAACTCATTTTTTGTTTTATCATATATATCATTATCTAAACATAATGCAGCACAATTTACTACTACATCAATTTTTTCATGTTTATTTTTAACATATGCAAATAAGTTATTTATTTCATCTTCATTACTAATATCACATTTATATGTGTCATATAACATATCTTCTATTTTTGTACTGTTATATACGCCAATCACAGTGGCACCATATTCATGTAGTATATTAGCTAAACATTTACCTATACCTTTACTTGCACCTGTTATTAAAACCACTAATCCAGCAAAATCCATAATTACACCCTTTTCTCAAATCGAGTATATTATATAATTATTTTAAGATTGTTGCAATTATATCTCCCAAAAATATTAATGTAATAAGTGATAGGATTATTTTTAAAACATTTTTATTTACTTTTTCATATATTTTTTTTATTAGAGGATATATTAAGTAAGTTAATAATATACCACCAACACCAAAGCAAAAAGCACTTAAAAAACATACATGACCATTAATATTTAAAAAATATCCAGTATAATCCCAAAGACGAATTTTAAAAAATTTAAGTAGAATAACACCACATAAATATTCTAATAATCCTGTTATAAAAAAAGATAAAGTAAAAATTAAAGCAGGATTCTTACGATATTTATAAATAAGCATAATGAAACATGCTCCAGTACCATAAATAGGTAACCATGGCCCAAATAAAATACCGTGGCTAAAAATTTTCCCTGTATCTAAATAGCACAAAATTAATTCATAAATATATCCTAAAAAACTACAAAAATAAAATAATATCCCTAATTTTATAATTAAATCTTCTTTTTTTATATTATCCATACTACTCACATTTGTAGTATACCCTAAATATTATTTTTTATAATCCATTTAATATCTTCAATTGCTTTATCTATATTAAAAAATCCATTTCCTACGGGATAATAAACTGAATAACAATTATAATTTTTGCTATTAATTTCTTTTATAAATAATTGTTTTCTAACTTGTGATACTGATATTTTTTTATTTAAAAATATTGAACTAACTTGATTACCAAATAATATAATAACTTTTGGATTAACTATTTCAATTTCTTTTTCTAATAAACTTAAATAATTTATAAATACATTATCTTTTAATGGTCTAGCATCAACTTGAGTACATTTTCCTAAATTAGTAATAAATATTTTATGTTTAGTAACATTTTCATAAACTAATCTAGCAAATTCTTCAGTCCATTCACTACCTTTTTTATTTCTAATATTATCATATATTTCTTCATCTATTACATTAAGTTCATAAAACAAATTCCAAATATTCTTTGTTCCAATCCAAGGTGATTTTGGTCCTTTCCATGATTTTAATGAAGCAATATTCCTTCCTGTCGGATTCATAAAAACAAAACAAACATCTGGATTTCTAGTGCAACCACCATTATATATAGAATCCAACTCTTCGGCACCATACTTAATTTGTAATTTATCATATTCTTTATTTAATTCTTCTAAAGTCATAAAATACTCCTAATAAATTAAGTATACCAAATATTAGCAATTTAGAAAAAGTATATTTAAGATTTTTTGACTAATAATAAGTGTAGGAGGAGAACTAATATGAAAGAATATAAAAAAGCACCAGAAATTTTAACTGGAAAAGATTTAGATTATCTAAAAGATATTTTTGGATGGAGTTATAACATATATAAAATTGGAAATGAAAATATTCAGTATATTGAAGATAAAGAAATTAGTAAGTTTTATCTAGAATGTAATAATTTGTTTTATGAAAATATGAATACTATTTTAAATATTTTAGAAAATGGTGATAACAATGAATAATAAAATTTGTAATACAAAAAAAGAAGTACCAACTGGTACTACTCCAAATGATAAAGACTATCTTACTCATCTTTTATCATTATTAAAAGATTATGAAAAAAACATGGTTGTGGCCTTAACTGAAGCATCAAATCAAAAATTATATGAAGAATTTTTTGGAATATTTGACACTATTCAAAAACTTCAAAGAGAAGCTTACGAATTAATGTTTAAATATGGATGGTATATTTTAGAAGCATCTTCAACTACTAAAATTAATACTTTATATAAAAATCTAAAAACTGAAATAGATAGTTTAAATTAAAAAAGGATTTTAAAAATCCTTTTTTTAATATTCAATATCTTCTAATAATTTGTCTATTTCTTTAGCATAATCATTTGTACCACTAATAAATATTAGTGTATTTTTTACTCTTGAAATAACAATATACTCATTTTCTGATACAGCAACAGTTTTTGCAAATACAGCACCAGTAGTTGTTTTATTTTGTGAGTCACTAGTTATATATTCAGAAATACTATCATAATATTTTGTATATACTTTTTTAGCTTCAATTTCTTCATCAAATTCATAATATTCTATTTTAAATGGAACATCATCTTTTGATGCTACTAAATATTTTAGTGCTTCATATTTTCCTTCTTCGCTTTCAGATACTGTATATCCTAAAGCTCCGAAATGATCTTTAAATTCAGATGATTCAAGTAAGTTGTAAAATCCACAACCAGTTGCAAATATTACAACAACCATTATTAAAATTCCTAGTAATACACTTTTATTCTTCATTTTTTTCTCCTTTATATTTTGTTGCAAAAATATTTAATACTTCTTCTAATTCATTTTCACTTTCTAACTTTGTTAAATATTCTCTATCTTTTGTTATTATTTTTCTTACACACATATCATTTTCATCATCTTTATTTGATAAGAATAAATATTTATTATCATTAAATTCTATTGTATCTATAATAATATAATCTTTATTATTTTCTAAAGTTACAACATTAACTTCCATTTTATCTTCCACCTTTTCTATCAAGTTCTACTAATTCTTTTAGTATCCCTGCAAACTTTGGATAACTAATACTCTTGTTTTCTTCGTATTCATCTATAAGATTTTCAATTACTTTTTGGTGTTCTTTTGATAGTGCTGAAAAAGGTGAATTATATTCCCTTAATGTTTTATATTCTTTAATAGCTGCTTCTAATAATGGATAGTCTTCATTATTTGGACTAATAAAACCTTCTTTAACTAAATATTCAATAAAAATATCACAATCTTTTACTTGTTCATAAATATATTGTAAATCTTCTTTGTCTTCAGAATAAATTTGTAACCATCTTAAGACATCATCCATATTTCCGAGCCTATTTTTACTCATATTGAAGTAAGCATCTTGAACACAAAGATCAAATAAATCAGGATTATGAGAACATACTTTTATTATATCGGCTGCTATATCTTCATTACGATATGCAATTACTGGACTTCCGTCTGAATTAAATGACCCTGGAACAGGATAAGCATTTTGTGAAATAATATTCATTTTATGTTCATAAGCATCATTACCCGGTGCACTTGCAAGCATTCCAATACTTTGCGATACACTTGTTTCTACTCTACTTTGTTCAACAGATTCTTTGATAATACTTACTGCACCTGTTATTAAATTAACTACTAAATATATAACAACTATTGTTCCTGCTACAAATATCATAATTCTTTTTTTGAAATTTGTTGGAGAAATTTTTTCTTTCTTAGTTTTTAATGGTGTTTCTTGTGGAGTTTCGTCTTGTTGAAATACAGAATTTTTTGCAAGCATCATTCCCCTTACCCAATTTGATATCGATTTATCCGCTTTGCCGCTAAGAATTTCGTTCTTTGTAAATCCAGCTGTTTTAACTAAATATTTAGCATATTCTCTAGCATCGTCAATAAATATTCCATCATGTTTACTTACTATATACTCTGCAATTCTATACATTTCTGCATTTTCATTAACAAGTTGAATCATTTCGTTTGTTATTTGGTCATCTAATCGTGACATTATATTTCACCTATTTTCTATAAATAATATACTATTTTATTAATTTAAAGTCAAATAAGCTTATTTTGTATTTACATAGTATTTACTCTATATCAAGCTTTTTAGTAACAAATCTACTTAATAAATATGCAATTAATAGCATTATTAAAATAACAATTACTATTTTAGGATTCTTTAAGCTTTCTAATAAACTTGTACCAATAAATCCCCAGAAGAATATTAAAAATATTTTACTAATAAAAATAGCAATGCAAAATTTTTTGAAATTCATTTCTGATAAAGATGCTGCTATATTTATAACAAATGCAGGCGTAAATGGAATAGCTAGTAATAGAACTAAATTTGATAATTTTATTTTATCTATTTTTAGCATTAATGTGTCTAATTTATCAATTTTTCTAAGTTTTTTTCTAACAAAACTTTTTAACAATGTTCGACATAAAAAAAATGAAAACAAACATCCCAAACAAGTTAAAATATAGGATATAATAAAACCATATGTATAACCGTATGCAATAAATATAATTGTTATAAATACAAATAAAGGTAATACAGGAAGTATTGATTCTAAGAATATTAAAAGACATGCAAATAATGGCCCATATATTACTGAACTATTAATTATTTCAATTAAATAATTATAAATGTTATTTAAAATACTCCCCATAACAAATCACATACTTATTATAATATAAGTATGTGGAAAAATCACGAGTTTATAACATATGTTACATCATACCCATAAAATGAAAGTATTCTTACTGCTTGTTTACTTTTATGACCTTTATCACAAATTATATAATACTTTTTATTTTTACTTAATAATGTTTTATGATTCATTAATAATTTATCATAATAAATATTAATGCTATAAGGATTATGTTTTTCTTTATAACTTAGTGGATCTTTTACATCAATAAGAATTCCGAGTGCAGGTGAATATTCATTTTCGTATATAGTTTTCATAACTATCACCTATTATAAAATATGTAATAAATAAAAAAGGAGAAAATGAATTTACCTATTCATCATCTCCAAAAAAATCATCAAAGAATTCATCATCAGTTATAACATTTTCATTAACAATAACACTATCAACATCAATATTTATCTTTGGTTTTTCTGTTTGCTTAATTTCTTCTTTTTCTTCTTCCTTAAATAAAGATTCTTGATGTGGTGTTGGCTCTTTTTTTACAACAGATTCCATTAATTGTCTATTTTGTTCTTTTAATTTTTCTTTTTGTCTTTTTTCTTCTTCATCAAGTTCTTTTAATTTTTGATCAATATCTTTCATCATCGCATCAATGTCCATTCCTTGCAATCCTGTAGCAAAAGGATTAGGCATACTTTCTTTATTTGCTGGTCTTGGACCATTATGCATTGATAAAGGATTTATTGGCTCTTGAGGCATTCCCATATTACCAAAATTAGGAATATTACTATTGCCTTCATTACTATTCATCATTTTTTTTCTTTTTTCTTCTGTAACAAACTTTTTCAAATCGAATAATTCAATTGGTTGAGTTTTTCTACTAGGATAAGATGCCTCCGGATATTCTTCTCCCCAATCAATTTTAAAGTTTGGTGCATATTTTGTCTTAAATGGACTCATACGCAAACGAATAATAATTGCTTCTCCTAATTTTAATTTTTGTAAATCACTAACAGTAACTAATGGTGTTGATGCAGTCTTATCCTTTTCTTTAGATTTAACTTCTCCACACATTTTACTGATTTCTTCTAAAGCCTTTAATTCTGTACTTATTAAATAAATTAGATTACCACAGTTACCTCTAATTACTTGAGCAACTTCTTCACCATATACATCATTTAATTGGGCATAGTTTTGAATAATAAATGTAAATCTTATATCACGTGAACGCGCTGCTGATACCATACTATCAACATCTTTAAGTGGTGGCATGTTTGCAAATTCATCTAGAATAAAGTTTGTTCTATATTGTAATTTTCCACCATTTTGTTGAGCTACATCAATTAATGTTTCATAACATTGTTTGATAAAAATTGTCATTAAACTATGATATGTTTTCTTTTCGTCATGAATAATCATGAATACAGCTGTTTTGCCTTTACCAATATCACGCATATCAAAGTCACTATATGATAACATTTCTGATAAGTTTTCTTTAGTTGAGAACATTCTGATTTTTTGTCTAAATGTTGATAATAAACCACCTTTTGTGTCATTTGGTGCATTAATTGTTGTACTTGCAAACATATATGGACTTGAATCAGGTCCTTTTAAATTGAAATATTCTTTAATAAAGTTACTTGTTGCATATCTTTCTTCACCAACAGTACTCATGTAATTGATACTATTTAAATTAACTTCTTTTTCTTTTGCATCTTGGAACAATCCTAAAGCAAGACCAGAGAAATAATCGGCTGCACCTTTTTCCCAGAAGTCTGAATCGCCCTTACTACTTGGATCATATAAAATATTTAATGCTACGTCTTCTAGAAGTTCTGTAGATTTATCATAATTCTTTTCTTTATAATATTGATATGGTAATGCCAAAGGATTCCATGCATTACCTTTTTCTGTTTCACGGAAGTTAAGAACTATTACTCTATATCCTCTTTCTTCCAAATTCTTAGCTGTTTTTCTAAATATTTCACCTTTAGGGTCAGTAATAATCATGCTTTCGCCTTTTTTGGCAAGTACATTAACCATTGGAAATACTAAATTTTCTGTTTTACCAGAACCGGTAGATCCTATTACTAAATTATGATAACTACCATTATCTACCCACATTTGTTTTTCATTACTAATAAGCGGTATTCCAGCTGCTTCTACTTCTTTTAAATTTGTTGAAATTTTTTCAACATTCTTATCTTCTTTAATTTCTTTTTCTTTGGCCCATCTATTATATCCATCACTTTGTTTATCTCCGCCAATTTTAAGTCCAATTCCAGGTCCCTTTTGTTTATCAAAAATATATGATGATACACTTGTAAAGATTAAAATTAATGCCCCAATAAATAGACCGATTGTAAATGGTAAATATTTTAATGAAAAAGCACTTATTGGTATTAATCCATAAAATGTACCTGTATGAATTAAACAAAACAAATTAGATACTGCTAAAGCACATAAGTAAAGGAGTATTATACAATATATAACAAATAACAAAAAATCCTTTGGTTCTACTTTAAATTTCACGTTAATCCTCCTAATTCATAAATAATATTATACTATAAATGTGTATTAATATCAAAACTTATTTAAAAACCTATTTTATAGTCCATTATTCTAAATTCAGTTATTTTAATTGTTCTTTGATTGCTATCTTTTATACTATATATTATATTTTCTTCGTTTTCTGTTTTTGATGTAGCAAAAATATTTGCTGAAAAATTATTATATATGTCATACCTTTGTGTATAGAAATAGTCATAGCTATAATATTTATTTTTAGTTTCATCATCTAACATATTATAAGCTCTTTCATTATCCAAAATTAACAAGTTCATAAATTCAGTTATATAAGTTATCAACTTATTTTTTTCGCTTACTGATGTTGTTACTAATTTAGTTTTACTATTAATATCAATATCTTTTATATTATAATTTTTAGCATAATTTTCAATTTCAATTTGATTTGATAATGGTCTAATTACATAATAACCATTTTTAACTATTATCATATAGTTAACATTTTTTTCATAAGAAAAATCATCTTCCATTATAGTTTGATTAAATACATAACCATTTACAAAATAATAAGTAACTGAACTATTTTTATTGTAATAAATTTCTTTTGCTGTATAATTAACCGTTTCATAATTAGAATAAATTACATCAGTAACATTGTTTGCAGTTATATTATTTTCTAAAATGTAACTTTTTTCCAATATTTTATATAATCCTGCATTATCTTTTATAGATAGTTTTGTATAATAATCATTTATGGTATTTTGAATTTTTAAATATTCATCTTCTACTGTTAATAATGAAATTTCTTTATTAATTAAGTTAGAACTACTAGTTCCTGGATTAGTAGTTGTTCCTCCTGGATTATTATTTTGGTTATTATCATTTGGGGATTTAAATCCAAAATATAATGCAATAATAGATGTTATTCCCAAAATTATTACAATTATTATTATTAATTTTTTTGAATTATTTTTCATAGGCCCTCCTTATCCACTACATCCATTTTTTACAAATTGCAACATACTAGAACTGTAATTTCTTGCTCTTGCAGGACAATTACTTTCTTTATTTGCGGGTCTTTCAAAATCTAAACAGAAATTATTTGCTATATCATATGTGCTGTAGTTTCCAGTTATATATTTGTAAGTATATGGATAACTTTTTAATTCTTCTAATAAATAGCCAAGTTGTATACTAAGCGCTGCAATTGATTTATTATTCTTTTTAGAATAATCATATAATCCTGCTTTTCTACCAGATGAAGTCCATTGTATTAATCCATAGCCAGCTCTATCATTTATAAATTTATCTCTTGGATATGCACCTGAATCTACACCTTTTGTATACAAAGTATCACTACCAAAACCTCTTATTTCAGGATGTACACAAAAACCATAATCTCTTCCATTTACTTTACAACATTTATTTTCTTCATAACATCCTTCTAAATTATTCGTTAAAAATGAACCCTCTGCTTGGATATTAACCATCATACCCGCTACTGAATTTTCAGAATATCCACTTTTAAGCAAAGCTTTACAAATCTCCACTTTATTTTCTGATGCTGTAGAAGCTGAATCATTAACACCTGATAATGCATAAGTGCTTTTTGGTCTTGGATTACTAGAACTAATATAATCTGCTGGATTAACTCTTGTATTATTTACTCTTACTTCAAAATGTAAGTGACATCCTGTCGAACTACCACTTGAACCCATTGTTCCTATTTTTTGTCCTTGTACAACCTTATCTCCTTCATCAACAACTATGGAATTTTTAGTCATATGTGCATAAACCGTAGATGTTCCATCACCATGGTCTATCATTACCCAGTTACCATAACCTCCACCACATTTATTTCCGTAATAACCAACACTATCACATCCGTCACTAGATTTAGTAATTGTTCCAGATTTAGCTGCAATAATGACATGTTTTTCACACTCTCTATTTGCAATATCTATTCCACTATGAAATCCTTCTTTTCCGTCTATTACTCGCATACCATAACCTGATGACACATAAGTTACAGTAGGACTTCCGTCGTATATTCCTTTATTAGAAGTTGAACCACCAATTGGCCACCAAAAATTATTGTTATCTGTTGGATCATAATATGTACAATTATCCTTAATATCATAAATTTTTAAATCTTTATCTTTATATATGCTATTTAAAATAGTTTCATAACCACCACTTTTGCCCTTAAACTTTTCAACATCAAAATCTAATGAATCAAATAAGTTAAGGCTTTGGATAGTTCCTGTATAATCTTCTGATAAATATAGTTTTTCTTTAATAGATTTATATATTTTTTCTATTTTTGAATAACTACTTTTTGGAACATTACTTTCATATCCCATTGTACATCCACTAACTTTTAAAGTTTTTGAATTATTATTATATAATCCTATGCTTAAAGCATTAGTTTTTAAAACTATCATTGTGGCTCTTAATTGATTTTCACTTAAAGTAGCGTCTTTAGTATAATAATAAGTTGTGCCTATCATAAATTCATCCAATGAAAGTTCTGCATCTTCACCTGAGTTAAAACATCCTGTATATTCTACAACCGATTCATTAAAATTACACTCTTTATCATAGAAACCTAACATTTCTAATAACCCTTTATTATTTCCTCCTTCACCGCCACCAGCAGCAGTAAAGAAAAACATTATTAATAAAATAAATAAAAATATAGCTATAAATATTACTATTAACATTAGTATTTTGTTAGTTTTTATTAAATTCCATAACCATTTTAATCCCTTTTTGATTCCTTTGGCTATGTCTTTTCCTATATCTTTT
>JAFSAI010000025.1 GCA_017441065.1 Bacilli bacterium | reverse complement strand
ACTATCACACACATTTTTTTGTTAACAACTTGCATATTCTTTCTTCCTTATCTATTTTATAAGGTAAGTATATATTACCCCCCCCGAAGTCAAATTTTTACAAAAAAATTGTTGATAGTTTTTATGTTTTTGTATATACTTATATTAAGTAAGCGAAGAAATTTATTCGCCTACCTTTTATGGGTTGACGTTTATCCTATATGGATGACGTCTTTTAATTTGCCTATCAATATTACTAGTGATAGGATTAAAATAATTATTAACAAAAAACATTTTTCAGTTTTTGCGTTCATACTACCACACTCCTTCATAAAAAGGTAAAACCCCCTGAATTTGTTTGATAGGCGTCACTTTCCTCACTTAACTCTATATTAAATATTATTTATTTTTACTTATCAATACTTTCGACAAATGCTGCCAAAACTTCTTAAATTCCAACAAAAAAGTTACAATTTCTTGTAACTTTACTTTTCACAATGTTCACATACATCAACATTATTTTTATTTACAATTAAATTACCACATTTCTTACAAATATCTCCAGTAGGACGATACCATGTAGCATAATCGCATTTTGGATAACCTGAACATCCATAGAAAATTTTACCTTTTCTTGTTTTTCTTTCAATAATATCTTTATGACATTTAGGACACTCTGCAATTACTTTAATTTCAGTTTCTTCTTTTTTATCTTTCTTAATATATTTACAAGTTGGATAATTTGAACAAGCAACAAATTCTCCGTATTTACCTTTTCTAATTACTAAATCACTACCACATTCAGGACAAGTTTCTCCAGTAGAAGTTGGTGCTTTCTTTTCCATATTTTTTAAAGCATCATCCATAATCGGAGCAAATTTATCATAAAAATCATGTAATACTTTTATGTTATCTTTTTTTGCTTCTGCAATGTCATCCAAATCAGATTCCATATTAGCAGTATATTTAACATTTATGATGTCACTAAAGTATTCTTGTAATTTATCAGTAGTTTCCATTCCCATTTCAGTTGGAATAAATTTCTTTTCTTCTGTTTTTACATAGTCATGATCTTTTAATGTTCCAATTATTGTTGCATAAGTACTAGGTCTTCCTATACCTAAACTTTCTAATTCTTTAATTAAACTACTTTCAGTATATCTACTAGCGGGTTTAGTAAAGTGTTGATATTTATTAATTGAATCTGCTACTATTACTTTACTATTATAATCTTTAAAGTTAGGCAATATTTTATCTTCGCTATCTTCATATTCACCATATACTTTTAAATACCCATCAAATGTAAGTACACTTCCAGTTGTTTTAAATAAATATTCATTATTTTCAAATATAACTGTAGTAGCTTTTACTTTTGCATCAGCCATAATAGATGCTAAAGCTCTTGTATATATTAATTTATATAATTTATATTCATCAGTACTTAAGAATGCTTTTATACTATCTGGTGTTCTTAAAATACTAGTTGGTCTAATACCTTCATGGGCATCTTGCATATTAGCATTCTTTTTACCCATTTTAGGATTACCAACATATTTATCACCATAAGTATTTTTAATATATGCTTTAGTTGAACCGATAAATTCATCAGATACTCTTACACTATCTGTACGCATATAAGTAATTAACCCAACTGTTTCACTAGCTAAATCTACACCTTCATATAGTTTTTGTGCTATTTTCATTGTCTTTGACGCAGCAAAATTTAATCTAGTTGAAGCCATTTGTTGCAAAGTAGATGTTTTAAATACTTCTTTCGCACTTTTCTTTTTATCCTTTTCTTCAATACTATCAATATTAAATGAATTAGATAATTTAGCTAGTATTTCATCTGCTTCTAATTCTGTATTAATTTCAATATCTTTTCCTTGATATTTAAATAACTCAGCAGTAAAATCTTTGAAATCAGCTTCAATAGTCCAATATTCTTTAGGTACAAAAGCTAGTATTTCTCTTTCTCTATCCACAATTAGTTTTAATGCAACAGATTGTACTCGCCCAGCACTTTTCCCACCTGTTTTATATTGCATTAATTTACTTAATCTAAAACCAATTATTCTATCTAAAATTCTTCTGGTTTCAGCACCTTTAACTAAATCCATATCAATTTTAGCTTTTTCATTAATTGAACTTAATACTACATCCTTAGTAATTTCTCTAAAAGTAACTCGATCATATTTTTCTTCAGGTATCCCAAGTTCTTCTTTTAAATGCCAAGAAATAATTTCTCCTTCACGGTCGGGGTCAGTTGCAAGATATACATGTTCTGCTTCTTTTACTAATTTTTTTAATTCTTTAACGTCTTTAGTTTTGCCTTTAATAATTACATAGTTTGGTTTAAAATCATCTTCTAAATCAACACCAAGACCATACTTACCAGTAGTAGCTAAATCTCTTATGTGTCCTTTAGATGATACCACTTTATAATCACCTGCTAAATATTTTTCAATTGTTTTACTTTTTGCAGGCGATTCCACTATTACGATATTTTTCAAAATATCACTCCTGTCATTTATATTTTATACACTCATTTTATTTTCTTGTCAATTAAGATTTAAGAGTTTGACAAAAGATGTCAAAAAAATACCGTTTTATAAATAAACGGTATTAAAAAGTCGTTAGTTGTTTAAAGTAATAAAAATATCACTTTACTACTTAATTTTCTTTTTTGCTTAAATCAATTGTTTCTTCAGAAACCACAACATCTTCTTTTTGTGATTCTTCATATTCATCTATTTTCTTTTCAAGATAATTGAAATAATTACTTTTTATAGCTTTGCTACTCATAGATATTTTTAAGCTGACATCTGAATTAATTTTTTGAACTTCTTCAGTTGTATAAGTATCTTCTCCATAGTATTTTAATTTGCTAGTAGAAGCATTATAATAAGCTTTTTCATTTTTCCATGAACCATCTGCAAATACTACTAAAGATTCATAATCGTCACTTAATAAATCATCGCCCATATATAGTCTTGGATCATAATCAAGTCCCATTAAATTTGCTATTGTTGGAACTAAATTAATATAAGAACTATATTCTGTAAATGTTTTAGATTCCATTGCTGGATTATAAATAACTAATGGTGTTTTTTCAATGTCATAATCTGATAAACTATGGCTGATCATTTCTTTGATATATGATTTACTTAATCCATATGGATAATGATCTGCAAGCATTACTATTACTGTATTTTCAAGTTCACCTGCTTCAGTCAATTTATCTATCATAACACCAATAGCTTCATCAACTACTTTTAATTTAGATAAATATCTACTTACAGCAGTAGAATATCCCAATTTTTTGAAATCATTCTTATATAAATCACCATAAGTTGAAGATGAGGAATATGGTTGATGACTTGTTACAGTTGTAAGCCATGTCATCCATGGTTTATCTGACTCGTCATTTAACACAATATCAAATGCTTTTTCAAAAAATTCTACATCACTTGGCCATTCTCCATAATATCCTGCTGTTTTAATTTTTAAATCACCAGCACCGTAATATTTACCACTTCCCATGTTTGGATGAATTGTTTTTCTATAATAATACCATTCTACAAAATTATGCATACTTGTTGTAGTATATCCTTTATCATTAAACAATCCAAAAATAGACTCAAAATAAGTATTATTTTTATAAACATTAGTAGTACAGGTGTTATATATAGAATATAAACCAGTCATAGCACTAAATTCATTATTTCCTGTTGCACAACTATTTCTTGGAGAATAATTATTTTCCCAATGCCATCCTTCACTATATAATTTGTAAAAATTAGGAAAAAATTCTTCATTAATAATACCTTCGTTTACTGATTCCATTAAAACAACAACTACATTCTTTCCTTCAAACATTCCTGTGTAATCATTATAATCAGTAACTTTTTGACTGGCAAAATAATTATTTAAACTTGTGTATTTTTTATTTGTTTCTGCTTCAGCTATTTCATCCAAAGCTTCAGAAACTTCTCTACTAACAATTTCCTCTTCTTCATTACCATTTGATACATACTCTAACGATTCTTCATCTACAGGAAATAAGAACGTTTTAAAATCTAATATTCCAAATACTGTTGTACCAAATTGATTAACTGCCACTGTTGGAACATCTGGATTTTTAAATAATTTTTCATTGCTTTTAATTTGAAAACTATTTTGCATAAATGGTAAGATAATAGTTAAATAATATAAAACAATACTTACAGTAAGTATTGGAATTAAATATAAGTGTTTTATATTTAATTTTAATTTATTCCATTTTCTTTTTCTATTTAAAACTAAATACCAAATTATTGCTGCTATAAATGGTAGAAAAATTACATAAAATACTAATTTAAACGATAATAAATAATCCAAAGCATAATCAGTAACTGCTCCTAATTGACTTGATGTATTAAATGAAATATATACACCCAAGTAATTTATAAATCCTAATTGTAACCATGTATATATAGAATAAACAAATATATATACCAAGTTAATAGTATTTTTTAACCATTTTCTTTTAGTTAAACTACTTAAAAATGTAATAATAAAAGTTAGGATAAATGAACTTAAAAATATTCTTAAAGAAGAAACACTTAATAGTTCAAAATCAGATATTGCTCTAAATAAAATTTCTATTAAAAATACTATTAAAGTAACAAATATTAAATTGCTTACAAATGTATCTTTAAAGAAACTTCTTTTTACTTCTTCATTCTTAGTTTCTTCAACAATAACTTCTTCCTTTATTTCTTTTTCGTTTATATCAATTTTATTTTTCTTATTTTTAGCCAATTTTCTCACTCTCTTTCAAAATATCACATATAGGTTTAAACGTTTTACGATATTCTTCTAATACACCATATTCTTTTACTAATTCAATATGTCTTTTAGTAGGATATCCTTTATGACGTTCAAACTCATATTCAGGATGTATTTTTCCCAAGTCTTCCATCATTCTATCTCTTGTAACTTTAGCAATTACAGAAGCGGCACTTATGCTTAAACTTAAGGCATCACCATGAATAATTGGTAGTACTTCAACATTTCTATCTAATTTCATTGCATCACTTAATATATAATCTGGTTTAACTTTTAAATTATCAAGTGCAGTATTCATAGCAAGACGCGATGCTTCTAAAATATTTATTTCGTCAATAATTCTTTCTGAAATTACTCCCACACCAACAGCAATTGCATCTCTCATTATAATGTCATAATAAAGATTTCTCTTTTTTTCACTTAATTTTTTAGAATCTGTTAAGCCTTCTAATTCATAATTTTTTGGAAGTATTACAGCTGCTGCTACTACCGGACCAACTAAAGGCCCTCTTCCAACTTCATCAGTACCAGCTATATAATTATATCCTTTTTCATATAATTCTTTCTCATACTTTAATAAATCAACTACTTCCATATATCGTATGTTACTCCTTTAATAGTACCTGATACTACATCATTATATACTTTTAAACTAACTCTTTCATAATCAGCTTCACCATTTTTAAAAGCACCAATTTTTTTGGCAATAACTTTATACATATCCATAACATCATTATTTGTAATACCATATTTTTCTTTTAAGATATTTGGATAATTATCGTATAAAACATTTAATATATGAATACATATTTCATCCATATTTAATATTTCTGAACGAATACCACCAGTAGATGCTATATTAAGTGCTACTTTTTGGTCATCTAATTTAGGCCAAAGTATACCTGGTGTATCTAATATTGTAATCCCAACATCTGTTTTCAAATAATTAAGATGTTGAGTTACTCCTGGTCTGTTTTCTACATTAGCACTCTTTTTACCAGTTATTTTATTAATTAGAGTACTTTTACCTACATTTGGTATACCTATTACTAAAGCTCTAATTTCTTTTTCTTTTAAGCCTTTATTAATTCTTTTTTCTTGAATGTCTTTTGTAATTTTATGAGTACACTCAATTATTTTTTTATAATCTTGACTTTCTTTTAAATCTACTAATAATACAATATAACCTTGTTTTTCATAATGAGCAACCCATTTTTTTGTAACTTCTAAATCACATAAATCTTTTTTAGTCATTATAAGAATGCGATTTTTATTTCTTATTAAATTATCTATGTCTTTAATCTTGCTAGAATAAGGTATTCTGGCATCAATAATTTCATATACTATATCTATATTTTTTAATTCATCATTAATAAGTCTTTTAGTCTTAGCCATATGTCCTGGATACCAGTTTATATTTGTTTTATTTTCATTATTCATTATTTTCACCTTCTTCTATATTATCATTAAAATTACTTAAAAGATCAGAAAAAGTAATTCTACTTGTAACTTCCTTTATCATATCAGCAATAGCAGTCAAACTTTTTGATACTATCTCTCTAATTCTTTCTAATGTTTCCTCATATTTTTCTTCATTTAGTTTCTTAAAATCTTCCTCTTCTGTTAATAAAATAGCTTGTTCAAGTACATTAAGATTACCTTCTAGTAACTCTTTTAGTTCAAAATATTGTTCTTTAGTAAAAATCTTATTATGTGCTACTAAATTTCTTAATTCACCAATTCTAGCAATCATTACTTCAAAGTCATCATCAAATCCCTTATTACAAAAAAGTTTTTCCCAATCACTACTAGGTCTAATGCTATTAATCTTTTTTCTTAATTCATCATCAGATAAAGTTGTTAAATCTTTGTTCTTCTTTAAATACTTATCAAGGTTCTTTTCATCATATGAGGTCCACCTTTTTTCGAAAAGTAGATTTCTCATCATACCAAAATCTAGTGAATATAAATAATTTTGTAAACGGATATCATCATTTTTATTTTTTATTATTTTCTTTGCATGACTTTTAATTTCCTCTGAAGTAGTTTCCTCAAAATATGCTTTCTTAAATTGTGATGTATATACAATCAACAGTAATTTACGAAGAGTCCTTTCAAATTTACTTAATAAACTATAGATTTTATTGCAATAATAATCAGATATTGAATCGTATGAAGTAATAACAATAAAATCTTTGGCAAACATACTTTTATTTCCAACTATTTTATTATGAAACTTTTGCATCAAACTTATTAAACTATTTTTATTTGAGCCTTCAACTTCTATATCCAAATACTCTGTAGTATCAACAGTAGATATTTTATAAGATGCATTAATACATTTGTTTCTTACAGTAAAAACACCTGTTTTAATACCTTTTATCATTTTCTGAAATCTCTGTTCTATTTCAGGCGTTGGACTTTCTAGGTCATCAAAAGTTACATCATCTTCAATAATATCAAAACTTTTTTTTAGCAAAGTATGAACGTTTTTAGATAAATCCAAAAATAAGTTACCATCCTTATCCTCTGTCATTTTACTTTTTTCTCGTAATAAAAAAACATAACTATTAACTATTTTCATATTACCACCCATCAAATAATCATTAAAATATAGTTTTAATCACTTTATCTGTACCATTAATTAATTCTTCAACTTCATCCTTAGTAGGTTCTCTATCTTTATTATGATCGCATAAATTTCTTATGTCCCCCAAATGCTGAATAAATCTCCAATTAACTATATCATAAACGCTTTCTTGTTTAAACAAATCATTATAGTCACTAATACAAGGATCTTTCTTTACAAGCTTTAATCCGTGGTTTGATAATACAGTACTAAAATGCTTTTCTAAAACAACTCCACATATGGCACCGGCACTTCGCAAATACCCTTTTTTTAATAGTTTTCTAGATGAATCTAATTCATTATCTAAAATTTCAAATTCAATGTTATTCTTTATATTAAATAATACATTATCCACATTTTCAACAATAGATTTTACAATATCTACCTGAGTAACAAATCTCATCAATCCAACGGTTTTAGGATCAAAAGCTCTTACACCGCCTCTTGAAACAGAAAACCCAAGCAAATAATCACTCATAGAAAAATTTGAGCAAGAAATTTCTTTACGTTTTGAGCAACTATAACACTCAACAAACTCATCATACCTGGACGGAAGAATTTCTTTAACAACAATTAAAGCTTTAGTATACCAAACTTGATATTTGCGACGTAATATACCTGTTTTTTCTTCTTTATCTTCTACAAACCCGTTTAAAATTTCTTTTCCTTCATCAAATAATTTACTTATTTCTTTTTTTACAGAATCGTTCACTGAAATCCCCCCAAACTAATAATTTGTTACTACATAATACCAATTATCTTTTAACTTATCTATGCTAACTATTGGATGACCTGTTTCGTTATCCATAATTAATTCTTCTCCACCTGTAGAATATATCAACTGAACAGAGCCTGATTGCATTCCTCTAAATATCCAAAAAGCAACTACTTTACCATCTTCATCATTTTGGTAAACTGCTACTTCTCCACTAGTTGAAACTTTCTTATATTTATTTGGTAATTTAACATTACCCAAGTCATCAACTTTTAATTTATTATCTTCTATCATCTTTATTACTTCTAAACGTTCCTCTTCATAAAGATTTAATTCAAATCTAACTTTAACTTCTCTAAAAGGAAAAAACAAAACTAATAATGCTGTTAAAATAACTGCAATCAATGAAAGGATGTTAAATACACTTTTATCTTTAATTAGCTTTGTTATCGAAAAAACTAAACATATAATCCAACCAACAAACAAAACTAAACTAGGTATCAAGACAAATATAAATAATGAATCTAATAATTGATCAGAAAACCAACTATTTAGAAATGATAAGATCATTCCTATTACAGATATAATTAATAATATATACTTTTTCATAATAAATCTTCCTTTCCAAATGTAAGGGGGTGGCACGTCGTTATCAAGTCACTAATTCCTACCCCAAAATAATATTATTTTTATAAAAAATAACCATTTTTAAGTATTTGCATCTTATTCTTATATAAAACGTGCAAGATCTAAATCTTTGTAAATCCTTTATTTATAAGGATTTCCTAAAAGGGTGGCAGAAATCGTTATCAGGCAGTTGATATTAACTTTATTTTCATTCATTGTAATCACATCCCTTTATTATAGTTTCCTTATTTTAAAGAATCACAACGTCATTAATTATAGCATAAAACTCTTATTAATTAAAGTAACCCGATAGAATTTTTCAAACAAAAAAAGACATTGCTGTCTTTCTTTCTATTCTGGAAAAGCAAATGTATTTACTTCTTCTTTTCCTTTTTGGTTAAATACTGCTACATGACTATCGCCATAATCACTTATATAATATCCTACATATATTTTTTCGTTGGCAACTAATATTGAATAAACACCTTCAATTTCATTATCCCATTCACCATCATAAGTAGATAATGATGTTTTCCACTTTATTGTGCCATCCGGGTTTACATATATAATAAAGTCTTTAGCATTATCTGTTACTAAAATAATATCTCCAGTAGCTAAAAGCTTAATGCAATTACCATCAGCAAGCATAATTGGTGAAACAATATCTTTTCCTGTTTTTTCATCTATTATGTATAATTCATTATCTATTGATAAAGCTATTCTTCCGTTATTTATATCATATAAATAATCTCCGGCATTTTCAAACTTTCTTGTCCATATAGCTTTAAAATCTTTATCATACATTTGTAATTCTAAATAATCATTAGATTCTGTATAAGTAGATAAAATAAAGTTTTTATTATCTGATGATTTATCTATGAATCTTCTTAAATCTTTATTTTCATATTCAGTTACTACATCAATACTACCGCCAGAAGGATAAACTCTATACTTATTAAATCTGGCATTTGAATTATTATCTAAAGTAACTATATAGTGGAAAGGAAGTCTCAATAATTCAAATTCCACTTCATTTCTATAATCATAATTTGGTTTTGTTAATGTATATGTTGTACCAAAGAATGTATCAAGTACTTCTCTTAATTCACTTTCGTTGAAATCCATGAATTCTCCAGTTGCATCGCCTACAATTAACTTAACTGTATTAACTTTTGGCAACACTTTATTAGAACCATTTATTTCATAAGTATCATTACCTTTATAAACACCATATATTAATACAAAATCATTTTTTAAATATCTCGCTTTGTTATATTCACCTTCAATTACAAAATACTTTTCATCTTCCCAATAATCATACCAATCTTGCATTCTTACTAAAATTTTATATGAATTGCCTTTTTCTTCAATAACTTCTTCTATGTATCCTACAAACTCAATTAAAGTATCTTTATATGCGCCAGGATATCTAGCTAAATTATCATAATCATACAATGAAATGTAATCCATTCCAAAGTATTGATCTAAAATGCTATCGTATTGTTCTTCTAGACTTATGTTAAATTCACTCATTTGTTGATTTTCTACAACATTTTCTTTGTTCTTTCCATCACTACTATTATCATTATTACTAATAATTATAAATGCAACTAGGCCAATTATAATTAATACTAATAAAGAAATAGCACCAATTACAAATAAATTTTTCTTATCTTTCATTACAACCCACTCACTTCTACTATTTAAGTTTATCACAACATATACAAAAAAGATAGTATGTTATTCCACACTACCAAATTTATTAAAAGGAAACAAAACTATTCCTACAGTACCTTCTATTTCTTGTTTTTTGATAATTCCTAAAGCTCTACTATCAAGTGATATAGCACGATTATCTCCCATCAAAAAGTATTCATCTTCACCCAAAGTAATTTCTTGGAAATTACCAGTATCACCATAAGCATAAACATCTTCAAGTACTTTATCATTTATATATAATGTATTATTTCTATATCTAATTGTTTCTCCAGGAAGACCAATTACTCTTTTTATTAGATTATCTCCCTCAACACTTTTATTTACTACTACAATATCAAATCTTTCATAATTTGTATCATATTTTTTTAATATCATTACTTCTCCACCATCAAGAGTTGGTACCATACTTTCTCCTTGTACAACAATTGGTGTTACAATAAATGTCCTAATAGTAATTACAACTAAAATAATAACTAGATATGGAATAAGTTCTTTTATAAATTTCATATTATCTCCTTATAAATAAAAAGAAATTAAGGTTAACACCTTAATTTCTTTCTTTAACCTTATATTCTTTACGCATGTTTTTAATAAAGTTAAGTTTTGCTCTTCTAACCAATCCTTTTTTAACTACTGTTATTTTATCAATAGTTGGAGCATTTACAGGGAATATTCTTACTACCCCTACGCCGCCTGAAGTTTTACGAACTGAGAATGTTTCAGAAACGCTTCCACCTTTTTTAGCGATTACTAATCCTTCAAAAGCTTGGATTCTTTCTTTCTTACCTTCTTTTACCCAAACATCAACACGAACTGTGTCTCCTACACGAAATTCAGGAATGTCTTTGCGTATATGACGAGCATTAATTTTGTCTACTAAATTAGCCATCAAATTACATCCTTTCTAATAAAATATTTTTACTGTAATCATTAATATATATTTAATTTAAGCGGATTACATACCTTTTGGGCTCGTTTGTAATTATAACATATGATGGTTATTTTAGCAAGATATATTTTAATTGCTAAATAATTGCACCCAATATTTATAACCATCTAGTTGAGCCATACCAACACCAATTTTATTAAAATTAGTATCAATCATATTTTTATAATGTCCTTCAGAATCTCTCCAACCCTTAGACACTGAAGATGCATTATTATAACCATAAGCAATATTTTCTCCGCTAGTAAATACCATAATACCTAAATCATCTAATACTGTAAAACAATTACTACCATCAGGTCTTGTGTGACTAAATTTGTCTGTATATGCCATTTCTAGTGCTCTTATGGTTGCTGCTATACTAAGATTATTATCTAAAGTAAGATTATTTTCTCCTACTTCACTTCTATAATTATTTACATGATTTAAAACTTCTTGATAAATAGATTTATTTTTACTAGCAATTGTACTAGCTTCACTTTTTAAATCGTTTGATGTAGCATTAAATGTAGTTTTATCATAAATAGTCTTGCTACTTATTTTAGTTTTATCTTCACTTCCATCACTATATGTATCTACTTTATAAGTATTTGTAGTAGTTATCTTAACTCCGTATTTATAACTAACTGAATCTTCATTAATATTTTTGCTACTAACAAAAGTTTTTGATATAGATGGCGATGATGAATTTTCTTCTTTTTTTACTTCTTCTTTAGTTGTTGTATCTTTTTTTGTTTCTGTTTTTATAATTTCTTCGGATTTATCATCTTCATTCTGCTTTGTTTCACTACCATCTTCATTAGAAACTGTTTCATCTTCTTTATCTAGAATAGGAATAATGTCATCTTGTCCATCCAATTCATAGTTATCTTTTTCAATTATATCAATATATTCTTTTTCTTTAACATTAGTATCTTTATCAAGGAATATATAACTAACTCCTAAAACCGCTAATATAATTAATAAAATAATAACTATTACTAATAATATTTTCTTTTTAAGATTTATCACACTATTTTTCATAATTCCAAATTCCCAACTTTCCTTTAACTTCTATTTTATTCTCTAATGGTTTAACATTATCAAGTATCCAAGCATATCTTCCTTCTTCATATTTACCAACTAAATATTCTTGATAATTATTACTCTTTAAATCCTCAATATATTCTTTGGTCATATAAATGCAATCAATAAGTTCTGCTTCACAAATAATATATCCATAACTATATTTTAAATCTTGTAGTAAATAACTAATATTACTAATATCATATTCTTTAGTTACTTTACTAAGTCCCGCATGAATATATATTTTTCCTCGATAATTTGTTTTCCAACTTCTTGTTTCTATTTTCTTTTTACTAGTAGCAATTAAACTAGCAAATGGTTCTCTAATAGTTATGACTTTCATTATTTACCTCTAAATATACTAAAATTTGTATAATCTAAATTATAGTCTTCTTTCATAAGTAAACCTAATTTAGCTTTATTACTTCCATGATAATCACTACCACCACTTATTAGTAAATTATATTTATTAGCTATTTCTAAATATCTTTTTATATCTTCATCTGTATGAATGCTATGATATACTTCAATACCCTTAATACCACATTTAATAAGACTACTTATAATAGTATCTAATTTTACATTATATCTTAGTTCTATTTCTTTTGGATGAGCTAAAACAGGAATACCACCAGCTACTTTTATTACATCACAAACTTTCTTTATATTAGCTCTATAACTTACTTTACAATTCATGTTAGATAAGTAATTATTTCTTATTTCTTTATAATCATTACCTAAATTTTTCTTAACCAAAATTTTAGATAAAGTTTTTTTGCCAATATTATTTCCATTCATTAGAATTTCAAAATCATCATCACTTAAAGTAATACCATTTCTAAGTTTTAATTTTTTTAAAATCTCTTTCATTCTCTTTTTTCGTCTTTGATTAATTTTAATAAGTAACCTTTTTAAAGCTTTTGTATTTCCATCTATATAATAACCTAATATATGAATGCCTAATTTCTTATAATAAGAACTTATTTCTACCCCACTTATATAATTTATTTTTTCTAAATTTTTATTTTTCAAATAATTAATAGAGTCAATATTATCGTGGTCAGTTATTGAAAAAGTAGTTATACCTTCTGATTTCATTTTTTCTATTAAAGTATCAACATCATCTTCCCCATCAGAAAATGTAGAATGAATATGTAAATCATATCTACTTTTCATTTTTATCTACCTCGACCTCTTCTTGGAATAGTTAATTTTTCTTCTAATAACATCATCATTTTTAAATATTTATTTAAAAGTTCTCTACTAATATATTTATAATATTTAGATAACAATAAGTTTTTTAACTCTTCTATTTTAATTAGTGCAAGTTCACAGTCTGAATCTGCGCTATCTTCATTTTCTTCGATATCCATAACCAAATATAAAAGTTTACGATATTTTTGATTAAAATTACTATCAATTATATTCTCTACTAATTCTTCATCATAAACAAATAATTTTTCTTCTTCACTTTTTGAAATTGTGAATTTAACATTATTTTCTTTTTCAACTACAGTAAATTCACTATTTAGTTTTTTTAAGCTATTCTTCATGATAATTCTCTAGAAGATCAGGTCTTCTTTCTTTCGTTCTTTTTATTTGTTCATTTTTTCTGTACTCTTTGATTTTGGCATGATTTCCACTTGTTAATACTTCGGGAACTTTCATTCCCCTGAAATCAGCGGGTTTTGTATATGTTGGATAATCAAGCAAATTATTAGTAAATGAATCTTCTAGATATGAATCTTTATTTATTACTCCATCAATTAGTCTTGTAACTGAATCTGTAATAGCCATTGCTGGTATTTCTCCACCAGTCAATATATAATCACCAATACTAATTTCTACATCAACAAATTCTCTAATACGTTCATCATAGCCTTCATAATGGCCACATACAATAATTAAATGTTTATGTTTAGTTAAATCATAAGCAATTTTTTCATTATAAACATTACCTTGAGGACAAGTAAGTATTACAAGAGAATCATCAGTTTTTAAATCTTCGATTGCTCTAATTACTGGTTCACACATTAAAACCATACCAGCACCACCACCATAAGGTGTATCATCTACTTGACCATTTTTTAATAATGAATATTTTCTAAAATCTATAACATTAATTTCTACTTTTCCATTATTTATTGCTCTTTTTATAATAGATTCTGATAAAAAGCCATCAAACATTTTTGGAAAAAGCGTTAAAATATCTATTCTCATATTATTAAATCACTTCCATTTATTGTTTCTATTCTTTTATTATTTATATCTACTTTTTTTATGTAAGCTTCTACCATTGGTAAATAAAAAGTTTTTTCTCCCTTAACTTTTAATAATACATTATTTAAAGAATTGTCATAATCTATAATTACTCCAATTAAGGTATTATTATCATACACTTCTAAACCAATCAAATCACTTAATAAATAATCATCTGAATTAAGATTTAAATTATTTCTTAAAACATATATTTTATTTCCTTTATATTTTAATACTTCATTTATATTAGAATAATTTTTTAAAGTAACTAAATCATAATTCTTATGAACTCGATGATTACTAATAATTTCTTTTATCTTTAATTCACCAATATATATTGTAAATTCTTTAGCAAAAACTTGATCTTTAAATTCAAAATCACTCACTACTTTAAGTTCTCCTTTAATACCAAAAGTATTAATTATTTTTCCTACTTCAATATAATTATTCATGGTTTACCTCATACATTAATATACTTGCTGATACTCCAGCATTCAAGCTTTCACAATTATCATTCATTTTAATATATACTTTTTCATCACACTTGCCTTTTACTTCGTTACTTACGCCGTTTCCTTCATTACCAATAACTAAGGCACATTTATTAAACTTAATTTCTTTGATGTTTTTTCCATTAACAACATCTGTAGTTATTTTTGTATATTCACTATCTAAATTATCTAAGAAATCTATTATATTTGTTCTAATAACATTAATATAAAAAATCATTCCTTCTGATGCTCTTATTACTTTTGGATTATATAAATCTACTGAATCATTACTAAGTATAATTGAATCAAAATTAAATGCTACCGCGCTTCTTATGATTGTACCTAAATTACCAGGATCTTGTAACTTGTCTAACACTAATATATTGCCATTAACTTCTCTTTCTTCTAATTCTTCACAAACAGCAATAATTTTGGCACTAGTAACTTGACTCGAAATAACGTTCATTATTTTATCAGTAACATAATAAGTTGGTACATCATATACCTCTTCTTTATTTAATGCAATTATTTCTTTAACTATTCCTTTTTTTAAAGCTTCAGTAACTAAATGTTCATCTTCAACTAAAAATAATTTCTCAATATCTCTATATTTCTTTTGATTTAATTTTTGCCAAAATTTAACTCTTTCATTATTAATGCTAGTAAGTTCCATGTAAATCACCACCATTAGTATACTAAAACAAGACATTTTTTACAACAAATGACAATAAAAAAAGTGTTAAAGAAACACTTCTAAATTTTACTTTCTACCACCTGTACCTAAGAAATATCCATAAAACTTTTTATAAAATTCTTTATCATCTAAAGATATTCCTGGTTCATCCATATGCATATTATAATCATCAATTAATTCTTCTTCAGATTTTGGATAAACTTTAGTCCCTTCTACCTTATATAAGTATTTTAATTGAGGATGTCTATCTAATAGTTCTGGATGTCTATAAATTATTTCTTCAAATAAAACATCTACGGTAGATTCTTCACCATTATAATATCTTTTTTCTTCGTTCATTCTTGTTTTTAATAATTCTAAATCTTTGTCGTGTCTTTTAGTATCAACAGTAAAGCCAATTTCTTTTAAATACAACATTGCATTCAATAAACCATAATATTCTGCTTCTAATTCATAAGATATGTAATCATAATTTTCTTCATAATAACCTTCTAATAGTTGAGTAAGAATATGCTCTTTAATTTCTTTTATTATATAAACATTTAAATTAAATCCAGCAAATGCTTGTTTATATTGCATTGTGTGAGCTAGCTCATGGTACATTGAGTTAAGAAGTGCTGTACTTCCTTCATAATACATTGCCTTTACTTCCTCTAAAGAAAGCCATACTTTATTATAGCTTGCTTGACCAACTGTTTGTCTTTCTTTTTGTTTGATAGACATATCATTAGATGTTTGTATTATACATTTAGGATTTGGATAATATGTTTTCATTTTATTCTCAACAAAATTTTGGATTAATATTTCAAAAGTTTCAAAACTAATTTTAGGTCTTCTCATTATTGCTTCATGAATAAAATATGAAAATACTGGTTCTAAATTAAGATTAGAATCATTTTTCAAGATTTGAATTTCAATAGATTGTAATTCAAGTTCTTCTAAAGGTTCATTATTACTCATTTTTAATAAACTACTTTTATAAGTTTCTAACATCACTTTATCATATTCATATTCACTAAGTAATTGTTTTATAGATGAAATTTCAATTCCTTTTAAGGTATATAATAAATTAAATAATTTATTAATTGGCATTTCTCTAATAGGTAAATTACTAACTTTATCTTTAAATCTATTTAATTTGTATTCTATAGAATCGATAATAATTTTTAATTCAACTTTTTCATATCCACAATACTTACAATAGGCATCAACATAATGTCCATTACATCCAGGACATCTTCCTACTTCACTTAGCTTATCTATTAAAGGCTTTATTTCATCATAAGTACTATTTATTATCTCATTTAAATAATCTTGATAAGCATCCATACCATCACTATCCTATAATATATATTAACAAAGATTATATTTATAAACAATAAAAACTTAGACATTAATATCTAAGTTTCTTTCTTCTCTCTTTATAATCTGGTATAGCCATACTTACTAATTCCCAGAAATGCTTTCCGTGATTTCCTTCAAAGAAATGCGTCATCTCATGGATTATTACATAATCAATTAATGATATATCTTTTTTTAATAATTCACTATTTAAAGTAATTGTTTTAGTTTTAGTATTACATACTCCCCATCTAGTACGCATTTTACGTATTTTTAAGTCAAAATCAGGTAGTTCACTAAAACAATTCTTACATATTTCTATTTCTTCATTAAATACTCTTAAACATTCATCATTATAAAACTTATTTAAAGCATCTTCATCATGACAAGTAATTTTATTATCTTCAAACTTTATTTCCGTAATACGATTATCGAAAGTAACTTCATAACCATTTCCCAAATACCAAAACAAACCATTTCTTTCTTTTCTTTGAAGAGCATCTTCATACATTTTTAAAATAGCACCAGAATTTTTAGTAATCAAATTTCTTATTTCGTCATCTGTTATAAATCTTGGAGCAGTTATTACTAGCTTACAATTTTCATCAATACGAAAATAAAGATTTTTATTATCTTTCCTAATTACTTCATATTCTATTATATAATCATTTAATTTAAACTTCATACTATCACTACTTAATTTTATCACAAAAACAGCTATCTCACAAATTCATTTAACCAAAAATAATCTTTATTTTTAAAATCACAAACAAATAAATTATCAGTCATTAAATAATTTACTAAAAGTGTGGGATTTATAACATCACTTTTTAATAGAATATGACTTTTGTATACTTTTAATGTACTATTTTCTGGTCTATATTTATTAGTTATTTTATGAATATCTCCTTCACTACTATAATATCTATTACTTTTAAATAAGTTATCTATTCTTTTATTTATATAATCTTTATCGAATAAATCAAATAAGTCATTATAAATTTTAAAAGAAACACCCATAGTATCATTATCTTGATAGTACAAATTTTCTATTGTTCTATAAAGATTATATGGTGTTTCTTTAGTTAATATTGTTAGTTCTTTTTTTATTTTAAAAATATAAAATGTACGCATTATCTATTCACCCTACAAAGATTATACAAAAAAGTTTAAGTATAATTTGTAAGGTTTTGTCGAACGCTAATTATTTTTCATAAGTTCTATAATTTTAGCTTTTATTGAATCTATATCTAGATCATAATAACTCAATAATTCTTCTTTAGTTCCAGATACAGAATATTTATTTAAACCAAAAATATATTCTTCACTTGTAGCAAATTCTCTCCATAAATCATTATTTCCAAACTCTATTACAAATGTTTTTAATTCTTTAGGAAGTAAACTATATTTATATCTATCATTTTGCATTCTAAATAGTTCTTGACTTGGCATTGTAACTACTCGAAAATCAATTCCATATGGGAATAATTCTTCAGCAACTCTTTTAGCTAATGCCACTTCACTTCCTGTAGCAATTATTATCCCGTTTGCTTCACCTTTTTCACGTTTTGCACGATATGCTCCCGCTACAACATATTTATAATTTGTTCCTTCTATTTTTTTAGTTTTATCACTACCTAAAATAATTGTTGTAGCTTTTTTATAACTAGCTAATATATTGTATACTCCAATGACTTCATTAATATCTGCTGGACGAAAATTAATCAAATTAGGAATTAATCTTAAACTATTTATTTCATCTACACAACTATAACCATAATTTTCGTATGTATTAGTAAATGTATCTTGTGTAAATATATAATGAACTGGTAAATTATTAGCTGCACTAAATTTAATAGATTGTCTTAAAATATTACTATTTATAAGTGGTGTACTAACAAACACTTTAAATCCTAAACTAGCAAGGCCATTAGCAATTCCACCCATCGCTTCACTTCTTCCACCAAATAAAATATTTCTACCTGTTGGATTATTAATATTCATAGATTCTGATTTGCTAATACTACAATGAGTATAAATAAAATTATCATCGCTCAAACTTAAAACAAATGGACTTTTACTAGCTAAAATATTAAATATTTTACTGTGTCCTAAATTTAATTCTTCTTCATAATTATCATTTAATTTTATATTCTCAGCATTAAATGCTACTTTTACATTTTTAGTTTCTAAAAATTCGATAATTTCTTTTAATTTTAAATCTTTAAGACACTCTTCTTTTAATGAGTTCCACTTACTTAAATGTTTAGATAATCTTTTATCTATCACTTTATTTAATTCACTATAATATTCTTTATTTACATTAAATGGTAAATCAATTTTATATTTAGTTCTCAAATTATCCATATCATCATTAGTAAGAGGCATATTAAAGAATTGATTTGATCCTTCTCTTAAGCTATCTTTAGCATATGTATTACTTACTACTATAATACTTGGTTTCTTAGTATCTAGAGCTTCTTCAATAGCTTCATCAATCACACTTATTGAATTACCTTTAACAGGAATCAGTTCATATCCTATACTATTAAATCTTTCTTCTAAATCTTCTGTATATACTTCTTTTGTACTAGAATCTCTTGCTATATCATCTTTAACTACTATAATAACTAGTTTATTTAATTTTTCTTTACCAGCATAAGATAAAGCTTCATAAGTTGATCCTTTCATAATTTCTTCATATGTACAAATACAAAATGTATTAAAATTAATTAAGTTACATTTAGGGTTTTCTATTTTAACTAATGATTCTAAGTAACGTTCTCCCAAAGAAATACCTATTGAGGAAGTAATTACGTCTCCCAAATTATTACTAGCCACTTCTATTCCTTCTACTTCCGGCTTTGCATATCCTAGTAATTTAGAATTTAATTTTTTAAATTCTTTTAAACTATCAATTGATATATTAAACCCAAACATATGTAAAGTAGAATACATAATTGGTAATAATCTATTACTAATAATTACCCTATCTCGATTAATCCAGTTAGGATTTTTATTATCAAATTTTAAATGTTTAGCAAATAATGTATAAAATATATTAGAACTACTTAGGGCAATACCTGCATCGCCACTTCCAGCTTCTTTTATCATATCTAAGCTTAACATTTTTATATTGTTTACTATATTAGTATCTAATTTACTCATAATAAAACTCCTTTACTACATTATATTTTATTTATTAAATCATTTATTTTTTCTACAGATTTATTATTATCTAATTCTAGCATTTTATCATGCATTTTATTTATAATATTAGGATTCTTTTCTATTTTATTTAAACATCTTCTAAAAGACCATAATCCTCTTGCTTTTATTCCATATTTTTTCTTCGACATAAATCTAGCATTATATTTTTCTTGTCCACCCATGCCAGGCACTAGAATCATTGGAACTTTCATTTCTAAACATTCAGTTACAGTGGCGCCTCCTGGTTTACTAATAACTAAGTCGCTTATTTTCATCAAGTTAAATACATCAGTTGAAAATCCTAAAACTGTAATATTTTTTATACCTTTATTTTTGACATACTTTTCACATTTGTATTTTAATTTTTCATTCTTACCACTAATAAAAATAATATCAGCATTCAAATTCATTTTTGCTATAGTTTTAAAATAATCATAATAATACATACTTCCTGCAGTACTTCCACCAAAGAATAGATATATTTTTTTATTTCCTGTTAAATTATATCTTTTTAAAATAAATTCATCTGGATCCAATTTATTTATTTGGGTAATATTTAAAGGAAGTCCAAAAGCATAAACTTTTTTAGGATCAACACCTCTTCTTATTAATTCCTCTTTAACCATTTCATTACCCACTATAAAACCAGTTTCTTTTTTATGATTTTTAGTCCACCATTCATGTGTTCTATAATCAGTTATTATTGTAAATAATTTACTATTAATTAATTTAATATCATTGTAATAATGAATAATATTACTACAATAAAAATGACTAGATATAGTTATATCAGGATTGTAATCTTTAATAATTTTTCTTAAACTTTCATTATCATAGCATTTTCTAGAAAATACATTATGACCTAATGATGACAATTTATGGTCCAATATTTCATATGCCGTATCAAATATAAGTTCTGGACGACGTTTACAAACCCAGTCCATCAATTTTACTGACATTCTTCCAATAAAATTCCCATAATCTGTTATATCTAATGTTTTAACTTCAACTTTATCATTGTGTTCTTCAATATATTTAGCAACATATTCAGCAATAGACTTATGTCCAGAACCATATCTTGCATACATAACTAATATTTTCTTTTTCATATTTTATACCCTCTTAATAATTATAATATTTTTTTCAAAATAAAACAATGAATTTAATTATTCATTGCTATATAAGAATTATCTATATTTCCAGCATTAACTTCATTTAAGTAAGAAAACCTCATATTTAAGAGTAATACTCCAATCACGATGACCGAATAGAACAAAATAAGTCCTCCAATATTGTTTAATGTTTTTTTCATAATATCACTCCTTCTTACACTTCAATATTACCAAAAACATTTGTTTGTGTCAATTACAAAAAGAAACAATTGTTTGACATTTTACATATGGTGTTGTAAAATTAATTTAGGAGGAAGTTATGAAAGGAACTGAAATCACAAAAAGACAAAAAGATGTACTCGATTATATAAAGAAATATATAGCTGATCATGGTTATCCACCAGCTATCAGAGAAATATGTAAAGGAGTTAATTTATCTAGCCCTGCTACAGTATTTGTACATATGAAAAACTTAGAACAACTAGGATATATTAAAACTACTAGTAACAAATTTAGAACAATTGAAATTTTATGCGAAAACGAATATTTAGAACAAAATGAAGATATCGTAAAAGTGCCTTTACTTGGAAAAATTACTGCTGGTTCACCTATTACAGCTATAGAACAACCAAATGAATTTTTTGATATCCCAGCATCATTAATTCCAGCTACTGCTACAGTATTCACGCTACACGTAAGTGGCGAATCAATGATTAACGCGGGTATTTATGATGGAGATTATGTCATTGTTCAAAAACAAAGTAATGCCAAAAATGGTGACATTGTTGTAGCTATGACTGAAGAAAACGAAGCAACAATTAAAACATTCTACAAAGAAAAAGACCATATTAGATTGCAACCAGAAAATGATACTATGGATCCAATCATTTTAAATAATTGTACTATCTTAGGCAAAGCTATTGGATTATATAGAAAATTTTAGAACATATTAAAAGCTATTCAAAATAGAATAGCTTTTTTATTTTAGGAAGAAAGATATGTGTGTATCTTTCATATTTATTTTAACGTCTTCATTGACGATTTTTAATTTATTATATATGGATCATCTATTGTACCTGCTCCAGTTATTTCTACAGCAGATTTCAAATAGAATACCGGGCGAACAACATAAGGTATACCACCACCCACCACAGTTCCATCATCTTTAATTGCAAATTGAAAAGTCAAATTATCATCATCATCATAATCACTTTGTGTAATTAAAACATCAAGCGCAAGATAACTTGAACCATCGCAATAGGAAAATTCTTTATCATTATGACTTAAATGTATCCATGATGTTTTGGCATTACTTGCATTACCCGGATTACCACCTGGATATGCATAGTAATAATCATGTATATACATTAACCCTATTTTTGCATTTACACTATCTGTGAATCCGTTTTCTATCTCGTAAATACTTGAAGCACTATAATCCCCAATCATAGTATAATTAAATGTTCTCCCATATTTCCAATCAACATATTCAATCATATTGTACCATTCACTTTCTGTAGCCATATAAGGATACAAACTTCCATTTACAAATGATAAGTCTGGAGATACATTAATTCCATTTAATATTACGTATGTACTAGATTCATTCCAATTATTATCGCCGTTATCAAGATAAATAAATGAGTTTGTTTTAATACCAGTTGCACATCCCCAATTTGTCATGTCATCTTCATAAGTTTCTTTTTTTATAAGTTTTAGTTTATTATCTGATGTTACTCCAATTATTCTATACATATATGTATTTTTGTCATTTGTGCATTCATTTTTATCTGAAGTTCCAAAACATATATAATTATTATCTACTTCTACTTGTGTACCCTGATATCTATATAATCCACCTTCTAATGTAAATGTTATATTTTCTTTTCCTTCTAACATTGTTCCTGGCGCACTTTTAGGCTTACTAAAATATAAATAACAATAACTTGTATTTCCAGTATCTACTGTTGCTATATTATTTGTTGCATCATAACTAAGTACTCCATCTAATTTATTACCGTTTATATCTATACATCCTGACATTGATGCATTATATGTATATCCATCTGTTGGCCATGTATTACTATTATCTTCTTTATATGTTCCATCTTCTTGTTCTAACATTATGGCAAACATATTTGAATTACTTATATTTAAATTTACTTCATCTAAATTTGTATTCTTATTACTATATGACTTATACATTAGAAACAATGTACAACTTTCTATTATTACTAACACTAATATTACTATCACACACATTTTTTTGTTAACAACTTGCATATTCTTTCTTCCTTATCTATTTTATAAGGTAAGTATATATTACCCCCCCCGAAGTCAAATTTTT
>JAFSAI010000024.1 GCA_017441065.1 Bacilli bacterium | reverse complement strand
TTTATCTAAATCAAAGTACAAATAACAGAATAATGTTTTATTACTACTAACTGTTATTTTATTGTTGTTATACGATATTACATTGCTTACTACTTTTCCTTTATTATCAGTACAATTACTTCTTTCTTCGTTAAAGTAATATTTTAATCCTATTGGATAATATTCACTATCTGTATATTCTACGTAATCTCCATCTTTATTTTCTACATACATTGAAAACATTTCTTTATTTACTTTATTTTCTTCTTTTATCTCAGTTATATCTTTATTACCATATGATTTAACTGATAAATATGTAAACACACATTCTATTACTACTAACAAAGTTATCGTTATTATCCAAAGTTTTTTGTTAACAACTCTCATATTATCTTACCCTTCTTTTATTTATAAGGTAAGTATATATTACCCCCCCCGGAGTCAAATTTTTCAAAAAATTTTGTTGAGAATTTTTGCCACAAAAAAACTACTGCAAAAAATGTAGTAGTTTTTTATCTATAAATTTTACCTATAGCTTCCGCTACTTTTATGCCATCAATTGCTGCAGAAGTAATTCCTCCAGCATAACCAGCACCCTCACCACAAGGAAATATTCCTTTAATATTACTTTCAGAATTTTCATTACGAATAATTTTTACCGGAGATGATGTTCTACTTTCAACACCAATAAGTATTGCATCATCATTATTAAAACCATTAATTTTTTTACCAAATACTTCAATGGTTTCTTTTATTGAATCATTAATTTCGTTTGAAAATAATTCATTCAAATTAGCAAAATCATATTCTCCTTTTATAACAGGTTTAACATTTCTAAATTCTTTACTTATTATGTTCTCTTTATAATCTTTATATAATTGTAATGGTATTTTTCCATTACATAAACTATATGCTTTTTCTTCTAACATTCTTTGATATTTAACACCATCTAAAATATTAGTTCCATAATCTTTTTCTGATATAGTTACAATAATAGCACTATTAGAGTTTTCTTCGCTTCGATCATGATTGCTCATACCATTGACCACTAAACGTTTTTCTTCACTACTTGCATTAACAACAAATCCACCAGGACACATACAAAAAGTATATACTCCTCTTCCATTTGATGATTGATGTGTTAATTTGTATGTACTCTTTGATAATACATTAGCATATTTTTTACCATATTGTGATTCATCGATCATTTTTTGATTATGTTCTATTCTAAGACCGACTGCAAATGGTTTATTAGTCATTTCTAAATTATTTTTATGTAACATTTCAAATGTATCACGAGCAGAATGACCAATTGCAAGAATTAATGCATCACATAGTATTTCTTCATTATTATTTACTACAATTTTTTGCAATTGGTTATTTTGCACTATGACATTGGTTAAAGTTGTTTCATATAAAAATTTACCACCCATATCAATTATTTTGTTACGCATATTTTTTATTACATTACGTAACTTATCAGTACCAATATGAGGTTTATAACTATATAGAATTTCTTCTGGAGCACCACATTCAACAAATGTTTTAAATACTTTTTTCATTCTATTATTTTTATCTTTGATTAAAGTATTTAATTTACCATCAGAAAATGTTCCTGCTCCTCCTTCACCAAATTGAACATTAGAATTTAAATTTAATTTATTTGTATTCCAAAATTCTTCAACATCTTTAATTCTTTCTTCTACTCTTTTTCCACGTTCAACAATTATTGGCTTATAACCATTCTCTGCTAAGATATACGCTGCAAATAATCCAGCTGGGCCACTTCCAACAATTACAATATTGTTATTTAAATCTTTTTTACCTTCTTTTTGATATTCATATACTTCTTCTTGATAAAATTCTATATCTTTATTTTTATTTCTTTGTAAATATTTTTCTTCATTATTAATTTCTACAACCATCTCATAAACATAATATATACATTCTTTATCTCTAGCATCTAATGATTGTTTAGTAATTCTATAATTTAAAATACTTTCTTTAGTTAATTTAGTCTTTCTTAGTAATGCATTTAATCTAGTATTATCACTATCAGATAATACTTCAACTTTTATTTGTCTTACTTTTATCATATTAAATACTCTTTCCTGCTAAATAACCTGTAATAAATGCAAATGCTAAGTTAAATCCACCACATTTACCATCTACATCTAGTATTTCTCCAATTAAATATAAACCATTTTGATAAATAGATTCCATATTATTATTTATTTCATTTAATGGAATACCACCAGTACATACTTGTGCTTTATCATATGAATTAGTATTATTTATTTCTAAATCAAAATCTGTAATATTTTTAATTAATATTAATTTTTCGTTGTCAGTTAAATTATCCCAGTAACTGTCCTTTTTTATTCTACTTTTTTTTAGTATAACTGAAGTAAGTTTATAATTAAGAATACTTTCTAATAATTCTTCAATTGTTCTATTATTTAATTTTTCATTTCTTTCTTCAAAGAAATCATAAAAATTTTCAATGCTTGGGACAAAATTTATTTTTACTAATACATTTTTATTTTCATATATAGCTTTTGATACTACTCCAGAAATATTAAATGTACATATTCCGCTTATACCATCTTCAGTTAATTGGATTTCTCCACTTTCTTCTATAACATTTTTATTATCTATAAATAAACTAATTTTAGCATCACATCTTACTCCAACCCATTCCTTTATAGACTTATCATTTGTCTTTAATCCTACTAAAGCTGGTAATACTTCATTTACTTTATGGCCAAAATTCTTAATAATTTCGTAACATGAACCATCACTACCTGTTTTAACGGCTGCTTTAGAACCTGTTGCAATGATGACTTTATCAGCTTCAATTTTTTCATATTCTGTTGTAATAATAAACTTATCAGTATTTTTTTCAATATTTAAAACTTTTGTATTATATAAAGTTTTAACATTACATCTATCTAATTCTCTTTCAAATATTTCTCTAATGCTTGCAGCAAGACCTGATGCTGGATAATAATATCCATTTTTAACTTTAGGATATATTCCAAGACTATATAAATAATCTAAGACTTCATTTTTATGTTCTAATATTTTGTTTAATACATCAGTATCACTTGTAAAATAATTTTTTAAACTTATATCTTCATTCCAATAATTGCATTTACCATTTCCAGTTACTAATAGTTTTTTACCGCATTGAGAATTTCCATCAATAAGTAATACTTCATTCTTTTGTGATGCTTTAAGAGATGCAATTATACCTGATGCACCCGCTCCAATTACTACTACTTTACTCATACGATACCTCCGTTTGTCATATTTATTTTAACATATAAATTATCACAAAAAAATAGAAGATTACTCTTCTAATTTTTCAAATTGAGAATTATAAAGTTCGGCATATTTACCATTTAATTTTAATAATTCTTCATGAGTTCCATATTCTACAATATTTCCTTCTTGCATCATCAATATTAAATCTGCATTTTTTATTGTCGATAATCTATGTGCAATAATAAATGATGTTCTTCCTTCAGTTAATTTATCCATTGCTTTTTGTACTAATTCTTCAGTTCTAGTATCTACACTTGATGTAGCTTCATCTAAAATTAAGAATGGGGCATCTTCTACCATACCACGCGCTATTGTAAGTAATTGTTTTTGACCAGAAGATAGTGATTCATTATCAGTAAGGTAAGTATCATAACCATTAGGAAGAGATTTAATAAAGTGGTGAAGTCCAACTACTTTACAAACTTCTTTTACTCTCTCATCTGTAATATTTTGTTTATTATATTTAATATTTTCTTTTATTGTGCCTTCAAACAACCATGTATCTTGTAATACCATAATAAATAAATCATGAATATTTTTTCTTGTTAATTCTTTAGTCGAAACTTCATCTATTAAAATGTCACCATCTTTAATATCATAGAATTTCATAAGTAAATTAACCATTGTTGTTTTACCTGCTCCTGTAGGTCCTACAATTGCAATTTTTTCTCCTGGTTTAACTGAAACATTAAAATCTTTTATTATAGTTTTATCTTCATCATAACCAAATTTAACATGTTTAAATTCTATAGCGCCCTTAACTTCATTTCTTACTAATTTTTTAGTTAAATGATTTTCGCTAGTCATTTCTTCTTCATCTAAGAATTCAAAAACTCGTTCAGAAGATGCCGCACATGATTGCAAACTAGATATTGATTGAGCAATTTGATTAAGTGGCTGAGTAAATAATCTTACATACATCATAAAGGCTACAATTACACCAAAGTCAATAACTTCATTCATAGTAAGAATTGCTCCTACTATACAAACGCAAACATAGCCAAAATTACCAATGAATCCCATAAACGGATGCATTAATCCTGATAAGAATTGACTTTTTCTAACATTTTCTGAAAGTCTATTATTTATTTCATCAAATTCTTCATTAGATTTTTTTGTTCCATTATATACTCTTACAACATTATGACCAGAATACATTTCTTCTATATGGCCATTAAGTTCACCAATTTCATTTTGTAATTTTTCAAAATATTTTTGACTTCTTCCTATAATCATAAACATAAATATAAAACCAAAAACACTAGAAAATATTGCTGTTAAAGCCATCAATCCATTTGTAATAAACATCATTAATATAGAACCAATTAATAATGTAATGGCACTAACTAGTGTGCCTAAACTTTGATTTAATGTTTGACTTAAGGTATCAACATCATTTGTTACTCTTGATAATATATCACCATAACTATTTTTATCAAAATATTTAAGTGGCATTCTATTTATCTTTTCTGATATTTCTTTTCTTAATTGTTTAGAAAATTTATTAGTAACTACAGCCATTATATAATGTTGTATGTATCCAAAAACTGCACTTATTATATAAATACATGCTAGTAATAAAACTATACGTTTTACTTCTGTCATATCAATACCAGTCATTAAACCTTGTGTAATTAAATTTGTTATATCTTTTAATTTATCTGGACCTATAATTGATAAAATTGAACTTATCATAGCAAGGATTATTGATACTATTACTGGTATTAAATATGGCTTACAATAACTAACTAATGTTAACATTGATTTTTTAAAATCTTTTGCTTTCTCTAAATTTCGAGGTCCTCTTCTACCTGGATGCATTATTTACTTCCTCCTCTCCTAATTGAGATAAAGCAATCTCTTTATAAACTTCACAATTTTTAAGTAATTCTTTATGTGTACCACAACCAACCATTTTACCTTCGTCAAGTACAAATATTTTATCAGCTTCTTTAATAGTCCCAATACGTTGTGCTACTATTAAATTTGTTGCATCTTTTGTATATTTTTTTAATTCTTTTCTAAGGACAAAATCTGTTTTATAGTCAAGAGCACTAAACGAATCATCAAATATATAAATTTCTGGTTTTCTTGCTATTGCTCTAGCTATTGCAAGTCTTTGTTTTTGTCCTCCAGATATATTTGTTCCGCCTCGAGCTATTATTGATTCATATTTATTTTCCATTTTTTCAACAAATTCTGTTCCTTGAGCAACTTTAATTGCTTCTTTTATTTCCTCGTTTGTTGGTTTATCTTTACCATTTTCACCATAACTAACATTTTCATTAACTGTTCCATTGAACATTACTGCTTTTTGTGGCACATAACCAATAACATTATTTAATGCTTCTATTTTATAATCTTTAACATTTACACCATTTACTAAAACTTCGCCATCAGTTGCATCATAAAATCTTGGCACTAAATTTATTAATGTCGATTTTCCTGAACCAGTTGATCCAATAAATGCAATTGTTTCACCTTTGTTAGCTTTAAAAGAAATATTTTCTAACACATATTCTTCCGCATCAGGATATTTAAATGATACATTTTTAAATTCTACAGTACCACTTTCTTTACCATCAATTACATCTCCATCTTTAATAGATTCTTCTGTTTCTAAAACTTCTAAAATTCTTTTTGCTGAAACAGAAGCTCTTGGATATATTATAAAAATCATTATTAACATCATAAATGACATTATTACTTGCATTGCATATGATGAAAATACTACCATATCACCAAATAATGTTAATTTATCCATCATATTAGCTTCATTAATAAGTATGGCCCCAATAAAATAAATTGATAAAGAAAGTCCAGATGATACTAATGACATAACTGGTGATAAAAATCCCATTGTTTTTTGATTGAACAATTGTAAATTTTTTAATTCTTCATTAGCATTTTCAAATCTTTTTTGTTGAAATCCTTCGGCATTAAATGCACGAATTACTCTAATACCGGTTAAATTTTCTCTAGTAATTCTATTTAAATTATCTGTAAGTTTTTGAACTAATTTAAATTTAGGAAATACTAAAGACATTATTATTGAAATAGTTATTAATAATATTACTACTCCTACTCCAGTAGCCAAACTCCAAGATAAGTTTTTACCTGATATTTTTATGATTGCCCAAGTTGCCATAATTGGTGCCTTAATCATAGCTTGAAGCCCCATAGAAATAAGCATTTGAACTTGAACTACATCATTTGTTGTTCTAGTAATTAAACTACTTGTTGAAAATTTCTTAATTTCTTCAGTACTAAATCTACCTACTTTTTCAAATACACTTTTTCTTGTTATTTTACCAAAATATGATGCTACATGAGCAGCAAAATAACCAACTACAAAACTTGCTATTAAACTACCGAAAGCACAAAGAAGCATATATCCGCCTTCTTTTAATATAGCACTCCAACTACTACCTTCAGTTTGAACTAAAATAGTTATCTCTGACATATAATCAGGAATTTTTAATTCTAAATATACATTTAAGGAAATAAATGCTACACAAATAAGGGCATATATTAATTGTTTTTTACCCATTTTTTTAAATAATTTAAACATATATAAATTCCTTTCTATACTTTTTTCATTAATTGATTTTATCAATAATTAAATTATATTTCAACTAATTTAAAACATTCTATATTTTAGAATTTATTTGTGATAATTATATGAAATTTTTATTATAAAAAAAGAACTTAAAAAGTTCTTCTTATTTATTCCATTTTAATGAGTTAGCTATTTCTTTAGTAGCACTTTCTATATTATTATCTTTTTTATCAGTATATTCAATACCATCAACAATAGCATAATCATCATCATTAAATATATAATATATGTATTCTTTATAGTCTTCTATTGTTATAACATATTCTAATACACGATAACCTTTATCATTTTCTATATCATTGCTATTAATTACTTTATATCCTGCAGTAGTAAAAGAATTATTAATACTATCTTTTAAGACATCTATATTTTCAAGTAATGTTGCATCAGTAGCATAAGATACATCTATGCCACCAGAATCCCCACTTAAATCTTTTTTAGGTAAATAATACCAACCAGTTCCTGTTTCATCATCATAATCATATTCTTGATATCCCTTAGGAATACTATAAGATATAACTCTATTTTCTGTTGTTTCTTTTTGATTATCATCTGAAAGTGAACTACTAAATATTCCAACGCCTAATAATACTGCAAATACTATTGCTATAATAACCCATGATTTTGTTTTACTAACTTTTTTATTTTCATTTTTTTCATTATAGTAATATTCTTTTTTATATATTTTAATAATTCCTATACTTACTAAATAATTTATTTTTTCTTCTAAATCTTCTTTTTCTCGTAATAGTGTTTCTTTGCTAATAGCATTATGTTTATCTAATGCATTATATTTAACAAATATTTCTTTTATTTGTGTTCTCTCTTCGTCACTAACTGCATTTTCATTATAGTTTAAATCAATTTTTTGACTTCCGTTATTTACTTGCTTTTTGATTGATGCAAAAACACCACTAATTCCTAAAATAGTAAACAATAAAGACATAATATAGTCGCCAATTATTGCTCCAGCAAATTCACTATCAGCATATAATAATTTAAAATTAGCTAATGAAGTTGTACCAATTTCTTTAACTAATAAAAGATTTGGTATTATTACTAAAGTTGCTATTGTAATACAAATAATTGAGATAGCTCCTATTATATATGGTAATTTTTTATCAACTTTTCCTTTAAATAATTCATACCCTTTTAATGCTGCCATTGCAACAATGAATGCAAGTAATGAGTATATCATATTTGCATATACGTATAAAATAATCCATGGGATTGTACCAATTAATCCACCTATTAGGGCACCTACTATTCCAAGTAAATATCCTTTTTGTTTTTCTTCCATAACTCACCTCTATAAATTCATTATAACATAAGATTTTTTTATTGGAAAATTATTTTTTTAAACTACTTTCTCCATCACTATAATTAATATTTATTCCATCTTGAACATTATAAACATATACATTAAATTTAATTCCTTTACCGTTATCTTCAACTGATAAAGCTTCCATTTGTACTCCGCTAGCAAGCAAATTAGCACCTTCATATATTGGTGTTACTCGATATAAAACATGATTTTTGGTAGATTTTACATAATCTGCTATTTCATTTTCAAAAGGTAACATTCCTTCAACATTCATTTGTCTTGTACAAGTTATTAAATTTTCGGAATTAGCATTTTCACCAGATAATTGATGACCAATTAAGTGACATCTATTATATAAATATTTCCCATCAACAATATCATATTTAACTGTATGCCAACCAGTTGGTTTAATACTACCAATACTGCCTCTTTCTTCAGTGGGCATTAAATCAATTCCAATATTTGCATAGGCAACACCACATCTACCCAAAGCATCTTGTGAACTATAAGTTTCAAATGATTCAGTACTTAAATCATTTTCTGTAAATGCTGGTTCATTATTGTTGATAACTACATAGTTTTCCCCATTATATGCTGGTATTTCTTCTATACTATAAGATTTATAAGCATTACTATATATAAAATTTTTTATTTCTGTTTCATATTTATTATATAAAACTATTAAAAGTGCAATTATGATAGTAATAATTATACTCTTTTTACTTTGTTTTTTTCTTCTTGCCATTATAACCTCATATCTTTATTAAATTATATCAAAAGTATAAAAAAAAGAGTATTGTTTTATACTCTAATTATTATTTTTATATTTTATCTTTTTATATAATTCAACAATTAATAATACAAATATAGCTATTACAAATAGATATATTAATTCAATAATAGGTATTGATGTAGTTTGTAAAAATTTAGAAAGTATTGGAACTTCCATAACTATTACTTGTAAAATAATTGAACTACAGAATGCTACTCCAATAAGTTTATTTGAACTAATTGAAACTGTAAATGCAGAGTTTCTTTCACTACGACAATTAAATACATGAATGTTTTGAATGAATACCATTAATGCCATAATATATCCTCTTGCAGCATTAACTTCCATATTTAAACCATTAATTAAAAAATACCATACTGCAAATACTAAACATCCAATAACAAGACCAGAGAAAATAATTTCTTGAAATAAATTTTTATCAAATAATGGTTCTTTAGGATTTCTTGGTTTTTCTTTCATTATACCATCTTCAGCTTTTTCAAATGATAATGCCAAATCTTGGATACCATCAGTTACTACATTAAGCCATAATAGCTGAATTGCTACAAGTGGCATAGGTAAATCAAATAGAATTGATAGACAGAAGAATAATACTTCAGCAAGTCCACAAGATATTAAGAAGTAAATAATTTTTCTAATATTAGCATAAGCAACTCTACCTTCTTTAACACCTGCTACAATTGATTTAAAATTATCATCTATTACTATCATATTTGCAGTTTCACGGGCAAGGTCTGTACCACTTCCCATGGCTATACCAATATTTGCACTTTTTAAGGCTGGAGCATCATTGACTCCATCACCAGTAACTGCAACAAATTCACCTTGTCTTTTTAATGATTCAACTATCTCTAATTTTTGAATAGGTGTTACTCTTGAAAAAACACATTTACTTTTTACAAATTTATCAAAGTTTTTTTCACCCTTTTTTAAATATTCATCAACTTCAGCACCAGTTGTAACTTTATTATAATTACTAGTAAGTTCTAGTTCTCTTGCTATAGAATAAGCAGTTAAAGGATGATCTCCAGTAATCATTAATACTTTGATACCAGCAGTACGACATTCTTTTATTGATGCTACTACTTCTTTTCTAATTGGATCTATAAATCCAACCATTCCCATAAAAGTTAGTCCTTTTATATCGTGTTCACAATAATTATTTTGTTTTTTTACTTTTCCTGTAGCAATAGCTATAACACGATAACCATCTTTAGCAAGTCTTTCATTTTGTTCATCTAAATAATTAGAATCTATTTTTTCTTTACTTAAGTTTATTTTTTTACAAAACTCTTTAACTTTTTCTAAAGAACCCTTTACTGTACAAAAACATTCACCATCTTTTTCGTAAAATACTGCTGAATATTTATTTTCTGATTCATAAGGAATTATTTCTAAAATATTTATATCATGTGTATCAACATCTAGTTTTTTACCTAATACTTTAAATGCTATATCTATGGAATCTCCAATAAATTTATTATTATCAATACTTGCTTCATTATTAAGTACTCCATAAAGTGCTATTTCTTTAGCTAAATCTAAATTACCACCAGATACTTCACCAACACATTCATAACCCGTTCCTGAAATATTATATTCAGTATTATCAGGTAATAAGATTTTTTTAGCAGTTTGTTCATTAACTGTTAGAGTACCTGTTTTATCTGATGCTATAACTGTACAACTACCTAAAGATTCAACAGAGTTAAGTTTTCTAACAATAACATTTTTCTTTGCCATTTTATTTGAACCAATAGTAAGCGCCATAGTTAGGGCTAGAGGAAGACCTTCAGGCATCGCTGATACTGCTAGTGCTATTACTGATAAAAATATTTCATGATATGAAACGTCTTTCGTAATAAGTAAAATTGTTATTATAACTGCTATACCTAGCACAAGCATACTTATTTGTTTAGAAAATTTTTCAACACGTATTGTAAGTGGTGATTTTTCTTCTTTAGTATTATTTATACTATCTGCTATTTTTCCTATTTCTGTATTAAGACCTACTCCTACTACTATAGCTTTACATCTACCAGTAACTACATTAGTACCCGCAAATAACATATTACTTTGTTCACTTATAGTAGCATTTTCTTTATCTATAATCTCTGCGTTTTTATTTACTTGAACACTTTCACCAGTAAGAATAGATTCATCAACCATAAAATTATGAGCTTCCACTATTCTAGCATCAGCAGATATTTTATCTCCAGATTCAAGTACTATATAATCGCCAATAGTTAAGTCTTCTGAATCTATTTTTATTATTTTTCCGTTTCTTATAACTTTAGTTTTAACTTTAACTAAGTTTTCTAAAGCTTCAGCTGTATTATTTGCTTTATTTTCTTGATATGTTCCCATAATAACATCTACAAGTATTATAAATAAAATAGCTAAAGCATCAATCACTTCATTAGCTAAAAAAGATGCTAAAACTGTAAATAATAAAAGTATTACTATTGGGTCTTTAAATTCACTAAAAAATATTTTTAAAACACTATCTTTTTTCTTTTTTGGTAGTGTATTCTTACCATATTTTTGATTTCTTTCTAATGCTACTGCAGTAGTAAGACCATCTATATTTGTGTTTAATTCTTTTTCAAGTTCTTCTCTTGTTTTATTATAGTACACAATAGTCCTCCTTAATGAAAAAAACTCATCTGCGTTTTACTGCAAACAAGTTAAGTTATTATGCTAACACCCTTGTCTATTTTAATATTAGCATAAATTTATTTTTGATACAAACCCTATTAATAATTCTTAATAAAATTTTCATTCTAGTTTTTACTAAAATATTCTTCTTTAGTTATTGAATACATTCCTAAATCATTTCTAAAGCCATCTTTATCTAATACTCTTCCTCTTAAATAGCCTTCAAAAGTCATTCCTGATTTAGCCATAACTTTGCCACTTCCCGGATTGTTTTTCATAAAGTCAGCATAAATAACTTCTGCATCGCATTCTTCAAATAAATATTTTATTACAGCTTTTAAAGCCTCAGTACCATATCCTTTACCCCAGAATTTTTCGCCATAACAGTAACCTATTTCGCAAGTTCCAAATGGTAAAAATCTTTTTGATGCAACGTCAATTGTACCAATTAATTCATGAGTATCTTTTAATTCTACAATCCATCTAAAAGTAGTTAAATCTTCATATTCTTTTTCCCAAACTTCGTATAATTTCTTTGTTACTTCAACATTTTCATGTTTACTCCACATAACATATTTAGAAACATTGTAACTACTACACCAATTATTATAAGCTTCTTCTGCATCATTAATTGTTAGTTTTCTTAATATTAATCTTTCTGTTTCAATTTGTTTTGTTCCAATAAATTTCATTCTACACCTCTTAAATAATAATGTTCACCATAAATTTTTTCTTTGCCATTTTCTATTCTAATAAAAGAATTATCTGGTAACAATATTAAATCTTTCTTCTTACTTACATCAAATATTTCTTTTATATAATCTATGTTTGTTAAGTCAAGATGCGGATAAATATATAGGTTAGTAAGTCCAATACCACCATATTCTAAAATATCTATTCCTTTTTCTTCATCTAAATAACAGACATAAGATGCCATATTCATTGAGCCAGCACTAACTCCAATTGTTAGACCACATCTTTCTCTTAATATGTCTACTAAATCGTATTCTTTAATACTCATCATTTCTTTTTCAGGGTCTCCACCCATTAAAAATACTACATCAGATTCTAAGATATATTTTTGCGCAGCATCTTTAGTAATTCTATTATCTATTAAATAAACATTTTTAAAATTTATATTAATATCTTTAAAAAATTTAATTAGATTGTTGTAATGTTTATCTGTTTTTTCATAATTACCAAAAGATGATGCAATAAAAGTAATGGTACTATTATCTTTAATATCTTGTTGAAATAAACTAACTACTTCTCCAGTAAAACCAACATTCTTATCAAATCCACTTAATAAATATTCTATTTTCATATTATTCCTCTTTTTTTATTTCATTACTTCTATCAAAGTACTTTGTATGTAATAATTCTTCTGATTTTTCACTTAATGGTTTATCTAAAAATTCTTCATATACTTTTTTAATATCTTCATTATCATGACTATATCTGTATTTACTTTCTGTATCTTTTTTATAAAGCGATGCTATTCTTTTTTCTTTAATCATTATTTCGTCATCGTCATCCATTCTTGGTTGACCTCCACCACCAATACATCCACCATAGCAATTCATTATTTCTATATAATGGTATTTAGATACACCATTTTTAACATCTTCAAGTAATGGTTTGGCATAACTCATTCCATTAACGATAGCAATATTTAATACAATATCATCAATTGTAACAAATGCTTCTTTTACATTATCTAGACCTCTTACTTCATTGAATTCTATAGCTTCTAAATAATTACCAGTTAAGATATAGTAAGCTTCCCGTAATGCTGCTTCCATAACACCACCAGTATTTCCAAAAATCATACCAGCGCCACTACCTTCACCTAATAGAGAATCATAATTACTATCTTCTAAATTTTTAATATCAATATTTTTATTTTTTAACATTTCAATTAATTCTCTTGTAGTTAGTACACAATCAGTACCGCCAATTTCTTCTCTTGCTACTTCATATTTTTTAGCAGTACATGGTGTAATCGCTACTGTGAATATATCTTCCTTATTCAAATTCATCTTTTTAGTAAAGTAATTATGCACTATTTCTCCTTGCATTCCAATTGGACTTTTACAATTAGAAATATGTTCTAGTATTTCTGGATAAAACATTTCAGCATACTTTATCCAAGCAGGACAACAACTAGTAAACATTGGAAGTTTTCCATCATTTTTGATTCTTTCAACTAATTCATTTGCTTCTTCCATTATTGTTAGGTCTGCCCCAAAGGTAACATCTAATACATATTTAAAACCTATACTTCTTAAGGCTGAAACTAATTTTCCTTGAACAAATTCACCATGAGACATATCAAAAGCATCACCTAAAGCTACTCTTACTGATGGAGCTGTATAAGCAATACAAATTTTCCCATTATTAAGTGCTGTCTCAAATTTTTCAATATCAGATTTAGGTACTAGTGCGCCAGTAGGACATTTTTGAATACATTGTCCACAGTTAACACAGGCTTTTCCTTCACATAAATCTATTATTCCTTCACGTTCGGCACAAGTATTGGTACATACTCCACAGTTAATGCATTTTTCTGATATTCTTTTTATACAAATATTATCTTCTGATATTTTAATTGCATTATTATAATCAATAGCATTTTCCTCTGTTTCAATTATTTCTTCATCTTCAACTAATCTAAACATTGATTTTGGTACCATGCATTTTGGACATACCCAAGTATCAGGTAAATCTTCAAATTTAATTTCTTCTTTATCTTCATCATATATATGTCCACATATTATACATTTATATTTTGCCATACTGCTTCACTACTTTCTAAAATATATCTAAATTATAACATATACAAATTAAAAAGTACGAATATTTATAACTCGTACCTATTATACCGTTTGCGGTAGGATACATTATATATTAAATAGTTTTTTAAATACATTCACTATTTTTAATCTATTAAAATATATAATTATTCCAAATACTATTAAAAGTAAAATTGTTAATACATTAAATGTATTATTGCTATTTGAGTTAGTTCCAAATACCGCCATAGCACTTTTAGATATATCATAATAATTATTTTCTAAATTTGCTGTATATCCTGATTTTAAAAAATCGGTAGGATTAGATGAAAATTTACCACCACTTATAAAATTTTGGTGGGTATCTTTAAATGAATTAGATAATAAGAATACATTTTTTCCTGCTTCACTAGTAAAAGTACCTCCAGTTATACTTATAGATTTAACTTCTGTACTATCTCCTTTTCCAATATATTCATAAATAACACTACTATTTTTACTTTTTATGGTACCAGAAGAAATATTTAAAACCATATTACCGGCATAACCACTATTTGATTCTATTTGTATTGCAGTTCCTGATGCATTCATTCCATTATTATATCCCTCAGTTGGTGTACTATCTTTACCATTACATACTACAGTAGCACCATCTATATTAAGTTTTCCACTTTTAATACCGATTCCGGAAAGATTACCTTCTATGTAGGCATTTCCTATATTAAATGTTGAATAACCTGCAATATAAATACCGGTTCCAGTTGAAGTTATTTTAGCATTATCTGTAATGTTGATAATTGGTGATGATTCAACATGTTGTATACTTCCATTAACATATAGTCCCGCTCCATTAGAGCCATCTTTATCATCTAAAGCATTAATGCTACCGTCAAAATTTACATATACTCCATGTGATTTATTAGAAGTATGAGTTATAAATATTCCTGACCATCCTTCTAATGTTACATCTTTTCCTACATTTAACGAGCTATATTTTTCTTCGGTATCACTTGTTTTACCTATAACTCTAATTGCACCATTATAGGGTTCATTTTCTTTTATTGTTCCTTTACCACTAATATTTAAAGTACCACCTTGGACTACAAATACTGTAGAAGGTGCAGTTATATTATTACCATTTAAATCTATATTAACAACTTTATTTATTGTTAATGGATTAGTTAAATTTGCACTTGAAAATAATTCAATAGTATCTGTACTACTAGCATTTAATATGGCATCTTCCAAAGTATCATAAAATTTATTACCTACTGCAAATGATGTATTATCACTAGCAAAAGTTATAATGGGTACTACTAATAAAACCACACTAAATAATATTTTTTTAATCATAAATTCTCCTTAAATACTTCTTTATATAATAGTATTCAGTATTGGAGATATTTAGAAATATAAAAATACGGGTGTACCCCGTATTTTTTTCATTTAAAACTGCTTTATAAATTACCTTTCAACTTTAAATAATTTTCAAACATATTAAAACTCAAATATATAATATCTTTTCTTTTCGAAAACAATGGATTAAAACTTTTATTAGTCAAAAAAACATTTACTATTTGGTACTCATCAACATTCAGATTAAAACACACAGGGAAAATATTCTTTTTATTTTCTGATAAAGCATCTATTCTTCTACTAAATTTTATTTCATAATTGTTTTTATCATAAAATCCATGATATTGCCTATACATTTCATAAATTGTAGAATATAATTTTAAATTTTTAATTTCAATATTATAAATTATTTTTTTCATATTATCTATAGCCAAAATATCAAAATCTCCTATACTTTCAGAAAATGACTTTCCTATTAGTGAATTTATTTGATGTAATTTACGTTCAACATATATCGGGCCGCTTATATATTTTTTTAAAACATTTGCTGTATCATATACAATTTGTTTTTCTGCCTTTTTTTTGATTTTTTCAAACAATTTATTAATATTTTTTAAATCTTTTTTAAATGGAAAATCATATATTAATATTGCATTTATAAAATAGCGATGAATTTCTGAAAGCATTGCAGGAGAATAGTACAATACTCCATTATAATCTAATATAGGCTTTTGATCTATTCTATTAACTGTTTCTTCTCTTCTATAATTTGCAACGACTTCATCTTTATTTAATATAAGGTAATTTAATATGTTGTTTATTGTATCATATGATAAATTCCTTTGGTTTTTCTTATAAACTAATTCTATCAATTTGCTTTTTTTAATTATAAATATATTATTATTCAATTTAAAGGGGTTCTTAGTAGGTATATCTAAACACAAACATGATGAAACTTCTGTAAAATCATTAATGTCAAATCCTAAATCCAATTTAAAACATTTAATATATTCTTTTAAAATATTATCATCTAAAATGATATCATTAGCATCATAAGTTTCTTCTAAATATTTTGTATTCAAATTTGTTTGACAAAAATCTATATTTAAATTATAATTTTCGTCTATTTCAACAGAGCCTAAATTCATTTCATAATACATAAAATCTAACACAATTTGAAATTTGTATACAAAAGATCCCAAACTAATAATTTCAATTAATTCTTTCCTTTTTATTTTTTTTCTAACATTAACATCATTTAATGCGAGCCTTTTTTCTAAAATAAATTTTAATACTTTAATTTCAAATTCTATTTTTTGAACATTGTAAAATAAATTTGAAGTTCCGTCAATATTATATCTATAAAAATTGTATTGCTTTTTCAAAAAAATTTTATCAGAAATTATTGGTAAAATCTTTATTAACACTTCTTTTTTTGAAAATTTTAGTAATTCAGATTCAAAAAGTTTCATTATTTCTTTTTTTAGAGGAAGCAACTTTTGTTGATCTGATCGATTTCTATATTTTTGAGGTAATAATTTTAAGTTTTTAATTATTTTTTTTATAAAAAAATTGAAATTATTATCATTATAAAAAAAATAATTTATATAATATAATGATTGTCTATAATAAAAACTAATGTCCATTTTTTTTACATGTATCATAAACACTCCTACAACAATGGCAATTCTTTTCTTTAATTATTATAGCACATATTTTTTAAATCTAACTTCTATATTCTTTTTGTATTTCTTCAACATACTTACTTCTCATATCACTAAGTATTACATCTGCAACTTCAAAAGATATTTCTCTTTGATTTTTATCAGTAGTATCAAATAAATAAAAATTAATATCTTCATTACTTGCTAATTCTTTCATATTAAGTAATGAGTTATTATATTCATTAACATTATCTTCATTTAAGAAATTTCTTTTTTCTAAAGATAGATTAGCATTATAATCTCTTTTTAGAGAAGTTATACTATCAGTATAAGTAGATATTATAATATCTATTTTTTCTTTTATTAATGGTATATATAACTTTTTATAATCATTATACTCTTCATCACTCATACCATTTTTTATATGTAATCTATCTACCCATATTAATCTATCGAATAAAGATCTATCTACTATAATAATATCTGGATTATCATTAATAGTATCTTCTAATTCTTTTAATACATATTTAGGTATTTCTGTATTTACTATATTTTTATATTTATCCTTTAATGTTGGATATATATCTTTTTTATATCTTTTTGAAGTAGTAAATTCTTCAATTACTGATACTTTAAATCCACATTTTTTAAAGAAATCTAATAAGTTATTTATAAGTGTTGTTTACCTGTTCTAGGTGTTCCAGTAAATTCAATTACATATGGTTTCTTATTAGTTATAAATTTATTCATTTTATATATTTCTAATTTACGATAATGTAATTTTAATAACTTATTATATTCTTCCATATTGTCTTTAAATATAACATTCTTAACATATTCATCATTCTTTATATCATTAAAGATATGATCTACTAATTCTTTTAATCTAACAAACATAGGATGATTTTCATCCTCATTAGTTATTAAACTTTCATATACACCAGTATAATACCATTTTTGTTCTTTATATCCTCTTCTAAAAGCATCAAAGTTATACTCACCATTTCTTTCAAAAAAGTTTCTTAAATCTTCTAAGTTACTAATCTTATCTGCACATACTACTGCTTTATGTCTCATATCTAATTCTTTAATACTTTCAATAGTATGTTTTTTTCTTTCTTCCCAAGATAAAGATTTATCAGGTTCTGAAGCACCCATTACTAAAGATGCAATATCACTACCAAATAATTCTTCAATATCTTCTTTAGTGTATGAAGTATCTTCAACAACATCATGAAGATAACCTGCAGCGATAACATTATCATCAAAACTATATTCTTTTAATATTTCACCAGCATTTATTGGATGTATTACCATTGGTTTTTCTGGTTCACTTTTTCTTACTTGACCTTTATGCGCTTTGATTGCAAATTCTTTTGCTTTATCTGTTATGTTCATAGTAGCCTCCTATAGAAATTATAACATTGAAAAATGACTTTGCAAATAATACGATAATTATAATTTTATAAAAGAACTATTTATAAGTTGTTATATTTATCAGTTTAAGCTATACAGTCCAGATAGTCTGGACTTATATAATATTTAAAGCCACAAATTCTATTATATTCACCTTAAAAGTCAAGAGCGTAATTTATATACTCTTGACTTTATTTTTATTCATTAATTATATATCCAATTTGTTGTTTAAACATATTTACAATTTCATCTTCTGACATTACTTCAATTAATTTTACGCCAGCAATTGTGTTAATTGCTTTCCCAAATTTAGTTCTGTTTTTATCACCTTTAAGTTTATAAGCTTCCGGAGTATCATGCAACGCCTTTAATGCAGCTCTAAATATTTTTCTACTTTTACTGATTTTTCTTTCAATTACTTGATTAAAAGGATCTTGAAATTCAAATGCTGTTTTTGTCAATTCATACGGATTTGAGTAATAATTTGAATAAGAGCACTCTGCTAACCACCATAATCTAACTAAAGAATGTCTAGAAAAAACTTGATTGCCACCATCAAAAAACCATTTTTGTTTTACTCTAGATTCAGAATCTGCTGGCCATCTTTTTTGTAAATAATCCCAATAAACAGTATGTGTTAAATAAGTCCAAAATCTTTCATCAACCAAGTATCTTATTGGAATATTTTTAGAATTTATGACAGAATGAAGTTTTATAGCATTATTTAAATCTTGAATCCAGAAGGGTTCTTCATCTTTTTCCCTTACATATAGTTCGGGCAAATCACTAATATCAATAAAAGTATCTATAGAAGTTCTGAATTGTTTACCAAGGTATTCATTTTCTAAAAAAGCATTTTGTTTATATTTTTCAATAATAATAGATTTCTTTAAATTATCTAACACGTTATCATTTAACAAATACATTTTTCCCATACTAATTATCACCTTCCAGTTTTGAATGATAAAATTCTATAGCATCTTTATATAAATCACCCATTGCAATATTTACATAATGATATATTTTATCTAATTCATAATTTGATTGAACAAAAATTTCTTCTGATTTTAATTTTTCTTCTTTTTCTATTTTATCAGCTAAACTCTTACACCATTTCTTTTCTTTATAAGTCGGATAATCATTAAACATTTCAGTATAGGCTGTAATTAATGCAGGAATAACAATTGAAGAAAAAATTAATTTTTTTACATACGGATCACTTCTATAAGTATCTACAAGTTTTTTATGAACTTTTTCTTCTAAAATGATATCTATTAAATCATTTGTTAAAGAAACTTTCAATGTATCTCCATTTAATATTTTATCTTTATCTCCATTTAAATTAAAAATACTACCTATTCTTCGATCTTCAGGCAACTTTATGGCAATATAATTACTATATCCAATTATATCTCCACGTCCAAAATATATTGGTTTATCTAACATTCTGTAAACATCGTTTAAATTTTCTACATCCATCAAAGCAAATGATTCTTTACAATACAATATACCCATAACTTCTATTTCAGTATTTGTAGCATATTGTAACAAATCAATTTCAACTTCTTTGCTTTCAGATAAAGATAATTGTTCGACCTGTCTCTGAGTAATTTGCTCTAAATGAAGCAATGGAACAACTTTCCCACTTTTTATTTGTCGTTTAATATATTCATTTTCTAACGCAACACTTACATTTATAGTTAACTTTTGCCTAATTTTATCGTAATTCTTAATACTATAAGAAATTTTAAATGAATTTTTATTAAAATCATCTAAATTTTCATTTAAAACTGGCTTTGGAAAATAAGTATTATCAAATTTTATTCTCATTATAAATCCTCCATAGCTTTAACTGTATACACAGAAATTTTATATTTTGCCTGAAAATCACGTTCAAAAATTATTTCAATTACGTTAGTTTTTTCATTTTTAATATTTAGTATTTTATTGTTATCTACTTTTAATTCAACGTTATTCACACAATCAACCGCTTTAAGTATTTTTGGAATAAAATCCGAAATATTATCATCTTCACCAACTGTAAGTATCTCTAAATTTATTGTGTCAATGTCAAGATTTTCAATTCCAAAAGCAGTTCTTAAAGTATTATTATATGAAATAATCTTCGGTTTAACAGAAAAATTATTATGATAATCTTTTACAATTGACTGTTTACCAGAACCTTTTTCATCATTTGGTACAGATACTTCCAAAGAATTTGTATGATCAATAATTCCATCATCCGGTTCTGGCTCTGGTTCTACTAATTTTTCACTACCTGCATTATCAAGTATTGACATATTTATTCTTTGTTTTTTAGGCTCGTATGAAATAATTTCTATATCAGGCTGTTTTACTTTTCGTTCTTTACTCTCATCCTCATCAAGCAACTGAATATACTCTTCCATACCATCAAGAAAATCTTGTTCATCGACATTGATCTTTGTAAATTCTACTATCTTACCTTTAATCCAATTAATAATCTTATCATATCGTTGCTGAGCTATTATTTTTTTATCTTTATCTGATATTCTAATTTCTGGATCAAATAAATCATGAGTAGGATTTTCTATTGATCTTAAAAATTCATCCACATCAGGATCATCTGGCATAAAGATTGCGGAAAATTGTTGTTGAGCTAATCTATAATTATAATCAAAAATTTTCATACCTTTAGTTCTAAACATTGCAACCCATTTTCCATTAATATCTGGGTCAATAGCAATGAACAATTTTAATTTTCCTACACCAGGAACCTCTTCATTATAAATTTTTGTTTTTTCATATTTTCCTAAATATGTATTAAGATACTGCTTTATATAACCATATCTTATATTAGAATTTGTATATTCAATTGGTTGATCACAATACTTCATAACAATATTTAATAATGAATCTTTATTAATTAACTCACCAAACATATCCACTTCTAATTTACAATTTTGAATTCTAATGAAGAAATTTTCTACTACCGCTTGAATCATTTCTTTTTTTATTTTATCTTCATCATAATCAACATCCATAATAAATATATCCGTTCCTTTAATATCACGCTTAAAAATATCATTTATATCCTTACAATCATCGTAATTTAATGGTATTGTTTTATTATTATATAAATTTGAAAAATATATTTTAGGTTCATATTTTTGATCATCAATATATGAAGTATGAAGTTTAGCAACACCTTCAAAAGCATACAATCCATCCTTATCTTTTGTTGTATAAAAAACTGTATTAATACCAGATAAAGCAAATGGGGCATTTTTTCCTAATCCAAAACTACCCGCTGCCTGTCTACTATCTTTCTGTGAATTTCCTTCATCATAAATCAATGCGCGCCATTGGCTTTTAATATTATTTAAGTCATTACTTCCCAATACTCCAGAAGTGTTAAAATCTGATATTTTCATTATTTTTATCGATTCTCTTGAAAGTGTTTTTAATGCACTCTCGCAAAAACTTTTACATGTTTCCGGCAAATTATTAATTGAATATGTTCCGTTTATATGTTTTTTTAAATTTTCCAAATCAGGAAAAGCATTAATTGGTAAATTCTCCATAGAAAATTTCATAACTAATTTACCACTTTCATCTTTCATAGAATCAAAAGCATCATTTGAATTTTGTATTACCTCTCTAGTTAAAAATGCCCATTTACCAGATTTAAAAATTTCTGTATCACCATTATGAAATTTATCACCTTCTGTATAAGTAGGCCTTAATTGCCATTTAATGTTATTATTCATATTCCCTCCTATATAGTTAATTCTTCAGCAATAGAATAAGAACCAACTTTAACTTCTCCAAAATCTTCTTTAATCATCGCTATCTCATTTTTTCTATTAAGAACAACTTTATCTTTAACAGTATTATTCAAAAAACTTATTAAACTATAGTTATCAATTATTTGATTGCTAGAGATTATACTTTTATCTAAGTAGTTTAATAAAGCTCTGATCTCATCAAATTTCATAATTTTTTGTTTACTTAGCAACTGTAAAAATTTAGTTTTAACTTCTTCTGGAAAATAGATTAAGCTTTTTAAAAATAATTCACCTTTTCCCCATTTAATAATGTCATTAAAGTTAATTGGTAAATTATCATATACAGCTGTAGTTACAGGATACCTTCCTATGATTTCTGCTTTAGATATTGGTTTACCTTTTTCTTTAATGCATTTTATAATTACAGTTCCCCAACTTGAATCATCAGAGTTAGAAGAAATAACCCCGCTCACCCCATTAAAATATAATATATCAGATAAATTTTCTTTCAAATATCTATATAAAATATTCTCATTTAACAAATTATGTTCTATTAAAGTTTCGCCAAAAGGAACAAATAAATCTCTAGCATTAATTATTATATTATCTTTAACATATTCTACTATTTTATTAAAAGTATCCTTTGTTAATGGAACAATATTATCTTCTAAAGCATACATTCCTGAATCAACTCTTACACAATTTTTTTCAATTAAAGCCTCTAATCCCCTAGAATCATCCAACAATTCACCAAAAAGGTGATATATCGTATCAATTATTAATCTTCTGTCATCTTCATTATAAATTTTTACTGGTCTATTAATTTTGGTTAATGCAAATTTTACCATTTGACTCTTGTTAATATTGTTAAATATATTGTTTCTATGTCGTTTTAATTGTAAATAATCCAAAGCTATATCTAACACTTCATTATTCCAGCTATAACTATATTCAATGTAACCATTTTTTTTCATAAAGGTATTGTTTTCTTTCAACATATCAGAAATTTCATTTATAACAGAGGTTTTAATAAAAATAAATTTATTATCTTTTTTTATTTTAGTATAAAACTGATCTAAAACACTATCTATATACAATAACAACTTCTCCGAATCAGTACAACGTTCATAATAATATATTTCATTATCAATTATTTTCTTAAAAGGAAATTCGCAAAGTTTTTGACTTATCTTATCACATATTTTTGATTCCAATTGTCTTATTCTTTCTCTAGTTAAACCAAATTTATTGCCAGTTTCCTCTAATGTCATAATATTTCTAAAAATCATTATTTCTTTTTCTTTATCTGATAAATTTAAACTATTAAAAATATGTTCATTTATATCTTGAATGTCAATTGTATTTAACCAATTCAAATATAATTTAATATTTAATTGTTCTTTCAAAGAAAAATCGTTAAAATTGTTCACACAAATAGAAATTAATTCTTTGATTTTAACAAGCTCAAATATTTTATATTTATTACTTAAACTAAAAGGAATATTTATATATGTTAAAGATAAACTGCTACTAATAGAAATAATTAACTGTCCATAAGCTAATTTTGTAAAGAAACTTTTAAAATAATTAAATTCTTGTAGTTCTTTATCATTAAAATTGTTAGGAACAAATGGACAAACAATTAAATCATAAATATTATAAATATTATTATCAAAATATTTTTGGCGATCACAAACATTTAAAAACAATTCTATTTTTGTGTTTCCACATAAATTATTAATTTTTTTAATAGGGTATTTATAATTACAATTTGGATTGTACATAAAATCTGTTTTATTTTGGTTAATAAATTCTAAAATTTCATATGCCGTATTTTTCCCAGCACAGCCATTTAAATCATCAAAAGATAAATCAATTAAATCAGAAGGTGTAAAAATTTTCATTTGTTTTAAAATATTTTTGGCGCGAACTGAAAGCTCCAAAGAATCGATAAAATTAAAACTCAAATATTTATCTATAAATTCATCACTATAATAACCTTGTTTTTTTAATTCTTCCACTTCATTTTTTAATTCTGCCAAAGTCTTTTCACCACATCCAATTAAACAATCAGGCGTATTTATAGCTATTGCCATTAAATAAATATCATCAACATTAGAATTTCTTAATACATTTTTTGCTTTGTTAGACAAATTTAATTCTTCAATTGATAAAGCAATCATAACTTAAATTCTCTCCTACTTTTGTTAGAAAACTTATTTTCTAAATCTGTCACAGATTTTTTTAATGCCCTAATTATTTTTTCTGTATCTTCCAGTGTATACTCATAATTACTTCTGTTTGCAAGGTTTCCTATTAAATCTATTTCTTTTAAAACTTTGTTAGTTCTATTTTCAGCAAGGCGAATAAATTTTTCTCTTTTATTTTCAATTTTCATAGTTATCTCCCCTCAAATAAACCAACTATATATTACACCAAAATACAATATATGTCAAATATTGCAAAAACATTTGGTTTATTTAGTCTACAAATTGTTAATATTGTAACATCAAAAAAGCCCATTGACTTTTGTCCTCCTCTTATGTAAAATTAACATGTAAAGTGGACAGGAATGATAATATGAAAATATATAATGTGGAAGAAATTTCAATTCTAACAAACAAAAGTATTAAAACGATTAGGCGACAAATTGCAGAGGGAAATTTAAAAGCGTCTAAGATAAACAATAAATACAGAATTTCTGAAGAAGGGTTTAATGAATGGTATAATAATTATCAAAGCGGCATAAAGAACCAATCTATATTTGACGAAGTAGATTACAAAAACGAAGATTCAAAAAAAATTAATTTTGTTGATATAAGTAAGGATTGGACAAAAGACGGCTGGAAAAATATTAAATACAGAAACGGATATAATTTTATTGATCTTTTTTCTGGAGCAGGAGGATTATCTTGTGGATTAGTTATGGCAGGCTGGACTCCAATCGGTTCAGTAGAAATTATGGAACAAGCAGTAGCAACATATAAATATAATTTTGTGGACAAAAAAGGATTTGAAGAAAATGTTGAAAGCAGAGATATTAGAGATAATAATGTAAAAAGACATCTATACGATGCTGTTTGGGGAAAAAATATTGATTTAATTGTCGGAGGATTCCCTTGTCAAGGGTTCAGTATGGCAGGTAATAGAATAGTTACAGACGATAGAAACACTTTATATCTGGATATGTTAGAAATTGTCGACCATTTAAGGCCAAAAGTTGTAGTTATGGAAAATGTTCCTGGACTAAGATCAATGCTAGGTGGAAAAGTTGAAGAAAAAATAATTAATGATTTCGAAAAAATTGGATATAAAATAAATGTTACCATACTAAATGCCGCAGATTATTATACTCCTCAAACAAGAAAAAGAGTAATATTCATAGGAAATAGAATTGGAATAGACAACTTGCACCCAAAACCATTATTAGAGCCCCAAAAATACGTAACAACAAAAAATGCAATTGAAGATCTAATGAATATACCTGATAATTCCCTATTTAATCACGTTACTACAAAACATACAGATGAAATGAAACAAAGACTATTAAATGTAGAAGAAGGAAAGAGTCTTTATAAAAACTATTCTGATTCATGGAAAAAATGTCCGTGGAATGAACCATCTTGCACGATTAAAGAAAACCATGGAGGAACTAATATTCATCCAAAACTTCCAAGAGTATTAACAGCAAGAGAACTGGCACGTTTACAATCATTTCCAGATGATTTTGTATTTCAAGGTTCAAAAAAATGGCAATTAACTCAAATAGGAAATGCAGTTCCTTGTCTATTAGGAAAAGCAATTGGATGTGCAGTAAAAATAATGTTAGAAAACGAAAACAAGGAATAATTAAAATTCCTTGTTTTATATTTTATTTATCAAATTTTTCAAAATCTTTAGATATTTCTCTATTAAAAGCAATTGGATCATACCAATAACAGCCAACACAAGTTTTAGAATTCTCATTTCCAAACGTAAACGAATGCGAATATCCTAATCTTTTAGCATCATAACGTTTTCCTAATTTTTTACATAAACTACAATGCTGACGCTTAGCATCATTAGCCGATTTAGATAATGGCTGAAAATCATCAATGTTCTGACTATTTTTATCATTTAATCGCCAATCATCTTTCATACCATCTTTATGATCACATTCAATATTAGTTCCAACATCTAAAATTGCGCATCTGCCTTTCTGAATTCTATTTACAATATCATTTCTTATGCCACTATTAATAGTAGTATTTTTATTAATCCCATCCGTCTTTACAGCATAAATACTGCCTCCACGCTTTTCTCTAATTATATTATATTTTCTTCCTAAATAACTTTGATTAGATCTACACCAATCTCCGCCGTTGGTTGTATGGAATGAATGATGATATTTTTCTAATTCACTCATTGGTATAAATTGACTAAAACCATTTAAATTAACAAACATTTTTTCAAAAGCCCTTCCCAAATGAGAACCTTTTAATTCATATTGTTGATATTTATGCAAAACAATAGCTACGTCTTCAAAATTATCAGAATTATCAAGTTCAGTTATAATATTATTACTAATTATTGAATTTAATTTCATATTAAACCTACCACCAATACCTTACAAACATATTATATCACAACTTTAGCATTTAAAAAAAATAAAAATCTTATAACAATTTTACTTAGTCCTTATAAGAGAATTTCTCGTGAAATAGATTTTTCCTCAAAGCTCGGTAAACCTTATGCTGTTACCAAATCTAAAACAAGTTCAAGTTATAGAACTATCCCTATTCAAAATTTCTTATTAAAAGATTTATCTGACTTATATAATGATTATGCTAATTATTATGGATTTAGAGAATCTTGGTATGTGTTCGGAAATATTGATCCATTATCTGCTACTACTCTATTAGATAGAAAAACAAAAAATGCTTTTATGTCTAGAGTTAAAGATATTAGAATATATGACTTTAGACATAGTTGTGCTTCTTTATTAATAGATAGCGGTGCCAATATAACTTTAGTTGCTAAATATCTTGAACATACTAAAATAGATGAAACATTGAATACTTATTCACATATGTATCAAAATAGACTTGATACCATTGTTAATATTATCGAACTACAAAATAGTAGATTAAATAATAATATTATAGAAACTAAACCAACTATCTTATTAGAACACAAAGAAACATTACCCGAACCAAAAGAAGAATCGTATGATTACGAAGAATATGAAATAGTTAAACCTAAAGACAAAGATGACCTAGTCCTTTAACAGGACTAGGCCTCTTTTTTTATTTAATATATTTATTAATATGAATTACTGGAGTCTTTCCTAAAATTTTAATATTTTTTGACCATGTACTTAATTTGCTTAATAACATAATTGAATGAATCTTTTGAAGATTAACAGTACCATTTTCAAAAGCGCTATTACTTTCCATATAAAACCAAACACCAAATTTATCAGGTATTGGCAACCCTTTTTCCTCTAAATTTATTTTTTTAGCATCAATTAACTTAGCTGATAAATCAGATTGATCTACGCAATATGATAATGCCTGTGCAGAACCAATTTTTACAGATACATATTCATTATCCAATAACAAATCAGCTAATTCTATTTTATATTCTGAATTAAAATACTCATTTTCATATTTTGAAATAAACATATCTCTATCTAATAATCTACCATTATATTTTTTTGATAAAATTTTATTTAAAATTTCCTCTCTATATTCTTTTTCATTAACCCTAAAAGTTTCTATTTGTTCTTTTGTATAATCATCAGAAGAATTATATTCAATTTCAATTGTTTTTATTTCATTCATTACTAAATCATAATAATCATCATTGTAATAAAACCATTCATCATTATACAACGAAACATTTTCTGATTCTATTTCATAGTTTATATATTTTCTTATACTCTCAGTATATATTTTTTCATTTGAAGAATCCTTATAAATTATTTTTCCTCTTTCAATAATTGTTTGTATATCAACACCAATATTTTTAGACAATTCAAATAGATCATTCAAATTATGCAACTCTATTTCTTCTTCATACTTACCTACTTTAACCACTTGGGTATGATCTTCTTCAAAGTAAATACTACTACCTACAATATAAAATTCATTCATAGAAAACTGTGATGAATTAGAGTTTCCATAAGTATCAAATTCTTTACTTAAAGAATCATACATCATTTTATCATATCGTTCTATTTCATCAGCATTTGTAATTTTAGTTAAAAGTGGGATTCTGTTTATTATATTATTACTTACATCACTTTCAATTTGATCAAAAAGTTGATATATATCGCTTAATGAAATATCTGTTTTTAATTTTATTGATTTACCAATATCAATTCTTTTTCCATAAAATTCATTGTCCGGAGTAAAAGATAAGCTAGTTATATTTTCTCCACTATCAAATACAATCGTTTTCGTATTTTTAAATGAAGTTATAGATGAATTTCTTCTTGAATGAGGGGTCATTGAGCTTTTTCTTTTCATTTCCTTTAATTCTATTCTTTTTGCAAAATTAAAGCCAAACTCTCTATCAGAATATTTTTGAGCCAAAAAACTACTAGCCCCATATGTAATAGCATAATTATTATTACAACTTTCGCAAATAATTATACCGGATATTCCAGTCCTTGCAGGTGGATTTGTTTCACCAAATTCTACCAATATATTTTTCCAGCTTAGTTTTAAATCATTATCGTATTTATAATATAAATTTAATTTATACTTACCACTCTCGATTTCATTACCTATCTTTTCAAAGTTTCTTTCCAACATTTCTTTTTTTAATTCTTCCTTATTTTCAAGTTTGAATATATTATATTGCATATTTTCACTTCCTTAATACTAAAAAACGCCAATACAAAAACTTATCAAATTAATAAGCCTGTACTAGCGCCTCTTTTTAATTCTCTTTATTAAATAATTCTTCTACAATTAAATCTCTTGAATGTAAGTTATTATTCTTTCCTAACAATAAATTTTCATAAAATTTAATTAAGAAACTATTATCTTGTTTTATATTTAAATAATTATTAAAATAATTACTTCTTACTAATGCATTTCTATAATAAACTGATTTTTCTTTGAACATAGTGTTATCTACATCATATCCAAGTGATACTAAATACTTTTCTATAAATAATGCTGTAGTTCTAGTATTACCTTCTCTAAATGGATGTATTTGCCATATGCTTGAAGAAAAGTTAGTTATATTATTAATTACATCAACTATATTCATTTTTCCATAGTTTTTATTTTTTTCTAACGATATATCATAATCTAATGATTGTTCTAACAATTTGCAATCACCATAAGCAACTGAATCATTATTTAAAATTCTTTCATGCTTAGAAAAATCTACTTTTCTAAAATCTCCAGCAAATTCATAAACATCTTTAAATAAATTTTCATGTATATATTTTATATAGTCTACTGATAGTTCAAAATTATCTTCTCCTAACAATTGAACTATTCTAGTAGATACTAGATCACATTCAAATTCATCTTGAATTGTTTTATCAGTTTTATCTTTTTCTACATAATATTGTTTTAACTCATGTTCTACTTCATAAATTGTTTTTTCCCCTGTTACATTTTCTTGTAACAATTTTTCTAAATACTTAGATGGTTTTAAGTTATCAACTTCTTGGAGTCCAATAGCCATATCCCATTGTAATTGTTTCACGTAGTTTTTAGGTGTTTCTATTTCAATATAATCATTTATACTTGAATCTAATTCTCTTTCAGACATCTTAGCACCTCCACTAATAACATTATAACAAAAAAGTTCCTATTTGGCAGTATTATATACATAAAAAAAGAAATTTCAAAGTGCAATTTGTGCACTTTAGAAATTAATATTTGCACTTTAATATCTATGACAAATTTACTGATAAAAAGACAATCATCAGTAAGTTTGTCATAGAAAATTTTAACCTATTTTAAATTTGTGTACCTAAAATTACTCGATAGTTCTAAAAACCTTTAATATAAACAAAAATGGAGCCTTTCGGCTCTCTTCAGGGGGCAATTTTTTTATGCATTAAATTCCCACTCTTTCCATTATTACAAATTAAAATCCTTTAAAAGGCTTTAAAGCTTGTTAAAATCCTTTAATAAAAACTGATTTTTCAGTATCTAAAATAGTATCTAATATCAAAAATAACATTTAAAGTATCTAAAATAGTATCTAATATCAAAAATAACATTTAAAGTATCTAAATCAGTATCTAAAAAATTGATTAAAAAAACTATGTTTTTTTATTTAAAATCGGCTAAAAAATGATATAATTTTATTGGCTAGAAAATAAGGAACAAAAACAAAAAAATCACTAATGTGATTTTCTAGCAAAACATATTTAAGAAGCTATAAATAATGTATAGCAACTTGAATATCATAACTTTTAGCCTATTATGATAATAATAGTATATCCAAGAATTCATAGAATAGCAATTTTGTTAAAATGATTTTTGAATATTTTACATTTTGCTATACAATTTATAGCTTCCAGAAAGGAGGCTAAATTATGAAGAGATTGTCAGTAAAGAGTGAATCTTCAACAGGATTCAATAAAGTGTTACACGATAATCGTCTTGGGTTTAACATGACAATTAATCAAGCAGTTAAAAAAGTCGAAAACGGTTTGTATCCTAATTATCATGTTAGAACACAGCAAGATACTGGTAAAAAGTTTATAGCTTCGAATCCAGATAGAAGTAAAAGAAATAATCTGGGATAGTTCCTCAAGTGGTTTTTTAGGATATCATCATGATATCCTTTTTTATTGGTTTATTAACCATTTATTTATTATTTTTTTCTTGTACGCTTTCTAATTTTCTCCAATTAATTATTCCGTAAATATCATTTATTAAATTAATTATAGGATTCATTAACATTGGAATTAAAACTACACTCCCCATAATACAAGGAATTCCCCATAATAATATTAATACCAAATCATTTATAACATAGAAATAAAAACTATATTTACTTCTTCTAATTTGTAAATAAATAGCAAATAAGCTATCTAACACTGATAATGAAGAAATGAATAATTGATTCGTATTAAAACTTTTCAATATAAAATAAATGCATATAAAACATACAATACTAATTAAAGCAACTATACCCCATTCATTTTTTGTTATTTTATTAACTTCCACTGAGTTTGTTTCTTTATTTTGATGTTTTACCCATGATATAATGCCCATTATATACATTGGTAGCATTATTAACAAATATATAATTACCTCTCCATAGAATTTATTTTTAAAAGAAACTATTGAATATAAAATTACAATTAATAAACCAAATACTTGACCTAAAGATTTTCCTTTTGCTAATAACAATGCTGTTATTATTCCTACTATTGAGCATAATGTAGTTAACAAATCAGATTTAAAAATTATGCCTGTTAAACTCACAATTAGAATGCTTCCTATTAATAGTATCTTTTCAAATATAGTCCAATCTTTAAATATTTTTTTCATTGGATTCCTCCTTCAAATTTAACCTATAATACTTTTTATATTCTCTTTTAATGTTCCATCATATTTTTTTAATGGTATATATTTTTTTACATCTTCACCTACTAATGACCTACTTTTGGTACTACCAGAAAAAGATACATAAGTATTTGAATTAACTTCACCCAAATCATACCACATATGATTTAAACAATAATTAACTTCATCTAATATTTCACCATAAGTCATATCATTCCCAATTTTCGTCCCCAATATTTTTTTATATTTTTCAAGATTTACATTATATGTGCCTTCAAATAATTCTTTATACTTCAAATAATCTTTATTTAAAAATGCATTATAAAATGATAAATCAGTATATTTTAATATAAATAAAAATAACATAAATGAACTTTGATAAATCGTCCAACTTTTGTTCTTGCTGATTAACTCATTAAATATTTTTTTACCATCACGTAAAGAAATATTTAGATAACCATATACTTTGCTCGTAAGCTTTATCAACTCTTCATTTTGATCTTCTAAATCAATTGCATCATAAAAATTAATGGGTAATAAATTGAATTGGTAATCAAACAATTTACTGAAGTATTTTTCGCTATTAATATTACCATAAATAGCTTTTGAAGATTCTTCTAATTGTATTTTATCTACTGATATGATAAATACACAATTTTGAATATCAAAAAAGTGTTTAACTATTTCCAATGTTTCCATAGCAAAGCTGGGCTTACATCTATCTAGCTCATCTATAATAAAAATTTGTTTTTTCTTTTTACATAATTCATTCATTTTATCTTTAATGTATTCTTTATGTTCTTTAAATTCTTGAAAATGTTCTAAATAGTCATCTTCTACTTCATCTAATACTTTTTGTAATTCATCAGACACATCGTTTAAATCTACTTTAGTTACATTTTTAATAAAACTTTTAAAAACCGATGAAATTAGTACTTGAAGTCCTGAAGCTGTACCTATTCCAATTGATTTAATAAAACTTGAAAACCTCTTTTCTAATTGTATTTTATCCGATATTGAAGCAAAGAATGGAATATATGCATTATCATAACAATCATATTCATATGCATTATATTCGTTAAATAATTCTAAATCGTCTTGTTCATTTATACATTTTTTTAATTCTGATAGAAAAGTAGACTTTCCTGTCCCCCATTCACCATTCAATAGTATTACTAATCCATTTTCACTATTCTCTTTATAAGACTCTGTATTTCTTATTATTTCAAATAAAGTGGCTATATCATCATTTCTTGACACAATCTTGCTCTTTATCAAAATAATCACCTCAATATGATTATATCACAAAAATATAACCAAATCGTACTGAAGACAACGGAATTCCACTTTAAGAATATAAATTAGACTTTATAAAAATGATTTCCTTATTATTTCTATTACACTTTAAGTATTCATTTTCAAAAAAGATATAATTTTATATCTTAAAAATCTGATTTTTTCAAATAAATAGTATCTAAATAGTATCTAGCGTTGTAACATCTTACAAAAAAAATCGTATTATTTGCTTATTTTTCGGTATGATCATACAAAAAATGAGGCCTTTCGGCCTCTTCAGGGGGTTTTGGTTGATTCACTCTCACCTTTGAAATTCGTAAGAGTTATATCATTAGCATGACTACTATCATGCTATAATAATCATATTATATTAATTTTTTGTTGTCAATTAATAAAAGTTAAATTTAACAAAATAATGTACACTACTATTTTTATTCTTCATCATCTCTCAAATGAAATATTGGATTTATGGTAAAAACATATTTTTGTTTTTCTTTCATTCCATATTCATTAGTAAATTTTTCTAATTCTTTATTTAAAAACTTTATCGCACTTTCCTGTGTTCCTAATTCTATTACATAATCCTTTGCTTTATTTCTATTTGGATTTATTTCATCAGTAAAACAAGCTTTATAAATATTTCCTTTAAATAATTTAATTGAGATTCTATTTTTTTTATTTCTATCAATCCACGAACTTACTGTAACAGAATGTGGATTTTGACTTCTGCCTTCCCACACATCAAAATTATATTTTTTTGCTATATCACATACTTTTAAAATAAAATATTCAAACTCTTTTTCTTTCTCTCTAAATGCTTCACTTTTCTTATTTATTACAGGATGATTTTTATCAAATTCATCTAATCGCATTTTTAAAAGACCTGCATCAGTAGATTCATTATTCCAAGGGTGTGCAAAATGATGAACACTTCTTCCTATTTTTAAATTCCAAAATAATCTTAAATCATAATCAGATACTATATCTCTATCAATTAATTCCTGCGCAAAAGATTTACCATAAACAAACTCATATTCTTTTTGGGCACGAAGACTCCAAAATGTATCATAGATTGCTGTTCCATTTGCTCTTATCCAATCCCACATAAAAGTTGTACTTTCAACATTCGGCGCATCTATATGACATCTAGAACATAGTAGTACTAAATTAGCTGGTTCATCTTTACCACCTAAACTATCAGGAATTATATGGCATCTTTGTAGTGGTGCTTTATGTCCACATCGCCAACATCTTTCATGAGCTTCAGCCCAATCAACACTTAATCCACATTCATCTTGAAGTAAAGTCCAATATTTTACTATATCTTTCTTTTTAGTCTTTATAACACTATGATTATTTCGTTTTCTAAGACGCTCTTTTAATTTTTTATTTTGTTCTTCTAATTCTTCTATTCTTTTTAATAAATCTTCTGTCATATACTAACCTCACACTATTTTATTTAATTATATTATCCTTAGTCCTTAACCCTCTTGTTAATCTCATACACTCTTCTTCATTCATACATTTTATTTCATAATAACCATTAGTATTATCTAAGCAAAAATATTCATTACTCTCGAAAGGCTTAAATATTTGATGAAAACTGTAGTCTTCTCCTACATAACATGAATTATTCCATTCATAATAATTAATTCCTAACAATAACCACTCTACAAAAAACAAAGCATCTGAAAATTCTTTTTGGCATTTACTATTTTTTAACAATATATTAATACTTTCAAATATAGATTCTTTAGAGCTAATATCTATTTGTGATAAATATTCCTTTTTTAATTTTGGTTTATATCCTAATATAGAATCTGTTTCTGATAAAAATTCTTTGTCATACGGATGTGTCCCAGTAAACCCTCTAGTGTCTAATCCCATTTTTACTCGAGCTAGATCACCATAAGTAGCATCTAAAAACCAAATTTGCTCTGAATTTACTTTATATTCAACAAAACTATGTGCTCCTTCAAGAAGTTCTACTTGAGCTGTTGTTAATTCCCTTATTAACCTAATTAATACATCTCTACTAAATGGATGGCATACTACTAAATAATCTTCAACATTGCTTATATCAATTTGTCTATTAATAATACTATCGTAAAGACTAGCATCATTAAATAAACTAGTGTAATTATATCTAGCATCAAAAGAAAATAATTGACATGCTCTTAAATATATATAACGTACTTTTTCAAAATCATTTAAGTACATATTTGAAAGTTCATGATCTAATTGTTTTAATAAATCCATAGTAAAAACCTCAATTTAATGAAATTTATTCTAACATACTATATCTACAAAAACAAACATTCTAAAGTTTTATGGGGTTCATTTTAATTATAACACAAAAAAATTTTTATTAAAATTCTTATATATATTATTATCAAGTGATAAGATTACTATAATGGTGGTGGTTTTATGAAAAGTGGTTTTGATAATAAAAAATATATAAAAATACAAAGTAAAAAAATAAAAGAAAGATTTAAATTATTTGATAAATTATATTTAGAAATTGGTGGTAAATTATTTGATGATTATCATGCATCAAGAGTATTACCTGGATTTGAACCTGATGCTAAAATCAATATGTTTAAAGAACTTAAAAATGATTTAGAAATTATTTTTTGTATTAATGCAAATGACATTGAAAGAAATAAAACAAGAGCAGAATTTGGTATAACTTATGATGTTGAAGTAATGAGATTAATTGATAATTTAGTTAACTTAGGTTTCTTAATTAATTCAGTTGTTATTACTTTATATAATAATCAAAGAAGTGTTGATAAGTTTATTAACAAATTAAATCGTCACGGTATTAAGACTTATGTTCATACATTTACTAAAGGATATCCTAGTGATGTTGATACAATAGTTAGTGAAGAAGGATATGGAGTTAATGAATATATTGAAACTACAAAAAAATTAGTATTAGTTAATGCTCCTGGTCCAGGTTCTGGTAAACTTGCTACTTGTTTATCTCAACTTTATCATGAACATAAAAGAGGCATTAATGCTGGTTATGCTAAATTTGAAACATTCCCAGTTTGGAATCTACCACTTAAACATCCAGTAAATGTTGCTTATGAAGCTGCTACTGCTGACTTATCAGACGTTAATCAAATAGATTCATTCCATTTATCTGAATATAATATTACTGCAGTTAACTATAATAGAGATTTACAAACATTCCCTATTTTAAAAGCTATATTAAATAGAATTACTAATACAGATATTTATAAATCTCCTACTGATATGGGAGTTAATATGATAAAAGAATGTATTACAGATGATGAAATAGTAAAAGAAGCTGCTAATAAAGAAATAGTAAGAAGATATTACCAAGAAAAAGTTAACTATAAAACAGGTTTAGTAAGTATGGAAGTTCCAGATAGAATTAAAGTCCTAATGAATGAACTAAATATTGATGAAACTTTATTAGAAACTGTTGATAAAGCTTTAGAAAAAAGTAAGATTTCTAATAAAAATGTTTTAGCTATCAAATTATCTAAAAGAAAAATTATAACTGGTAAAGAAACCGAATTACTTAGTGCTCCTAGCGCTTTAATAATTAATGCTATTAAAGTATTAAGTAAGATACCTGATAACATTAATTTATTAAGTCCATCTGTTCTAGAACCAATATTAAAACAAAGAAAAAGTAAATCACCATTACAACTACCTGAAGTAATGATTGCCTTAAGTGTATGTTCAGTAACTAACCCAGTTGTTGAAAAAGCATTATCTTGTTTAAGTAAATTAAAAAACTTAGAAGCTCATGCTACATACATAGTTACAAATGGTGATAAAAAAGTATTAACAGAACTTGGAATTAGACTTACTTGTGAAGACAAATTTCATTCTGATAATTTATACTATGATTAGAACATTTCATTTTGAAATGTTTTTCTTTATATCACATATTTCTTGTTGCATAGCTCTAACCATTTTCTCAAGCATCTCTACTGTTTCATTACATTCATTTCGATTAAAATTATAATTGTTATTATTGTTATCATTGCCAAACGTATAAGAATTATTTCTACCAGTTTCTGTAGATTCTCTTGGTTCTAATCCTCTTTCCTGCATTACGGCACGATAAAATGCATTAGTAGATAAAACTTGTGCTACAAGCATAAGCCAGTTTCCTAATGCATTTTGTTCATTTGCAGTCATATCATCTATTAGTATGTAACCAACTACTACTGCACTAAATGAAAATAATTTTGGTGGTACATTTGGTAACATATAAATCCTTCTTTATATAAAATTATATGCTATTTTTAATTAATAAAACTAATACCTTCTATTAAATCTTTATAATAAGAATTATTTAAATATAATTCTTTTTCTATGTATTCTAATGAGTCTAATTTAGCTTGTAAAAGTATTTGATAATCATCTTTTAAACTAGCTATTTTAAATGGAATATCTCCACTTTGTTTAACACCAAATAAATCACCAGATCCTCTCATTTGAAAATCTTTTTCACTAATATAAAAACCGTCATTACTTTCTTCAAGTACTTTTAATCTATCTATTTCTTTATTACTGATTAGATAACAATAACTCTGTAAATCGTTTCTACCAACTCTTCCACGAAGCTGATGAAGTGTAGCTAGACCGAATCTTTCGGCATTATAAATAACCATCATTGTTGAATTTGGTACATCTATACCTACTTCAATTACAGTTGTAGAAATAAGTATTTTGATATTACCATTTTTAAAATTTTCCATTATTTCATCTTTTTCATTTTGTTTTAGCTTACCATGAAGTACACCAATAGATACTTTGTTTTGAAAAGCCATATCTAATTTTTCTTTTAAATCAAATACACTTTTTAAATCTAATTCTTCATTATTTTCAATTAATGGCGATACTACATATATTTGATGATTATTTTTTAACTCTTCTAACATTTTATATAACACATCTTTGATATTACTTTCAGTCTCTACTTTAGTAATTATTTCTTTTCTACCATTTGGTTTTGTTTTAATTATTGATATATCCAAATCACCATAAATAGTTAAAGCATAAGTTCTTGGTATTGGTGTTGCAGATAAATATAGGACATCTGGAGTTATACCTTTATCTCTTAAAGTATTTCTTTGACCTACCCCAAATCTATGTTGTTCATCCGTTACAACTAGTCCTAAATTTTTAAAGTCTACTCCATCACTAATTAAAGCATGAGTACCTATAATTAAATTTATGTCTCCATTTTTTAATTCTTCTAATACTTTATCTTTTTCTCTTTTTTTCATTGAACCAGTAAGAAGACCAGTTTTAATATTAAATTTTTCTAAAGTTTTACTAATACTTTTATAATGTTGTTCAGCAAGTATTTCAGTAGGAGCCATTAATGCGCTTTGATAACCACTTAAATAATTTAGATATATCGCATAAGTTGCTACTATAGTTTTACCACTACCAACATCTCCAAGAACTAATCTATTCATTCTATATCCATCAGTTAAATCTTTATATATATCGTTAACTGCAGTTAGTTGATCTTTTGTTAAAGTAAAAGGTAACTCTTTTAAAAATGTATCTTTAGATTCTTCACTAACACTTCTCTTAATACCTGCAGCTTTATTATTCATTTTCTTTAAATAGTTTATTTTAAACATAAAATTAAATAATTCTTCATATTTAAGTCTAACTATAGCTTTTTTTGCTTCTTCCATAGATTCAGGCTTATGTATATATTTTATAGCATCTTTTTTACTAATAAAATTATATTTACTAGCTAACTCGTCAGGTATAATATCATAAGTTAAATCATATTTTAACGCTTCATCCATAAGTTTAATAATTTGATTATTTTTAATACCTTCCACTAAATGATATACTGGTTCAATTGTATTGTTTTCTAAATTAAATTTAATATCACTAGCTACAAAAGAGGATTTCATTTTGTTATATTTACCAATTAGTATTATTTCTCTACCAATAGTTAAATTTTGTTTTAAAAAAGCACGATTAAAAATAGTAACATTTAATATTACATTTTCTGATACTACTCTAAATGCTAATCTATTAAAATTTTTCTTAATATATTGTACTCTTCCACTATCTACTATAGTAGCTCTTATCATACAATTTTCATTATCTAATACATTATTAATATTAACTATATTTATAAAATTGTATCTATAAGGATAATTTTCAATTAAATCTTCGATAGTATATATATTTAAATTATTTAATTTTTTCTCTAGTGTTACTCCTACACCTTTTAAATTTTTTATTTCCATTATAAACACCCTAAAATATCTATAAAAAATATATCATACATTTGTTTATATTTCAATTTTATTATGCGCACACAGGACTTTAAAGTTACCGGACAAAATAAAACTAAATTGACACAATTATAGTGGTGATAAAATGACTGCATTTAAAAGAGACTTTAAGTTTGATCCGGATATTAGAAAAAAGATATCTATGAATATTAAAAAATATAGGTTAGCAGCTGGCATAACGCAAGAACAATTAGCACTAGACATAGGTAAATCTTACGACTTTACTAGAAGATTAGAATTTAGACAAGGTGATATAGGTTGTTCAATTGATACCCTATATAAAATCTCTGTTGTATTAAATACAAGAATAGATAAATTCTTTGAATAAAAAAAATCACTATATAACCATAGTGATTTTTAGTTTAAAATTATTTTGTTTTTTTATCTTTAGCAACAAATTTAACTTTTACGCCTTTAACTTTTCCAAAACATTTTTTAACACCTTTAGGTAAATTTTTCTTTATAACTTTCATTTAACTCACTCCTTGCGTATAAAATTATATCATAAAACTTTATTAAATAAAAATTATTTTTAATATAATTCTTGGCAAATTCCTGAATCAGGCCTATAAAAGCAATGATTTTTGTATTTACCCGCTAAAGGTTGGCTATACCACTCTGCTTTACAAGATATATTACCTGGTGCATAAAACCATAAAGAATGTGTTGCAGGATAATAATATTCTCCTCTAAGTATTCTTTCTGCTAGTCTTATTTCTGCTGTAGTAGCCCCTCCGTAAAACAAAGATGATTCTGTACCTGAAAATTGATTCTTTTGATATATAGCATCTGTTATAGAATCTACTTCTTTAAAAGTGTAACAATCAGCTACTACTCTATTAACAACAACATTACCTACCATAAGCATTCCTAAGTCGCCTTCATTAAGTGCTTCTGCTCTCATAATTCTAGCAAGCAAATCTTTTTCTTTTGTATTATAACTAACAAGCATTTATACCACCTATATTTATATTATGCTAGTATTTTAAAAATATTTGTGCTATAATCTTCTTGTGTCCATTTAGGGGATTAGTTAAATGGTATAATAGGAGTCTCCAAAACTTTAGTTGGGAGTTCGATTCTCTCATCCCCTGCCATTGAGATTTAGTCGAACCAATACGTTCGTTAATATGAAACTTGGTACTAAAGTATCAAGTTTTTTAATAAATTTTAGGAGGAATATTCATGCAAGAAAAAATAATAAATGTAGTTGGTACAATGTTTTTTAAAGATGGGAAACTTTTGATAGATAAGCCAAGAAAAAGACCTACATTTCAAATGATTGGTGGTAGCGTTGAAAAAGGAGAAACTACATTACAAGCAGCTATTAGAGAATGTCATGAAGAATTAGGAGAAAATGCAATATTTGATGAAAATAACTTTGAATTTGTGATGGACTTTCAAGAAATTGCAACAAGTGATCAAACTACAAAAATTCATTTTTATGTATTCAAATACAATGGAGAACTAAAAGGTGAAATAACTACATCTGATGAAATTGAAAAATTTATGTGGTTTGGAATTGAAGATGATATGAATTTATTGTCAAATACTTTAAAAAATGAAGTTGTTCCATACTGTATCAAAGAAGGATTAATTTGTAATTTAGATATTAATTGTAAAAAGAAAATTAAATAAAAAAGAAAGGTGTAAAAAACAAGAAATTGGAAATTGCCTTTAAAATCGTGCCAGAGATTTTTACGATTTATTCTAAAGATAAATCTTTTTTTTATACTCTAAATTGTTTAATAATAATCTGTCTTAATTGAAGTATCATAAGATGAGCTGATACAGGTTGCGTTCCACCTGGGAAACTCACATCCGTGCCATGAGCTACTGTTGCAGCATTATCTGGCGGCATTAATGCATAGAAATCAGCAAAAATTTTGTCTACAACTTGCATATTCTTTAATTCTTTGCTGTGCTTTTCTATAATTATTTATATAATCGCCTCCTTGCTATAATATATGAAAGGATAATATAATAACAAAGTCGTTATTCTAAAAAACAAATTATCTATTTATTCGTAATAATTCTTCTTGGAAATTTTGATTAATTTTCATTTCACTAAAATCATTATCGTATAGGTCATACTCAGATAACATTTTAGCACTATCATCAGATATAATTCGCTCTGTTACATAACCTAATTCAGCCATCTTATCAATAGGTATGCAAATCATTAAAGTTGTATCTACTAAAACATTGTTAATAATTGTCCATGCATGATTGCCATTCAAAGATGCTTTGGTACCTTTCAAAATATCAGAAATACCATAATGGAGTTTGGCACCTTTTATACCTCTAACTAGATATCTAGAAGTTAAACCACAATGGCCAATATTAAAACCATATTGATAAATTTCACCTAAGTAAGTTGCATTAGTTTCTAAAGTCTTATCAAGTTCTAGAGAAAATATTACATTTCTTAATTCTTCTGGCCAAGCATATTTTTCTAAATCAATGCCATATAATTTTGAAATTAATAACCTAAGTTTTTCTGATGGCAACACATTGAACCACTCCTTCCAACTATTCTATCACAAAAATAGAAAAAATCACCTTTTTTATGTGTTATAATAATTAGAGGAGAACTTATGAAAAAAATCAAAAGAAAAAACAGAAAAATTAAATATAATGAAGAAAATTATATTAATAAAAATTATGTAGTAAATGGAAAAGCTGTAATTCCTGTTGAACTTGAAAACATCGATGATTTATTTATGAAACACGACTATAAAAAATTTGAGTTATCTGATGATGTATGCAAGTATATTGAAGAAATTGCATATATGATTCCAATGAATATGGACATAATTATCGAAATTCACTCACCAAAAGTAAATGAAGAAGAAAAAAATAAAATGATTAAAGCTATAAAGAATAATTATGGAATGGATATAGATGATGCTGATTATGACATTTCTAAAATAAATAAAAAATCTTTAATATATGGATTAATAGGAATGATAATATTAGTTATTAATTTATTAACTGAAAAATATATTGGAGCTGTAATTTCTAATTTTATATGTGTAGTTTGGTGGGTAGCCATATGGGAAATGGTAGAACTTCAAACTATTGATAAAAGTGACTTAAAATGGAAAAGACTTAATTATCAACAATTATATGATTCCGAAATTACTTTTGTATTTGATAAATAATATTTTTTTAAAATATGTTAAAATATATTTACTAAAGGGAGGAATACTTTTGAAAACTACTGAATTTACAATTTTATTTAAAACTTTAAGAGCCAATAACAATGTAACACTTAGAGCTTTAGGAGATGCAATTGGTTTGTCAGCGCCATATTTACATGATTTAGAAAATGGTAATAGAACACCAAATGAAAAATTGGTTGAATCATTAATTACTTTTTATAATTTAGATGAGAACGGCAAAAGAACGATGTATGATGCTGTAGCAAAATCTACAAATAGTTTGCCATTTGATGTAATAAGATTTTTGAAAAATGATCCAGAAGGACTTTCTCAAGTTATTGAAATTATGAATCAAAGTAACTCTCGTAAAGAAGGAAGATAATAATGGAATCATTTGATAAACAAGTAAAATTATTTATGATTTTTGATCTTTTAGGAGATACAGAAAGAACCGGACCATTACTTTGGCATATTGAAAGAAAAAGAATTGAAGATATCAAGAATCATATTCTAGATTTATTACTTATATTTAGAATTTTGCAAGATAAACTCCCTAAAATATTAGATTACAATAAAGTTGTTGATTATATATTGTGTCATGATCTACCAGAAGCAATTACTGGTGATATAACAAAATTTGAAGGTGTATCAGAAGAAGAAATAAAACGAGTTACTAATTTAGCAATTGAATATTTAATTAAAAACTTTGGCGATATTTTAGATTTTAAAACAATACTAAATAATTATGAAAGTAGAGCTGATATAGAAGCTAAAACTGTACATATGATTGATAAAGTTCACTCTTCTTCTACATTTATAAAATATCAAAGCGAAAAAAATGTTGATATGAATAATCCCGATATTATTCCAGAACTTAGATATCATCCTTTTGTAGACGAAAAGATTAAAGATGGCTATGATTTAGCAGACATCTTTTATGAATTTCATTTAAAAGCTGTAAAAATTTCTGATGAAGAATGTTCTAAATATGGAATAACTAGGATAGATGCCGATAGAATTGTAAATACTATAAGATTATTTGCAAACGCTATGTATAAGCAAAAGTTAGACGGAACATTACTGAATGTCCAAGATGATTTCCCTATTGAAGCAATGGAATATAATAGAAATAGAATATAAAAATCTATTAAGATAAAAGTCGTTAAAAATAACGGCTTTTAATTTTCAATAAATTCACTTTTTAATAATCTTTTTATTATTTTCTTTCTTTTTCTGCCTTTAAAATCTTTTCCTAGTTCAAAGTCAACAGTTTTCCAAATTGGTACCCAACCAATTATAATAATAACTTCTTTCCAAATTAAATTATTTTTTATTAATGTTGATAAAAATAATATTCCAATTCCTAAAAAAATCATAACAATTTGAATTATATTATTTTGATAAAAGATTTTAGAAACAATATTATACTCTTCTTTTAATCCTTCAATTATTTTTTCCTTAATATTTATATTAGATTCACACTTATTATTAATAATAATCTTTATTTCTTTATAACCTGCAATAAATCTTGCTTCTTTTATAAGATATTCAATTATATTTTTATTTACTTTTTTTGTATTATACTTTTCTAAAATAAACTCTTCTTTTAATATGTCAATATTTATTATTTTATTCACAATATCACCTGTTATGTATTTTAACCAAAAAGAAAAAGTCTATGATATAGACTTAATTTGGCAATATTAACGTTTGTCCTATTGATAATGAATTGCTAGTTAAATTATTCAACTTTTTTATTGTATTAACATCTGTATTATAAGTTCTTGCAATACTATATAGAGTATCTCCCTTTTTTACGGTATAGGTTAATTTATCTTCTGTACTTACAGGTATTTTTAAAACTTGACCTATTGATAAAGTATTACTTGTTAAATTGTTAATATCTTTTAAGTTATTAACATTTATGCCAAATTTATTGGCAATACCATATAAAGTATCTCCTTTAACAACAGTATAAGTTGTTTCTGTTTCTTGTTCTTCTTTTGACACATTCAATTTTTGACCTATTGATAATGAATTTGATGTAAGATTATTTAATTTTTTTAACTCATCCACTGTTAAATTATATTTGTTCGCAATACCATATAAAGTATCTCCACTTTTTACAGTATAAATTTTTGTCTCAACAATTTCTGTTTCTTTTTTAGGAATATATAAAAGTTGACCTATTGACAATGAATTGCTAGTTAAATTATTTGCAGCTTTTAATTCATTAACAGTTACTCCATTTAATCTAGCTATGTTCCATAAAGTATCTCCACTTTTTACTTTATAATAGTTTTCGTTTACATTACCTTCAAATGTATAATCTACCCCAATATATTCTGCAATAGCTTTTACTACCGCTTCGGCTAATTCTTCCCAATTGTTTTTCAACTGACTAACATCATCACCAGTTGAATCTACAAAACCATATTCAACTATAATAGATTCATTATTTGGAGTATCTCTTAAAATATAATAATAATCTTTTGCAGGATTACTGGGAAGTCTTCGTTGATAATATTTTCTTACATTTTGTCCTGTTTTTTCTATTTCGGAAGCTATTCTTCTAGATAAATTATCACTATTTCTTAGAGCATAGATTATTTCTGCACCATCACCGCCACCAGCATTAATATGATTGGATACTAAAATTACATCATTTCCTGTTCCATAAAAACTTTGTGCTCTTTTTGGTCTTGCAGTAGCATCTAAAGATACATCACTATCTCTTGTTAAGCTACTTTCTATTCCAAGCTCATCAAATCTCTTTTTCATATATTCACTAATTTTTAAAGTATAATCTTTTTCGACTATTCCGTTGCCACTAGTTCCTGGATCACTACCACCATGGCCAGCATCAATAACCACCTTTTTAGCCATATTTATCACCTGTGGTATTATATGAGAAATATATTAATTTGTTAAAAAAAAGACTATTAACTATTTGTTAATAATCTTTAAATATATTTCATTAAATTTATCTATATTATTATAATAAGTTACTAATTCATTTATCATACTAATAGTTTCATCAATATAATTATTCTTTTTTAAATGATTTTTTGAAAACATATAAGATAACCATTGTAATTTGCCATTAAAACTAGCGTAAAGCGCATCTAAGTAGTTTTCTTTAATAGGTCCATATTCTTTTATATATGCCTCTAAATATTCTTTATAGAAGTCAAAATTAATGCTTTTGGGCTTTTTTGAAAAAGTATAAGCACTTTCACATAATGAACAAGTTGGATTAGATAATCCCATTGCATCAAAATCTATTAACTTAACTTCATTATTTTTCCATAATATATTTAATAATTTATAATCATTATGACTGATACATAAATTATTTTTCATAATCTTAGTCTTGTTATTACAATTGTTAATAATTTCTTCTAAAACATTTTTATTATTATCTAAAACATGATATAAATCATTGCTTACTTTTTTAGCTATATTCAATTGTTTAATTAAATTTATATTTATATTTTTATATGAACAAGTTAAAGTATTTTTTATGTTTAATTTATGAATCCTACTTTGAATAGTGGCTAATTTTTTTATATGTTCAATAGTAAGTTCTTCTTTCTTTAATGGTTTTTCTTCTACAAAATTATAAATTAAATAATAATGATTATTTAAATGTTGAAAAAAACTTTTATTAAAAGAGATAGGAACAACTGTAAAAATGCCTTTTTTATTTAATAAATTACTAATTCTTATTTGTTCTTTTCTCTTTCTCAAATAGTAATAGTTACCAATAGCGTCTTTGGAAAACTCTTTTATTACAAAAATTCCTTTATAAGTAGTTACTTTATATACTCTATTTTGACTACTATCAAACAATTCAATATCTTTAATTGTTCCCAATTTATTATTACTAATTATATTTTGAATATTTTTATTATTCATAATATCACCTAATCCAATTATAACATTTATTTTAAAATAAAAAGAATACTATTTAAAAGTATTCTTGAATATTTGTCTAAATCTTTCTAAATCAAAATCTGTTGAAAGTAATATATTACTTTTTTCTACTTTAGTTGCATAACTATAGCCAACATCTTCCCCTTCAGTTTTAACATCTATCTTAAATGGTTCATAAGTAATTAAATCTTTATCAATTATTGATGCTATTGTAGTTGGATCTGGTGTACCAAGACCAATAGTACCATGGTGTTCATAACTAAATTCAATATATTTTTCAGATATCAATCCTACAAATCTAGAGATTAAATCATCAGAGTTTTTTAAATTTAAAACATAATCTTTTTCAACAAATGATTTAACTCCTACTTCATGAGTTATAACTTTAATTTCTTCAAACGGGGAATTTAATACTAATTTTGCTGCTAGTGGATCTATTTTTATGTTGAACTCTTTATACGCTTCACTAGCATCAGGATCAAATGTAGCCCCCATTACTACTAAATGTTTTATTCTCTTCGGTAAATTTCTATCTTTTCTAATTGCATTTGCTAAATTTGTAAGAGGCCCTAAACATACTACAGTTAAATCATCTTTATGTTTTTTTGATGCTTTTATTATGAAGTCTTCTGCAGACATTTTTTCAATTCTTCTTGTTTCATTTTGCGGAAACACTGCATATCCTAGACCATCTTTTCCATGAGCATATTCGGCAGTTTCTGAACTTCTATTAATGATTTCTCCTTTAAAAATTGGAATATTTGTATCTAAAAAATCTTCTATAATTTTTAAATTATTTTCACTTTTATCAGGATCTACATTCCCAGTAGCTAATGTAAACCCAATTACATCTAATTTATTTCTTATTGCCATACATATTGCAATAGCATCATCTATTCCTGGATCTGTATCTATAATATATTTCATAGTTTTTCACCCCTATTATACTAATATTATAGTATATTTTATATAAGTTTTAAATATGAATATCTTTTACTTAACATTTTTTATGACAATAAAAAAGTAGCCGAAGCTACTTAATTTTTTATTATTGAATAATTTCTGTAACAATACCAGAACCAACAGTACGTCCACCTTCACGAATTGAGAATTTAGTACCGTTTTCTAGAGCTACTGGAGCAATTAATTCAACAGTCATATCTACGTTATCACCAGGCATTACCATTTCAACACCAGCAGGTAACTCAATAACACCAGTTACGTCTGTAGTTCTGAAATAGAATTGTGGTCTGTAATTTGAGAAGAATGGAGTATGACGTCCGCCTTCTTCTTTACTTAATACATAAACACTAGCTTTAAACTTAGTATGTGGAGTAACTGTTCCTGGTTTAGCTAATACTTGTCCACGTTCAACATCATCACGAGAGATACCACGTAGAAGTACACCAGCGTTGTCTCCAGCTTGAGCAAAGTCTAATGACTTACGGAACATTTCGATTCCTGTAACTACTGATTTAGTTGTAGGTCTTAAACCAACAATTTCAACTTCATCATTTAGTTTTAATACACCACGTTCAACACGTCCTGTAACAACAGTACCACGTCCTGAAATAGTGAATACGTCTTCGATACTCATTAAGAATGGTTTTTCAGAATCACGAGCAGGAGCTTCAATATAAGAATCAACTGCAGCAATTAAGTCACGAATAGCTTGTTCAGCTTCAGCGTCACCTTCAAGAGCTTTTAATGCACTACCACGAACGATAGGACATTCAGCATCAAAACCATATTCTCCTAATAATTCTCTAATTTCCATTTCTACTAAGTCTAATAGTTCTGGATCATCTACTTGATCACATTTGTTCATAAATACAACGATTTTTGGAACACCAACTTGACGAGATAACAAAATATGTTCTCTAGTTTGTGGCATAGGTCCATCTGCAGCAGAAACTACAAGAATAGCACCATCCATTTGAGCAGCACCAGTAATCATGTTTTTAACATAGTCTGCGTGTCCTGGACAGTCAACGTGAGCATAGTGACGTTTTTCAGTTTCATACTCAACGTGAGCAGTATTAATAGTAATACCTCTTTCTCTTTCTTCTGGAGCTTTATCTATATTTTCATAAGAAACGAATTCTTTTGAAAATAATTTTGTAATAGCAGCAGTAGTAGTAGTTTTACCATGGTCAACGTGTCCAATAGTACCTACATTAACGTGTTCTTTTGAACGATCAAATTTTTCTCTTGCCATATAATTTCATTCCTTTCTTTTTCTTTTACTATTATATTTTATCTAATGCTTGAAATATTTTCAAGTATTATTTTAGTTAATGCTGTTTTTCTTAATAATTTCTTCAGCAATATTTTTAGGTACTTCTTCATAATGATCTAATACCATTGTGAATGTACCACGTCCTTGAGAGTTTGAACGTAATGTTGTAGCATAACCAAACATTTCAGCTAGTGGAACCATTGCAGAAATTTGTAATGCATTACCACGAGATTCTTGTCCTAATGGTCTACCACGACGAGAAGTTAAATCTCCCATAACGTTACCCATATATTCTTCTGGAACAACTACGTCAACTTTCATAATTGGTTCTAAAAGAACTGGTTTACATTTGTTTTTAGCTTCTTTTAAAGCCATACTAGCAGCAATTTTGAATGCCATTTCTGATGAGTCTACATCATGGTATGATCCATCAAATAAAGTTGCTTTAACATCTACCATTGGATAACCAGCAAGGATTCCACCAGCCATAGCTTCTTGTAATCCTTTATCTGTAACAGGAATATATTCACGAGGAACTACACCACCAACGATAGCATCAACGAATTCATAACCTTTTTCATGATTTGGTTCGAATTTGATCCATACATGTCCATATTGTCCACGTCCACCTGATTGTTTAATATATTTACCTTCACATTCAGCTGTTTGAGTTAAAGTTTCACGGTATGCAACTTGTGGTTTACCACTATTACATTCAACACCAAATTCTCTTCTCATACGGTCTATAATAACATCTAAGTGAAGTTCTCCCATTCCTGATAAAACTGTTTGTCCAGTTTCATGATCAGTTTTAACTCTTAATGTTGGGTCTTCTTCAACTAATTTTTGAATAGCAATAGCCATTTTATCTTGGTCATTTTTAGATTTTGGTTCAATAGCTATATCGATAACTGGTGCTGGGAATTCCATACCTTTCATGATACATGGATTCTTTTCATCACATAGTGTATCAGCTGTAGTAGTATTTTTTAATCCAACAGCAGCAGCGATTTCACCTGCATAAACCTCAGTTATTTCTTTTCTTTGGTTAGCATGCATTTGTAAAATACGACCAATTCTTTCTTTTTCTCCTTTAGTAGAGTTTAATACATAAGAACCACTAGTTAGTACACCTGAGTATACACGGAAGAATGATAATCTTCCTACATATGGGTCAGTCATTATTTTGAATGCTAATGCTGTAAATGGTTCTTTATCATCTGGATGACGTAATACGTCATTTCCATTTTTATCAGTACATGTAATAGCTTCTACGTCAGTTGGTGCTGGTAGATAGTCTATAATTGCATCAAGTAATGGTTTAATACCTTGGTTACTTAACGCATCAGCACATAATACTGGGAAGAATTCTACTGATAATGTAGCTGTTCTAATAGCTTTCTTTAAATCTTCAACAGTGATTTCTTCACCATCAAGATATTTCATCATTAATTCTTCATCATGATCTGCTACAGATTCAATTAATAATGTTCTATATTCTTCACATTTATCTTTCATATCTGCTGGAATTTCAATTTCTTCAGCATTTTCTTGTTCGCTTCCATCAAATTTGTAAGCTTTCATTGTTACTAAGTTAACAATTCCACAGAATTCTGATTCAGATCCAATTGGTAATTCGATTGGTGCAGCTTTAGCTCCTAATCTATCTTTGATAGTAGTTAAACTATAATAGAAATCTGCTCCTAATTTACCCATTTTATTAGCACAAATCATTCTTGGAACTTTGTACTCATTAGCTTGTCTCCAAACTGTTTCAGTTTGAGGTTCTACACCTGCTTGAGCATCGATAAGTGCTACTGCACCATCTAATACTCTTAAACTTCTTTGAACTTCAATTGTGAAGTCTACGTGACCTGGAGTATCGATTATATTTAAACGATGTCCTTTCCAGTGTGCAGTTGTTGCAGCACTAGTAATTGTGATACCACGTTCTTTTTCTTGTTCCATCCAGTCCATTTGAGATTCACCATCGTGAGTTTCTCCAATTTTATGAGTTATACCTGTATGGAATAGAATTCTTTCTGTTGTTGTTGTTTTACCAGCATCGATGTGAGCCATGATACCGATATTACGAATTTTATCAATAGATACGTCTCTTGCCATATTTTATTACCATCTATAATGAGCAAATGCTTTGTTTGCTTCAGCCATTTTATGTGTATCTTCACGTTTTTTAACAGCTCCGCCTACACCATTAGCAGCATCAATAATTTCATTTGCTAAATTTATAGCCATACCCTTTCCGTTTCTTAATTTTGCATAATTAACTAACCAACGTAATGCTAGAGTTTGAGCTCTTTCATCAGTAACTTCCATTGGTACTTGGTAGTTAGATCCACCAACACGACGAGATTTAACTTCTAGTGCTGGGCTTATATTTTTCATAGCTTCTGCATAAACATCAATAGCTTTTTTGCCAGTTTGTTGTTCAACTATATCAAAAGCTTCGTATAAAATCTTTTGAGCTGTACCTTTTTTACCATCTAACATAATTGCGTTAACTAATTTAGTTACAACTTTTGAATTATATATAGGATCTGGTAATACATCTCTTTTAACTGCTCTTCTTTTACGCATGTTTTATTTTCCTCCTTCTTCTATTTTTTTATTTTATTTAATTATTTTCTTTTTGTACCGTATTTACTACGACCTTGTTTACGATTTTCAACACCGTGAGTATCTAATGTACCACGAATTACATGATAACGTACACCAATTAAGTCTTTTACACGTCCACCACGTACTAATACTACGCTGTGTTCTTGTAAGTTATGTCCTTCTCCTGGAATGTATGCATCGATTTCTTTACCATTAGAAAGTCTAACACGTGCATATTTTCTTAACGCTGAGTTTGGTTTCTTAGGTGTTTTAGTTCCTACACGAGTACATACCCCTCTTTTTTGTGGACTTGTTGCATTAGTTTGTTTTCTTTCTAATGTATTAAATCCAACATTAAGTACTGGACTCTTACTTTTCTTTGTTTTCTTTTGACGATTTTTCTTTACTAATTGATTTATTGTTGGCATAATATCTCCCTTCTATGAACACGAATCCAAGTGTATCAAAATTATTTTTAAATTAAGTTCTACCAAGGTAGAACCTAATCAAAATGCGATATTACTATATCATTTTATTATATGTTTTGTCAATATATTTTTATTACTATTTTAGTAGTTTAATGTTTGATAATTTTTGCAAGAAATATAAGCTGCATAATGGTTAATACTATCTACATTAGTTATTCTTACATAACCAGTACAATCATTTCCATCTATATCTTTTAATCTAGTTATATATCCATTAGAATTTAATGTTTCATAACTTATTTTATATTCTCCGTTTACAGCCACATTTTTATCTTCTATATATCTATTTGCTGCTTCTTCTAACGAATTTTCTAAATCTATATATTGCTTATTTCCAACAGCTCCTCCTAAAGAGCCATATAACTGAAAAATAAAGAAAATTGCTACTATAAGTGCAAGTAATAAACCCCCACTTAACAAAAGCATTTCCATTGTTCCCCATCCATTTTTATCTAATTTCATCAAAATTCCCTCTAACTATTATTAGGCAACGTATCTCTTACTGGTATAAATACATGGCCAAATTCTTTGCCATAAATACTAGTTCTTTCATAAGTTATTGACTTATATCCAAGTCCCCAATATACATAAACATGACCATCTTCATAAGCAAGAGTTTCCTCTTTTAATACTACTAACATAGGTTCATTATCTTGATATCTAAAATATTCAACCAAAATTAATCCAATCCAAACCACTACTACTGTTACTAGTAGTACTTTAAATATAATCCCCAATGTTTTTCTCATAGTATCACCAATATTAATTATAAATTAGGCAACAAAAAAAAGCAATAAATATTGCCTTTTTTAAATTATGCTAATTCTACTTCAGCACCAGCTTCAGTTAATTGATCAGCAATTGATTGAGCTTCATCAGCAGGAATATTTTCTTTAATATTTCCACCATTGTCAGCTAAACCTTTAGCTTCAACTAATCCTAAGCCTGTAATTTCTTTAATGATTTTGATAACTGCAATCTTGTTTCCACCAGCAGATTTTAATACTACTGTTTTTGTTGATGATCCAGCATCTTCAGCACCAGCTACTGGAGCAGCTGCTACTGCTACTGCAGAAGGATCTACACCAAATTCTTCTTTCATTGCATCTACTAATTCTTTTACTTCAAGAATTGTCATTTCTTTTAATGCACTTATAAAATCTTCTCTAGTTAATTTTGCCATTCTAATCTTCCTTTCCCTCTAATTGTTCGGCATAAAGATTTAAACTTATTGATAAATCTTTAACATATTGAATCATTCCACCAGCTAACATAGTAAGTAGTCCTTCACGAGATGGAATACTAGCGTATTCTTTAATTGTTTCTAGACTAGCTACATCGCCACTGATAATACCAACACGAATGTTTAATTTTTCATGTTCTTTAGCAAATTCAGCAATAATCTTAATTGGTTCTAATAAAGTTTCACCAAATAAAACTGCATTAGGTCCTTCAAGAAATTCATCCATGTTAACATTTAATTCACTTAAAGCTCTTTTTAATAAAGTGTTTTTGTAAATTTTAACGTTTGAACCAACTTCATTAAGCTTATTTCTTAAATCGCTCATTTCAGCAACTGTTAAACCTTGATATTGGAATAAAATAACTGATTCGCTATTTTTTACATTATCAATAATTTCACTTACGATAATTTTCTTCTCATTAAGAATTTTTTCGCTTGCCATGTTTCCTCCTTATATATTAAGAAAAGCTTCCGATTGGGAAGCTAAAAAACAAAAGTTTAAAGTTCCCCTCGGCAGGATTTTTAAAATTGCTTCCCTGCTGTCTTCGGTTTTTTCTTTTCTTCAAGTATTATATATCACAACTAATTAAATGTCAAAAGAATTTTTATCTACTTTAATTCCAGGACCCATAGTTGTTGATACTGTAATTTTATCTATAAATATACCTTTTACTGTTTGAGGTTTTGCTTTATTTATAGTTCTTACTACATATTCTAAATTTTCTAATAGTTTAGTTTCATCAAAAGATACTTTACCAATTATAGTATGAATATTACCATAAGAATCAGTTCTATAAGTAACCATACCACTCTTAAGATCTTTTACAACATCAGCTACTTTAGTTGTAACTGTACCAGTTTTAGGGTTAGGCATTAAACCTTTTGGTCCTAAAATGTTACCAATTTTACCAACTTCTGGCATCATATCTGGAGTAGCTACTACTACATCAAAATCAAACCAATTTTCAGCTTTGATTTTTTCAAGCATATCTTTATCTCCAACATAATCAGCACCAGCAGCTTTAGCTTCTTCAGCAAAAGCACCTTTAGCAATAACTAAAACTTTTTTACTTTTACCAGTTCCATTAGGCATAACTAATGAACCACGTAATTGTTGATCAGTTTTTTTAGCATCAATATTTAATTTAATAGCTACTTCTACAGTACTATCAAATTTAGTTGTTGATGTTTCTTTTACTAATTTAGTTGCTTCTTCTTTTGTGTAAAGTTTAGTACTTTCAACATTTTTAGAAACTTCCACATATTTTTTACTATGTTTTCTCATTTATATTTCCTCCTAACTGTGGTTAATTAGCGGATTTGAAATTTTTTTATTATTTATTATTCTTCTGTTTTTTCTTCTTTTTCGTTCATTGCTTCAACGTTAGCAACATCAAGATTTTGAGCTTCTTCAGCCATTGCTTCTAAAGCTGCTTCACGTTTAGCTTGTTCTTTTTCTTCTTCTAAAGCTTCTTTTGCTTGTTCAGCTAATTCTTTATCAGTACGTCCTGAAACAGCGATTCCCATATTTCTAGCAGTACCTTCTACGATATTCATAGCTTCTTCTACTGTATAAGCATTTAAATCAGGTAATTTGATTTCTGCTATACTTCTTAAATCAGCTTCAGTGATTGTTGCAACGATTTCATTTGCACCTTTTGCGCTTCCCTTTTGAATTTTTGCTACCTTTTTAAGTAAGAATCCAGCAGGTGGAGTTTTTAATACAAAATCGAATGTTCTATCTTCATAAATTGAGATTTCACAAGGAACAACGTCACCCATTTTTTCACGAGTTGCGTCATTAAATTTTGTACAGAACTCTTGTAAATTGATTCCAGCAGGTCCTAAAACTGTTCCAACTGGTGGTGCTGGTGTTGCTTTTCCAGCTTGAATTTCAAGTTTAATTTTCTTTACGACTTCTTTTGCCACGAAAACACCTCCTATAAAATTTTTCGCGTTAGTGGTAATGGGCAAATCCGCATTCCCTCCCACATAACTGCAATTTCTGCAAATTGCATTTAAGATGATACCACAAAATGCTTAAATATGCAATAGTGAATGCTACTAAAATTGTATGCAACTCCATTAATTTTCTATAATTAACTATTGGCAATTTAATGTATATTATGATATTATTAATATATATTAAGAATAGAGGTTTTATTATGGCAAAAAAGTTTTTCTATAATAGAGTATATAATACAAAAAGAACTATTATCAATTTAGTAATAATAGGTATATGTATTATAGGTGTTATCATATGCTTTATAATTACATCAAATTTTCAAGGTGAAAATCACAATACACCTGAAGGTGCTCTAAGCATTAAACAAGAAACAACTATAGAAGTTAATGAAAAATACACTAATGAAATATTCTTTTCTAAAATTGAAAACGTTGATATAAGTAACATTGATATTGAATATCCTGATAATTTTAATGTTTCAACACCAGGAGAATATCAGGTTAAAATTACAATAAACGAAAAAAATTATGATAGCAAATTAATAGTTGTAGATACTACTAAACCTACTTTGACTGTTAAAAATGTTACTATTGAACAAAATAAAACTTATAGTGCAAAAGATTTTGTTGATAAATGCGAAGACAATAGTAATGTAGCTTGTAAAATTGAATTTTATAGTGGTGTCGATGAAGATGGAAATAAAGTTGATTATTCCAGTTTCAAAAAAGAAGGAACTTATGCTATAAAAATAGCTGCTAGCGATGAAAGCGGTAATCAAGTTGTTGAAGAAACAAAATTAACTATTGGTAAGAAACCTTCAGAACCGGAAGTTCCTACAGTTAATTGTAAATATGGTAATAATAAATATGATACAAATAATCATTTAGTTGCAATTGATGTTACATCAAATGGATGTGCTGTAAGCTTAGACTTATATAAAGACGAAAGTATGACTACTGAAATAAATAAATTAATGGATTCAGAAACAATAAAAATCAAAAAAGATGTTGAAGCATTAAAATTAGAAGGAACTTTAGCATTAAATAGAAAAGTTACTGCTGTTGTTAATACTAGTGGTGATGGTATTGTTGGTTACGAACTTCGAATGACTGTTACAATTTCTAAAAATGACAAATCTGAAGTAGTTGCTGATTATCGTGTTAATAACAAAGGAAAACGTTCATACATAACAAATCCATACAAATTAGCAAGTTAATGACTTGCTTTTTTTATTGCAATAAAAAAGATACTATAATGAAGTATCTTTATATTTTTTATTAAAATTTCTTATTAAGACTATAACAGAACATATTAAAGTAATAGTATAAAGTAATAAAAATGCGAAATTCCACAAAGTATAGAATAGTGAATTTGTAGTTATAAGTTCTATATACTCATATCCTATATCTCTAACTAGATCAAAAGGAATTTTCATTAATATAAGCAATAACACTATATAAACAATTTCTAAGTACATTTTATTTTTTGTCTTCTTATCTTTATTTTTAAATAAATTGAATAATTCACTTATATTGTCTATCAGATTATTTATTAGTCCTTTATTTAATTTTGAAACATCAATTCCTCTTTTTAAATAAATATCTTTAACAATATCTTTAACACTTATCTTTTCGTCTTCTAATTTTGAATCATTTAGAATTAATTCTTTTTCAACTTCTTCTTTTAACAAAACATTCAGTTCATTTTTTAATTCTTTAACTCTTTTTTCTTTCATATTATCAACCCTATTTTGATTATATCAAAAACTACCTATTAACTCAATTACTTACAAATAAAAAACTCCACAAGGAGCTTTTATTTATTGTTTTTTACCAGCAATAACTAATCCGGCAAATCCTCCAATTAATACTACAAAAATACCTACTACAATAATTGCATCATATTTTCCGCCTTCTGGTGTATCAGTTGAATTTGAAGATGATTTACGAATATCTTCGATTTTAATATCAAGATCATCAGCTAATTTTTTTACTTCATCAGTTTTTTCTTCGTCTTTTGCAGCTACAATTGCGTCATAAACTTCAGTCGTATCTTGAGGAAGACCAACTGTATGATAATCACCAATTACTATTGTTGGTGTCGCAGCTTTAGATGTATCTTCACCAAATCTTTCGTATGTTGCAATAAGCAATTTTTGTAAATCTTCACTTACAAAATTCCATTCTGCATCAAAAACCTCTAATTCAACTAATTCGAACAATCCTGGATTTTCTTCAGCTAAATTTTCAAAATATTCTTGTGCAGATACACATGCAGAACATCCATTTTTACTAAACATATATACAGAAACTGTTTCTTCAGCTTTTACTAAAGGCATCATTGCAAATACCATTAATGCAGTAACTATACTTAATACTATTTTTTTCATTTTACCTCCTACATAGTAATTATTATAACAAAATACATACTTCATTTAAAGTTATTTCTCTAAAGTCTTAAATATTTTCACTATTCTAACTATTATTTCTTTGTCATCTATATCTATTTTATTTGTTGCTATTAAAGTTGCTAAACCATTTGCGTATAACCAAACATGCATAAATAGTTCTTTAGCTTCTTCAAAAGTATATCCTTGTTTATTTACTAAATTAATAATTGCCCCTTGATTCCATTTTTCATTTAGAACATCATCGACGCTTTTCCATTTTAAATTATTTGATAAAAATAAACTTATAAATAAATTTTTATACATCTTAGCAAATTCAACGTATGCTACACAAAGAGTTACTAATGCCTTTTTATTATCTACTCTACTTGTAATGAATTCATCATATTGTTTATAAATTTCTTTATACATATCTTCTTTAATTTCATCCATGTTTTGATAAATTCTATATAATGGTTTAGTAGAAATTTTTAAAGATGATGCTAAATCTCTTGCGTTAATTGAATCCCAACCTTTTTTATTAACCATTACTACGGCTTTCTTAATAATTTCCTCTTTAGTAATTTTGCAACTTGCTGGCATAATATACATCCCCCAATCTATACTACGGTAACTTATGTTACTATTATACTCTATTTTTTTCGTTATTGTCAATTTTTACCACTAAAAAAATACTCAGTAAAAACTAAGTATTTTTATAATTATTTATCTCTTAAAGTAGCATTAAATTTATTTTCAATAGATTTAATAATATTTGTAAATATATTCATAACTTCTTCTTCAGTTAATGTCCTTGTATAATCTTCAAATGTTAAATTATAAGCTATTGATTTTTTATCACTATCTATTTTATCACCTTTATAAATATCAAATACTTTTACATCTGTTAAAAGCTTTCCGCCACTTTTTTTGATCTCTTTAAGTATTTCAAAACTTTCAATCTTATCATCTACTACAAAAGCTAAATCTTTTTCTATCTTTGGATATTTATTTAATTCTTGGTATTTAACATCACCAGTTTTATTCATATTTAATTTTGTTAAAGATATTTCACAAACATACATATCTTCTTTAGAAACAACTGGATGTAATTTACCAAAGTAACCTATACTTTTTCCTCCAACTATTATTTCACTATTTATTTTTGGATGAATTTCTTTAGGTAATTTATCACTTAAAGATAAAGTATATCTATTGTTTAAACCTACAAATGTTAATAGATTTTCTACTACTCCTTTAATAAAATAGAAATCTATATCATAACTATTTTGATTCCATGTATTTGAAATATATTTTCCAGATACTAAAAATGCTAATTTAGTGTCTTCTGTATATTCTTCACTTCCAGAATATGTGTTTGCAATCTCATATAACATTAAATCTTTGTTCTTTTTACTTATATTATATTTTGCAACTTCTACTAGTGAAGTTAATAAACTTTGTCTTACACAAGCTCTTTCTTTAAGCATTGGTCTATTTAATATAATTATATCTCCAAAATTATAATTATATTTTGTAACATCTTCTTCATTTAATAAAGTATAAGTTCTAAGTTCATTAAATCCTAAACTACGAATTCGTTTAGATATAATCTTTCTAAATTTTGCTGATTCAGAATATTCTCCTTTTTTGATATTTACTAAAGGTAATGTTGGTTGAATATTATCATATCCATAAATTCTTCCAACTTCTTCAATAATATCTTCTTTTTGCATTGCTATATCTTGTCTTCTATTTGGTACTGTTACTTCATAAGTATTATTATCTACTGTGTAAGCAAAACCTAAGCTGTCAAATGTACTTTCTACGTCTTCATTTGTTAAAGTCATACCTAAAATTGAATTTATTTCATCTAAACTTACTTTAATTTTTTTGGGACTTCTATCAATACGATCATAACTAATTGAGCCTTTTACTATTTTGGCATCAGCATATTTTTCTAATAAATGACAAGCTCTTTTTATAGCTAGTTCACAATATTCATAGCTAAGTGGTTTTTCTAACCTTAAACTAGCTTCACTACGTAGCCCTAATCTTAATGAAGTGTATCTTATATTATATGGATTAAAGATAGCAGATTCAATTAAAATATTTTTAGTATTATCATTTATACCAGAATCAAGACCGCCCATAACTCCTGCTACACATAATACTTTATCTCCATCAGTTATAACAATATCTTCATTACTTAGAGTTCTTTCTTGTTTATCTAATGTTATTACTTTTTCTTCTTCACTAGCCATTCTAACAACTATTTTATCACCCACAATATCTTTATCAAAGAAATGAAGTGGTTGACCATATTCAAGCATTACATAATTAGAAATATCAACTACATTATTAATGCTTCTTATACCAGCTGTTTCTAATCTTTTTTTAATAAAATCTGGACTTTCTTTAATTGTTACATCTTTAGCAATCATTAGATTATACATTGGTACATTTTCTGTATCTACTCTCAAGCTTACTAAAGAATCTACTAATTCATCTGTTTCTTTAAATGTAATATCAGGCATCTTAACTTGTTTTTTTAATACTGCTGCTACTTCGTATGCAAAACATAAATGATTATTACAATCAGTTCTATTTGGATTTAAATCTAGTTCATATGAAGTATCACCATATCCTAAATATTTAAATGCATCTTCTCCAACTGGTGCATCTATTGGTAATTCACATATACCTTTATTATAGGTTTCTTCTGTTTTTTCTTCTAAACCTAATTCAAATAGAGCACATATCATACCATTAGATTCTATTCCTCTTATTTTACTTTGTTTAATTTCAAAGTCTCCAGGTAATACTGCTCCAGGAAGTGCTACAATAACCTTTATTCCTGCTCTTACATTACTTGCACCACATACTATTTGTGTTGTATTATCTCCAATATTTACTTTACAAACATGTAAATGATCACTATCAGGATGCATTTCACATTCTAAAACTTCACCAACTACAAGATTCTTAATGTTGAAAACAGTTACTTTTTCAACATTTATTCCAGCCTTAGTAATTTTGTTTGCAAGCAAAACTTTATCTTCTTTTTCTATATCAATGTAATCGTTTACCCAATTTAAACTAATAGCCATCTTAATACTCCCTTCTATCAAATTGTTCTAATGTTCTTATATCATGATTAATATAAAAAGTTCTTATATCATTAATGCCATATTTTAACATTGCTAGTCTTTCAATACCAAAACCAAAAGCAAACCCATTCCATTTTTCTGGATCATAACCACAATTTTTTAATACGATTGGATTTACCATACCAGCACCACCAACTGTTATCCATCCTGTACCTTTACAGATATGGCACCCTTTGCTGTTGCAATTAAAACAACTTATATCCATTTCAACACTTGGTTCAGTAAATGGATAAAAACTTGGTCTAAATCTAGTTTCACGACTCTTTCCAAATAACATTTTTGCTATTTCTTCAAATGTTCCTTTTAAATCACCTAAAGTAATTCCTTTATCTACAAGTAATCCTTCCATTTGTGTAAATTGATGAGAATGTGTTGCATCATCTTCATCTCTTCTATAAGTTTTACCTGGACAAATGATTCTAATTGGATCTTTTCCTTCGTGTTCTAACATGCATCTAGCTTGAACAGGACTTGTTTGGCTTCTAAGTAACCATTCTTCTCCTTTTATATAGAATGTATCTTGAGCATCTCTTGCAGGATGTCCTTTTGGTAAATTTAACAATTCAAAATTATATAAATCTTTTTCTACTTCAGGACCTTCTACTACATCATACCCCATACTCATTAGTAATGTTTCTAAACTCTCAATAATTCTTTCAATTGGATGTGCTGTTCCAACTGGTATTTTAGTACCTGGCAAACTTACATCAATTGCTTCACTATTTAATTTCTCATTAATTTCTTTTTCTTCAATCATAGAAGCTACTTTTGAATATTCATCATTGAATTTAGTTCTAATTTCATTAACTTTCATCCCAAATTCTTTTTTTTCTTCTGCGGGTATTTCTCTTATTAGCTGATTTAATAATGTAATTTTTCCATTTTTTCCTAAATATTCTGTTTTTAAGTTTTCTAATTCTTGTTTATTATTGACACTATCAAATATTCCACTTATTTCATTCATTAATTCTTGTATCTTATCATTATACATTTTTATCACCTTTCTTTTAAAATAAAAAATTTCATAAACAAAGGACGAGTTTATACCCGCGGTACCACCTTTATTTATGAAATTAATCATACACTTTAATTCTTAATGCGAATTACTCAACAACACTCATTAACTGAATTTTGATTTATTATTTATCTAAAAATACTTTCACCTTATGTACTTTTTCTCTAAATCAGAATTAATAAATCTACTTAATTTAAATCATCGTGTTTTTTAATAGTTAGTTGCTTTTCTTTCAAAGTAACTTTTTGGATGTTTGCATACTGGACACATTTCTGGAGCTTTTCCACCAACAACTACATGTCCACAATTACGACATACCCAAATAGTATCTCCATCATTTGAGAACACTAATCCTTCTTCTATATTAGTAATTAGTTTTCTATATCTTTCTTCATGTTCTTTTTCAATTTTTCCTACTTCTTCAAATAAGAAAGCAATACGGTCAAATCCTTCTTCTTTTGCAACTTTAGCAAATTCAGCATACATGTCTGTCCATTCATAGTTTTCACCAGCAGCTGCATCAGCTAGGTTGTCTAAAGTTCCAGGCACTTCTCCACCATGTAATTCTTTAAACCACATTTTTGCATGTTCTTTTTCATTATTAGCAGTTTCCTCAAAAATAGCAGCTATTTGTTCATAACCATCTTTTTTTGCTTTACTTGCATAATAAGTATATTTATTTCGAGCTTGACTTTCTCCAGCAAATGCTGCCATTAAGTTAGCTTCAGTTCTTGATCCTTTTAATTCCATATAAACACTCCTTCTCACTAGAAATTATAAAGCATTCAAGAAAAAAAGTAAAGTTTTCTTTTAAGCAAAACAAAATAAAAAAGTAAGATTATTTTTTCTTACTCTTTACTTTTTTTAAATCGCTATAAGCTTCTTCTAATTTTTTGGTTTGCAATTTTTTTTGGTTTGTAGTTTTTGCCTTTTTATTTTTTTCTTCGTCTTTTATTTCTTTTGATAATCTAAATATTTTTACTATATCTTTTCCTATTATATATAGTGCTGGTAATAATATTAATAATAACCAACCAATCTTACTTGATAAGAAGAATTGAACTTTTCCAAGTCCAGGAATTACTGCTTTTGTAACTCCTATAATGTCTCTTTCTCTAACACAAGCTTGATCTTCTTGGGTGTTATTATCACCTCTAGTTATTAAACAAGTTGAACCATCATCTAATGTTTTTGTTCCAACAACTCTATGAGTAATTGTCATACCTTGAGTAACTTGCCATGTTGAAATAAATGTAATTACATCATTAACTTTTACTTCACTAATGTCATCAACTTTAGTATTAATTATAACATCGTATACTTCTATATTTGGCTCCATACTTTGACTTACTATAGTATAAACTGAAAACTTTGGTTCGTATTTATCACCTTTTGTAGCGTATAATCTAACTGAAATATAGTAATAGATTAATAATACGCCTACTATAATTAGTAAAACAAATATTGTCCAACTGACTACAGTAGAAATATACTTAAATAGTCCTTTAAAATTGTAATGTGTTTCATCTTTTTTAGTATTCATACAACTCATCCTTATTCTACATTTATTATATACAAATTTTTAAATATTAACAATATGAAAAAACTCCATTAGTCATTACTTTTATACTCTATTTTAAAATTTGCTTTATAATTACTATTTAGTTTTTCGTTTTTATTATATTTAAATGTTGTTTCGCTTCTCCAGTACATCTCCACTTTTTCTCCCGGGGTACTTGATAATTCATAATTAGTTACAACCTTTAGTTTTGTTATTAAACCAGATATATCATAGAAATTTCCCATTAATGGTCTTAAAGTACTTTCATTTGTAGATATAACATTATTTACATATGTCCAATGCGCTCCATCATGAGAGTATGAAAATCTAACTAATACATCACTATCATTAGTGGCATACTCATTTCTTGGAAAATCATTATTATAAATATCATATATAATGTTAAACTTAATTATGCCATTATCTTCTGAATCTTTTTTTGTTTCTATTTCCATTGTATTGATTTTTTCTATTGTATAATCTGTTTTATTAACAAAAGAATTCTTTGTTATAGTTTCTTTTATTTCTCCAAGATTAGTAATTATAACATTGCTTTTCTTAGTAGTTATTTCAATTTTTTCTAAACTATTTGATTCAACTTTCTTTTGGTAATAACTATTAATAAACACTATAGAAGCTCCTAGCATAATGCAAAATAAGCATATTAAAACATATAAAAGAATATTTTGCATTGGATTTTGCATATATGCTACTTTTTTTATTTCTAAATCTTCTTCATAATTATTATTTTTTAAAGCACTATTATCAACCTTTTTATTCATAAATAAATGCTCCTTATTCTATATAAAAGTATAGCATAAGATTTTTTATATCGCAATAAATCGTCTTTAAATTTGCCCTAATAAATAGAAAATGTTATAATATCTATGGAGTTGATAAAATGAGATTAGAAAATAAAGTAGCAATTATTACCGGAAGTTCTACTGGTATTGGTTTTGCTGTTGCAAAAGAATTTGTAAGAAATGGTGCTAAAGTAGTTTTATGTGGTATGACTATTGAAAGTACTAATGATGCTAAAAATAAAATTTTAGAAGAATATCCAAATGCTAAAATGCTTGCTTGTAAAGTTGATATTTCAAAAACTGATGAAGTTGTAGAATTATTTAATAAAACTATTAGTGAGTTTGGAAAACTAGATATTTTAGTTAATAATGCAGGAATTGCACCTTATAAACCTTTAGAAAGTATGACTGACGAAGACTTTATTAATGTTATTGATGTAAATTTAGTAGGTACATTTAGGTGTACTAGAGAAGCTGTTAAATATATGAAAGAAAATGGTGGTAGTATTATTAACACAAGTTCTTTTGTAAGTTTATATGGTGCTTCTACACAATCAGCATACACTGCTTCTAAAGCAGCAATTAATGGTTTAACTAAATCAAATGCTAAAGAATTAGGAAAATACAATATTAGAGTTAATTCGATTGCTCCTGGAGTTGTAATGACAGATATGGTTAAAGAAACTTGTGATGCAGCAACAATTGAAAGACTTAATATGATGACACCGCTTCATAGAGGTGCTGAACCAAAAGATTTGGTTGGTTTATATGTTCATTTAGCAAGTGATGAATCATTATTTACAACTGGAACTATTATAAATATTGATGGTGGTTTAGTAATGTAAAAAGAGTTTCAAACGAAACTCTTTTTTATTGCTATTCTGTTCTTAATGCTATAACTGGATCTTTTTTACTAGCTACTTTAGCAGGTATTAAACCAGCGATTACAGTTAATATAACACTTATTAATACTAAAACAATACTTCCACTAAGTGGCATTTTACATAAATCTGATATTCCAACTAGATTTTTAAGTACTATGTTTGTTGGTAAACTTATTAATAATGTTATAAGTATTCCAATTAATCCTGATGTTAAACCAATAATAAATGTTTCAGCATTAAATACTCTACTTATATCCTTTTTACTAGCACCAATACTTCTTAAAATTCCTATTTCTTTAGTTCTTTCTAGTACACTAATATAAGTTATTATACCTATCATAATAGATGATACCACTAAAGATATACTTACAAATGCTATTAATACATAACTTATCATATTTACTATTGTAGTTACACTATTCATTAAAAGTCCAACATAGTCTGTATATTGAATTTTATTTTCTTCATCATTATTATCATTATATTCATTTATTAAATTTTGAATTTCTTCTTTTGCTTCAAAACTTTTTGGATAAATATTAATTATACTTGGTGAGTTTATATCTACAACACCCATTAAACTAAGATTATTCTCATAACTTTCAACACCTTGAAACTTTCCACCAGTAAATACATTTATTTCTGAATTAGATAATTGTTCTTTAGCTATTTTTGAATTATTATTTTTTTCTATTACATGTTCTTGCAGTTCTTTTATATATCCTATACCACCAGTAGTACTAGATATTGCAGCTTCTTCGTTAGGTTTAATTATACCAACTACTTTAATTTCTTCAGAACCATCTACTAATTTTTTCATATAAGTAATATCATTTTCTTTATTTAACCATATACCATTTTCTTTTTGATAAAGTTCTGAATTTAATACTAATTTATATTTTAAGTCTAATATTTCTTCGTAAGTATAATCTTTTTCTTCTGTATTATATTCTTCACCTCTCATTGTACTTTGAAATAAAGCATATAATTCGTTTTTATCTTTTAATCCTAAAGAATATAACGCATAATCGCTTACAGAATCGTTTTCATCAATTATTAAAACAATTTCATTATATTCTTTTGGTAAACGACCTGCTACAACATCATATTGACTATCTAACAACTTCTTATTATTAGTAAGTTCTGTCCATAAATTATATGTATTCATCATTTCAGAACCCATTCCAAGTTCTGCTAAAATATTAGATGGATTTACTTTTAATATTCCTTTACTAGTATCAGTAGAATATATATTTAAATCAAAATTATATGAATATTTTATATCGTTAACTAAATCTTTTATTTCATCATTATTTTCAATATATTTTTTAAAATCAACTAAATTATTTGTTGAAACTTCTCTAGTTACCATACTCATCATATCAGTCATTACATTATTTGAATAAACTTTATTATCAGTATGTTCTTCAGTATTTTTTTCTGCCATACTACTCATAAAAGATGTAATATCTACTGTTTGTTTTTCAATAGTTAGTGGATAACTTGTTAATGTATCTTCTTGTACCTTATCAATATATAATTCTATACCATTAGATAAAGCCATAATCAATGAAATACCAATTATTCCAATACTTCCTGCAAATGCAGTAAGCAATGTTCTTCCTTTTTTTGTCATTAAATTGTTTAGACTTAATGATACTGCTGTTTTAAAAGACATACTTGATTTATGCTTCTTTTTATTTTTTTCTTTGGATACTCTTATTTCATCAGTATAAGGATTACTATCTCCCTCTACTACACCATCTTTTAAATTAATTATTCTTGTTGAATACTCTTTTGCTAATTCTGGATTATGAGTAACCATTATTACTAGTCTATCTTTCGCAATTTCCTTTAATAAATCCATTATTTGAACACTAGTTTTTGTATCTAATGCTCCTGATGGTTCATCTGCAAGTACTATATCCGGATTATTTACAAGCGCTCTTGCTATTGCAACTCTTTGCATTTGACCACCAGATAATTGATTAGGTTTTTTATTAATATGGTCTATTAATCCAACACTCTCTAATGCTTGTCTTGCTTTTTCTTTTCTTTCTTTTTTTGATACTCCACTTAAAGTAAGTGCCAATTCTACATTTGATAAAACTGATTGATGTGGTATTAAATTATAACTTTGAAATACAAAACCTACTTTATGATTACGATAAATATCCCAATCATGATCTGTATAATCTTTTGTAGATACACCATTTATAATTAGGTCTCCTGAAGTATATTTATCAAGACCACCAATAATATTTAAAAGAGTTGTCTTCCCACTTCCTGATGGACCTAAAATTGATACAAATTCACTTTTTCTAAAATTAATACTTACATCATTTAAAGCATTTTGTTCAAAGTTTTCTAACTTATAAACTTTTTTGATATTTTTAATTTCTAACATAAGTTGCCTCCTAAATATATATATTTTAATAAGTAAAATTTTAAAACTACATTTTAAGTATATTCGTTAAATGTGAAGTTTTCAAGAAATTGTAACAAAAAAAGCCTTAAAAAGGCTAATTATTATAATCATATATCTCATATGACCTATATACACAACTATTTAGATTTTGTTTTAATTTTTCATAATTATCTTTTGAAATATGAATCTTGGCTTCAACACTAAATAATAAATCATCAGTAATAATCTTTTTTTCTTCAAGTAGTTTTAAACTATTTCTTAGAAAATCATTAAATGTATTACCATTAAAATAATCATAATAATTATAATAAGTATAAGTTTTTGATAATACAGCATTATCTCTGTTACCATAATTTTCTCTACAATAAACATCATCTGTAAATGTATAAATTGGTGAAATATTATATTCTGAACCATAAAAGTCTATTAATATGTCATCTCTTTCTTCAATAATTATTTCAGTATTATAATCATCTAAAGAAGTTATTATTAGATTATCTTGCATTTCTATTTTTTCCTCATAAATTAAATTACTATATTCAGGTTTATCAACAATACTAAAAGTAGTTAATTCACAAGCAAAGAAACCACTACTAATACCTATTATTAACATTGCTAATATAAACATTACAAATAATCTTTTAGGACTTTGTTTCATATCAAATATAAATTTTATAATAATTTCTAATAAAATGTATATTCCTATAATAATTCCTAGTATAACTAAAAAAATATACAATATTAATAGACCACTATTCATAAAATATATTACAAATATATTACATGCTATTAACACAACAAATGCTATTGCTAAACCAAAGGCTAAACAAGATAATATCATTTTTACAATTATTATAAAGCAATTTTTTATCCATGAAATTGGTTTAAATCCATTATCTGGATCTCTAATAATTATCTTTTCTTCTTTTATATTTATTTTAGGTTCTTGTTTTTCTTCTATAATTATTTCTTCATTTTTTAAATCTTGTTTTTTATTATCATATTCTTCATAATAATCTAAATATCTTACTCGATATAATTTTACAAGAACACACACACCTACTATTAAAAATATTAAATATAAAATCCCCTTAAATGTTTGTATTAAAATAAATAACAACTCATCCGGAATTAAATAAAATAAATTTCTAAAAATTTCTATTAATATATTATTAAGAATCAAAAAGAATACAAATAATATAATTCCATAAAACAACATTTCAAATAAACACTTTATTTTTTGTTTAAAAGTCATACTATAAAACAATTTAATACCTTTTATAAATAAATCAAAAAATTTATTTACACTATCTAATATTTTATTGTTCTTTTTTTCCTTACCTTCTTTTAATCCTATTAGCTCATCCATACTACAATTAAATAACTTACATATGGCAATTATTTTATCAGTTTCAGGATAAGAACTATTTGATTCCCATTTTGACACGGCTTGTCTTGAAACATTCAAACTATTAGCTAAATCCTCTTGTGACATTCCTTCTTCTTTTCTTAACTTAGTTAATTTCTCACCAAATCTCATTTCTTTCACCTCGCATACATTTTATCTAAAATTGTTATTAGCAACTACCAACTTCCAGTTGTTTATTGTTAAATTTAAGTTGCAATTAGAAAAATTATCTTTATTATAAAGTTTTTTTGATAATTTTGAAACATTATATTGTTTTAAACAAGCTAATTAATTGACTTTTTTTATATTATCAGTTAGAATTAATATTAGCAAACAAATTGCATATAATGTTATATATGGAGCCGTAGCCAAGTGGTAAGGCCCCGGTCTGCAACACCGTCATCGCCGGTTCAAATCCGGCCGGCTCCTCCATAAAAAAACAAAAAGGAATTTTATATTCCTTTTTTATTTTTGTTAATTAATAACTAAATTGCCATCTTTCATTATAACAATTTTGCCTTTATTGGTATCGGCTTCTATTATTAAATCTTTTGTTCCAATCATAAAATCTACATGATTTTTTGAAAAGTTTACTCCCAATTTTTCTAGTTCTTCCTGTTCTAAATTTTTAGAATCTTTAATACATTCAATAAAGCCAGAACCTAAAGCTAAATGACATGATGCATTTTCATCAAATAAAGTATTTTTAAATATTAAATTAGTTTTAGAAATTGGCGAATCGTAATTTACTAATGCCACTTCTCCTAAATAAGAAGATAATTCATCACTATTAATTATTTCTTTTAATATATCTTTTCCTTCTTTTGCATCAAAATTAGACACTTTACCATTTTTGAATTCTAAATAAAAATCCTTGATTTCTTTTCCATTATATAAAAGTGGCATAGAACTATATACTATTCCATTTGCCGTTTTATAGTCTGGAGTTGTAAACACTTCATAACTTGGCAAATTAACTATCCATTTACCAGTACAAGCACCTTTCCATAATGCTTTTTCTGATAATTTAATTTCAAAATCTGTACCTAATTCATTTTTATAATATAATTTTTTTATTTCTAATTCATTTAAATATTTAATTGTTTTTTTCTGTTTTTCTAATAAATTGTTCCAATTTTCAATTGGATTATCACTATTTAACATACATATATCTGCTATTGTATTCCAAAAATCTTCTAATTTATTATCACTTTTAGGAAATAAATCTTTTGCCCATTCCTCATTTGGTAATGCTGCAATACACCATGGAATTAAAGATTTTAATTGCTTTTCTTTATACACAGGTTTTGTTTTTCTTCTTACAAAAGAAGACTTAGCTATTTTTTCGCTATCTATATCTTCCATTAATTTAGGAATTGTTGTATCTAACATTAAAAATGCTGCACCTTTTTTTGCATATTCATCCCAGCACTTGCAATTAAAAGCTTCATGGCTTTCAATTTCTTCTAAACTTAATTTATTTAATAAATCATGTAAATATTCAGAATCTTCTTCATCTAAATAAATATCAGTTATTCCCATATTTTTAGCATATTCTACCAGGGCATTAACAAAATCTTTATTGAGTTTGTTATAGTGAATGAATAACGGTGTTCCCTCTTCAATACATAAACATCTTTTTAATAATAATTCTATATATTTCTTTTGCATTTTTATCACCTAAAATGATTATAACATATACTATTCAAAAAATTTGTCAATCCTTGTATTTAACACTACAGAAATTTTATATAAAGTATCTATAGAGCACCCAACTTTTCCCTTTTTAAATTCTAGTCTTCTTACAAAATCATAAGATAATCCAATATCTACCGCTAATTGTTCTTGAGTAATTCCTGATTCCAATCTATATTTTCTTATATTTTTTGAAATATTTTCTCTTATGTTATTTTCAAACTTAAATTCTCTTTTAAATGTTGTCATATTTACCACCAAAATAATTTTTACATTATAAAATTATAATATCCGGTAACTAATATGTCCTCTTTGTGTTATAATATACGTGTGATAATATGAAAAAAGAATATAAATATTATATAAAGATTATTAAACCAATTGAAAAAAAATACACAAACCTGTGTATTTTATATTCTGTATTTAAATTTAAATGTATTAAAAATAAAATTAATTTTTATAATAAGATTTTAATAAATTATTATAAAATGTTACAACAAAATACTGATTTAAATAATTTAGAAAAATATATTAAATGATTTATTTTAAATTTATTATATATTCCTTATTTCTAATAGTAATTGATATTGCCAATTCTTCAGCATTTTTTATTTTATTTGTAGTTTCTAACACAATTTTATTTTTTAATTTACTAGGTGTTACATTAGTTATATCATAATATTTAAATTCATCACCATCTGAATATCTAATTTTCATAAATGTATCAACAAATGTGTTTATTGATTTCGAATATTTATAATAAGGAATTTCTTTATCTAAAATAAATTCATAATCAAGGATTAATAATAATTTATTATTTTTGGTATAATCAATACTAACTATATCTTTGTAAGTTTTACAATTACTATTAACACAATATTCATAATCATATAGATATTTGTCAGTAATTATTGGATTTGATAATGTTAATTTACTATTACCTAAATTACTATTTACAAAAGATATCTCTTCTCCCTTGTTTGTGGTTTGTTCAACTGTTACCTTATTGATTACAATTGGAGTTATTGTAACATAGTTAAAGCTTCCAATTAATTGATTTCCACTTAACGCTGATCCTCTAGAAATTTTTATATCATAATTTTTCTTAACTTCATTATCTTTTATTTTAAATACTAATGAGTATAATTGCTTTGACTCAGCTTTAATTACTTTTCCATAAAAATTTTCAGCATAATCAATAAAATTACTTCCTTTATCTACTACTGGATAAACATAACTATCTCCTATTAATAATCTGAAATTGTTATAATCTAAGGTTGTATCTTCAAATGAAGTATTTTCTATATATAATCTAGTAACAACGTAATATGTATCTTTTCCTAAAGACTCTCCTTTATAATCAATATTGGTAATAATACTATCTTCCACTTTATATACTAAATTCCCAATATTAAAGGTATCCCCTTGATTATAATTTTTGTCTACTATTTCTGGTAACGATTTATATAATAAAAAACCAAATGCTATAGTTAAACATATACATATTATTATAAAAATAAATTTGTTTTCTTTAATATAATAAATAAATTCTCTACCAAATCTTCTAATATTTCTTTTTAATTTGACTCCATCTCTTTTAATGGTAATTTCTACTTCTTCACTATCTTGTTCAGAAATTTCCATTTCTTTTAAGTCTTCTTTAAAATTAAATTTTTTTAAATTAAATCCTAAACCTCTTACTAAAAATAATATTATAAAAATAGGTTGAGGTATAATTGAAATCATTGATAAATCACGATATATTCTAGCTGTTTCTGCAGTTATAACATTTGTTTCCAAAGTAACCATTATATTTTTTATAAATGTTAAAAATATAAAAAATATTATAAAATATAATATACTTGTTAAATATTCTTTTATTGGCTTTTTCTTATATTTGAATAGCAAACATATAAATGATATTCCAATAATTATCAAAATAATTACAACATATATAGACAAAGAAATGTAATTATCTGAAAATCCTGGATAAAAATTTCCAGAATAGTTTTGAGTAATATATTCATTAAAAAAACTAATTATATTATATGATCTGTATGTAATATAAATTGATAATATTGCTAATGCTAAATTTATTAACTTAAAATATTTAATTAAAAATGCATATGGTTTCTTAAATATCATATCTATTCTCCTAATATTATAATATCAAGAAACTAAAAAAAAGTAAATTACATGACCGTAAACTACTTTTTATTTACTAATAATTGACCAGATAATAAATATATTGTACTATTTTCATTTAAAAATTTATCTTTATTAGAATTAAAAGCTTTTATAACTTCATCTAAAGTATCTCCTTCTGCTGTAATATAATATGAATATCCGTTTTTAGGAATCAAAAGGGTTTGATTTGGATAAATATAGTCATCCATATTCAATCCATTCATATTAGCTAATAATTCTGGATTTATGTTATATTTCCTTGCTATAGCATATAAACTATCTCCGCTTTCTACTGTATAGTAATTAAAATATTCTTTGCTGTCAGTCGGAACAATTATATCCATTCCTTCTCTAACCATATCTAAATAATATATATTATTTAAATCTTTTAATACTTTTACTGTAGTATTACATTTGTTTGCAATGGTATATAAATCTTCCCCTTTTCTTATACGATAACTTTCAAACATTTTTCCACCTCTAATATAAGGTATGAAAAAAACACAAATGTGTTATTTATATAAATAAATCATATTTGTGTTATTAAAATTCCATTCAAAATTACTAATCAATAATATTTCTCCGTACTGATTATTATACATATATAAATTTTCGTTACTTAAATAATAAACAGTGTCTTTCATTGTTGATACTATTTTATCAACATCTAAATTAGAAATTCTTATTTTGTTATTATCAATAACATGATATATTTTACCATCAATAATCTCGTATTCAAAAATATTTTTAGTTGGAAATGGTTTAATCTTTTTAAAATCCTTTTTTACCATTTTATTTTCTTCTAATGTTTGAAATTCTATTTCTTCAATTTCATTTTTCTTTATATTTATTTTATACTCTTTTTCTTCCTTATTATCTAATAAATATACATTATTTTTGTAACTTCCTAAAAAAATACTTTCATACGAAATATCATATTCAAAATCTATTTCTTTGATTTTTCCATTTAGAATATTTATTACATAAATTTTATTAAAGAAATAGCTTTGATTATAATCTGGAACAAGAAGATATTGATCTTGTTGATATATTAATTGTATTGTGTATATATCCTTATCAAATAATTTAATATCTTTTTTGGCTTTTTCATTTATTAAATAAAAGCCTTTATAATTATATAATAAAAATGATATATCATTTAACTTATTCAGTTTAATATTCTTATATTCTTCATTGAAATTTTTTATTTTATTATATTTATAATCTAGATCTTTTATATTAGATAAATTATAAGCATAAATATTATTATCACTATTACATAATGGGTAAAAAGCAATTTTATTGCTTTTAGGTAATATACAAATTTCATCTTCATTTTTTGCTATTTGTATTTCTTGAATTAGTTCTCTTTTTCGAGAATATTTATTTTCTATTAAATATACATATTTTTCATTACCATTTGTAATTGTAAAAGTATAATATTTATCTTGTTTATTAAACTTTTCTTCTACTTTATATTCATTTATAAAATATTCTTGTTTATATTCATATGGTTTAAATACAAAATATATAAAAGTACTAAATATAACTATTAAAATTGTAAGAAATATTACTAATTTACTTTCCTTCTTCTTCATCATTATATCTTTGTTTAGCATCCATCATGAATTCTGAAATAGTAGTTTCAATTTCATCTAAACCACTTTTTGGTAAATTAGTTAAAATTATTTTTTCTTTAACTGTATCAATTGTAATTTTACCCCAAATAAGGCCTTTATATACTTGTAAATCATTGTATAAATCCGGAGTTACTGAATATAGAAAACTTCCCCACAAAAGTCTTTTATGTCCTAATAAAAGTCTTTTTGATGTTACTACAATTACAAATGTATTAAATATTTCTGTTACTTTTTCGTTTTTTTGAGCACAGAAAGCATATAATACTTCTTCGTCTGGATTTATGTATTCTTCAACAACTTTGCAATGTCTTTTTAAGCGCCATGTAATTCCGCCAGAATATTTTCTTTCAAATTCTAATACTTTATTATATACTTTTCCCATACTATCACCTAGATATATTTTATAATGAATTTATTAAATTAGCAATTATTTGTCAAATAAAAAAATCTCAATATTGAGATTTATTCACTAATTTGGTGGAGTAGACGAGAGTTGAACTCGTGTCCAATATAACCTATTAAACAATATCTACAAGTTTAGTTGGAATTTATTTTATTATATAGACAGCTCCAACACACTTTCTATATAACAAGATTAATTAAATATTCATTATTTTACATTAATCAAATAAAATAATATATCTTATATGTATTAACCTTATAATTGCCCTATAAGCAAAGCTATTATAAAGTACTCCTACGCGTTATTAAGCGTATACTGGAGCAAAACTATAATTAGTTTCGTTATTTATTTTTTTATGCATTTTAGGTATGCCTACCACTTGCAATCATTTCTAGTATTTACATGTCGAAACCAAACTACCCCGTACCTAAATTATATCATATTTTACATTAATTGTAAATTTTGTTGATAATTATGGAGTTATTAACATATTTGTGAATTCGATTCAGCATTTAAATCTAAATCGGCAAACTCACCTTTTATGAATAAAGGATATGCAGCTGCTCCTATCATAGCTGCATTATCAGTACAATAAATAAACTCTGGTAAATCTAATGTGGCATTATATTTTTGACAAATTGTAGCTAACTCGCTTCTTAAATATTTATTTGCAGATACTCCACCAGCAATTATTACATTTTTTATATTTGTATTTTTTAATGCAAGCTCCAATTTTCTTTTTAATTCATCTACTGCTGTAGTTTGAAAAGAACAAGCTAAATCTTCTTTTCTGATTTCATTTCCTCGTTGTCGTTCATTATTTACTAAATTAATTACACTACTCTTTAGACCGCTATAACTGAAATTATATGTGTTATCATTCACTGGAATTGGCAGTTTATATGTATCTTTACCTTCACTAGCCAATCTTTCTATGTTTGGTCCACCTGGATATTTTAAACCGATAACTCTTGCAACTTTATCAAATGCTTCACCTATAGCGTCATCTTGTGTTTCACCTAATTTTTCAAATTCATAATCCCCAGTCATTTTAATTAATTCAGTATGTCCACCACTAATTACTAGTGCCAAACAAGGAAATTTTAGATTGTCTCCGATTTTATTTGCATAAATATGTCCAATTAAGTGATTTACCTTAATTAAGGGTTTATTATATACATATGCTAAAACTTTGGCAAATTCTATGCCAACTAAAAGTGATCCTAATAATCCTGGAGAATATGTAACAGCAATAGCATCGCAATCTTCAACTGTCATCTTAGCTTTATTAAGAGTTTCTTCTAAAACCATTGTTATATTTTCCGCATGCATACGAGATGCTATTTCAGGAACAACTCCCCCAAAATTAGCGTGAGTATCCATTTGAGTAAGAATTGTTAATGCGACTACTTCAACTCCATTTTTTACTATTGCTATGCTTGTTTCATCACATGATGTTTCTATACTAAGAATATTTATATCTTTCACTAAATCACCTTCTTCATTACATAAGCATCTATTTGGTCATAATATTTTTTTCTAATATTTATGATTTCAAATCCTATTTTTTTATACAATGACACTGCAGCTTCATTGTTAACTGCAACTTCTAACAATATTGAATCGCCCTTTTTTGTATATTTTTCTTCAAAAAAATTTATTAATCTACTGGCTATTCCTTTTTTTCTAAAGTTAATATTTACTGCAATGGCTTCTAATTCAAAATAATCTATATTTTTATACACAATTATAAATGCATTAATACCATCATCTTCATTAAGTAGAATTATATATTTCTCATCTTTTAAATATTGACTAATATCATAAGTTTTTGAAAAGTTAGTATTTAATATACTCCCTAATTTTATTATTTCTACTATATCTTTTTCTGTGGCTTTTCTAATCATTTTTCAACATCTATCTTTTTAATATAAATCGGATTTACTATGTGTGGATTAATTGAATCCTTAGTTAATGCATAGTTAATAACTTTTTCATAATTTATTTTAATATCTAATATAACATTATATTTGTTTGAAAATTCTTCAAATTCAGCATTGCTTAAATATTCATATTCTCCAACTAGTGTATATTCATCATTAAATATCCCAATATAATAACCATTTTTATCACTGAATCCAACAATTTTATCTTCTTCTCCGACATTCAATGCCATACACTCTAATGATGTAATTGTATAAATTGGAATTTTTAATGTATATGCCAACGTTTTTGCAATTGTAACTCCTAATCTTACACCTGTAAATGAACCTGGACCATTAACAACAATAATTGATTCTGGTATTTCATTATTAAGCATTTTTTTAATAAGTGGCATAATAATCTTACTATTTTGCTTTTCATTTAATATTTTCTTTTCTTTTTTTATTCTACCATTTTCAGATAAAATAATAATTACATCATTCAAATGAGTATCAATAAATAAATTCATATTATCCACCTATAATATAGATTCACACAAATCTTCATATATTTTACCAAAAGGTTTAAATAGTAATACTCTAGTATTTTCATCTACTATTTTAAATGTAATTTCTAATCTTTCCTCTGGTAAATCATTCTTTATAAGTTCAGACCATTCAATAATTGTAACGCCATCCTTAACAAAATAATCTCTTATACCTATATCTTCCTCTACTTCATCAAGTCGATAAACATCCATATGAAATAAAGGTAATTCTCCAGTTTGATATTCTTTTATTATATTAAATGTTGGACTAGTAATATTGTCATCTATACCTAATGCTTTTGCAAATCCTTTTACAAAAACTGTCTTTCCACTTCCGAGTTCACCATCTAAACAAATAACCATATTAGGAAATTTTTCGCTCTCTATATTTTCTGCTATTGTTAAAGTATCATCTATATCTTTTGATACGTATTTTAAATTCATATTATCACCTATTTAATTATAAAATAAAAAGTACTTGATATACAAGTACTATAATTAGTATTTAACATAGTTAAACCTTTTATATAAAATTTTAAAATTTATTGCAAAAAAAAATTGGCAACTACCTATTTTCGCTTACACTATCGTCGGCGTATTAGTGCTTAACTTCTCTGTTCGGTATGGGAAGAGGTGTATCCACTAAGCTATCGTCACCAATAAACAAAGGATTTTGTCCTTTAAAAACTTGATAATGCTTTCATCAAACATTTAAATAAATTAAAAGTTAAATTGTCGTATTATTAGTACTAGTCAGCTCAACGTATCACTACGCTTCCACCTCTAGCCTATCAACCTCATAGTCTATAAGGATACTTAATTCATAAAGAATGGGAAAATTCATCTTGGAGGAGGCTTCCCGCTTAGAT
>JAFSAI010000023.1 GCA_017441065.1 Bacilli bacterium | reverse complement strand
AGCGGTGTAGTTGAAAAAGAACAAGGTGCTGAATTTATGGTAGTAGCAAAAAAATATGTAGATAAATATGGTACTATCGAAAAAGCATGGGAACACAGAACTGAATTTACAAATAAAGAGTATGATTATTTAACTACTAATAAAAATGGATATGTAAAATCTAAAGACCTTGCTTATGGAAATTTTGTTATTAAACAAGTCAAAGGACAAATGGATTTAGAAATGGTAAAGGATGAATGGACATTTACTGTTTCAAGAGAAAATCAAGATACAATAAAATATATTGTTAATAATAAAATATTTATGTCTTATGTTAGATTAGTGAAGAAAGATGCTGAAACTGATAAAACAATAACTTTATCAAATACAACATTTAAAATTTTAGATTTAAGTACAAATGAAACATTAAAACAAAAAGTTGGTGATAAAACAATAGAAGAATGGACTACTAATGAATCTGGAGAATTTGTTCTTCCTTTAGAAGTAAAAGCAGGTTCATATAAGTTAATTGAAATCAAATCACCAAATTTATATTTAATGAATAATGAAGGTGTAGAATTTAAAGTAACTAATTCTAATATCATAGAAACTGATCCTGACGGAGATGCTATTACTACTGTTGTAATGCATGATGAACCAGTAAAAGGAATTATCAATGTTGAGAAACAAGGTGAAGTATTAACTGGTGTAACTCAAAATGAAGATGGAAGTTATACTTTTGATTATAACAAAGTATGTCTTGGAGGTATGACAGTTGAAATAGAAGCAAGAGAAGATATAATTGATCCTGCTGATGGTTCAATTTTATTTGCAAAAGGAACTGTTGTTGATACAATTACAACACAAGATTATAGTTGTGATAATTTTTCTTCTGAATTGCCACTAGGCTCTTATACAGTTTACGAAACCTATGCTCCTAATGGAATGGTTTTAGATAAAAATAAATATGATATTGATTTAACATTTAAAGATAACGAAACAGAAGTTATTATAGAAACATTGTCAATTACAAATGAAAGACAAAAAGTTGAATTAGATATTACTAAATTAGATAAAGATGATGAAACGCCATTAGAAGGTGTTGTTTTTGGTTTATATGCCACAAAAGATATATTAAGACAGTATAGAGAACCAATGCCAAGATCTGTTAATAGAAATGTATTAATCGAGGCTGGTACTTTAATTGAAACAGCTATAAGTGATAAAGATGGTAAAGTAATATTCAATGCTGATTTACCTCTATCATTTGATGATGAAACTTATTTTGAAGTAAAAGAAATAGAAAGTTTAGAAGGATATTATGGTAGTGAAGATATTATTTCTATAAATACAAAATATCAAGGACAAAACAAAGAAAAAGTAGAAACATCTAATACAATTTATAATGAAGCAATTAAAAATTATATTTTAGTTAATAAGGTAGATAGTTTATCAATGGAAAACATTATTAGTAAGGATTTCTCATTTAATTTATGTACTGACGCTGAATGTGAAAATGTTGTAGATACTTTCTATGCAGATCAAGAAACAGGAACTGCTTTAATTGATATTAAATTTGGCACTTGGTTTGTAAAAGAGGCATCCGCACCATTAGGCTATTCACTTTCTGATGAAGTTGTAAAAGTAGTTTTAAATAGTGAAGGTTTATATGTTAATGATGAATTAGTAGAAACTGATGAAGAACTTACTTACAGCATTGTATATCAAAACTATCTATTACCAGTTATTCAAACTGCTTATGATGTAGATGCTAATGTATATATTGTAGTCGGATCTTTATCTATTGCTGGATTATTAGTTGGAACTATATTGCTTTGTAAAAAGAAAAAGAATAAAAGATAGGAGGAACAAATGAAAAAATATTTAGTAATTGAACAAGAGAATTCTAAATATAAAAAAGATGTTCCTTATATTACTAAAAAAGAATTTAAGAAAATTGAAAATAGTAATTTAGTCGGAGCAACAGTTCTAAAAGGATGTGATGAAAATACTAATTCAGATAAGTATGGTATTTTAAGTTATAATGAAGAACAATATAGATATAAAGAAAAATATTTTGGATGGAAAAAGGGATACATTTCAGTTGATAATAATGATTTTATTATTTTGAAAAGTCGTATTCCTTTTTTGCTTCTTTTCTTGTTTTTACTTCTTTTGTTATTATTAATGTTCTTTTTTATCAATCCTAAAGAAAGTAAAATACCAGTAGTTGATAATCCACCAATTGTTGAGGAACAAATTCCTGAACCACCGATAGAGGAAAAAGAAGAACCAAAGCAAGAGGTTAATACTAAACCATCCAAACCAAATACTCAAAAACCGAAAGTAGAAAAATATTTAGTTAAATATGATGCTAATGGTGGATATGGTAAAGTAGATGCGATTACTTGTATTAAAGGAAAAGAATGTTTAGTAACAGAAAAAACATTTTCTAAAGATGGTCATACTTTTGGAGGCTGGTCTTTAACAAAAGATGGTGATTTACTTTATGATAGTAAAAGTGTTTTTGATGAAACAAATCTGTCAAATAATGAGATTACTTTATATGCAAAATGGGAAGTAAATGAATATAAGATTTCATTTATTGATTATGATGAAACTGTTTTATCAGAGCAAACATTAACTTATGATAGTGTTATAGAAAATATTCCTGAACCTACAAGAACAGGTTATGTTTTTGATAAATGGGATAGCGAATTAAAAAGAGTTAGTGAAGATATAACTTATAAAGCAACTTATAAAATAAGTAATTATAATATATCATTTGAATTAAATGGTGGTTCGTTAGAAAATAAATTTGAAACATATAATGTTGAAAGTGAATCTTTTGAAATAGATGAACCTACTAAAGAAGGATATACATTTACAGGATGGTCAAAATCAAATGATGAAGAATTGGTAAAAAAATATAAAATAGAACAAGGAACAACTGGAGATATAAAATTAACAGCACATTATGAACCTAATAATTATTTTATTAAATATAATACTGATTCGGAAAATAATTATAATTCAAAACAAGTTGAATTTTTATCTAATTATGGAGAATTAATTGTTCCTGAAAAAAGAGGATATACATTTGTTGAATGGAATGATACAGATGGAAAGGTAGTAACAGCAAATAACATATTAGATAAAGCATCTGATGTTAATATTTATGCAAAGTGGAAGATTAATGATTATAAAATAACTTATGATTTAAATGGTGGAAAATTAAAAGATTTAGTTGAAAGTTATAATGTTGAATCTAAAACCTTTACAATAGGAACTCCAGAAAAAGAAGGATATACTTTTATTGGATGGGAAATAAATAACTCAGGCGATTTAATAAAAGAATATACCATTGAAAAAGGTACGATTGGAGATATTAATTTAGTTGCTAATTATAGTCCAAATTCATATAGTATTAAATATGATGCTAATGGTGGAAAAGGAACTATGGAAGATAGTAAATATATTTATGATAAAGAAGGTAATCTAACTAAAAATATATTTATTTATGAAGGTAAAAACTTTATTGGTTGGTCTTTAACAAAAGATGGTGATGTTTTATATAAAGATGGAGAACAAATAAAGAATTTAACAAAAGTATTGAATGATGAAGTTGTTTTATATGCAAAATGGGAAATAAAGAAATTTACTGTTAAATTTTATGATATGTTTGATATTCTACTATCAGAACAAATAGTAGAATATGGAAAGAAACCTACAATACCAAAAACTTCATTATGGGAAGGTCATACTTTTACAGGATGGACTCCAGAAATTACAACAATAAAGGATAATGTTGATTATTTTGCTAATTTTACCAAAGATAAATATACTATTACATTTGATTTTAATAGAGGTAAGGAAAATGATACAAAAGTAATTGAATATTATGTAGATACAGAAACTTTTGTATTAGAGCATCCTACAAGAGAAGGTTATACTTTTATTGGATGGACTGGAAGTAATGGTATAAGAAAGACTTTAGATGTTACAATTCAAAAAGGTAGTACAGGTAATAGAACATATAAAGCTAATTGGCAAGCAAATAGTTATAATATTACTTTAAATCCTAATGGTGGAAATGTATTAATAAGTAATGTATATGTACCATTTGATAGTGAATATGGAATATTACCGACACCAACAAGAACAGGATATACATTTGAAGGTTGGTATTATAATGATACTTTAATTAATGAAGATACTTCGTTAAAAATT
>JAFSAI010000005.1 GCA_017441065.1 Bacilli bacterium | reverse complement strand
TTGTTGTTGGAGTTAGAGGCGGATATGGAAAAATTAATTGGCGAGTACCATTTGCAATTATGCAGGGATTAGGAGCAGATATTAAATTTGATAATTCAGAAAAAGAATTAATCCAAAAATTTAAGGATGCAGGCTTGCTTGAAAAACATGAAATTATAGAGCAAACAACAACTAGCGGAACAGGTGATTTACAAACAGAAACAACAAAAAAAGTTATGATAATTACTAATGCAACACTAGAAGATTATTTAGTATGGTGTAAGAACAATTTTAGTTATATAAAAAAATTTATGAATGATAAAAAAATAATTGGTTATGTTGATAATAATTTTGATACTTTACAGTTAGAAACAATTAATTATTTATATACTTCCGAAAGTGTGTTTGAAGAATTTGATAATAAGTTTTTAGATATACCTACAAAGTATGGAAAAAACGATGTTGAAAGAAATTTATCTAGTGATAATTATAATTCAAAGAATATACTAACAACTTCAGGATTTAAAGGACAATGCACTTGGTATTCGCATGGTAGAGCATTAGAGAGTACAAATAAAAAAGTACCAGCAGGAAATGCTTATACTTGGTTATCTAGTGCAGTTGCTATGGGATTAGATACAGGAAGTTATCCTATGCCTAATAGTATAGCAGTATTAGCAGGAAGGTCTTATGGTCATGTTGCTTATGTTGAATCTTATGATGGTGAAAAGATAACAATTAGTGAAGGTAATGTTGGTAATGCTTGTAGTAAAAAAGAAGCAAATTGTAGTCAAGTAGAATATGCAAATCAGCACGCAAACGAATTAGTTAGAACTAAAACTTATTCTAGTTTACAAGCATATAAAGATGCAAGTAAATCAAGCGGATTATATTTAGTAGGTTTTATATATTTATAAAAGAAAGGATAAAATATGAAGAAAAAAACAGCATTAATTATAATTTTTAGTTTTATAATTTTTTCAATTGTTTTAACAAGTATTATTCAAAATGTAGTAATTAAAGAAGAAAAGGGTAATAACAATCAACCTAATGATGAGAAAGTTGATACCATACCTCCTGAATTAGTTTTAAAAGAATCGAAGTTAATTATTTATCAAGACGATATTTTAAATTATGAAGCATTTATTGTTTCAGCAAAAGATGATGTTGATGGTGATATTAGTTCATCGGTAGAACATAATATAATTGATACTTCTGAAGTTGGAGAATATAAGTTAGAGTATAAAGTTAAAGATAATGCAGGTAATGAAACAGTTGAAATTATTAATATTATTGTAAGAGAAAAATTAGATGTAGCAGAGGATTAATAGATGGAAAAACCTAAATCATTATCTGAATATACTTTAATAGAACAAGAAATTGTAAAAAATAAATTAAATGAATTATTAGTAAATTATAAAGATAAAACTTATGATTATTATTGTACTTATTATAGTTGGAGACATAAATGGGAAGCAAAGAATATTTACTTTTATGTACCAGAATTAAATAGTTTTTTCTTTATGACACCAGATCATATAGTAAAAGATCTTGAATATCGTTTTCCTAGAGAAACAGTTAATGATAATCTTATGAATTATAGTATAAATAATATTTATTCAATAGATGATATTGCAGATTGCAGACATCATTATTACGAAAGTTTTGAGAATAAATCAATTGTCTTTCCTGAAGTATTAGAATTATTTAGAGAAAAGAATCCTTATTGTTCTATTGATGAATATAAAGATAAAATTAAATTTAGACAGAATAATGAAGCATTTAGAAATTTTTATGGATATTGTGGTTTTAATTTTTATCCTAATGATATTGAAGAATTAGTGTACGCAATTGTTTATCTTAAACATCCACAAATAGAAAAATTAGTAAAATCAGGATTAGATGATATTGTATATAAATGGATACATGATACTAATAATCTTCAACTTTATTCAAGAAGTTTTAAAAATGGTAATAATATTAATGAAATAACTAAATTACCTAAATTTGCTTGGCAACTATTAAAAGATGAAGGTATGTCAAGAGATATAACTAAATGGAATGAATTTAGAGTATGGGTTCAAAAAGATAATTTATCTAAAGAACAATTAGAAACAATTATAAATTTGAAAATAAGAGATACGCAGGTAATCAAATCTATAAGAAGTATTTTAAATTCAGAATATAATGGAAAAAAACTTTATACATTGGATACATTACTTAATTATTTATCTCGTGTTGATATGTACCAAGCAATTCGTTCTAATGATGCAATTACTATTTTAAGAGATTATATAAGAATGGCGTTAGATTGTGGAATCGAACCTGTAACTAACAGTAATTCATTAAAAAGAGAACACGATGTAACGATGAGAAATTATCAAATATTATTACAAGCTAAAAAAGAAGAATATAAGGCTAGTTTAGGGAAACCATTTAAAGAAAGAAGCAAAGAACTTGAAAAATATGAATTTAGGGATGAATATTTACAAGCAATAGTTCCCAAAGATATGGAGGATTTGCTTCAAGAAGGTCGTAATAATAACAATTGCGTAGGTGGATATATTGAAAGATTTGCAAAAGGAACTAGCAATATCTTCTTTATTAGAAAAAATGATAATCCAGAAAGAAGTTATATAACCATAGAACTTAATAATGATTTTTCTGATTATAGACAGGCATATTATTCTTCAAATAGGGATATAACTGATCCTAAAGATATGAATTTCATAAAGAAATGGATTGAAAAAACGAAAGAAATATATAATCAAAAAAGTTTATCTTTAGATAAAGATATAACAGATGATATGTTTTAGGAAAGGAGAGATATATCTTGAATGATGAGGAGTTATTATTAAAGTATAAAAAATATATAAAGAAGAGAAATTTAATAATAATTATATCTCTTCTTTTTGTTTGTTTTTTAATTTTTGGAATTTTGTATTATTTGTCTTCACAAGAGAAACATCCTAAAGATAAACCTATTCAAAATGAAGTAATAGAACAAAAAGACGATGAAGCACCTATTTTAGAATTAACGGATACTGAAATTAAAATTGAGGTTAATAGCGAGCTTGATTATAATTCATTTATTAAAAGCGTTATTGATAAAGAGGATGGAGATTTAAAGGATAAAGTTCAATATTCAAGAATAGATACTTCAAAAGTAGGTGAATATAAAATTTTATATTATGTTTTTGATAGTTCTAATAATGTCAGTCAGGCTTTTCTAAAAGTAATAATAGAAGAACCTCCTAAAGAAGTAGAACCAGAAGTAAATGAAGAAACACAAATACCACCAAAAATTGAAAATAACACTTCTTCAAAAACCGAAAGAGAGGAAACTAAACCACAACAAAATATAACTATTCCTTCTCAAAAACCATCGCCAAAATATTTTCTTTTTGAAGATGGATATACGATTAATAATGTTGTAGATGCTTGTGCTAAAGAATTAAAATCTTATGGTGGATCTGGAAGATGCGAACCTATAACCAATGAAAATGGTATTTATTTAGGTATGAAACTTTTATATGAATGAAAGGAAATCAAAGTGAAAAATGATTAAATTATCTGAATTGTTAAAACAAAGAAGTGATATAAGTGTTACGAATTTTAGAGAAAATATAGTAAAACCTTATTTTCAAGAAATTATTTTAGATTATATAAGTGATATAACCGCTCAAGAAAATATAAAAGAATGTGAAGTAACTTTTAATAAGAATGAATTAAGAAAAGATTTGACATTAGATGAAGTAATTAATATTGTTTCTGGCGAGGCAGAATTGAAAATAATAGAGTGTGTTAATAATTTGATTTGTTATAACAAAATCAAAGAATATACAGAAGAGGAGTTAGAAACAATTGAATTGGAGGAAATAGAAAGATAATGGAAAACAAATATGAATTATTTTTATTAAATTCAGTTGTTATAAATTTAAAAAATGAAAATGAATTTAAGAATTTTATTCAACTAATGAAAAATTTAGGATTATCTAAAGTAGATTATATGGAAAAATTATTTGATAAATATGGGTTTGAAAAAGGATTTTGTTACAATGCAGGACTAAAATATTGTAATCCAGAAGATGTATGTTTTGAATATCAGTTAGGTAAGGGATTTACATTTTCTAGTATAAGTGAATATTCAAAAAATAATTATTTTGAAATTTGTTCTTTAGAAGATATATTGGTTGATACAGGTTATATAGAAAATAATAAAACTATGGAATTGGAAATAGAAAAATAACAAAGGAGGAAGATAATAAATAATGGATGTGAAAAGAGAAACTGTTCATTATATTAGTTCTAAACAAACTCATGTTGCTAGAAAAAAAGATGTATTATCATTTAGGTATAAAGATTATGAATTTTATGTTTTAAATGAAGATAAAAGTGATGCTCCATATATATTAACAAAAGATCAAAATGGAGAATATTGGATACTCTATAATTTCTTTATTAATTATAGAATTTACGAAAGAACTATTAATGATGAACACGAAGATTTTAACAAGGATAGAGATATTGCATATTGTGATTTTACTTTAGAGAAAATAAAAAATTATTATGATAATTTTATTGATAATATAAAAAGAAGAATATCAGAAAATAAATATTTTAATATTGTTGAATTAGAATATTTAAGTAAAAATTATCCAGAATTTTATTTAAATGCAATTAAGTCTAGAGAAAAATTTTTAGAGTTAAAAAGACAGAAAGAAGAAAGTGAACAAAAAGAAAGAGAAGAAACTAGAAAAAATACAGTTAAAACAAAAAACAAAGAATTTTTTGATAAAATATGGTCTATGAAAACTGCAATACATGAAGGAAAACTTGTTTTATCAGAAGCTTATGAATACTATAAAGATGATGATTATTATAAAAAGACTATTCAAAATAATTTTTTATATTTATTTAAAGAATATAATATTGATGTCCCATTAGCTACACAGGGATTTATAAATAATAAATTGTATGGTTATGATTTTGGTGAAAAGGTTTCTAAAAGTTGGGGAAAATATAATGGAACTGTTTTATATGATAGTTTAAATAAACTGAAAAGTGTTGTTGATATTGAATTATCTAAATCTTTAGAAAAAGATTTAGAAATAGAAATGTAAATTATTTGATGTTGAAGAATCTTAATTGATTCTTTTTTATTTTGAAAAAGAAAAGGAGAATAAAAATGAGATATAACTATTTATTATTAAGTGATTTACTTAGAAGTAAAAGAATAGAAAGAAACTATTCTATTAGAGGTTTATCAAGAATTGTTGGTATTAGTGATACAGAATTATCAAGAATTGAAAATGGTGAAAGAAAGAATTTCAATTTAATTACTTTAATAAATTTATGTGAAGTTTTGGAAATTGATTTTATTAAACTATTGAAAGTAACAGGTTATTTATCTAATAATTATCTAATTCAGACTAATCATAATTTAGATGGAGATTTTAAAATAAATCCTATTATTAGAAGAGATAGAAATAATTGCCAAACTTGTAAATATTATTGTTTTCCTTATGGTGTGTGTATATTAAGAAAAGGAGATAATAAGTATGCTTTCAGAAGATAAGTTAAATAAAATTAAGGAAAAATATCCAATAGGAACAAAAGTGAAAATGCTTAAAGATATGGATGATAAATATCCTATTCTAGCAGGAACAATTGGAACGATAGATTATATAGATAGTGAAGGGCAATTACACATGATTTGGGGAAATGGACGAACTTTAGCATTAGTTCCTGAAATAGATGAATTTGAAATTGTAGAAAATATTGATAAAGATATTAAAGTACATGATGAGGTAGAAATATAATGAATATTATAGTAATTAGTGAAGATAATAAAATTTTGCATATCACAAATTTTGGTTATCAAGCAGAATATACTCTTTATAATTCAAAAGGGTATTATTTGTTTGGTGGAGTATTGGAAAGTGTATATGAATATTTTAATGACGAGAAATTAACTCAAGAGATTATGAATTTAATTCAGGAAGAAATAGAATTTGAACAACCTTATATATATTTATATGGTTCTAATACTATTCCTTTGCTGAAACTTATAAAATATGAAAATAATAAAAAATCATCAAGAAAAATTATTGAATATATTGATTCAATAAGCGGAAAAGATGACTACTTTTATTTTAAAGAAAGGTGGCAATATGTTTAATAAAATGGCATTAGATGATTTTTTAATTAATGAATATATAAATCACTATTTATATATAAATGAGCAGTATAGTTATGAAAGTAAATACTTTTATAAAGAACAATATAATGATAGATTTTATTTGTTATATTCTAAAAGATATGATCCTAATAGAATGGATGATAGAGAATATAATTTTGAGGGATATTATGATTGTATAGATAAAGTTTTATATAATTGTAAGTATGATGTAGATAGAATATTAAGAGAATCTAAAATCGTAAAAATATCTTTTTTTGGAGAATTATCAAACAAAATGGAAAATGATATTGAAAAAATTATGAATGATTACTGTATTGAAAATAAAGATGTTTTACGAAAAGAATCGAAGGATGAATTTGATAATCAAAGTGAATATTATTTCGATGGTTACAAGGATAATGTAAATAGAAGATTTGTTGCAAATGAGATAGAAAATTATGTTGATTTACCATCTTTTAGTGCAAGAAATAAATATGAAGATGAATTTAAAACTCGTGATAAATTAATATATAATGACTATTTAAACGATTCTGTTGATGTAATTTTAAAGATAACAAAATGGATGCAGAATGATGAAAAAATAAGAAAAGAAATGGGTATGGCAATTCTAAAAAATGATTATCAAAATGACTATTTAAAAGAAATCTTGGAAAACAAAGATAATAAATATGATGGTTTGTATTTGAATAGAAAAATATTGTCTAGTATCAAAGATATAGAAGCGGTTAATTTAAATATAACTATTAATTATTATGGAAATACTTTAACTTTTAAATATCCTAAAAATACATTGGTAAATGATTTAGAACGATGCGAAAAAAATTCTGATATGTATGCAAAGTCTTATGATATTGTTAAAGATTTTTTAGAAAAATATAAAGAATCAAGTGGTAATTGGCGAAATCACAGTTTTGATTTTGAAAAAATTTCATCAATAACTTATGGGAAAAATGTTTTGTATGAAGTAGAAATTATTAATGAGAAAACAAATGAAGAGATAGAAATGGAGGAGATAGAAATATAATGGCTAATAAGTATAGATTGTTAAAAGATAAGCATCAAAAAGAAGTTAATGAACTTCCTTATATGTTTGCTTTCAATGATGAACAATTTAAAAATGGTTTAAAAAAGCTGGGTTTAAATGAAAATGAAACTAACAAACTTATTTATTTTGGTGCTGGTATATATTTAAAAAAAGTTGATTTGCCAAAAGTAGAAGAAGTTCATGCTCGTCATAAGAAAGAACTAGAATTTGAAATAAAATCTGATACAATTGGTGACAAATTTATTAAAGATATGTTTTTAGATGAGATGTATAATCACGAATATGGATATACTCGTGATATTCAACCAGTATTAGAGGCACTTAATATTTCTGAATATAATCTTAGACATAGTGAAAATCTTAGAAATGGTTTGATGTTAGCTAAACAAGTATTTGAAGAAAAAGAACAAGAGCAAGAAGACATAGAGGAGGAGATAGAAATATAATGAATCTAATTGTGATTAGTAGTGAATATAATTTTTTGCATATATCAAATGATACAGAACATATTGATTATAGTTTTTATGATTGTACTGGAACATTACTGGATGGTGGTCAATTAGATAGTATAGATAAGAAAAAAGAATTAGAAGATTTATCTGAAGAACTAATAGATGTTTTTAACTTAGTGAATTTTACAAAACCATATATTAAGTTAAAAGGAATACAAGCAGAAAATTTTATTGATATTTTTGAAGAAATGGAACAAGAAAATATGCAAGATGAGTTTATGAATAATATTAAATATTTTGTAAATGAAAAAAATAAAGTAATAGATATAGAAAAGGAAAGGGAAATATAATGGTAAATAATATTGTTCTAGTTGGTAGAATTGCAAATGGTTTAGAAATAAAAAATACTAAAAATGGCAATGTTGCAAATATCTCAGTTGCAGTACAGAGTAAAAGAAAAAATTCAGAAGGTATATATAAAACAAATTTTTTTGATTGCGAACTTTGGGATAAGAAAGCTGAAAAAACAGTTGATTATTTCAAAATAGGGGATATAGTTTCTGTTACAGGTGAAGTGGATATTAGCAGTTATGAAAAGGATGGTGAAAAGAGAAAAACAATTAAAATAATTCCTGACGATTTTAGTTTAGTATCTCCAGTAAGAGAAAAAGAAATAAATAAACAACAAAACGATTTTGATAAAGATATAGAAATGTAAAAAAGAAAAGGAGAAAAAATGAATAAGACATTAGAAAAAAAGATAGAAAAAATAGAGTTAATGAAAACAAAGGAATTAGAAAATAGAAAAAAAGTGGAAGACAAGATTAGTGATTTAGATCAGCAACTTAAAGTTTTATATGATTTTAAAAAGAAACAAGAAAAAATTTACCAAATGCAACAAGAATTAGATAATCAAATTTCGGAGAAATAAAAATGAATAGAAGAATATTTGTAGATATGGATGGAACTTTAGCTGAATGGAAAGAAAATGAATCAACAGATGTATTGTATGAAAAAGGTTATTATGAAAATTTAAAACCTAATGAATTTTTGTTGCAAGTTATTAAAGGATTAGTAAAAAAGGGAGAAGATATTTATATACTTTCTTCCTTTTTAAATGATAGTAAATATGCTTTAGAAGAAAAAAATAATTGGTTAGATAAATACTTACCAGAACTATCAAAAGATAAAAGAATATTTATTAAATATGGCGATAATAAAGCTTTATTTGCTCCTAATGGTGTTTCAAAATTTGATTATTTAATTGATGATTATACAAGGAATTTATTTGAATGGAAAGATGCTGGTGGTATTGCTATAAAGTTTTTAAACGGTATTAATAATAAAAGTAAACAATGGCAAGGATTAAATGTAAAACATAATAATGAATTATATGAAGATTTAATGTTTATTTTAGAATATCCTGAAAAATCGCAAGATGAATTTAATGCTCGGTTTATAGAATGTTCAAAAAAATTAACTGATGCTATAAGTTATTATCAAAAAATGGTTAATAGTTCAGATGTTGATTTATTAAATGCTGAACTAAAAGTTAAAGATGCTAAAAGAGAATATTATGAAGAAAAAAAGAAATTACAAAACTTATATAATATAGAAATATTAAGTTCATGGGAAGATGAGAATAAAATTGGTTTACATTATAAAATTTCTTTTAAAGACGGTAGAAAGTTATATGAAGGATATGATTATTTTGAATTAGAAAATCAAATGATTACAGATGAATTATTAATTGAAAAAGTTATTGGATTTAATGTTAGAAATAAAACTGATATTATTAAAGTTTCACCAGAATTAAAAGATTTAGTAAGCAGGGTTTTATCATTTGAAGATATTGAAACTATAAGATTGTATGCTGATGATTTAGTAGATAGTTGGAATATTAATTATAATCAGTTATTTGAAAAAATTGAAAATATAGAATCAGAATTAAGTAATATTGGAATACAAGATTATATAGAATTTAATATTGTTGATACTTATCCTAAAGTATTAGAGTATATTGATATTAAACCAGAAATAATTAGTTGTTTTGAATTTTCTAACGATGGTAAAGAAATTAAAAAATATAATTATAATGTCAATGGAAAAGAAGTTATTTGCGAATTGGAATTTAATAAAAAGATGGGTGGTATATCAGTATCAGGTTACACAATAGATAATAATCAAACGCTAACCAAAGAAGAATTGTCAATAATTCAAGCAAAGTTGGTTAATGAAGTAAATGAACTTTATAATGAATTTTATTTAAAAAATAATGATGAAGCTGATATGGATATTGATATAACCGATGAAATGTATTAAGAAAGGTGAATATATGAGGGTGATTGTAAATAGATACGATAATAGAAAAGGCTTTGAAAATGTTTTATGGCATGGAGGAACAGTAGCAACAATAGAATTTGATGATAAAGGTAAATATGCTATAATTGCAAGAGGTATTGTTAGTTGTAAACTTATTGCAAAAAAAGATTTTATTTTGAGAGAAGAAATAGAAGAAACTGACGATTATCAAGAATCTAAATATAATGAATTTTCTTATAAAAAAGGTGATATAGTCGCATCTGTAAAAGATAAAAACGAATATGGCTTATTTTATAGTGAAATGAAAAATTTTATTAAAAACGATGAACATTTAGTTTCAATTCTAACAGATAATGATGAAAATTATGAATTAGAAATTTACAATAATAATTGGTTAGAACTATCATATTATAA
>JAFSAI010000022.1 GCA_017441065.1 Bacilli bacterium | reverse complement strand
TGTAAAATATATTAAAAAGATTTCTTATTTAATAATTGCATTAATTTTAATTACACCAATATCTGATATTTTGTTTAGTATAATATTAGGTATATCTACTGGTGGAAGCAGTCCATTTGAATTAATGAGTATATTAGAAATTTTAATTATCTTTAGTATGTCATATATATTTGAATATGGATATGAAATGCAAAAGGATTCACAAGCAAGAATGTATAATGAAAAAAATAATAATATTTAAGTAATTAATATTAGCTAAAAATAATACAAATTACAATTTACCAAGCAGTTCTATAATTTGATTTAAATAAATTAAAGACAGATAGAAATATTTGCCTTTTTCTTTGCCTATTTTACGGGCGATTTTATAACCGATATGGTTGTTGACCTGATGAACTTGGACATTGTGAAATGATTTGTGCAATGGTGAGTCAACTTACTAAAAATGCTACTTTAAAAGAATTAGAAGAAGCAGGTCTAGCATCATATTATGCAGATCATAATAAAGGAATATATCCAGTAGATGCATCAGGTGTACCATTTACAGCAACATATTTTGCTGTCACAGCTGACCCAATAGCTGACCTTATGGAAGATATGGCAGCAGAACAAAAAGCAAGAGCAGTATATGAAAACTTAATTGATTTAACAACTGATGAAGATGTACTAGCACCACTTTTATGGCTTCGTCAAAGAGAAGTAGTACACTTTAATAGATTTAAAGAATTATATGAATATTATAAAAGTAAAGGATATTAAGAGATTAATATTCTTTTTTTCTTATAAACATAGGAATTATATTTTATGATATAATCTAACTAATAAAACATTGTGAAAGTGAGGAATAATATTGAAAAAAATAGTAATTATTTCATTAATAGTGATACTTTTGTTATTTTGTGGATTTTATTTATACTTTCAAAATACTGCATTACAGGTAACTAAATTTTTGATTGTAGATAGTAAAATACCTAAAAGTTTTAATAATTATAGAATAATACAAATATCAGATTTTCATAATACTATTTCAAAAAAATTAACAAACCAATTAGTTGAAGAAATTACAAGGGAAGAACCAAATATTATAGTAATAACTGGTGATTTGATAGATTCAAGAAGAACAAATGTAGATGTTGCAATTAATTTTCTAGGAAAAATCAAAGATATTGCTCCAATATATTATGTTTCGGGTAATCACGAATCAAGAATAAGTGAATATGAAACATTGAAGAAAGAAATGAATGATTTGGGAATAAATTTATTAGATAATGAAGTAATAGAAATACAAAAGAAAGACGATATAATAAATTTAATTGGTATAGATGATCCAAGTTTTTCTAATACAATTGAAGTAGATGACTGTGAAATAATAGAAGATCAAATAAAAAGTGTTAATTATGATGAAGATTTTTATACAATATTATTATCACATAGGCCAGAAGTATTTAAAACTTATGTTAATGAAAATATTAATTTAATATTTAGTGGACATGCTCATGGTGGACAAATAAGATTGCCTTTTATTGGTGGAATCTTTGTTCCGAATCAAGGATTTTTTCCTAAATATACAAGTGGAAAATATGAAGAAAAGAATACTACAATGATAGTAAGTAGAGGAATAGGAAATAGTTTATTTCCATTTAGAATAAATAATAGACCAGAATTAATTGTTGTAGAATTAAAAAATAAGTAATAAGCACGAAATAAAAAAGGGACTATTTATTTGTAAAAATATTTGGTATAATTTTTCTAGAAAGTAGGAGAATAATTATGGGAAAGAAAATTGAAACAGAAGAGTTTGAAGAAAAAAAGGCCCCTGAAGTTAAATTAAAAAGTGAAATGTATAATCATGATAATGAATCTCTTGATAGAAGAGAAGAAGATGGACCAAATGATGCTATTATGTGGGGAGCAGTAATTGGTTTTGCTTTATTCTTTGTATTATTAATTATCATTATTGTTTTCACTCAAATATAAAGGAGAAATATGTTATTATTAACTTGTTTAAAAATTTTTGCCGCTAGAATAATAGATGTTTCTTTAGGTACTATAAGAACAGTATTTTTTGTTAAAGGAAAAACAATTGAACCATTTATAATTGCTTTCTTTGAAGTGCTTATTTGGTATGCTGTTGCAAGAGAAGCATTGAATGCCTCTGGTAATACAATTTTAATTGGAATATCTTATGCTCTTGGTTATGCAACTGGAACATTTATTGGTTCTAAATTATCTAAGATATTAGTTAAAGGTGTAGTTGGAGTGCAAGTAGTAATAAAAGAAAATGCTGACGAATTAATTAAAGAATTAAGAGATAATGGATTTGGAATATCTGTAATAGAACTTAAGAAAGATTATGAAGGTCAAAATAAAGATATGTTGTATATCCAAGTTAATAATGATAAATTAAAAGAATTAACAAAAATAATTAAAAATTATGATGAAAACGCCTTTATGGTTGTAAATGAAACTAAATTTGTTCAAAATGGACTTATAAAATAATAAAAGCTTGTTATATCAGGCTTTTTTTGTTATAATTTAGTTGTGTTTAAGTGGGCGTAATTTCCCACTTTTATTATTAGTTTGAGGTGAGTATGAAAGAATTAGACAAATTAAAAGAAGCGTTAAGCGAAGCTTTGAAAGACAAAGAAATAATTGTTGATGAAATAACAACAGAAAAAAAAGGAAAATACAATTTTTTAACAGTTGTATTAGACAAAGTTGGAGGAATAGATTTAGAAGCTATTGTTGAAGCTACTAATATTATTAATCCAATAGTTGATAAGTTTGATATATGTGATGATTCATATATTTTAGATGTAATTAGTAAGGAGAGAGGTTAAAATGGATAGTAAAGCATTTATTAAAGCATTAGACAATATTGTTAAAGAAAAAAATATAAGTGCTGATGTAGTTTTTGAAGCAATGACTTTAGCATTACAAACAGCATATAAAAAGAATTTTGATTCTAAAACAAATGTAAGAGTAGATATTAATCGTGAAACTGGTGAAATTAAAGTATTTTCATATTTAGTTGTAGTAGATGAAATTGATGAAGGTACTGAAGAAATTGATGCAGAAGGAAATGTAGTAGAAATACCACCAGCAATTAATTTAGATGCTCAAATATTACTTGAAGAAGCAAGAGAAATTGATCCAACTGCTGAAGTAGGAGATACAATTGAAAAAGAAGTTACTCCAAAAGATTTTGGAAGAGTTGCAGCTGGTACTGCTAAACAAGTAGTAACACAAAAAATTAGAGAAGCAGAAAAAAATAGCATAATTGAAGAATTTGCTGATAAAGAATTTGAAATTATGTTAGGTATGGTTGCTATGGAAGACCAAAGAAATTATTATATTGATTTAGGTCGTACAAGAGGAATTTTACCAAAATCAGAAATTATTCCTGGTGAAACAATTAAAATGGGTTCTAGTATTAGAGTTTATGTTACTAAAGTTGAAAATGGTAATAAAGGACCTGTTATTATGACATCAAGAAAACATTATGGTTTTGTAAAAAGATTATTCGAATCTGAAATACCTGAATTACAAGACGGTTCAATTATTCTATATGGTGTAGCAAGAGATGCTGGTAATAGAAGTAAAGTAGCAGTATATTCTACAAATGATAGAATTGATGCAATAGGGTCTTGTATTGGTGAAAGAGGAAGTAGAATAGCAAGTATATTAAAAGAATTAAATGGTGAAAGAGTAGATTTAATTTTATATGATGAAGATCCTACTGTATTTATTGCAAATGCATTATCACCAGCTAAAAATGTAATAGTTAATATTACTGATGAAGTTAAGAAAGAAGCTTTAGCTATAGTTACTGATGATAATTTGAGTTTAGCTATAGGTAAAAAAGGAAGTAATATTAGACTTGCTAGTAAATTAACTAAGTACAAATTAGAAATAAAAACATTATCTCAAATTAATGAAGAAGGAAATAAATAATAAAATTATAGGGGTGAATTATGAAACAGAGAAAGAAACCAATGCGTACATGCGTTATAACTAAAGAAAAATGTGAGAAGAAAGATTTAGTTAGAGTAGTAAGAACTCCAGAAGGAACTGTTGAAGTTGATTTAACAGGAAAGAAAAATGGACGTGGAGCTTACTTGAAAATAGATAGTGAAGTATTTGCAAAAGCTAAAAAAAGCAAAGTGTTAGAAAGAATACTTGAAATAGAAATTAATGATGAAGTATATGATTCATTAAATGAACTTTTAAAATAAGAAAGGAGATGACACGATGAGTGTTAAAGATTATGCAAGTGATTTAAGTTTATCAGTAGCAGAAGTATTAAAAAAATGTAAGGAATTAGGAATTAAAGTATCTAGTGGAGAAGATATTTTGACAGATGATGATATTATTATGTTAGATAATACTTTGAATTTAATTAGTACAGATGATGAAATTACTTATGATGAAGATGAATTAGTAGAAAATATTGCTATAGATATTATGGAAAGTAAAAATATTACTGAAAGTAATACATCTAAGAAACAAAAATTAAAGAAAAAAGATTCTATTAAAGAAAACAAAGATAATTATAAAATGCTAAAAAAAGAAATGTATAAGCATAAAGAAAAATTAATGAGTAATAATGTTTCAGAAGATATAGTACTATATAAACAAGGTATGACAGTATCAGAACTTGCAAATAATTTAAATGTAAGTGGTACTGATATTATCAAAAAGTTAATGTCATTAGGTTTAATGCTAGGATTAAATGATTCAATAGATTTTGAAACAGCTGAAATAGTAGTTTTAGATTATAAGAAAACTTTAAAGAAAGAAGAAACTCAAGATTTAGCTAACTTTGAAGAATTTGAAATAATAGATAAAGAAGAAGATTTAGTTAAAAGACCTCCAATTGTTACAATTATGGGACATGTTGACCATGGTAAAACAACACT
>JAFSAI010000021.1 GCA_017441065.1 Bacilli bacterium | reverse complement strand
TGTTAACAACTTGCATATTCTTTCTTCCTTTTCTATTTTATAAGGTAAGTATATATTACCCCCCCCCGAAGTCAAATTTTTCTAAAAATTTTGTTGGTAACTTTTTAACCACAAAAAAAGAATAGATTACTATTCTTTGAATATTTTATCTACCAAATACACTTGTATATTATTCTAACTTATAATATACTCTTCTTAGGAAACGTGAATTTCACGTCGCCTATTATGTATAGTTGACGCTATCCAATTACTTGGGTAACGTCTTTTATTTTCTCTAATAATTCACATATCAGATATAGTAAAATTATTACTAGTAAAAACTTATTTATGGTTTTTATTTTCATAATTGTAAATTAATTTCGTGTGTCATTTTTCGACAAAAAATATCACTTTATAGTGATACTTTTATTTATTATTCAAATAATTTATTGTTTCTTTAAGTGTACTTACTTTGACTATTTCAATATCTAAATTTCTTTTTTCTTTTATTTTAATAGCTTCTTCATAATTTTCTACTGGACAAAGAAATATATCTGCATTCTTTTTATTTGCTGCTAAAACTTTATACTTTACACCACCAATTTCACCAATAGTTCCATCACTTGAAATAGTACCTGTTCCTACGATATTAAGTCCATTTGTAATATCTTCTTCAGTTAAAGCATTATAAATAGCAAGACTCATCATAAGTCCACCACTACTACCAGACTCATTATCTTTCATTTTTACTGTAACAGGAATTTCAGTTTCATATTCATAAGTAGTTTTAAATGCTATACCAATTTTTAAAGAACCATCTTCTGCTTTATAAATAGTAGCTTTCCTTTTTAAATTTTCATCATTATTAATAACATCAATTTCTACAACATCGTTTTCACTTAATGTATTTACATATGCTTTTAACTCTTCTAAATTTTGAATTGAAACACCATTAACACTAATTATTTCATCTCCTACTTGTATATCAGTATCTGATTCTTCACTTAAATAAATTACTTTATTAATTGTCTTAGTAATATTTATATTATAATCAGATTCAGAAAAAGCTGCTATGATTGCATTATCTATCCCTTCATTTAAATATTCTTTTCCAACTTCTAATACCTCTTCATAACTATCTTCACCAGTTACTTCTTCTAAAGGCATTAAATCCCAATCAGGAAGAACAAAAGATAACATAATAAAAGCTGGAGTTCCTTTCATTGCTGTAACATAACTCATTGATAAATCTCCTTCTTCAGTATACTCTTTATCAATAATAACTCTATCTTCTAAATTAATAGTTCCTCCACTTTTATAAATTATGTAAGGAAATTCATAATAAAATAGAAATATTATTACAGTTAGGAATATGAAAAATTTATAGTTCTCTTTTATAAATTTCTTAATACTTTCATATATTTTATTAAACATATTATCACCTAATTTATTATAGCACTTTGAAAGGTTTTTATGAATAAACTTAAAAATATTTTCACAATAATTTTACTTTCTATAATTATTTATATTCTATTTAAATATAATTCTATATTAAACACATCTGTTATTGATGCAGTTAATTTGTGGATAACTAAAGTATTTCCATCACTTTTTATTATGTTCATAATTAATGATATTATTATAAATACTAATATTCTAAATCATCTTACTAAAATTATAAATCCAATATTTAATAAAATATTTAACACGACAGGTAATTCTTCTGAAGTATTTTTGTTGTCCATTTTTAGTGGTACGCCATCTTCTGCTTTTATCATTAAAGAAATGCTTGCAAATAACAAAATAACATTGGAAAGCGCCAATAAATTAATTAGTTTTACTTATTTTTCTAATCCTCTTTTTCTATATAATATTTTAAATGCTACTTTTAATAAATATATAACTTTTAAAATTATCTTAATACATTATTTATCTAATTTCATAATTGGTTTATTTTTTAGAAAAACCAATTATGAAAATAATAATTATCTAAAAGATAACAATATTACAAATAGAAATATATTTTTATTATTACCAAATTCTATTAAAAAAAGTATCAATACTTTATTAATGATTTTAGGGACTATTACTTTTTATATGATTATAACTAACATAATAATTAATATTTTTAATATTCCTCCAATATTCGATATTCTGATTAAAGGAATATTAGAAATTACTCAAAGTTTAAATATTCTAAATACTCTAAAAATTACTAGCATAATAAAAGAGATTATTGCTCTTGCTATAATCTCTTTTGGTGGTTTATCTATTCACACCCAAGTTATTTCTTTAATAAGTGATACAAAAATTTCTTATAAAAATTTCTTTATCGGAAGAATACTACATGTCTTAATTAGTACAAATACCTATTTGCTTATCTCCCTTTGTACTACCTGTTAAATAAGCACCATTAGTAGTAATTAAATCATCTTTTTCTCCAGCAAAAGTAATTTCTATATCATCTACTGCATTATTTTTATTTTTATTATTTCTTTCATGGTAAACACTATTATATAAGTAAATATTCATTTTGAAATAATAATTAGTAGAAGCAGAATCTATATAATAATTAAATGAACCACAAGGATCAATATCTGCACCTTTCATTTCCCATGAATATTTTACAGCATCAACACTTGTATATCTCAAATAATATTTTGTATCTTCTATACCAAGCTCATTAGTACTTGTACTAGTAGCAGTATTTAATACTGCAGTTTTTGTATCAGTACCTTTTCTGAAATAAAAATTTATAATAATATTTCCACCAGTACTTTTATCTTCAACTCCTAATAGAGCATACTTATTTAAGTCTTGTTCTATTGTATATATTGCTTCAGTTCTATTAACTTGATTATTATAAGCATAATTATTATTATCAGTCTCATTTTTCAAATCAACTAATAATTGAAATAAGAAGGTTAAAACTATTCCAACTAAAACAATACTTACTAATAATTCCATTAATGACATACCTTTATTATTTAGCTTCATATTTAACCTCTATCTAAAGTATACCGTACATATTGTAGGTCCTTCTGATGTTACTTTTAATGAACTATTAGCATAAGTAATTTCTGCACCATTTGTACATCCAGCATTATAAAGTTCATATCCTGCAACTGGTACACTTCCAAGTTCATATTTGCCTGTACTCTTATTCATTACAAATACGTTAACTCGTATATCTGCATTAGCCATATCAAAATATACATAACACTCATCATCATTAGTTGAATCAATTGTAACAATATTATTGCCATCTACTATAATATCTGAATTATTATTACAATAACTCTTAGTAGAATTATACTTATAACCAATAGTTGGTATCAATGTTACATTTTCATAATTATTATCGCTTGTTTCTAAATAATAATGAATAAATACACTACCACTATATCTATTGAAATAAGCTCTACATACAGTTTGAACATCAGAAGTAGCAGTTAAAGTACCATTTGAATAAGTAACACTAGCACTTCCATCATCACATATATAACCAACATATTTATAACCAGTACCTGGAATAGTAGATACTCGACTATATTTAAGCCCTGTTGTATAACCACTTACACCAGTATCAGTTTCTTGCATTACAATTAAATCTACTTTATTTGTACCACCATTAAAATAAACATTACATTCATTTCTTCCGGAAGATTCAATAACTAATTCGCCATTTTCATAATCAATTGTTGTATTTACGCCACTATTAGTACATACATAAGAATCAAAAGTATAAGTAATACCTGGAACTTCAGTTACTTCTTTATATTTTAATCCATTATATGCATGATTTCCTAAAGCATCTTCTCTAAAAATATTAATAATAATATCCATCTCTTTTTTTGTAAATTCTACTTCACATGTTGTTTTTTGAGATGATGAAATAGTAAACTTACGACTATCTTCATTAAAGTTTAATATAGCTCCATTAGTACAATTCTTACTTGTTAAAGTATAACTATAATTTGGAACATTCTTAACTAATACTCTATCACTAGTTTCTGTTTCTTTAGTATATATCTTTAATATTATATCCTTTTCAGCTTCTTTAAAATATGCATAACAAGAATCTCTTCTAACAGCAGTTACCGAAACATTACCATTGGCATAAGAAATTGTTGAACCGTTTTTACAATAACTAAAATTAGGTTCAAAATAATATCCAAATGCTGGCATTTCATCTTGTAACTCATATTCTTGTGTATTTTCATCCCAAACCATCAAATATAAATTAATATCAGCTCCACTAGCTTCGGCAAAACTATTTTTTATATCATACTTGTATTGATCTAATAAAAATCTTATTGATGAATATGAATTTAATAAAAATATCATAAGTAATAAAAATACTATAAAAAATGTATATATTAAAGATGTTGATACAAACCCATTTTTCTTCATATTACACACTTACCCAACTATAATAACTCTTGCAATTTGTATTATCACTACTGCAAGTATTATATTCTATTACCATTACATATGTACAAGATACATCTATATATATTGTTTTTAAATAATTAATCATTTCATCACTTAAATTAGTATATAATCCATTACAATTTTCATAATCATTACAATTACTATCTAACGAACATTCTAATGTACATTTTTTTAAATTATCTATTTTATTTTCTTTTAATATTATTATTTGACTAACTTCATAATCTTCTAATAAATTAGAAATATAAGTTTTTTCTCTTTCATAACCTGTAAATAGATTATCATATTCAATTCCGACAGTAACAAAGTATTTATCAGTATTACTAGTTATATCTCTTAAAGCAGCCATAATATTTAAACTATTAATTCTTTCTTTAACATACCATGTACGATATATATAATTAACATCATCATAATAAACACGAGTTTTTTCGGATTGTAAAATTTTGCTAAATGTAGAATATAAAAGTAATAATGAGCTTGTCAAAATTACAACAGCTACAATTGTTTCAACAAAGACAAAGCCATTCTTCTTCATGTACTCCACTTCCCTATTATTAATTATAACCTAATAAACATATTTTATCAATTAAAAAACAATTTATTTTGCTAAAGTATTTTTATATTAAATTGATATCATTTTTAAAACAAAAATGGAAGGCATAAAGCCTCCCGAAGGGTTAAGTCTATTTTAACGTCTTCGTTGACGATTAATTAACTTATTATATATGGGTCATCAATTGTTCCTGAACCTTTTGTAATATAAACTTTATGATTTAAATAAAAAACCGGTCTAACAGAGAATTCAAAAGATTGAATCATATCAACAACTAACCCACTTGAGAATATGCCCCACACAATCCATTGTTGACCCTTTTCATAATAATAGTATCTATCCATTATAATTTCCCAATCCTTAGGATATGCTGCGTCATTATTGCTTAAATGTAGCCATGATGAAGATGCATTGTTAGAATTTTCTACTAATCCATTAGGATATGCAAAATAGTAATCATGTAAATACATTAAACCTATTTTTGCTGGTACTGTATCTTGCCATGCGTCTTCTATTGCATATATTGCTGGTCCATTATAATTATTGCCATTAGTTGCATCTCCATATTTCCAATTAAATAAAGAAATTTTATTTTCGAATTCTGAGTTAATATATGTTTTATTTAACAAGAAATCATTTCCATTAAGCGCTATATACGTTAAACTATTTGGCCACGTAATATTTGTATTGTAATCACTCCACCATTGTAATGTATTATTCAGAGCTTCTTTTTTGATTATTTTTAATTGTCCGTTCTGAGAAATACCAATTATTCTATAAGCATATAGATCACTATTAGTTGCATTAGTAAAATCACAATTGCTTTCATAATCTAGATATCCCAAACAAATATAGTTATCTACATCATTTGTTCCTTGATATCTATATAACCCTCCTTGAAGCGATGATAATATTAATCCTTTTGAAGGGCTTTCTAATAAATATTCACCGGCAGTTTCCTTTAAACTAAAATACAAATAACAATAACTTGTTTTATTACTTGATACAGTTATTTTATTACCGCTATTACTTAATACACCATTTACTATATTTCCTTTATTGTCAACACAATTTGATTTTTCTATATCTAATTTATAACCTTCTACTACAAATAAATTAGTATCTATATATTCTTTATAACTTCCATCTTCTTGTTCTACATACATTGAAAACATTTCTTTATTTACTTTATTTTCTTCTTTTATCTCTTTTATATCTTTATTACCATATGATTTGACTGATAAATATGTAAACACACATTCTATTACTACTAACAAAGTTATCGTTATTATCCAAAGTTTTTTGTTAACAACTCTCATATTATCTTACCCTTCTTTTATTTATAAGGTAAGTATATATTACCCCCC
>JAFSAI010000020.1 GCA_017441065.1 Bacilli bacterium | reverse complement strand
TTTCTTTCTATTTATAATTGCTTTTATTCTTGCTTCTATCCATTCTAATGTATATCCTTTGCTTATATAATAATTAATCATTTTATCTATACCTAATGATGGATCAAAAACATTGTCTATTTCTTGTCTTCCTAGTTTGGCTAGCCATAATTTAAATGGTTCTGCTTTCTTTGAAGGAATCGATTCAATTAATCTAAATATTCCTTCTGTATCTAAGACATCAGTCTCTCTATATTTTCCATCCGGCGCAACTAATTTTAACTGTACACAATTTGTGTACAGTTCACTTTTTTCTTCAAGCGTTAATTTTCTTTTTAACATACTCCAATAATTTCTTGGATTAGGACTATCAGTAAGAGCTCTTACTACATCAACAACGGAAAAATAATAGTCTTCTTTTTCTGTATCCCATATACTTCTTATTTGTTTTCCTTCAAACAAATTATTTACTACATTTAATTTTTCTTTATTCATATAAAATTCATCCTTTCACTATTAATATTAAACTTTTTTCGTTTATTTCCTTTTTTATGGATGGATTTTATAAAAAAGAATACTTATGTATTCTTCTAAATATGTAAAGGATCAATATCTATTTCTAAATTAACTTTATTATCATTTATATAAATACTATCTAGATATTTTAAAGCATTAATTAACTTGTTATCAAATCTATATTTTACTACTATTTGAAAACGATAGTTATTATTAAATTTAAATAAACTAGCAGTAGTTGGCCCAAGTACTACTGATGTTTCATCTACATTTTTCTTTAAATAATCACATACTTTAGTAGCGTTTTCTAAAGCCAAATTATAATCGTTTGAAATCACTTTTAAACTAGTTAAATAATAATATGGCGGATATTTTAATATTCTTCTTATATCCATTTCATAATTATAAAAACTATTGAAATCATTATTTTTAACACAATTTAATACATAATTATCAGGATTAAATGTTTGTATAATAACATTACCTTTCAAATTACTTCTTCCTGCTCTACCACTTGCTTGATATAAAAGTGCAAATGTTTTTTCATTACTTCTAAAATCAGGTATATTTAAAGAACTATCAGCATTAAGAATTCCAACTAAAGTTACATTTGGAAAATCTAACCCTTTACTAATCATTTGAGTACCGAGTAAAATATCATATTTTAAATTTTTAAAATCTTCAATAATTCTTTCATGAGCTCCTTTTTTGCTAGTAGTATCTTGATCCATTCTAACTACTCTAGCATCAGGAAATAATTTATTAATTTCTAATTCAACTTTTTCAGTTCCTAATCCTAAATAATTTAATCCATCTTCATGGCAATTCGGACATTTATCTTCTTTTTTTGTCATATAACCACAATAATGACATCTTAAATTGTTTGTAGATTTATGATACGTAAGTGTTATATCACAATTTGGACATTTATAAGTAAAACCGCAATTAGAACAATTAATTGTAGTAGAATAACCTCTTCTATTAAGAAGAATTATTACTTGCTCTTTATTTTTTAAATTATCATTAATTTTATTTATCAATTCTTCGCTAAAAATAAAATTTTTCTTTTTAACTTCCTCAACCATATCAATAATTTGAACATTAGGAAGAGTACCTGCTCCTGCTCTTTTTGAAAGTTTAATATGTTTATATACTCCTTTTAATGCTCTTGCTCTAGTTTCTAATGTTGGCGTTGCACTTCCAAGCACTAATGGTGAATTATGATATTTGCATCTTTCTTTTGCAATATCAATAGCGTTATATCTAGGTGTATTATCTTGTTTATATGTATCACTATGTTCTTCGTCAACAATTATAATTCCAATGTTTTCAAGTGGTGTAAAAATAGCAGATCTAGTACCAATTACTACCGATACTTCTCCTCTTATAATTTTCAAATATTCATCATATTTTTCTCCATTAGAAAGTGCACTATGAAAAACAGCTACTGAAGAACCAAACCAATCATAAAATCTATTTATAATTTGCATTGTTAAACTTATTTCAGGAACTAATAATATTGCTGTTTTACCTTTATTAACACAACTATTTATTAAATTTAAATATACTTCTGTTTTACCAGATCCAGTAACTCCTTCTAACAAAAATGTTGTATCATCATTACAATTACTAATTACATCAAAAGCATTTTGTTGTTCTTCATTTAATTCATGCTTAACCACTAATTTATTAGATTCTTTATTAATTCTATATTCTTGTTCTTTTATTTCTTTTACTAAATCTTTTTCAATTAATGATTTAATACTACTAACGGAATAATCTTTTTTGATTACTTTTTCGTTTTCTAATAATATATTTAATAACTCACTCTGTTTATTAATTTTTTTATAATTTTTTAAATATTCTTTTATTTCTTCTTTACTTTTATTTAATACAATATATGTTTTATAAAAATTGTAATTTGTATCATTATCTTTAATTTTTAATGAACTTGGAAGCATTGTTTGATAAGCACTAATTAATGGACATAGTGTTTTATCTTGTATAAATTTTCCTAAATCCATTAATTCTTTATTTAATACCAATTCCTCATCTACTACATCTACTACTTCTTTAAGTTCATATTCACTATTATAATTATCTATAATATTCATTACAAAACCATTAATTATTTTATTACCAAAAGGAACTTTTACTTTCATACCAATACTAATAATACCTTGTAAGTTTTCTGGTACTATATAAGTAAAGTATTTATCTATTTTCTTAGTCGGGTATTCAATTAATATTTCTGCATACATAAAAATTCTCCTTTAATTAAATTATAAAATACAAAATCAAAAAAAGAAATAGATAAACTATTTCTTTAAAATGCTAGGAAGAAAGATATGTGTGTTATCTTTCTTTGTTTATTTTAACGTCTTCATTGACGATTTGTTATCCTATTATGTATGGATTATCAATTGTTCCTGCACCTGATATGTCTATGTCGGATTTTAAATAAAATACTGGACGTATTAGTCCATCACTAGCTGTTGAAACCTTTCCATCTAACCCTACGCTATAAGAATCTAGCATTAAGTTAAAAAAATGTCTTTGGGTCATCAAAAACTCCAGTTCATAGACATCCCCGTAACAAACAGATATTTCCACATCATTGTTAGATAAATGTATCCACGATGTTTTTGCATTACTAGAACTTCCTGGATTACCTCCTGGATATGCATAGTAATAATCATGTATATACATCAATCCTATTTTAGCATTAACAGTATCTGTAAATCCATTTTCTATCTCATAAATACTAATAGCATCATAATTCTGATAAGTATTATCAATTCCTGTTCTTCCAAATTTCCAATCTACACCTTCTATTAGGTTATACCAATAACTTGTTGTGGACATATATGGATATAAACTTCCATTTACAAAGGAATAATTTGATGAGGTATCAATTCCATTTAATTGTTTATATATTACTTCTTCTGGCCACATTAAATCGTCTTCAACATCACGAAGTATAATTGAATGAACGCATCCGTCAGAATTTCTATAATCTTCTTCATAAGTTTCTTTTTTGATAAGTTTGAGTTTATTATCTGATGTTACTCCAATTATTCTATACATATATGTATTTGTATCATTAGTACATTCACTTTTATCATTTGTTCCAAAACATATATAATTATTATCTACTTCTGCTTGTGTTCCTTGATATCTATATAATCCACCTTCTAATGTAAATGTTATATTTTCTTTTCCTTCTAACATTGTTCCTGGCGCACTTTTTGGCTTACTAAAATACAAATAACAATAACTTGTATTTCCTGTATCTACCGTGGCTATATTATTAGTAGCATCATAACTAAGTACTCCATCTAATTTATTGCCATTTAAATCTATACATCCTGACATAGATTCATTATATGTATATCCTGAAGTTGGCCAAGTACTCGTTGTATCTTCTTTATATGTTCCATCTTCTTGTTCTAACATTATCGCAAACATATTTGAATTACTAATATTTAGATTTACTTCATCTAAATTTGTATTCTTATTACTGAATGACTTATACATCAAGAACAATGTACAACTTTCTATTATTACTAACACTAATATTACTATCACACACATTTTTTTGTTAACAACTTGCATATTCTTTCTTCCTTATCTATTTTATAAGGTAAGTATATATTACCCCCCCCGAA
>JAFSAI010000001.1 GCA_017441065.1 Bacilli bacterium | reverse complement strand
TTCATCCTGAGCCAGGATCAAACTCTCAATAAAATGTTTTATATAATAAATATATAATTATTGTTAGTTTTTCCTAAGCTACTCAAAATTGACTTTTTACTTAGTTTTCAAAGATCATTTCTGCGCCCTTTTTTCGGTGCGCATTAGTAATATATCAAATTGAATTTCCAAAGTCAACAACAAATTTGCATTTTTTTGATTTTTTTTAATTTTTGTCGATTTTTTCATTTCTTTTTGACATTTTTTGCACTCTTTTTTGCTGTGCACTAGTAATATATCAAATTGAATTTCCAAAGTCAACAAAAAAATCACTTTTTTTTGATTTTTTTTAAATTTTATCGTTTTAGGCGTATTTCAGCCGTATTTTTAATATATTACACTATACTATATATGAAAAAATAACGAAAAAATTCACTTTTTTCGTTATTTTATTAATTCTTCATATTCTTTTAAATATTTTGCTAATTTTTCTTTATCAAATGGTCCTTCATTATTTATTTTCATATTTATTAATTTTTCTAACTCTTTGTTAATTATCATATCTAAATCTTCAGAGTAGTTCATAATTTTTTTATGATATTTATACTCATTTTTATCCAAAACTCTATATCCGCCATCTGGAAATACCCTTAAATCTAAATCGTAGTCAATGTATTTTATTGTATCTTCATCAAAAATATACGGAGATGCAATATTACAGTAATAAAATAGACCAAAATCTTTGAACTGTGCAATAATATTAAACCAATTATTTTTGTAAAAAAATATTATCGCTGGTTCTTTTGTTCTATGACTTCTTCCGTCGTTTTCAATAACCTTTGTTTTGTAATTACCACATATTATATATTCATTTGTTTCTTCAAGCACAGTTGATTCTTCCCATATTCTGTGAATTTTGCCATTATGTTTATAACAATGAATTTGTAATTTATCTCCTTTATTATGTTTCATTTCTAAAATCATCTCTTGCCAATATTATACAATAGTTCATTTTTTGAAACAATAAAAAAGAAGAATTTTTAGTTCTTCTTACTATTGTAGCAATTCTATAGCTTTATTTATTTGAGTATCATAAGTTTCGGTATCACCATAAATAACGTTGTAATCTGGAGATAATCCTATACCATCTATACATATTCCACCAGGAGTTAACCATTCTGCTGAAGTAAATTTAAATGAGTCTACTACTTGTTGTACTTTTCCTTTTCCGTAGCTTTTTGAACCAACTAATGTAGCTCCGTAGCTATCTTTTAACGCGGCTGCTAAAATTTCTGATGCTGAAGCGCTATTATTATTCATTAGAACTACAATTGGATAAGTTCTCTTTTCTTCAGTTTCATCTGAATATGTAAATTTGCTATTACTTGTTTTTAATGAGTATATAATTTTATTTTCTTCTAAAAATAATGATGCTGTTTCTTCTGCTGCAGAAAGATACCCCCCAGCATTATCTCTTACATCAATTATTAATGAATTGATTCCTTTTGATTCTAAATCTTTTAACGCATTAGATACTTGTGTTCCTAAATTTTGAGAAAAACTTTTTATATAAATATACCCTATTGATGTTCCATCTAATTTAGCATGAGTAACTGTTGGATTTATTAATTCTTCTTTTTCTAAAGTATAATTGTATATTTCGTTGTTTCTTGAAACTTGAATATTTACTATTTTAGATGAATTTCCTTTTATTAAGGCACCAATACTATCGCTATCCATAGTTTGGACATTAGTACCATTAATAGTTAGAATGGTGTCACCCGCTAAAATTCCTGCTTTATCTGCCGGAGAAAGTGGAGTTACACTAACTATGTTATTATTATTTATTGAAATACCAATACCACTATAAGTACCTGATAATTCATCTAATATTTTATTATACTCAGAATCATCTAAATAAGTAGTATATTTATCACCTAAATATTCTGACATGCCATCTTTGGCAGCATCTAAAAGTCCTTCTTTATCTATATCTTCATAATATTTTGTAATTAAAGTTTCGTATACTTCTATAAACTCTTGTAAATCTTTATCATTAGACAAATCTACTGAGCTTCCATTTAACCCTATAGAATTATTATTCAGCATAATAACACCTGTTGCTATGCTTGATACTAATGCAGTTATAATAATAATTACTATAATTCCAAATAAGCCAAAACCTCTAGTTTTCTTCATGATACCACTTCCTAGTATAATAATTTTAACATGTGCATAAAAAAAAAGAAAGCCATAGTTTGGCTTTACTTTAATATTTCTTTTATTGAATCTAAATCTTCAATATATTTTGTGATTTTTCCTTTTTCTATTTTTAATAATGTCAAACTTCCAAAGTCAAAATCCTCAACAGTTTTTGCTTTTGGATTACTTTTATCATCATTATTTTTGTTGTAGTAACTACTATTTAGTTTGTTGTTTAAATCACAGAAATAAATTTTAACATAATCTTTATCTTCGCTATTTTGTGTATATTTAGTCAAAATAGTGGAATATAACACTGCTTTATCATCTTCTGAATTATAAACCATAACATAATACTTATCATATGGTCTATTTAGTATCATTCCAACAGCAGTTTTGTCATAATCAACTGATCCTGCTACTACATCATCAGTTGGAACTTCATCTTTCTTAAAGATTTCAGTTAAACCATAAATAATTCCAATAACAACTGCTATTACAACTACTATTATAATAAAAGTTTTTATTTCGTTTGTATCTTCACTATTATCTACCTTTATATTCTTTACTTTTTTTTGATTCACCATCATGGGATTTTCTTTCAAATTATCATTCTTTTTCTTTTTCATATTTAACCTTCTTACTTTTTTATTATACCCAAATATACTTTTAAAAGCAATGTTTAGCTAAAAAAACATATATTTTCATATATGTTTATTTTGTGTTAGAAACTAATGTAGTGTTTCCTAAAGAATTTGCTATTGACTGCATTTCTGATACTGTTAATTCAGTACTAGCTAAATAATAAGAAATATTATTTACATCCCAACTAAGACTATTTGCGCTGAGCGCTCCGATTGATTCACTTAATAATAAAGGCTCACCATATACTGGAACTATTTCCATATCACTATTTGCAATTGTCGCCTCTTCAATTAATACAAAGTTTTTTTCGCCACTAAATGTCAAGATAACTCGATTACCATTTCCTGTTTCGATAGTTTCAGAACTTGTTAAATAAGTATTACTTGGAATATATAACGGATAAATTATATTTTCAATATTTGTAGTTTCTTCAGTCTTGTTATTTAGAGTGTTATCATTAGTTGTGTTATCACTTGTTTCATTATTATTTATTTGTTCCTCGCAGGATGTTTCACTATCGTTTTCACATGTCTTTTCGCTTTTTTCATCAGAATTATTATTTTCGTTTTTTGGTTGTTCTTTAATATATTCTTCTAATTTAAAATCATTTTCTTTTAAACCTGCTTTTAAATCCATATTATCAAAAGTGACTTTAATTTTTACGATATCATTTTCATCATATACTTCTACCTTTTCAATCATCTTTTTATCATTTAAATATATCTTTTGATATTTTAAATCATCGTTATTTGGATAATTAACAGAAGTTTTAATTATATACCCATTTTCACTTTCAGTAACCTCTGTTTTAGCGTCATTTTCAATATCTTTAATAATATTTCCTAATAAATATGCTTGGCTCGAATTTCCAGGCCATTCACTTTGAAATTTAAAGCTTTTATTTAAAGCTGGTGTTATAACATATATATCATCATTGTTTTTTAGTATTATTTGTTCATGATTATTTGTTTGATTAACAAGAATAACCTTATAATAATTATCTTTTAAATAATAACTTTCTAAACTGTAAGTAAAAGTTTCTTCGTCATTGCTAATTTCCATATTTCCTGTAATTTTATAAGATTTTATGTTTGTAACTTCTTTTTTCAAATTACTTAATACATTTTCTGGCGTTTCTTTTCCACATCCACCTAACATAAACATCATACATATTATTAATAACCATTTTTTCAAATTACCACATTCCTTTTCTATTTAAAATATATTTTTATAATATTTAAATATTCATGTATATTTAAAATAATTTCTTCCATACTACTAATAAAGGTGAGTGAGTTATGGAAACATTTCAAAAAACAACATTAATATTTACAATTATTGGTGCCATAAATTGGGGATTGATCGGTTTCTTTGATTTCAACTTAGTCGAATCATTATTCGGTATGGAATCTATGCTACCAAAAATTGTATATGCAATTGTTGGAATATGTGGTTTAATTAATGTCGGTATTTTATTTAACCACTTTGAAGTAAAAGAAAAATAGTCGATATAATCGACTATTTTTTCTTTGAAAATATTGAAATTATTTTTCCAACACTATATATAATATCGTTACTTTTCTTAACTCCTAAACTTTTACCTAGAGCTTTACCACCAACGGTCAATGCCGATAATGATGAAGAAAAAATAACATTCCATAAGGATAAATCATTATTAATAAATAAATTTACTACTAAAATGGTTACTAAACTACCACTTACTATACCACAAACATCTCCGACAACGTCATTACAGAAACTAGATACAGAACTAGCATTTTTAGCAAGACGTATCGCTTGTTTGGCCCCTTTTAATTTTTGGCTAGCTTTCGAGTGTAATACTTTTGTATCACAACTTAATGCTGCTGTACCAATAATATCAAAAATTATACCTATTAAAATAATTGATATTATACAAATTATTAGTATGATATTATTAAAATCTCCTAAGAAATTTGCAATTAAACTAAATATCATAGCTAAAATAAAAGTTAAGAAAAAGACTTTCAAAGTCCAATTGTTTTTCATATTTCTCCTAAAATAAAAAAAATTATGGTATATTATAAATCAATTTTATGGTTTAGGTCGAGTTGAATTTCTCTGTTTTCTACTATTGGTTACCCTTTAGCGATTTCTCTTTAAAGAAAACAACTAAACGTCGCCGTTTTAATTACTCGATTGCCACTTAATCCATACTTTAATACTTATAATACATACACTCTAGAGATTTTCTCAAACACCAGTGATTGTTCTTATTCGCTTTTGCAGTAATGTTTTCAATAAATAGATCGTTATATTCCACATTACCACTCACGACAAGAAGTAATTACTAAAGACGTAGAAGAAGGAATTTAATTATATGCCATTATAACGTTCCTTAATCTTAAAATCATATATTCACCCCAACCTGGGCGGAAAAAGCAAATATACAAAGTGTCAAATTCTATTGATAGATTTTTAGGCCTATCTTCAAACAATGTGTGTGACTAGAATAATGCACCACGAATAAAATTATAGCAGATTTCATAATTTTTGTCAAATTAGCGTAAAAAATCTACTACATCATTATAATTATATTGAAAAAAGAGGAAATGTTTCCTCTTTTCTTAATCTTTAGTAATTTGTACTCTAATTGTACTTGATACAACATAATTTATTAACGGATTATTATCATCAACTTTAACAGCTACTTCGTGTGTTCCTTCACCTAAACCTGCTAAGTCAACATATGCCTTAATATTGCTAGCTTCAATTTTGTCAATATTTGATTTAACTCCTTTTACTTGTACAGCAACTGACTTCGCTGAAATAATATTTGCACTATAACCATCTGCTAAATATTTTGGATCAATATTAGATACTTCTATAGTTTTTTGTTCTTCATCTCCAAATGTAGCTGTAATAGTAACATTTTTAATACTCATGTATCTAACACCAGAAGGTTTACTAATTGTAACTTTATAGTTCTTAACTGACTCAGAACCTAAGCCATCGACATTAATAGTTACAGGTACAGAAGTTATATTTTTAATTTCATTTTCTTCTCCGTAAATATCCAAAGAATAATTAGCACTATTATTTATTGTTATAGATGCTATTGCTTTACCATTTAATAAGTTACCTGTAGTAGATACTGATAACGGTACTGTTTCTTTATGACTTTCTAGTACCAAAGTTCCTGTTAATGTATGAGGTACTATTTCAATATTTTGAATTATTTCGCCTTTTTTATCATATGCAACAAGCGGAATATTAGTCATTTCATAAGTACCCTTTTCTGTATAATCTTCACTTGATACAGATACTAATGCTTTAATCGAAGAAATTTTATCTAAATTATCTTGACTACCTTTAACAATTACTTCACTGCTATCCAATGTTACACTATCAACACTTAATTTAGGATCTAAATCATCTGTGCTAACTAAATCATAACTTACTGAATGAACTTCACTTACTTTGTCTTTTATTGTTACAGTTAAGTAAGAAGGATCTAAAATATAGTCTACTGAATCAATTGATTTTGAATATGTAAAATATACTTTATAAGTTCCTGCTTCAGTATATTTTGATAAATCTAATTCAACGCCAAATTCACCTAATTGTTTAGCTAAATAAATATCGCTTTTTCTACCTGCTATTGTAATATCAATTGTTTCTGGAACATTTTCTACTACATAAGCTTCTTCGTTATATATTAATGTAACTGGTACATTTTTAATTATTTCTGCTTCATTTTCTACTAAACTTATAACCTTATTATCAATTAACAAAAAGCAAATAACTGCAAATACTAATGATATAACAATTAGAAAATGCGGTCTATTTAATAATTTATTAAAATTAGCATTATTTCCGCTTGTTGATTTTGATATATTATAAACCAATCTACTAATCGGCATTATTATCCACTTATCTATAAGTTTCAAAAATGCATCAATAATAGTAAAGATTATGCGACCAATTTTTTTAAAAAACTTACTCATTATCTTCACCACTTTCATTTTCTTCTGCTTCGAAGAACACTTCAGTCTTAGGACTTAATTCATCAATTAATTTCATTCTAAATTCATCTAATGTTAAATTGTAATCAAGTTCATTATTGCACGCAATTGAAATACGACCATTTTCTTCGGATACGATTAATGCAATAGCATCACTTTCTTCTGCAATTCCTAAAGCCGCTCTATGTCTTGTTCCTAATCTTTTTGAAACATTTGGATTCATACTTGTCTTAAATACTGCTCCAGCACATGTAATTCTATCACCTTGGATTATTACACCACCATCATGCATTGGAGAATTTGGAAAGAATATTGTTTCTAGTAAATCGTCAGTTAAATCTGCGTATACTTTTGTGGAATTTTTAATATATTCTTGTAAAGAAATTTCCCTTTCAATTACTATTAATGCTCCAATACGATTCTTTTTGAAATACTCTACAGATTTCATTATTTCAAATACAACTTTTTCTCTTTCATCAACTGTTAAAATCTTATGACGTCCTAAAAGTTGAGTTCTTCCAAGTGATTCAAGCACACTTCTAATTTCTGGTTGAAATATAACTATTATTGCAAGAGGTCCCCATGCCACTATATATTCTAGTAATACTCCAACAGTATATAAATTTAAAATATCACTTAGGAATTTAACCATTAAGATAATTGCTACTCCCTTAACAATTAAAACCATTTTTATATTATTTTTTACATTTTTTAAAATATAATAAATTGCTAACCACACAATACTGATATCTATTATTTTAGTAATAACAGACCAAATTGCAGCTAAATTCATAAATTCACTCCTCTTATCTTTGCTTTATCATTATAACAAATTTTATATAAAATAAAAAGTCCTTATGGACTTAATTATTGTTTGCAGTATCTTGTGTATTATTATTCTCGTTTAAGATAGTCTCATCAGTTAATTCTACAGTTTTTGTTTCTTGATTTATATTTTTTGATTTACTTACATGTTCACTAAGACTTTTTCCTTCTGGAACTACAATGTTTTCTAATGAAATTTCTTCCATTTCATTTTCTGCTTTTTTTAATAAATCGGTTTTATTTCTTTTGCTATCATAAATATACCCAATTAGTGCAAATAAAAGTATAATTGTGATTGTTAAAAACCAAGAATAGTTGTTCCCAATAAAATCAATAATTTTTTCCATAATTCCTCCTATTTTAATTGTATTTTATTTCCTTTATTTTATGAGACTTATCTTTCTAGTCTCTTTAAATCTTTTTCTTTGATACTTTCTCTTTTATCGTAATTTTTCTTACCCTTGCATACACCAATGCTAACCTTAGCTAAATTCTTTTTTAAATATAATCTTACTGGTATTAGAGTATATCCATCTCTATTACATAGTTCTGATAATTTAATTATCTCTTTCTTATGTAAAAGTAATTTTCTTTCTCTTCTTTCATCATGATTAAAAATGTTTCCTTCTTCATATTTAGCTATATACATATTAATTATGTATGCTTCATTATTTTTAATTCTTACATAAGTATCTTTTAAATCCGCAGAACCTTTTCTTAAAGATTTTATTTCAGTACCTTTTAAAACAATACCAGATTCTATTTCACTTTCTATAAAATAATCAAATTTGGCTTTCCTGTTTACTATTTCCATCGACAACCTCAAAATCTATTATTCGCATTTCTTTGCTAGCATTTGTAACTCTAATCGTTACTTCATCACCAATGCGATACATCTTCTTTTTATCACTATTTACTAAAGAAAGCAAGTCTGGAACATAATTATAATATTCTTTTAGTGTACTAATATGAACTAAACCTTCAATTAAATTAGGTAATTCAACAAAGAACCCAAAGTTGGTAACGGTTGTTATTATACCTTTATATTCTTCTCCAATGTGAGATTCCATATATTCAGCCATTTTCATATCTGTTACTTCTCTTTCTGCTTCAACAGCTGCTTGTTCTCGTTCACTAGAATAATCTGCAACTTCAATTAAATAGTTTTGGTAAAAGTCTATAGTTTCATTATCGATTTGTTTGTTGAAAAGATATGTTCTAAGTAACCCATGCACTGTAGTATCAGGAAATCTTCTTATTGGAGATGTAAAATGAGTATAATTCTTAAGCGCTAACCCAAAGTGGCCAATATTATTTGGACTATATACCGCCTTTTGCATGCTTCTTAAAAGCATACTAGAAAGTATTGGTGCCTCTTTTAAATCTTTTAATTCATTCAATATTTTTTGCATTCCTTTACTTGATGAATCTATGCCTTTTGTATTTACTTTAATATTTAGTAATTTTAATAAATTTATAAAATCATTTATTTTTTCTGTTTTTGGGATGCCATGAACACGATATACAAATGGAAGTCCCATATTGTATATATGCGTTGCAACTGTTTCATTAGCAGCAATCATAAAGTCTTCAATTAATTTTTCACCATCTAATTGTTCTCTTTTTATAACATCAATACATTTTCCGTTTTCATCTTGAACTATTTTAGCTTCTGGTATATCAAATTCAATATATCCTTTTTGAATTTTTCTTTTTCTTAATATTTTTGCAAGTTCATGCATTAATAATATACTATCTTTATATTCTTCATACCCATCAGGTACAATTCCATCAATAATTATCTTATTAACATTTTTATATGTCATCTGTTTTCTACTTTTTATTACTGAAGGAAAAATATCATAGTCTTTTATTTCACCTGATGCATCTATTTTCATTACGCAACTAATAGCTAGTCTTTCAACTTCTGGATTTAATGAACAAATGCCATTTGATAATTCATGTGGTAACATTGGTAATACTCTATCTGCTAAGTAACTTGATGTTCCTCTTTTATATGCTTCATTATATAATGCTGTCTTCGGCCTTACATAATAAGTAACATCTGCTATATGAACTCCTAGTTCATATATACCATTTTCCTTTTTTACACTAATGGCATCATCTATATCTTTTGTATCATCACCATCAATAGTAAAAATCAATTCTTTAGTTAAGTCCACTCTACCAATTTTATCACTATCTAGTACACTTTCAGGTATATTTTTTAACTCTTCTTTTACTTCATCACTGAATTCTAGTTCTATTCCATGCTTATAAGCTATACTTAAAATATCAATGTCAGGATCATTTTTATGACCAATAATTTTTAAAACTACACCTAAAAATTTTTTATCACCTAGTTGTTTTACTAGTTCTACTAATACTTTATGGCCATCTACTAAATTAGCAAAATGATTTTCTAATTTTACTTGAATATCTATTTTTTTATCATCTAATATAATAGTTGGTTTGTCATTAACATATAGTATTTCACCAATAACTCTATTTAATTTTCTTTCAAGTATTTTTATTACTTTACTTTCTACTTTACCATTTCTTGTAAAAGTATCTACTAGAGCTATGTCATCATTAATTGCGCCATTTAAATTATCTCTATTAATAAAAATATCTTCTTCGCCATTTTCTTGAATCAAAAATCCATAACCATTTTTAGCTATATCTATTTTTCCGGTATGTAATGAAGCACAATCTTTCATAAGCAAATATTTGCATTTCTTTGTTTCGTGAACTACGCCTTCTTTTACTAATTCATTTATTTCTTTTTGTAAATTTTCTAAATCTATACTACTTGTTAATTGTAAATAATCATTTATTTCTATTAAAGTTTTTGCTTTACTATCTTGCCCTAAATATTCAATTATATTATCTTTCATAAACCTTTACCCCATTATATTCACATTTTTTCTCGCCAGTATTATCCCAAGTTATTGTTACAGTTTGATTTAAATCTATTGCTTCACCAGTACATGCGTCTGTTTCACTTTCAATCATTCCTTCGCTAACTAAAATGCTTAGTTTAATTGGAGCACAATCAGTTCTATTACAAATTACCTTTTTATTTGATAATTGTGAATATACACATGCCGCATCTTCTACTTCTCTTACAAATTCATCACACTCGTCTTGATTTGCTTCTTGTAAAGTTCCAGTTAAACTTACTGTTATAACTGTTCCGAGTAATGCCATTATTGCTACAACCACTATTAATTCAATCAATGTAAAACCTTTTTTATTTTTCATATCTATCACTATTTTAATTATAACACGATGTATAAAATAAAAAAACCTTAAATCTTTTACGATTTAAGGCATTTCTTATTGTAAAAATAATACAAAGGAAATAACAAAGAATAAAACTCCAAGTACATAAGTAGCTCTACTAATAAATAGTTCTACTCCTCTTTCTTTCATATTTTGAAATAATTCTTGATTTCCCCCAGTAATTATTCCATTAGAATCAGTTGCTTTATTACCTTGTAATAATACAATTGCAATTAATAGTACTGATACTACTAACAATAAATTTTCTAACATATTATTCTTCCTTTCCTTTTAAGGCTTCTTCTAATTCTTCTTTAGTCATCTTAGTATAACCTTTTATTTTTAATTCTTTTGCTTTAGTTTTTAATGTTTCATAAGTATCATTTTCGACTTCAGTAGTTACTTCTTCTTTAAAATCAATATTACCGTTTTCAACAATATATTCAATTTGTTCTTTTGTTAATGTTTCATATTTTATTAAAGCTTCACTTAATAACATTATTAAATCTCTATTTTTATCAACAATATCTTTCGCTTTAGCATAACATTCTTCAATAATTTTTCTTGTTTCTCTATCAATTTCTAAAGCAACTTGATCACTGAAGTTTTTACTCTTGCCATAGTCTCTACCTAAGAAGACACTACCACTTTGTTGTTCATATTGCATTGGTCCTAAATCACTCATACCATATTCGGTTACCATACTACGAGCAATATTTGTTGCTTTCTTAAAGTCATCAGATGCTCCTGTTGAAATTTCTCCTAAGAACATTTCTTCACTAACTCGACCCGCTAATAAGCCAGTTATTTCAGCTAGCAACTCTTTCTTAGTTAACACAACCATTTTTTCTTCTTTTGGAAGCATCATTGTGTATCCACCAGCCATACCTCTAGGTATGATTGTTATTTTGTGAACTTCGTTTGCATCTTCTAATTTAATACCAATTACTGCATGTCCTGCTTCATGTAATGATACTAATTTCTTTTCTTTGTCAGTTATTTTTCTAGATGTTTTTGCTGGCCCCATTAGAACCCTGTCAGTCGCTTCATCTATTTCATCCATTGATACAGCAGGTTTATTGCGTCTAACTGCAAGTAATGCTGCTTCGTTAAGTAAGTTTTCTAAGTCAGCTCCGCTAAAACCAGGAGTTCTTAAACTTAAGTTGTTTAAGTTAACTGATTTATCTAAAATTTTATTCTTTGCATGGACTTTTAATATTTCTTCTCTTGCTTTAGCATCTGGAAGATTAATTGTTACTTGTCTATCAAATCTACCTGGACGAAGTAATGCTGGGTCTAATACATCTGGTCTATTTGTAGCAGCTATGATAATAATACCTTCATTTTCACCAAATCCATCCATTTCTGTAAGTAATTGATTTAATGTTTGTTCTCTTTCATCATGTCCACCACCAAGACCTGTACCTCTTTGACGACCAACTGCATCTATTTCATCAATAAAAATTAGACAAGGCGCACTTCTTTTTGCTTCTTTAAACATATCTCTTACACGAGATGCTCCAACTCCTACAAATAATTCAACAAAGTCAGAACCACTAATATAGAAGAATGGTACGTTTGCTTCTCCAGCAACTGCTTTTGCAAGTAATGTTTTACCTGTTCCTGGAGGCCCTACTAATAATACACCTTTAGGTATTCTTGCACCTAATTTTTGAAACTTTTTAGGATTTTTTAAGAAATCTATTAATTCTTCAACCTCTTGTTTTTCTTCAGTAAGTCCCGCCACATCTTTAAAATTCTTTTTATCTTGGTCGTTACTAAGTCTTGCTCTACTTCTTCCAAAATCTACTGAATTCTTATTTGACATAGCTAATTTCTTAAATAGTGAATATGCTATTATTGCAATTAATACTAATGGAAGTACATTTACTACAATGTATAAAAATACACTACTTCCTGGATCACTTTCAGTATTATATTTTGCAATATTGTTTTCTTCAACATATTCTGTAATTGCAGAAACTTCTTCAGCTATAATTTTTGTTTGAAAACTTTCATTTTCTTTATAACCATCTAGTTTCCCTTCTACATAATATACTGATTCGTTGCTATTTGGTGTTACAACTATTTCTGTAACATTGTTATCTCTTAATTCTTTTAACAATTCACCAGTACTTAATTTGTTTACTACATCTCCTTGGAAATGTAATATTAATAATACAAATACTACTACTGCACACAAAATAATGTATGGCATAGTATTTTTTACTCTATTATTTTGATTGTTCATTATTTTCCTCCGTATACTTAAGTATTATATCATACTTTTCATTAATTTCTTTATCAAATATCGATTTTTTAATACCTGGTATCCAAATTATGTTATTTTTACTATCAACAACAATTGGATACGCTTCTCTAATTTTAACATCAACTTTCGAATCAATAAAAATATCTTTTACTTTTTTTGTGCCTAGCATATTTTTCACTTTAATTTTATCGCCAGCTTTTTTTTGTCGTACTATTAATGGTAATGTTATTTCTTCGCTGTTAAGTCTGATAATAAAATTATTCTTTTCTTTAGAGTTTTTTATAAATTCAAAATTATACTTGTTTAATATATTTAGATTATCTTTTAATATATATTCGTATTTATCTACATTACTATTCTTTTCAATATATAATTTATTATAACTTTTTCTAGCGATAAATCCATCTGCTAAATTAATCATTTTATTCTTATCATTTTTTATTAGTTCAATTATATTATTAAATTGATTATCATTTATATTAAATATCTCTTCTTTCTGAATATCTTCAATTACATATTCTATAATTTTTTCTTGTAAATATTCATCTTCTTCTAATAATTTGTTGATAACTATATAGTTTTCAACATATATATTTTTAATTTTAGATTCAATTACTTTATCAATATACTTTTTTGCCTTTTCTAATTCTTTGCTATATTTTAAAAATTTTAAATGCACTTGTTCATCTTCATTTTTTAAAATTGGTAACATATGTTTCCTAAACCTATTTCGTGTATATTTTTCGTCTTGATTTGTCTTATCTAAAACATATTCAATTTTTTCACATTTCAAATATTTTAAGATATCTTCTTTTGTTAAATTTAATAAAGGTCTTACTATACTATATCTTTCATTTTTGCTAATTTTAGGTATTCCTGCATATCCTTTTAAATTGCTTCCTCTTGTTATTCGCATAAGTATTGTTTCAATCAAATCATATCCATGATGAGCTGTCATCAAATACTTTGCGTTATATTTTTTTACTAGACTATCAAAAAATGCATATCTTTTTCTTCGCCCTTCTTCTTCACTAAATTTATTATTTGTATAATTTTCTATTTTTAAATATTCAAAAATTATATCATTAGATTCACAATATTTTTTTACAAATACCTTTTCTTCTTCACTCTCAATTCGTAATCCATGATTAACATGAGCACAGATAATATTTAGATTATATTTTTCTTTATAAGATTTTATTACATTCAAAAGACACATAGAATCTGGGCCACCAGAGCACGCTACGATAACAGAATCATTAACATTTAATAAATTGTCTAAAAAAATTAATGTGTCTTTCATAAATATCACTGAGTTTATTTTACATAAATCAATCTTTTTATTCAAGAAATATCACTAAAAACTCACAAAAAATGAAGTTTTTTAACTTCATTTTATATTTTTTAAATTAAAATCTAACATATTATAGATTTCACCATCTAATATTTTATCAGGATCATTGCTTTCATAACCACTTCTAGCATCTTTTACTAATTTATAAGGTTCTAGCACATAACTCCTAATTTGGCTTCCCCATTCATTTTTAATCGTATTATTCTTTAATGAATTCATTTTTTCGTCTTGTTCTTCTAAATATAAATCATATAATTTATTTTTTAGTATTTTCATAGCAATTTCTTTATTTTTCAATTGACTTCTTTCATTTTGACAAGTTACTACTATTTTAGAAGGTAAATGGGTTATTCTTACTGCTGAATTTGATGTATTAACTGATTGTCCACCAGCACCACTGGAATGGTATACATCTATTTTTAAATCTGATTCCTTAATATCTATTTCTTTAGTATCAGTAAACTCTGGCGTTACAGTAACTGATGCAAAAGAAGTATGACGTCTAGCATTAGAATCAAAAGGAGATATTCTAACTAAACGATGGACTCCAGATTCTCTTTTTAAATACCCATAAGCATTTTCTCCTTTAATAAGTATTAATGCCGATTTAATCCCTGCTTCATCTCCTGGAGTTTCATATATAACATCATATTTATAATCATATTTTTCACAAAATCTTTCATACATTCTCAGTATCATTGATGCCCAATCACAAGATTCTGTTCCACCTGCACCAGGATGTATTTCTAAATAACAATTTAAATTATCATATTCACCATTTAAATGTGTTTCTTTTTCTAACAATATTATTTCACTTTCTAAATTATTAAATTCTTTTAAGTATTCATCTTCACTTACTTCTTCTTTTAATAATTCTAAAGTATCGATACCATCTATTAATTTTTGATAATTGTCTACTATTTTTTTTGTTTTAGAATATTCCTTGTTTACATTACTAGCATTATCAAAGTCATCCCAAAAATTTTCTTTTTTTATTTCAACTTCCAAACTATTTAATTTTTCTTCTAATTTGGATATGTCAAAGAGACCTCCCAATGTTTATTAAAGATCCTTTTAAAAGATTTAAATCATTCATAAATTTTCTCCTTAATCCAATTAAATTATACAATACTAATTTCAAAAAAACTACAACTAAAAAATCTGGTTAATTACCAGATCTTTCTATTTTAATTATTTGAGATACTGATCCTTCGTTATAAGAAATGCTTATGCTATCTCCAGATTTCAAAAAAGGCAGCAAATTTTTAGAAGTTTTAATTGAAGAATAATACATATTTTCATCGGTATCTACAATATAGTAATTAGTGTTACCATCTATAACTGCACTAGAAATACTTTTAATAGTTATTTTTTTATTCATTAATTTATCAGTATTTATAGTTACATTTTCTCCTAAATACTTTTCTGCAGCAACTTCTATTCCAAGGGATGCATCACTAACAATTACTTTTTGATAATCTTCTACATCTATAAATGCGTACATTTTTACTAGACCAGCATTGTCTTTTAAACTTAATAAGTACGTTGGCTTATTATTTAAATTTATTAATAATGGGAATGATGCCTCATAATCTTTTTCTTGCACTAGTCCTTCAGCTGATGCCATCGCACTATATTCTTCAGCTCCTGGAACTAAATAATATTTTGTTTCTTTAGTTCTTAAATTAACTAAAACAAATCCTAAATTAGATTCATCACTAGAAACTGATGTAATACCTGTATATAAATACACATCATCTTCCATAACTAAATAATTATAACCTTCTGTTGTATTTATGACATCTTTTTGACCAAATATAGAATTAAAATATCCATTTCTATATTCTCCCCAATTATCTATTTGTTCAATAATTAAATTAGCATCATAAACATGATCAACCCAAGATGGAATATCTTTTATATCATATTTTTTGCTTTCTCCAGTTATTGGATTAAATATAATTGCTCCACTTATTTCTTTTTTTAATCCTATAGCTTTGTATTTAATTGTTGGTATAATCCAGTATGGATTTCCTTCATTATCTATTTCAAATGATGCATCATCAAAAATTGTTGTTGGATATGTAAATCTTAGTTTTCTTTCTAAATTTTCAAAGAAATAAGCACTCGGCATATATTTCATACCTTTTTCTAATTCTACTAAATCAGCACTTCCATTAACTGAATTAACTGAAATATACCCCTTAATTCCTTCATCTCTATTTGTAAAATATTTAATTAAGCCAGCATATTCTAATGGAGTTACTCTAATAATTTTATTATTATAATTAATTTGAGTATATAAATCACTTACATAGAATTGGCTTACCCATGATGTGAATTCTCCCATTTTTCTATCGCCTAATTTTTGACTACTTGCTTTATCAATTAAAGGTATTTTTGAAAAATCAACTGGTTCTACATCTTCAATAAATTCATGTGTTTCATCAACGTTAATTCTATTACTATATTCTTTAGCATTAAATAATGGTGATGATGCAAAATTTATAATACTAATTCCTAATGCTAATATACCAAAAGCAAGAAAAAAGTACTTATAAGTTTTAAATATTTTCAAATTAAATTCTTTTCCTATTATTAATTTATGACCATTTCTAATTGTTAAACTAACTAAAATAATAGTAGCTATAATAAAAATAAATTGCCAAAAATCTGGACTTGTTAAATTAATTGGTGGAAGACCAAAATAATATAAAATAAATATTATAAGTAAATCAATTACACCAATTAAAATATCACTTTTTCTCATATAATCACCTAATTAAATTATATAAATAATATTCAAAAATAGCAATTTGATTTTAAATATCTGTTCTGATAAAATAGGCTTTGTGGTGATAAGATGACTAAAATATTTGATTTTACTAAAAATATTAATGAAAATGAATTAAAAGAAGCTGCCAAAAGTATAAAAGACGGAAATCTAGTTATATTTCCAACTGAAACAGTTTATGGAATCGGCGCTAATGCTTTAAATAGTAAAGCTGTAGATAATATTTTTGTAGCAAAAGGTAGAGCTAACGATAATCCTTTAATAGTTCATATATCAGACTTTTATATGTTAGATAATTTAGTTCAAAATATAAGTGATATTGAAAGAAAATTAATGGATGCTTTTATGCCAGGGCCTTTCACATTAATACTAAAGAAAAGAGAAATTATTCCTGATAATGTTAGTGCTAATTTAGATACAGTAGGAATTAGAATGCCTAACAATAAAATTGCTCATGATTTAATAGAAACTTCTGGAGTTCCTATAGCAGCACCTAGTGCTAATTTATCTTCTAAGCCAAGCGGTACTAAAATAGATGATATTAAAGATGAATTTCTTAATAAAGTTGACATTATAATTGATGGTGGTGATTCATTTGTTGGACTTGAATCTACAGTAGTCAAAGTTATAGATAATATTCCCACTATTTTAAGACCTGGTAAAATTACACCAGAAGATATAACAGAAATAATTGGTTCTTGTAAATTATCAAATAATTTATTTACTAAAGCAGATGGAATTGTGGAAAGTCCTGGAATGAAATATAAACATTATGCTCCAAATAACAAATGTATTTTAGTTTATTCTGATAGCAATAATTTATTATTAGAATTAATTAAAGAAAATATTATTGATAATACTTTAATTATAGGATCTGTTGAAAACAAAGATAAATTTAATTGTAAATATTTATCTTACGGAAGCAAAGTTAATTTAGATGAGATATCACATAATATCTTTTCATTGCTTCGAGAAGCTGATAGGTATAATCCTGATTTAATAATTATTGAGGGAGTAAAAAAAGAAGGTCTTGGTATTGCTATTATGAACAGATTAATTAGAGCTTCAAGTTATAATTATATTGAAAAATAAAAAAAATCGAGGATCTCGATTTTTTTGTTTGATTAGCCCATTACTTGGCCACCATTATTATGAATTACTTGACCTGTCATATAACTAGCATCATCACTCGCTAAAAAAACAAATGTTGAAGCCAATTCATAAGGCATTGCTCCTCTTGCCATTGCAGCATCAGAACCTAATGAAGGTATTTTTTCAGCATCCCAACAAGCTGGTTGTAATGGAGTCCAGAAAAAACCTGGGGCTATTGCATTAACACGAATGTTTTTAAGTGCTAAATTTCTTGCTAAAGCTCTAGTAAATCCAACAATTGCACCTTTTGTACTTACATAATCTATTAACTGAGGATCTCCATAAAAAGTAGTTACGCTTGATAAATTAATAATTGAAGCTCCACTTTTTAAATATGGTAATACTTCTTTAGTTAAATAAAACATACTATATACATTTACTTTAAAGGTTAAATCTAATTGTTCATCACTTATATTTTCTAAGCAATCTTGTTGATATTGTACACCAGCATTATTTACTAAAATATCAATTTTTCCATATTTGTTTATAGTGGCATCAACAATATATTTACAAAATTTATGATTAGTAATATCTCCCTTGATTAGAAAACATTCTCCACCTAAAGTTTCAATATAATCCTTGGTATCTAATGCATCTTTATCTTCATCATAATATACAATTACTACTTTTGCGCCTTCTTTAACATAAGCAATTGCACATGCTTTTCCGAGACCACTATCTCCTCCAGTAATAATTGCAACTTTATTTTTTAACTTATCGCTTCCTTTATAATTTGGATTATCAAATATAGGACGAGGTTCCATTAAATATTCCATACCCGGTTGATCATTTTGCGATTGTTCCGGCGCCAATATATTATATACAGTACTTTTTATCCCAACAGAATCATTATACTTATAATAATTATTTCCAAATTTATAATCATAATTCATATTATTCACCCATTTTAGTATATGAAGAGCATTAAAAGTTAGTTCTTAATATAAACAAAAAACTTACAAATCAGCATTTGTAAGTTTTATAATATTTTTATTCTAAATTAACACCTTTGTTAAATTCTTTTTTACATAATATACTCATTAATATAATTATCAAGAAATATATTATAATTGCTAAAATAATTAATAATTTAAATGCACTTGTATCTAGTAAAATATTACTTGTAAATAAATCCATAATACTACTATTAAATAATCCTACTATAAATATTAATAATAATACTATACTTTGAGATAAAAAGTAGGCAACAATTCCAAATAAAACTGAAAAAGCAACTTTATTATTATTTTTTTTATGTCCTAAAATTATTCCCAAAAATCCGCATTGAATAGCGTTAAATATTTCTAGAAAAATAATTGCAATAAAACTTATTACAAATAATGTAGAATTTAATTCTAAACCAGTTGTTATGGTGCTTATTAATACTTTAAGTTGTAACCATCTATCTTTTGTATAATAAGTAATAAATATAGTTAATAATATTATTAAAAAACCTACTACAAAAAATATTAAAGTTTGAATAAATTTAGAATTATAAATATCATTTTTTGTTACTGGTAGTGTATGTGTTAAATAAGCTTCATCTTTATAAATAGAATCTCTGAATCTAACCCAACTTCTCATGATTGTATTTATTAAAATATTAACAACCATAGCAAACATACATCCAACACTTATTTGCCCTAATATATTTATTATAATAGTTTGCTCTAGCGAAAATAGTATTCTAGTAGTTATTCCAAAGAATAATGCTAATATATAAAATACACTCATATTCTTAATCATATATTTTAAATCATATTTTAGTAATTTATTTAACATTTAAACATCCTCCTAAAGATTTCATCAATTGATGACTTTTCTTTGTTTCTAAGTTTGTCTGCATCACTTTGTAATATAATTTTTCCCTTATCAATAAATATTACTTCATCTAAAATCTTTTCAATATCAGATATCAAATGTGTAGAAATAATAACACTTGCGTTCTCGTTAAAATTAGAAAGTATAGTATCTAAAATATAGTCTCTTGTTGCTGGATCAACACCACCTAAAGGTTCATCTAAAACATATAAATCAGCATTTCTTGACATAACTAAAACTAATTGAACTTTTTCAAGCATTCCTTTACTCATTTTAGATAATTTTTGTTCAATGTTTAAATCTAAATCTTTTAATAATTTTTTTGCTTTATCAGCATCAAAATTATCATAGAAATCTTCAAAATAATTTATTACATCTTTCACCCTCATTTGTTTATTTAAATATGTTCTTTCTGGTAAATAAGATATTACTTTTTTTGTTTCAACACCTATTTTATTTCCATTAATTAATATTTCACCTTTTGTCGGAGTAAGCAAATCATTTATTAATTTAATTAGGGTAGATTTACCTGCACCATTTTTTCCTAATAAACCTATAATTTTTCCATTTGGTATAGAAAAATTGATGTCTATAAGTATTTCTTTATCATCAAAAATTTTACATAAATTTTTCACTTCTAAAAGTTTCATTAATCATTTATCCCTTCTAAATATTTTATTGAATCCGCTTTACCCAAACCAATCCTTTTCATACCTTCAAAATAACTTTTTGCAAGAGTAATAGCGTATTCATCCTTTAATTTGTCTATTAAATTTATATCATTAGTAACATACTTACCATTTGTTCTTTCAGTATATATTAAATTCATACTTTCAAGCTCTGCTAAAGCCTTTTGCATTGTATTAGGATTAACTTTAAAAGTTGTCGAAAATTCCCTAACAGAGGGAAGTTTTTCTCCACACTTAAACACTCCTGAAATTAGATATATTTTCATATATTCTAAAACCTGAATATATATTGGTATATTATTATCAAAAGTAAATTTCATAACGTCTCCTCGCTGTATCGCTTCATTAATACACTAATATTATATATTTTATTTTAACAATATGTCAATAGTATATAAAATTATATATATTTTAAAGCCAAAGAAAAACTCGTGTATTACGAGCTTATTTAGTATTAATTATAATTTCATTTCGTATATTATTCTTTGTCTATTATAACCAATATGTTCATACATAGCTAAAGCATTTTCATTAAACATCCAACAATTAAGTTCTATTCTATCACATTTATTTTTTAATGCTATATTCTTTGCTTCATCCATTAATTTTTTACCTAGACCTTGACCTCTATAACTCTCAGAAATTATCAATTGATCTACATCTAGTTTTTTTGTGTGTTTTTCCTTTATTTTATACGAAAGATAACCCACTATATTATCTTCATCAAGTATTACAATAGTAGCTAGATTATCAAAATTCCTTATCAAATCTTCTTTTAATTCGTCATTAGATAAATTCGAAAAAATATCTGGTCTTCCATTTTGATGATATCTATATCCCTCTATAAAAACCTCTAATAGTCCGTTATCTATATCTCTAATAGACGCTTCTCTAATTCTTATATTCATAATATCATCTCCTAATCTTAATTATACCATATAATTAATCATTCTTTAGTTATAGTATTTTAAACACTAAAAAACTCGCAAAATTTATTTGCGAGAATTTTTCTATATTATTTACCACAACATTGTTTATATTTCTTACCACTGCCACATGGATGCAGTTTTTCAAAGTTTTGAGGCTATGAAACTTAATAAAACCTTATAAAATCTCATAAATGGACTTTTGAGAACGCTACCAAAACGTATGTAAAAGATTATTTTTATAACAAATCTTTTACAGCATAGTAATAATCCTTAAATGATAAATATTCTATATTTTTAATATCCATTTTTAATAATTTATAAATATTAAGCAAAACAATATCTTGCATAAAATAAGAGAATCTAAATTGCTCTTCATATGACAATTTTTTTGCTGTACCTTTTTTCTTATAATGAATATAGTATACTCGTGCATTCTTAATATTGTCTGATATTTGTTCTATTTGTTGATCAGTTAAGTTATAAACATCATTAACCTTTTTAATTAATGAATAAACCATATACTTATATTCCGCATCATTTTTTTTCTTATTATTATTTTTTTTGGTTAATTTAAAAGCAGAATTGTAATCATAATTTCTAGACATATTCTCAATCATGGTAACAGCATTAATAAATCTTGTTAAATTAGGTACACTTATCTGCGTAACATTATAATAAAGTTCAATCAATGGAAATAATTTATTATAGTTTTTTTCAAATAACTTATATATTTCATTTATATTGCTTAATTTTTCTATTTTTATACAGCGATGGGATAAATGATCTTCTAGTTCATGCGAATTAACTTTTAATATAATATCATTACAATCAAATAATTGATATTTATTATCTCCATAATAAACATATTGTTTTTGAACAACGATATGCTTTTTCAATAATAATACTAAAAAATTTCTAAATTTATATATTTCATCTAGTGACTTGTTAATGCTTTTTTTAGTTTGGAACTTTAATTCAACATTTGTATTTCTCTCAATAGTTAATGACGTATCTTTGTGTTCAGTAATACTTCCATAATTAATTGATATGCTTACCCTGGGTGTATAAATATTAAAAACATCGTTGTTCCCACTATACTCTAATGTATTGTAATTAGTTTTATATGGATGAGAATTTGAAAAGCATTCAATACTATTATAAACTACTTCACATTTTAATACGTTATTCATTTCCTTTTGCAGCAATCTTTTACCAAGTAAAATTCTATCTACTCTATAAATTAAATTTGCCTCTTTAATGTCATTTAATTTTTTCCCGTCTTGTGTTATTGTTGTATTATATAACTGACAATTTAGCAATGACACATCTATATTACCAAATAACAATTGCCCATTTATAATTTTATAAAAGTCCTTAGGATTTTTCCAAAATTCAATATCATCAATTACATTAACTTCTAACATTAAATAATTATTATTTTCTATAAATATAGCATTATATTGCTTTCTTCCAAGTCTAATTTTAACTGACAGTTTAGAAAAATCTCTAAACGTATTAAAAAACATTTTGCTTTCCCCCATTCAATTTTTATATTTAATTATTTTTTGTATATTTGCACTTTGGATAATTGGAGCATCCAATGAACTTCCCATACCTACCTTCTCGTTCAACTAACAATCCGCCACATTTAGGGCATTTACTAATATCCTTTTCCTCAATATTATTTTTAATATTTGCAATATGCTTTTTTTTATTTTTTTGTCTTTCACATTACTCTTTAATAATTTATCATATAATTCACTAACATTATTAATTATTTCTTCATTATAAGATTTTATTTTATTAACAATAGTATCATATCTTACAAGTTCCCCGTCATGTTCTATTTTTAATTTTACATTACTTGGAATACATACTATATTATATATTTTTGATTCGTCTATATTTAATAATTCAGCTAATGCTTTGCAATGTCCATAATTTTGTCTAATAGGATTCACATAATAGTATTTATTTTTTCCAGCATGTCTTACCCAGTTTTTATCATATTTACTTCCTGTTATGTAACCATTATATTGTTTTGTTTCTATAGAAAATATTCCATACGGAGAAACTACTATATGATCTATTTGATGAGTTAATCCATTAACTGATAAAAACAAATTATTTATAATTTTATATTTAGCTTTAGGTAATTTTCTTAAAGTTTTTTTAGTCCAATGCTCTCCAAACCATCCAACTATCTGTTTATAAAAAATTACTGATATTAAACCTAATATTAATATTGTTATTATTAGTGGATTTGTTAAATAATATTTTAAAAATTCATTAGTAAAATTTGACACAAAATACACCTTCTTCTCATTAATATTATATCATGAATTTTTATAGCATTTGTAAAGAACTAAAAGGTGTAAAATCTGCAATTTTTCTACAATTTCTACAAATTTTTTGCCGTAATTACAAAGAATTTATATTTTATACAACTAAAATTTGAACAATAAATTTCACAAAACGTATGTTAAAACGTATATAAAAAGCATTAATTATAGTTAGATAAATTGTAATTTGTATTATTTCTTTAATAATTTTTTAACTTTATTTGTATCTTCAATATAAGTTTCCATATATCCACACTCAGGACACACTGCACATTGAATTTTACCTAGATTGTCTTTAAATAAACCCTGTTGAGTTAGTTTAATTCCATATCCTGCACCCTCAACTTTTATATCAAAATTTTCTATCATTTCAATATTACATCTTATACATCTTCTTTTTAATGGATATTCAAGTTTTTTTGTTTCATCCAATAAATAATCTATTGATATACCC
>JAFSAI010000019.1 GCA_017441065.1 Bacilli bacterium | reverse complement strand
TGTTACATTTAATTTATCAGCAACTTCCTCTTGTGATAAATGCTTTGCTTTTCGTAGATTTAATAATCTTTCACCTAAATTCATTTTTTCACCTCTTACATCTAAAATTATACAGTTTTTTATAGTTGCAATCCACCTGTTTGACTTGGAAATTTGTCAACTGATATTAACATTTAATAAAATTATACCATGAAAAAAGCAAATCTTATTATAGATCTGCTTAATAATTATTTTTCTTCAACATGATAGTAGCATATTCTTGTACCATCTTCTAAATATTTACAATCTACTGGATGTTCTTCATCTACTTTAAAAGTTAATACCTCTTTTATCTTATCAACTATTGCATTATCTGTTAAAGCATTAACAGTCATTGTTCCTGCAATAAAAAATGTAAAAATTGCAAACACACATACAAATTTCTTTAAATTTTTTTGTTTCATAATATTTTCCCTTTCATACATTGAATAACCAATCATCTCGTTAGTTCTTTGTTTAATGTTTTCAGCATCAATCTTAGACATTATATATCCTCCTTCAACTTTTTCCTAATTCTAAATAGTTTTATTTTTATTGCACTTATATTTTTATTTGTCTTTTTAGAAATATCTTTTATTTTTAGTCCTTCAACATAATACATATTAAATATTGTTTTTTCATCCTCAGAAAGTTTACTTATTTTTTCTTTCATAATAAGAAGATGATCATAATCAATTGTTTCGTTAATACATTGAGTTTCATCATATTCAAAAGTAATCTTATTTTTCCTAAGTTTCTCATAAGAACAGTTTCTTGCGATTGTTCCTATGTATGATTTTAAATTACTTTTTATATTATTTTGATTTTTCCATAACAAATAAAATACATCTGCAACAATTTCTTCTTTATCTTGATATGGTAAAGAAGTACCAATAACATTATCCACAATTTTATATACATAATTGCTATATTCATCTATTATTAGTTCAATATTAAATTGAATGTTATTACCCAAATTGATACCTCCTTTTGAATCGATTCACTATAAAGACGATTTTTTTATATAAAAGGTTACAAAAAAATAAAATTTATCATAAAAAGCAAATCACCTATGATCTGCTTTACATTAATTCTATCTATCTATTTTCTTAATAAATAAAAAGTATATTAAAATTATATTTATTATTAAATCAAATATATTTAAACTAACTAGAAATAAACTACAAAATAATGATACTCCTGTTATTCCAATTTTAATCATTATAGGAAATACACCATTCTCCTTACTCATCCAAGTAAAATAGGCAAATAAAGGTGAAATACAAGCAAATATAGTCCATCCTTTTACAAATGCTAATCCATACACTGAATTAGTAATTTCTGCTGTAATATAATATGTTAGTAACATACCTATACAAAATAGAAAAATATTAATCATAGCTTTTCTTTTTGTTTTACTATAAATTGATATTAAAACACCAAATAAAATCCATATTGCAAATTCAGAAAAGATATTTCCTAATACTTCAGAATGTATATCAAACAATTTAGATAATACGCCTAATATCGCACCTATTATAAACATACTAATTGGATTTAATACTATCTTTTTCATAAACACCTGCTTTCTTATTAGACAAATATCTTATTAAATAAGAGATAAAATATATAACTAACGATCCTAAAATTAATACCCAAATATAAATTATTAAATATACTACATAAGGAACATTTTCTTGTATAACATTAAATACAGGAAGTGTACTTATAAAATATGGACTAATATAAAACATATTGAAAGTTTCTCCGTTTAATATTCCAATATTATAAACTAAAATGTTCATAATTCCTGCAATTGTAACAAAAATCAAAAACACCTTTATTGATTGTTTTAACGATTGAATATTGATTTTTACTTCCCCTGACATAAGTAAATATACTGACACAACAAAACTTCCTAAATGTAACCACATTGTATGTATATTAACTAATATATCACTTACAAAACAACTTTCAGGAATTAACATAGTTGAAATACTTCCAAGTATAGTAATGTAAGCCATATATGATAACAAACTATTTCTAACCTTACCTTTTTTCAAAAATAAACAAATTATACTTATAAATATTGGAGTTGTGCATAACTGAAAAGGAAAAGCATACCATTCGTAATCCCAAGTAGTAATACCAGAAATCGGATCATAATTAAATGTCCATATTAATTGTTTTAATAATTCTAATATTAATGCTATAACACCATAAACTCCCAATACAATTTTTAGTTGTTTTTCACTATAATATTTTTTTCTCTTAAATAAAATATATACTGAAATTATAACCAAAACTAACCATAATACATGAAACCAACCAAATGCTGTTGGTTCAGTCATTTCACCCTGTAAAAAATAAAGCAATTTTTCAAATAAATTCATACTACACCTACTACTCTTTTTTTACATAATTATATATTCTTTTTTTCACAGCATCTACCAACTTGAAGATGCACTTTGTTGAAAATTAGTTGCGATTATTGTTTGTCATTCGTAATATCTCCATCACCACTTACAGGAATTGATTCTCCTAAATATGTTGGTTTTGGTTTTATTATACAATTTATAAAATCTTTATTTCTTGCTAATATTTCTCTTAATTCTCTAAATGTTTGTCCACTATATTTTCTAGGATCAGAATTAACACCATGGGCATTTATATCTAACTTATCTGCAATATACAATGCTCTATACAAATGATATTCTTGTGTAACAATTACTATATTATCTGCATCAAAGATTTCTTTTGCTCTATAAATACTTTCATAAGTAGAAAATCCTGCATGATCCATAAATATATCTTCTGAAGTTACTCCTTGTTCTATTGCATATTCTTTCATTATATTAACTTCATCATATTCTTCTCTACCATGATCTCCACTCATTATTATTTTTGGAGCAATACTGTCTTTGTATAATTTAATTCCTTCTTTCAGTCTATCTTCTAGCATTGGACTTGGTTTATCTCCCCAAATTCCAGCTCCTAATATTAAAATGCAATCAACATCTTTTAAGGATGAATAATTATTATCTTTAATCATTTTATCCTTTGCTATTTCAACTACATAAAAATTTATAGACAATACCAATGTTATACAAATAACTGCTATTACAATTAATATTTTAAATATCTTTTTCATTATTACCACCATTAATATTATAGAAATATTTAATAATAAATGTTGTTCCCTTATCTTTAACAGATTCTACTGATACTCTACCATTATCATTTTCTATAATTGCTTTTGATAAAGATAAACCTATTCCTATACTATCTTTCCCAGCATCTTTTCCTTTATAAAATCTTTTAAATATATTTTCAGCATCTTCTTTATCCATACCTTTACCAAAATCTTTAATTTTTATTTGTGTATAAACATTATTATCATCGCACTCTATTAAAATTTTATTATCATTATAAGAATACTCTACTGCATTTTTTAAAATATTAGTTAATGCCTCAACTTGCCATTTATAATCACAATTTATTTTATTTTGACATTTATTATTTACTTCAATATTTATATTTTTTAAATCACATAAATTAGATACATTTTTAATAGTTTCATTTACTATTTTTTTTACTGATATATCTTCTCTTATAAAAGTTATAGTATTAGCTTCAAACTTTGAAAGTTTTAAGATAGATTGAACTAAAAAAGTAATATTTGTTATTTCTCTTTTTATGTTTTTTATAAATCTTTGTCTAGTTTCATCATCCATTTTAGGATCATCAATTATATTATCTAACAAAATATTAATTGATGTTAATGGAGTTTTTAATTGATGAGAAATATCTTGTAATGAGTTTTTTAAGTTAATTTTATCTTTTAATGAATTTTCAGCATTTTCCTTTAACATAATTGTTGTTTTATATATTTCCTGTTTAAGAATAGATAATTTATCTTCTGATAACTCATCCAAATCAAGTTCATAATTCTTGTGATTTATTTTTTCAATACATTTTATAATCTTATCTATTTCTTTATCATTTTTTAAATTATGTTTTATAAATAAATAGATTAATGAGATAAATGCAACTAATAATATTCCAAATTTTGTTATACCAAAAATCAAATTATAATTATCATTTTTAGATACATAAGAATCTTTAGACATATCATAACCATAATCTTTCAAAACATTATCTTCAGTTTCTTTAGAATTTAATATTTCTACTAAATCATTTTG
>JAFSAI010000018.1 GCA_017441065.1 Bacilli bacterium | reverse complement strand
TACTAATTCACCTTTTTTATAGATAACAGAATTATCAGCAGGATCTAAAATATCTTCATCTGCTTGTACATAAACAATCATATCTGCTAATGGTCTTTCTTCATAAATAAATTGAATATTACCATTTTCATCTTCTTCAACGCCAACTAATACTTCACCATATTTTTCAACTTTGATTTGACCTTTTACTGCTTGGTCTTCCATCACTACTGTTAATAACGGATCTCCATCAGAATCAGTTTCAATAATATTTGTATTAGTCACCTTGAAATTTACACCTTCTTTGTTGATTAGGTAATTGTCTGGACTTTCAATTTCCTCTAGTATCCAATTACCAGCTTTTACCTCTAGTGGTAATTGAATCATACCCTTGTCAGATGTCTTCCAAGTATCATGAGTAGTATCAGCAACTTTTTGAGTTAAATATTCTCCTGTGTCAGCATTTTTAATTTTAAATGAAGTATTAGATGCTGTGATTAACTTTCCTGTTTCTGAATCTACTTTTTGAATTTTAACATAAGATGTAAATAAACGATTGTTTATAATATATTTAATTGTATCTTGATTTTCTTTTGATACAGTAAAAGTAAATGTGTTTTCCACTAATTCTGTATCCATTTTACCTTTTATTTGTTTTGCAATATAACTTCCATAAGCCAATTGTTTTGACTTATCTAAACCATTTTTATTTGTCACTAATTTATCGTACTCTTTATCAGTAAATTCTTCTCTGTGCTCCCAAGCAGTTTCAATATCTCCGTATTTATCAACATACTTTTTAGCAACTACAATGAATTCTGCTCCTTCTTCTTTTTGTACGATTTCTGATTCATCACCAGAAGTAATAATTTTTTCTATTTCAAAATCTGCTGTAATTACTTCTTCTTTTGATACAGATTTAGAAGTCACTACTTTTACATTTTGTGATGAATAACTCAACTCAAAAAATTCTTTATTCTTATTAAGTTTATATCCGTCTGAACTAGTCAATTCAAGCCAGAAATATTTTCCTAAATATAAATTATCTACTTGTGCTTGTCCATTTTCAATACGAACTCTAGTTATTTCATCACCTGCATTATATATAATAGAACCATCTGCTGGATCTAGTATATTTTCATTAGCATACAATCCATACAATGCACCGTCTATTTGACCCTCATTTTGTGCATAACCTACGTCAGCATCTTCCTTAATCAAGACAGCAGTACCTTTTACTCTTTCATTAGATAAAGATAAACTAATACTACCACTACCAGTTGCTGAATCACTATCAGTAGTATTATCTGGATTTAACCAATACTTTGTTTTTGTTTTTACTTCTACTACACTATACTTATGAGTTTGTGATGCTTTATCAGTAGCACTCTTTAATGCTTCAGAATCTGCAGCTGCTTGTGCATCTACTAAATTATGATAAGCCCCTCTTTCATCAACTTCTGCTTGTTCTTCTTCACCTAAATCATCCCAGTTAGTGACATAAGTTTTTGGTGATGATGAAGATGTATAAGTAGTTGTTGAAGTTGCTTGTGCATAACCATCTGCTCCTGTTATTCCTGTTGCGAACTTAACATCATCTCTATAAAATTCTACTTCTACACCAGATAGTGGTTTTCCACTTTCAAGATCAGTTTTATAGAATGATACATTAACGACTTCTTGTGCTGATTTTTCTGAAGTAGTTGTAGCATACTCAGGTTCTGCTTTTGTTAATCTAAATACATGAATATAATCCATAGAATTAACATTATAAGATGTTCCTCTTGTAGCAACACCTGTTGCTAAGACAGCATCACCAATTCCCATCTTTTCACCATTAGCACCATACATTGATATATTACCATTATATATACGAATTAATGCTGCGTGTCCACTACCATTATAATTTGCTTTATCTTCAGGTCTTTGTAAAACCAAATCACCATTTTCAAATAAATGAGCATTTGCTTTTACATCTTTAACATATCCAGAATAAATATGAATTGCATCTTCTGGATGATTTAAAGCATTTTGATACATCTTATCAGGTGCGTATCTTGCTCCTGTTCCTTCAGGTTGTGGTTTATCTATATCGTAAGGATGAATACCTACGATAGATTGTCCTACACCTAATTTGTTTAATGTACGCGTGACTAACCCTGTACAAGTACCTACTTCCCAATATCCGTAATTTTCATACGACATTGCTGTTTCGATTATCTTATCTCCAGACACACGTGCTAAAGCATTTACTTTAGGAATAAATGGTGTGATCGGAAACGAAGACATTAAAATTCCTACTACCATTACTACATTTAAAACTTTTTTTAACTTCCTACCAATTTTTTTCTTCACAATATTCTCCTTTCAATTATTGGCACTACTAACAAAAAAGATTTTAAATTGATATCATCCCCTTTCTTTTCAAGCAAAAATAGGGATTTTAGACATGAAAAAAGAGAGATAAAAATCATCTCTCTTTACACTTTCTTCCAATTTCCCTATATTACCATTTTAGCACGTTTTTTTAGGAACGTCAACGGCACGGTTTAAATTTTTTTAATTTTTTTCTTTTAATGGTGTTGCATTTTTATTATTTAATGCTTGAATTATTTCATTTTCTAATTCATTGAATATATCTTTCAAATTAAATCATCTCAATAAATTGTAATTTGAAATTAGTTGCATTTGAAACTTCCATCTTCGCCCATTGGGATAATAGACTCTATTATTTCTTTTCTCGTTTTAGATTTTATATCTTTTATCGACATACCTGTTATTTCTTTAAATTCATTTTCTGTTAATAAATCTAAATTATATATTTCTGTTGTCATGTAAGTATTGTCATCTTTCCAAAACTTACTTGTTGCACCTTTATACTTATCATTAGATTTTTGAATCATTTCTTTGTATGCGTCAACATTGATATTGTCAGTCAATTTATTTGTATTGACTATTGAATATCTATATGCTTCCCCATCCTTAAAATCATAATAAATTTCCATTTTATTTTCTTTTGTTGCATCTTCCATTACACAGTATATTGATTTTTCATTTTTTGGTAACAAAAATATTATACCTGCTAAAATAACTACTAATCCTAAAACTAAAACAACACTATTAACCCATTTTTTATTTTTCATTAAAACTACCTACCTTTCTATTTAATTATATCATAATAAAAGCAAATCTTATTATAGATCTGCTTGATAATTTGTGTTTTTTTTATTTAATGCCTCTTTATAATTACTCATCATTACTTTCATACATAAATAATTGATTTTTTAAATTATTTATTTCTTCTCGATATTCCCACTCTTTTTGAACATACTCATCTAGTTTTTGTTGTAATTCATTTATTCTGCTTTCATAAGAGTTAATCATATTTTGTGTCTGAACTTCAATATCTGTGTAATCTTTATAGTTTCTTTTTAATATTTCAATATTTTCCTTTGTTGTATATACTTTCACATCTTTAAGTTGATTATTTATTGAAACTATCTTTTTATCATTAAATTTATTTATTACTTCTTTTACTAATTTAATTGGATTCTCACAACTTCCCCACATATGAAATACATTGTCAGATAATTCTGAATGATTTATTTCGCAATATTTATTTATAGTATATTCTATTTTAATATTGTTGTTATTAGATTCAATATATTTTACTTCTGGATAATGATATCCAAATATTAAATCATTTTTCATATCTAATTCTATATATTCAGTCTTTAACATATTTCTATCATTTTCAACATATTCAAAGTTTAATGTTCCTACTAAAACTAAACCACACCCAATTCCAAACATAATAAGTGATATAACAAATGACCATATCATTTTCTTTTTATCATTCTTTCTGTTAAATACAAAATTTAATAAAAGTAATATCAATACTACATTTATAATTGCAGCAGACAATATTGCTACTAATAAACCTATAAAAAATATACCTGTTTTAATTGTTAAAAATGAAAGTATAAATGCAACAAACAAACATATTAGAGCCACAAACAATATTATTGAAAAGCATAACGTAAAGAACTTAATAATTCCTACTATACCTTTAAATAATCCATTTATGAACTTATATTCACTATGTTTCGGATCTCTTATAATAATTTTATCTTCGTTCTTTTTAAATAGTATCTTATTCTTTTTATCTATTTTTTCATCTTTATCTGAATTATCTAAAATCTTGTCATCTTCATTTGATTTTTCTTCTTGTTCTACAACTTCTTTTTTTATTTTTTCATAATAATCTAAATATCTCGTTTTATATATATGTACCATTATTATAACCGAACTCATAATAGCGAATACACCATATACTAAATGAAGTATTGAATGCAAAATATAATATAACTTATCTGGTATAACCCCAAATATTCCTGATAGCAAATCTTGTCCTAGCGTTCCAATAATTAAACAAACTACTAATAATACTGTTCCTATAACAATTTGTTCAAATAAACATTTACATTTGCTTTTAAAATTCATATTACTAAACATATTTATAGTATTTGTAATAAAATTTAAAAAATCATCTACATATTTATTTAGGTTCTTTTTGCTCTCTTCTTCCCCTTTTACTTCTCTAATATCTTTATGTAATAAATCATCTATATTCAAATTAAATTTTTCACATAAAGTAATAATTTTATCCATCTCTGGATATGCAACTGCCGATTCCCATTTTGAGATTGCTTGTCTTGAAACACCAAGTTCATCAGCAAGTTGTTCTTGTGAAAGATTATTATCTTTTCTAATCTTTTTTAAATTTTCAGAAAACTTATTATTCATTTTCTTTTCCCTCCTTTTCACCAATATTTTATAATTTTCTACTGGTAGCAGACCACCACTTTTTGGTTGTTTTTTGTTGAAATTTGGTTGCAAATAAATTCATACATATTATACCACAAAAAAACAGTTCTTCTTATTGAACTGTCTTATGTCTTATAATTTATTTATGAAAATACAACTTTGCTTGTTCTTCTACTTCTGTTTTTAACATATCTTTAGTTGTTTTTCCTTATTAAACATTTTACTGTTTGTATTATACCAATTACAATAAACATAATTGGTATGATTATTAAAAATCCAAAAGATTTGATAGTTTCTAGTAAAGATGTCGTTGTACCTGTTTGAAATAAAATAATACCAATTCCTATTATAAAAAACAATAAACCAATATAAGTTCCAAGAATGTCAATTTTAAATTTATCAAAATAACCTAATACTGATAAAGCTGCAATTACAAATGTAAGAGCTCCAAATGTAAAAAATGCTCCGAAATAAATTAAACCATTTTTGCTATTAGTTCCAGTAATAACTGCTTCTTTAGGATTATTTGGATTGTATTTTATTTCTCTACTACTATTTTCATCTGGGATGTAATTTGTCCCATAATCTGTTGTAATTGAATATTCTTTACCATCAACTGTATAAATATATGTTAATTTATATGTTATCCCATCTTCATCTGCATCAAAAACATCATAATTATTAAAATAACCAGTAGTAGTTATATAATTTTTTGTTTTAACTTTTAAGTTATATGTATCCCTTATTCCAAAAAACATCATTACTATTCCAGATAAAAAAACTATCATTACTAAAAATACACTTATTAAAATTTTAAAATTAAATTTCGGTGTCTTTTTATCACTATTTACTTTTTGATTAAAAAATCTTTTCTTTATAATATAAATTCCCATTAGCCATAATGGTATAGAAAATAAGATTTGTAAATAATCTCTATTTTTGATACTTACAAAACACCATATTATCATAAAGCCAAACAAATAAACCAAAAATGCAATTACATTAATTTTACTAAATAATTTTGCAAGTTGTTTTTTATTAAATATTAAACATAGATTTTTTATAAAAAAACTTATTCCAAAAAGTAAAAAAGGTATAACAATAATTTTTGTAAATAAATCATTTGTTGTGATTAAAATATAGCTTAAAAAAATTGATACTATAATTGATGTTATAGTCTGTTTTATATTTCTTAAATTCACATTACCACTCCTAATACATATTATACCATAAGAAAAGCAAATCACTTATGATCTGCTTAATATTTATTCTTCATCTACATGATAATAGCATATTCGTGTTCCATCTTCTAAAGTTTTACAATCTGCTGGATGTTCTTCATCTACTTTAAATGTTAATACTTCTTTTATTTTATCAACAATTGCATTATTTGTTAAAGCATTAACAGTTATTGTTCCTGCTATAAAAAATGTAAATATTCCAAATACGCAAATCAAATTTTTAAGTTTTTTTTGTTTCATTTCTATCTCCCTTTTATACATTGAATAACCAATCATCTCATTAGTTCTTCTTTTGATGTTTTGAGTATCAATCTTTGACATTAATTATCCTCCTTTAATTTTTTTCTAATTCTAAATAGTTTTATTTTGATTGCACTTATATTTTTATTAAGTTTCTTTGATATGTCCTTTATTTTTAAACCATCAACATAATATAAATAAAATATATTTTTTTCTTCTGCTGTTAGTTTATTTAATTTTTCCTTAATGATTAGAATATTATCATATTCTACTAAATTACTAATATCTTGAACTTCAGTATATTCAAATGTTATTTTGTTTTTCCTTAATTTTTCATAAGAACAATTTCTTGCAATAGTTCCTATATATGATTTTAAATTACTTTGAATATTATTTTGGTTTTTCCACAATAAATAAAAAACATCTGAAACTATTTCTTCTTTATCTTGATATGGTAAAGAAGTACCAACAACATTATCTACTATTTTAAATATGTAATTACTATATTCATCTATTACTAGTTCAATATTAAATTGAATATTATTGCTCAAATTGATACCTCCTTTTGAATCGATTCACTATAATGATGCTTTTGGTTTATAAAAGGTTACATTTTTTAAAAAAAATGACAGTTTTTTTAATTCTGTCATTTATTCTACAACTATTTTAATTCCATAGTATGCTTTGCCTTGAGAATAATTTGCAACTATTTCCAATACATATTCTCCTTTTTGCAAATCTCCCAACATTATTGTTTCATTATCAAATGAAATCTTTTTTAATTTTTCTGTTTTATTCATATTATAAATATTTGCACTAGTAATTGTTGCATTCATAGAATCAATTTTTATTTTTGTATTTTTATATTTCAAAGTATTTACATCATCATATTTAATTTGACTAGGATGTAAAGAATCAGCTGCTATAATTTCTTCTTTTTCATCTTTAATTATTTTCCAACTATGAGTTCCAAGTAATGCTTTAGCTTTATTTGTTTCTCCATCTAAATATATAAATAATTCTGGTGGAGTTTCTTGATACATTTGAAATTTTTCTTCTTTAATGTAACTAATATTAAACTTGTCTAAAATTTGGATCTCTATATGTTCATTCTTTAATGCTTCGCTTATTAGTTCTTTAGAACCATCATCATATTTAACTACCATATAATCATTTTTTATACAACTCCAAAAATAAGTATATTTTTCATCTTCATAAAAGCTTTCTAAAGCATCATCACAAGCAAAATCTTTTTTATTTTTAGTTTCATCAACCAATGTATAATTTCCACCTTCATAATTACAAGAATAACTAAATCCTTTAATTACTGTATCATGTTTTCCATTTCCACAATGATGTGTATCTACTAATATTCCAACTTTTTTCATATTTCTAGTTTGAATTCCTATTATAGGATTATTATCAAACACTAATGCTTGTATAGAATCAAGTAAAATTATTCCAAATATAAACCCTATTACAATTAAAACTTTTTTTATAATTGTTTTCATATAATTACCTCCAACACTATTTTTTTGTATTAATTTATATATAATGGTTCCAATAAATAATCCAATAGCGGATACAACTAAATACCAAACAGAATGAATCAATGCTGATAAATTATAATATAACATAACTGTTGGTATAAAAATAACAGCCACTATAATTGGATATAAATATTTAATTTTTTCTTTGGAAATACTACCCATAATTACAGATAAAACAAAAGTAGATATAATAATTAACAATACCATTCCCATCATATCTGTCGGACCTGCAAATAATGGAAAAATATAAAACATAAATAATTGTAATACATATATAACTAATTCTTTAACATATTTTTTCATATCAATTCCTCCACACTATTTTTTATCATCTAATAATTGTATTTTCAACACATCATTTATAGATACGGGATCTTTTTCTTCAATGTTTCCTGTAAATATAATAGCAATATTATCACCAATCTCTAATTCATTAGGTTCTAACATTGTATATCTCCATTCAAGTTCAGTTGCTTCTGTAACTAAAAATTCAAAATCACCTCTAAAATTTATATCATTTATATCCAACCCTTTTACTTCTATCAATTTTGGTTCTTTTTCTAAACCAGTATCTTTAATATCAGTAATTATTGCATAAAAACTTTGATAATTTATATTCTGATTATTTAAACTATTATCTAATTTCCTATAAGTAATCAAGGCACCTAAAAAATAACTTATTACAGAAACTAAAAGCAAACTTCCTATAAATATTAAATTAAATTTTGTTTTCATATAATAACTCCTATTATTTTATATGGTTTTCTTTAATATAATCAATATTATATCTATCTAAATCACTAATTGTTATTGTCCCATACTTTAAAGCATCACTGATAGTTTCTTCAAAACCACTTTCATATTTAACAACCATATAATCATTTTTTATACAACTCCACGAATATTTATACATATCATCTTCGTAAAATTGTTCTAAAGCTGAATCACAAGCAAAGTCTTTGATTTCTTTTGTTGTATCTTTAATACTTACAACATCACCCACATCAACTCGTTCTACAGCACACGATATCTTTGTTCCTTTTGGTTTTACTTGTGGTGTAGAATATTCGTGACAATATAATGTGTCATATAATAACCCTCTATATACAATGTTTACTGAATCTCCATTATCTTCTTTTATGGCAAATAATGGTCTATGTATTGTAAAAATACAAGTTATATCAATAACCATTACTAAAACAATTATACCAATAACCCATAAAATATATTTTATCCATTTATTCATTATATCCTCCAACTATTTAATTTTTCCAAATAGAACATATTCATTATTATAAAATAATACTATACTATCTTCCGTCTTATTATAAACTTCAGCATTTAGTATTTCTTTTGTATTAGTTTCATTATCAAATTTAGGTACATATTTACTATCAACTAATCTATCAATAATACCAATTCTTTCAGATTCAATATTTCCAGCGTAATCTATTATAGCGTTTGACTTGCCATATAGAACCCCATCAAACTTAACTAAGACTTCTGTGGATGCCTTTTCATTTTTTTCAAGACTAGTAACTAAATCATAATTTTCTACTTTTATCCATTCTCCATTAGCGTTTTTCTCCAAAACTTTTTTATAACCTTTTCCACCTGTATAAAAATATATTTCATCAACATTTTGATCTAATTCTATCTCAAAAGTATCTTTTGCACCAGTCTTAGAATTAATACCGAATGTTGAATAAAAGGTATAATAATAATTTGTACTTCCACTTGTTCTTTTCATTTTTCTAATATAACCAGCACTACTTGATACTCCAACTTTTAATGTCATGGTTTTACCATCTTGCGATATTTCATAATCTTTCAAAAATACATCTGTTCTTGAACCACCAGATGCAAGAAATAACCCCACTAAGATAATTGCAACAACAATTATGCAAATAATCATGTTTCTTTTTTTCATATTTAATCAATCTCCTTATAACTAACTTCCATATTATTATTAATACTAATTTCATATTTTAAAGTATCAACTAATTCACTTGTAGAACTTTCGTAAATTTCAAAAGATAATGTTGTTGTTCCCTCTTTTTTTGGAATTATAAATACTTCCTGAGTTAATTCATTCATTCCTTGTGCTGAGTTACCCCAACCTATTTCTATAATACTTTCATCATTTATTTTTTCACGACTAATATAAACATTTCCTTTATAATAAATATCTATTCTTTTATATTTTTCTTTTTTTATAAAATTTAATCCTTCTCTTTCAAATCTATCAATTGATATTACATAATCAGTTGGATTATTTGTTAATAACTCTTTTACTAAATATTTTTCTCCATCATTAATTCTTGCATATACATAATCACTTTTAATACAATCAAAATAATATTCATATAATTCACTTTCATAAAATAATTCTAAAGCAGTATCACAGGTTTTAGTTTCATCAATTATTTCTAATTTATAATTACGTTTTGACATCCAATCATCTAAATTATTATCATAAAATCTTGAACCAATTTTATAAAATCCAAAGCATAAAACTATCACTATAATAATTGGTATTAAGACCTTTAATACTTTTTTTCTATCTACTTTATTTTTTTCTAATAAGAATATATTTCTTACTAAATTTTTAATATCTTTTATATTTAGTATCTTATACATTATAAATGCACCTAAAGTATTTAATATAACATCATCTATATCGCAACTACCTGAAAAAGTAATAAATTGTATTGACTCAATTCCTAGAGTTATACATAGTATTGTTAATATAAATTTCTTTGTATTATTTATCTTTTTAAACAACATAGGTATAAATAAGGCAAAAGGCATCATACATACTAAATTTCCTAATAAATTTACAAATATAGTTGATGTATCTAACAATGATGTAAATATATCTTTTGTATATCCTATTATTGTTTTAAATGGTATTAAATTAACAGAACTTTCTACATAATAATTAAAATATTTACTAAAGTCTGCTTGTGACCAATTAAATAAACTCAGTCCATTTCTACCCCACATAGGATCGAATAAAGTTAAAGTAATTAATAAGCCACAAAATAGTATAAAAAATATCCATAAATTAATTTTCATAGCTTTATTATCTTTTCTATATTTTGATAAAAATAATGCACCTAAATATAGAAACAAACAACTTCCACAAAGCAGAAACAATCTTCCAAAAGCAGACATAAAAATATTAGAACTTAATTCAGCATATCCATAATATAGTAAAAATATCATAGACATAATATAAAATATTATTGAAATAATTTTATTTTTCTTTTTCATTTAAAACTCCTTTTCTAACTAATTCTATAATGACCTATTATATCATCTCTTTGCTCCAATATATCTTCTTCATAATGAATTTGATATGGATTAGCATGATGGATTATAAAAGGTACTCCATTTTTATTTCTCTTATCTGATACAATTCCAATATGTTTTTTAAATACTACTATATCTCCGCCTTGCCATTCTTCTATCTTATTTATATCATTAGTAAGAACTATCGCAGTATTTTTAAAATACACATCTAAATTAACAACTCTTCTAAAATCTATATTTTTATCAATTGTATCAATATTATATAATTCTCTATTTTCTTTAACATGATTATAAACTAAATCCATTAAATCATATCCAGAATCTTTTAAACTAAATGCTACAACATCAGTACAAACACCATACTCATCATCAGGATAACCAGTTGCATAATACTTGCTTTGATACTTTGGTTTTGTTTTAATATATTTTCTTGTATTATTTATAATATCTGTTTGATCATCTATACCATCATTATCTTTATCCATACCTTTACCAAAATCTTTATTTGTATATTTTCTATGAGGAATAATATTTAGAGCATAAAGAAAGTAAATAATGAAAAATATTAATAATATAAATATAACCGACAAAATAATTATTAACTTTCTTTTTTGCATATAACCTCCAAAAGTAATCTTATATTTATATTATACCATAAGAAAAGCAAATCTGATTATAGATCTGCTTAAAAAATACCTTTATTGTATTTAATTTGAGAATATAATATAAACCCTAATCCTACAACTACACCAATAACTATTATACAATAAAATATTTCTAATCCAAAAATCATTTGTAATATTGAATTTAGTATTAAACTACTACCAATAATGATTGTTCCAATTCCCATATATTTACCATATTGTTTTTCATTTTCTTTTGCTACTTTTCTGCGATTATACCAATGAATTGATGATATATTTCCCTTAAAATTCATAATTCCTAGACAAACTATTAAAATTCCGAATATTAACATAAATCCATATTCAATAAATTCTTCTGTAAACACTGATACATCAATCGTTGCTATTATGTGACTGATAAAAAATAACACTGCACAAATTAACCAAACAAAACTTAATTGTAAATCAAATTTATCTCTATTGTATTTATACTTACAATATTTATACACACCATTATATACAGCTAACAGTATAAGACATATATTTATATTAAGATCATTTATTAATCCATATATAATTAATATAGTGGAAACAATAGTCATTCCTAATGTTCCCATCTTAATTGCTTTCAGATTTTCAACTTCTTTTTCTGCTATATTAATAATATTTTCATCTGCTTTTTGTAGCAAATCATCTCTTTCTATTTTTTCTCCAGCTAATATTTCATTAACTGTTACTTTTAATATTTTAGATAATGGTTCTAACAAAGACATATCCATTAAGCATAATCCTCTTTCCCATTTACTTACAGCATTTTTTGTAATCCCTAATTGTTCTGCTAATTGTTCTTGTGTCAAATTTTGCTTTTTTCTACTACTAGCAATAAATTTACCTATCTTTTCTAAATTCATAATATCCCTCTTTTCAAGAATAATATTACTAAATAATTACTCTAATATAAACATACCGTTGGTTCACTTATACTTATATTATAACATCAAAAAAGCAAATCTGATTATAATCTGCTAATTAGTTTTCTATTTCTATATCTCCACAGTTATTTTTTATTGTTAATGTAACTTCGGATTTAGGATAATTATTTTTTATATCAACATTTCCTAAATCAGTTTCCGCATCAATATATATTTCGTTAGTATTTCCTATTTGAATATTTCCTAAATCATCTGTTATTTTTGAATCTTTATTTAAAGTTAGCTTGTCTATTTCTATATCTCCACAATCATTGTTTATATCTAAATAATTTAATACATTTTTTATTTCAATATTACCATATTGATTTTCTACTTTTGCATCATATATTGTATCTATTTCTATATCTCCAGCTGAATCACTGATATTACCTACATTAACTTTCCCTATTTTAATATTTCCGTATTCATTATTAATATTAACAACATTTGCACCTACAACAGAAACATTTCCACATTCTTCATTTATTTCTAATGTCGCATTTTCAAAATTACCAAGTTCTATATCACCGTACTTACTATCAACTTTTATAATGTTTTGATAACTTTTAGGAAGATATACTTCTATTTTTGAATTGGTATTAAAACAAAATCCTATACAAAAAGTTGATTTTGCTGAAATAATTAATTCATCATTAATTGTATCGACAGTTGTTTTTTCTTTTTCTCCATACACAATTACTTTTACTTCATTATTAGAAGATTTCTTTATATATACATCCCCTGATTCTGAATATATATCTATTTTATTAAAATCTAAATTATATGTCTCATCCACAACTAATT
>JAFSAI010000017.1 GCA_017441065.1 Bacilli bacterium | reverse complement strand
TGCCTTTGAATCTTCCCACTCTGCACTACCATAGGTATTTTCTTGTAAATTCTTTTTATTTTGATTCATAATTGTCTGAACAATTAACCAAGCAAAAACACCTACAAATAATGAAGTAGTAATAGTCTTCATATTTAATATTACAGGAGTTGTAATAACATGAAGTTTATCTAATGCTTCAGTTAAATGAGAAAATTCAAACTTTCCTGCTACTTCTGATAAACTACAAACTCTAAGAGTATAATAAGAGGCGATTAACATTATTAACAAGATAATTACAATACTACTCTTTTTATTGCGTTTAACGATCAAATTCTCGTTCTTCTTCCTGTTCTAAAACCACATTTTCTATAACTTTATCACTCTTGTTTTTCTCTGCTAATTCATTTGCCTCTTTTACCAAATCCTCTGTTTTGGATTTTTTTTTACTAGCTTCTGCTAATTGTTTCGTATCCGTTTCTTTTAATAATATAGTAGTTGTTCCATTTGGTGATATTGAAGCAACATAATCTTTAGATGAATAAGTTTCTTTAAACTCTTTATATCTCTTAATATCATTTATTTCTATTTCCATAATATCATGTAGATTAGATTCACTTTCTATTGCTCTACCACCTGACGCACCATATTCTTTTATCGGACGCTCTGGAGCATATTCTCTATATTCATCCAAATCTTCAGAACGGATAGCAATTATCATTTCTCTTTCATTTAATACACAAGCTCCATGACTTGTTAATTCAAATAATTGCTCTCTTATTTCACAATATTCTTCTTTAGTGATTTTTTGAACGCAATAATTTTTTTGATAATCTCTAACAGGACATGAACCAAAATCTTCTCCAATTTTACTAAGGTCATCTATTTTAAGATTCATACCTCTTGATACCATTGGTTCTATATCCCTTTCATCAATTACACCATCTTTGTTCAAATCTGGTATCTCATTTTTTGTATTTTGTTTTAATCTATTAGGTGGTATCTTTTCTAATTGCTCATTAAAGAATGATAATTTGCTCTTATTAAAGATAATAACATATTGTTCTTCTTCATCTCTTGTCTTTTCTTGAATAGCAATTTTTTTGTAATTTTCTGCCTTCTTTTTACAATACGCATTTAATGGTTTTATCTTACTTATTTTTTCTTGTCTGGATAACCACTTATTAGATAATTTCATATTATACGCTGAAATGTTTTTATATTTATCTGCTTGATGCTTACAAAACTTATTTAAGATTTTAATTTTTGAAGTTGCCTTACGTCTATCATCCCATTTTTTATATTTAATTTCATTACGTGCAATTTTCTCTTGCTGATGTAAAGATTTATTGCTACTAAGTTCACCGTCTGGGTGCATCTTCTTAATTCCCATTAAAACATTATTTTCACGACAAGCTGTTATTATTTGTTTTACTTCTGCTCTTGTTAAAGGTGGAGAAACACATAATTCCTTTGTCGGTCCATCTTTCCTTAATGCTTTCATTGATGATGAAAAGTGTTTTTGATAATAACGATTAGCTCTAACTAAAAATCTACCAAATATTATGGTAGAAATTTTACTAATCTTCGCAGACATTGATACAGACTTTTCAGCAGTATGCTCTAAATCATGTTTTGCATTACCATCCATTTATGCAACCTCCTTCTCTGGTACATCATAAACAACCTCTTTAGGACTAGGAAATTGGATTATATTATTATTTAACATTTCATTATAACTATCTATAACCTTAGAACTAGTATAATGATTAATGTATTCATCATTAATATTATGAAATCCAATTTGTTCATCCTTTAAAAATTCTAATACTACTTTTTCTTTATTAACTTTGCTCTTTACCAAATTAACTTCAATATATCCTTCTATATTATCTATAACTAATGGTATTTTTATATAATTAGATTTAAAACTACATTTTGTTTTTGGTACTTCTAAAACTAATACTTCCTTATTCTTTAAATTACTAGGTGTAAACACCTTAACATATTTACTGATTTCAGAAAAAGATAACCTTCCTTCATAGTCTTTCTTAAATCCTGTTAATCTATATTTTGAAAAACCACTATTAAATAACCCTTTACGTGGAGCTATTATTAAATAACTTTTGTTATCTGTCCAATTACATATTTTCTTAATCGCAAATAATAATACATTTGGATCTTCGGTTTTAATATAAAAACCTTTTTCTGTTTCTAAATAAATTTTAGAATGATAAATCTTACAGATAGGTTCTTTATATTTTGAGATATAACTATTATCATATAAAATATCATCTTCTTTTGGTATAGATGTTATTTCTTCGTTAGTTTCTATTGCTTTTACGTTTTTTTTTGTTTTATCTTCCCAATTTTCTTTTAATTCATCAAAACTTTTAGTATTTACGTATTCACCTTCTAAATTATAAATTGGATAAGATTGTCCGTATTTTAATTTTGTAAAAATAGTATCACCATTATCTGATTTTAAACATTCACTTTTTGGTATATAAAAATACTCTTTAGCACTAGTAAACGGTATTCTTACAAAATAATGCGTATCCGTTTCTTTAGATTCCACCAATAACATTTTATTAATAGAAAACTCATAATCCTGTTTGATAATAGTTTCATTTGTTCTATCAAATTCTTTAACTTTAGAATTTTGAATTTTTTTTGCCTCTTTTTCTGTAATAACATTTGATTTATCAATATTTAATTTATTATCTAAATTATTATAAAATAAAACAGTTTTAAAATTTCCTGTTGAACCTTTAAACTTATCATCTATAAATTCTTTATTGATACTAGGAAAAAGATTGCCATATTTAAAAAATTCCATTTTATCTTTATTTAAAAACATTCTATCTTTTAAGCTATCTTTTATAATATGAAGAGTATTATTATCATAATTCAAAATACCATCAAGGTCTTCTATACTATTTATAATATATAATTCTTCAACTTCTTCTAATGCTAATTTAGATTCATCAGATAAACTATTTTCATACTGGTCTATTACCATTTGTTTTTGATTATCTTTTAATCTAATCATTGCACTTCCATTAGAATTTTTTATATAAGTTTTATCAAATACATTAGTATATTTAAAACGATTGAGAGTTTCAAAATCCGAATATTCTTTATTATCCTTTAAGAATTCATTTAATAAAAGTTTTGTATTTAATGTTGAAGTATTATAATCTAAATACATTTCAGGATCTTTATTAAATATGGATACTAATCTACTTTCAACTGAACTTTTAAAATTTGAATAATACGAAGATAAAACAATATCATCCATTTTATCTATTTGTAATTTTAATTCAGAATAAAGGAAATTACTCATTGCTTTAGAATTAAATTTACTTAAAGCATTTTCTTTTTCTACTATTTTTTTTGGATAAAGTATTTCATCTAACTCTTTTTTATAATATTCTGTTCTATCTAATAAATATTCTTTAAAAAGAGATTCATCATACGTATTATTAATAATTTTATCTTCTTTTAATTGTTTGTATACAAGTGAAATGTTTTCAACATTTAATTCTAACCCATTAAAATATTTATAATCTAATAAATAAGAAAATCCAGAAGT
>JAFSAI010000016.1 GCA_017441065.1 Bacilli bacterium | reverse complement strand
CATATTGGTGGCGGAGAAAAAAGAAAATACCGTGTTATTGATTTCAAAAGAAATAAAGTTGGAGTTACAGGTCGTGTTGCTACAATTGAATACGATCCAAACAGAAATGCTAATATCGCATTAATTAATTACCGTGATGGAGAAAAAAGATATATTATTGCTCCAAGCGGATTAAAAGTAAACATGATATTAGAAAATGGTGAAGGTGCTGATATCAAAGTTGGTAACGCTTTACCACTTCAAAATATTCCTGTTGGTACAATGGTACATTGTATCGAATTAAAACCAGGCAAAGGTGCAGAATTATGTCGTGCTGCTGGTACTAGTGCTCAAATCCTTGGTAGAGAAGGAAAATATGTATTAGTAAGATTACAATCAGGTGAAACAAGAAAAATTTTAGGAACTTGTATTGCAACAATTGGTGTTGTTGGAAATGAAGATGCTAACTTAGTTAATTTAGGAAAAGCTGGACGTAAACGTCATATGGGTATTAGACCTACTAACCGTGGTAGTGTAATGAACCCTAACGATCACCCTCATGGTGGTGGTGAAGGACGTGCACCTATCGGACGTAAGAGTCCTATGACTCCTTGGGGTAAACCTGCCCTTGGTCATAAAACTCGTAAATCTAAAAAAGCTTCTGAAAAATTAATCGTAAGTAGGAAGAACAAATAGGAGGATAATATGGCAAGAAGTTTAAGAAAAGGACCTTATGTTGAAGAATCATTATTAAAAAAGGTTCAAAAATTAAATGAAGAAAACAAAAAAACAGTTGTTAAGACTTGGTCAAGAAGAAGTACTATTTATCCTGATTTTGTAGGACATACAATTGCAGTTCATAATGGTAAAGATTTTATTCCAGTTTATATAACTGAAGAAATGGTTGGACATAAACTTGGTGAGTTTGCTTTAACTCGTAAGTTTAATGGACATGCTGGTGGAGGTAAATAATGGAAGCATATGCAATTCATAAAGGTGCTATAATTAAACCTCGTTTAGCTAGAATGACAATGGATCTAGTTAGAGGTAAAGATGTTAAAAGCGCTAGAAATATACTTGAAACCACTAATACAAAAGCTAGCAGATTAATATTAAAAGTATTAAATTCTGCAGTAGCTAATGCAGTAAACAACAATGGTGCTAAAGAAGAAGAATTAGTAATTAAAGAATGTTTCGTAAATCCTGGAACAGTACTTAAAAGAATTCAATTCGCTAGCCGTGGTAATGTTGATAGACATGATAAACGTACTAGTCACATTAAAGTAGTTGTTACTGATAATAAAGTTATGGAAGGAGAAAATGCATAATGGGACAAAAAGTTAATCCTGTTGGATACCGTTTAGGTGTTAACAAAGATTGGGAATCACGTTGGTATGCTAAAGCTGATTATGCTGATAAATTAAATAAAGATATCAAAATTCGTGAATACATTTTAACAAATCTTAAAGATGCTGCTATCTCTTCTGTAATTATTGAAAGAAAGAAAAATAGAGCAGATGTTACAATCAAAACTGCTAAACCAGGTGTTATCATTGGTCGTGGTGGAGAAGACATCGAAAAATTACGTAAAAAAGTTTCTAAACTTGTTAATGAAGAAGTATTTATTAACATTTTAGAAGAAAAAAATCCTAATTTAAATGCTAAATTAGTAGCTGATAATATTGCAATGCAAATTGAAAATAGAGCTCCATTTAGAGCTGCTCAAAAAAGAGCTATCAGAGATACTATGAAAGCTGGAGCTAAAGGTATTAAAACTTTAGTATCAGGAAGATTAAACGGAGTTGAAATGGCTCGTAGTGAAGGTTATACAGAAGGAACTGTTCCTCTACATACAATTAGAGCTGACATTGATTTTGCTCAAAGCGAAGCTAATACAACTTACGGAAAAATTGGTGTTAAGGTATGGATTTACAAAGATGAAATCTTACCTGCAAAAAGATTAAACAAAAAGGAGGCGACTAACCATGTTGATGCCAAAAAGGACTAAATATAGAAAGTCGCACAGATTAACATATGATGGTCGTGCAAGAGGAAACACAACTTTAACAAAAGGTGAATTTGGACTTGTAGCTTGTGAAGGTGCTTGGATAAGTGCTCGTCAAATTGAAGCTGCTCGTATTGCTATGACACGTTATATGAAACGTGGTGGAAAAGTATTTATTAATATTTTCCCACACCTACCTTTAACTAAAAAACCTTTAGAAACTCGTCAAGGTAAAGGTAAAGGTGCAGTTGAACAATATGTTGCTGTAGTTAAAGAAGGAAAAATTATGTTTGAAATAAGTGATATTGATGAAGCAACAGCTAGAGAAGCTTTAAGACTTGCTTCACACAAATTACCAATCAAATGTAAATTTATTAAGAAGGATGGTGAATAGTAGTGGATATTAAAGAAATTAGAAAATTATCTGATGCAGAATTAGTTGCTAAGATTAAAGAAACTAAAGAAGAATTATTCACAAAAAGAATGCAACAAGCAAATGGTACTTTAGAAAAACCAGTAGAACTTAGAACACTAAGAAGAAATGTTGCTAAAATGAAAACTGTTCTTACAGAAAGAAAATTAGACGGAGGTAACAAATAATGACTAAAAGAGTTCAAGAATTAACTGGTAAAGTTGTAAGTAATAAATGCGAAAAAACTATAACTGTTTTAGTTGAAACTTACAAACGTCATCCTTTATATAATAAACGTGTTAAATACTCTAAAAAGTATGCAGCACATGATGAAAATAGACAAGCTAATATAGGAGATACAGTTAGAATAAGAATGACTAACCCTATTTCTAAAACTAAGAAATATGAATTAGTTGAAGTTATTCAAAAAGCTGTTATTCTTTAGGAGGTATACTTATGGTAATGCAAGAATCTAGATTAAAAGTTGCTGACAATACTGGAGCTCGTGAAATTTTAGTAATTAAAGTTTTAGGCGGAAGTAAAGTTAAAAGTGGAAACATCGGAGATGTTGTTGTTGGAACTGTTAAAAAAGCTATTCCAAATAGTAATATGCCTAAAGGAAAAGTTGTAAAAGCAGTTATTGTAAGAACTGTTGAAGGAGTTCGTCGTAACGATGGTTCTTATATTAAATTTGATGATAATGCTTGCGTATTAATTAAAGATGATAAATCTCCAATTGGTACAAGAGTATTAGGACCAGTAGCTAGAGAATTAAGAGAAAAAGATTATATGAAGATCGTATCTTTAGCTCCTGAGGTTTTATAGGAGGAAATATGAAGATAAAAGTAAATGACAATGTTTTAGTTATTGCTGGTAAAGATAAAGGTAAAACTGGTAAAGTAATTAAAACTTTAAGAAATGAATCAAAAGTTGTTGTTGAAGGCGTAAATATTTCTAAAAGACATACAAAACCTAGAACAAATAATGATAAGGGTGGTATTTTCGAAATTGAAATGCCTATCCATGTATCAAATGTAAAAAAAGTAGATGAAGTTAAAGAAACTAAAAAGTCTACAAAGAAAGCTAGTAAGTAGGTGAATTTATGAGTAACTTTAAAGAATTATATGAATCAAAAATTAAAGCTGATTTAGTTAAAGAATTTAATTACAAAAGCGTAATGCAAGTTCCTAAATTAGAAAAAATCGTAATTAATATGGGTGTTGGTGAAGGTAGCCAAGATGTTAAATTTATCGAAGCTGCTCAAAAAGACTTAGAATTAATAGCTGGTCAAAAAGCTATAGTTACTAAAGCTCGTAAATCAATCGCTGGTTTTAAATTAAGAGAAGGACAACCTGTTGGTGTTAAAGTAACATTAAGAGGAGAAAACATGTACAACTTCATGGAAAAATTAATTAAAGTTTCACTTCCTCGTGTACGTGATTTCCGTGGTATAAGTGCTCATGCATTTGATGGCAAAGGAAATTATACATTAGGAATTAAAGAACAATTAATATTCCCTGAAATTGAATATGATAATGTTTATAAAATTCGTGGTATGGATATTGTATTCGTTACTACAGCAAATAGTAATGACGAAGCTCGTGCATTACTAAAGGCATTTGGAATGCCATTTAAAGGTTAGGTGTAAATATGGCTAAGAAAAGTATGGTTGTAAAAAATAGTAGAAAACAAAAATTTTCTACAAGAGAATATACAAGATGTGAAAGATGTGGACGTCCACACGCTGTTCTAAGCAAATTTAAATTATGTCGTATTTGCTTTAGAGAATTAGCAAACAGAGGCCAAATACCTGGCGTAAAGAAATCTAGTTGGTAAGAAGGAGGAGCAAAATGTTTGTACAAGATAAAATAGCAGATATGTTAACTCGTATTCGTAATGCTAATATCATGAGATATGCTACTGTTGAAGTAGTTGGTACTAAAATGACTTTAGGCATTGCTGAAATCTTAAAAAGAGAAGGTTACATAGCAGATTTTAATTATGAAAAAAGTACTAAAGGTGATAAATTAACTTTAACACTTAAATATGGTGCTAAAAAAGAAAGAGTTATTACTGGATTAAAAAGAATTAGTAAATCTGGTTTACGTGTATACGCTAAAGCTGATGAAGTTCCTCGTGTTCTTAACGGTTTAGGTATCGCAATTATTTCTACTTCACAAGGTCTTATGACTGATAAAGAAGCTAGAAGTGCTAAGTTAGGAGGCGAAGTCCTTGCCTATATTTGGTAAGTAATTATGAGTAGAATCGGAAATAGAAAATTAAATATACCAGAAGGTGTAACAGTTACTGTTGAAGGTAATTTAGTTACTGTTAAAGGTGCTAAAGGAGAACTTAAATTAGAAGTTAGTCCTTTAGTAGCTGTTGCTGTAGAAGAAAATACTTTAGTTACAACACAAGTAAAAGAATCTAAACAAGCTAATATGATGCAAGGTACTACTAATTCATTAATTAGTGGAATGATTACTGGTGTATCACAAGGTTTTGAAAAAGGTTTAGAAGCTGTTGGTGTTGGATATCGTTTCAATGTACAAGGCAAAAAAGTAGTTGTAAATGCTGGTTACTCACATCCAGTAGAAGTTATCATTCCTGAAGGATTATCAGTAGAACTAGTAAGTAATACTGAAATTACTGTTAAAGGATTAGATAAACAAAGAGTATCAGAATTTGCTGCAAATATAAGAAAAATAAGAGAACCAGAACCATATAAAGGTAAAGGTATCCGTTATAAAGGCGAATATGTTCGTCGTAAAGAAGGAAAGAAAGCGGCTTAAGGAGGTAAAGTATGATAAGAAAAGAATCTAGAAATGAAACTCGTCTAATTAGACATAAAAGAGTAAGAAAAAATATCAGTGGAACTAAAGAAATGCCAAGACTTAATGTATTCCGTTCAAATAATGGTATTTATGCTCAAGTAATTGATGATACAACTGGTACAACTTTAGTAAGTTCTTCAAGTCGTAGTCTTAAACTATCTAATGGAGGTAATGTTGAAGCTGCTAAATTAGTTGGTAAAGACATTGCTGAAAAATGTAAAAAAGCTAAAATTAATAAAGTAGTTTTTGACCGTGGTGGATACTTATATCATGGTCGTGTAAGCGCTTTAGCAGATGCTGCTAGAGAAGCAGGATTAGAGATATAAGGAGGACGTATGGATAAGAAAGTTGTTAGAAAAAATAATGATGCTAAGAAAAACTTATTAGAAGAAAAAGTTATATCTATATCTAAAGTAACAAAAGTTACTAAAGGTGGAAGACATTTCCGTTTCAAAGCAGATGTTGCTGTTGGAAATAGAAAAGGATTAGTAGGTATTGGAACTGGAAAAGCTAATGAAGTTTCAGAAGCAATCAAAAAAGCTATTCAAGCTGCTAATAAAAACGTTGTAAAAATATCTTTAATTGATAATAGAACTATACCTCATGAAGAAACTGGAAAAGTTGGTAGAAGTATAGTATTAGTAAAACCTGCAAAAGAAGGTCGCGGAATCATCGCTGGTGGAGCAGCTCGTGCTGTATTAGAACTAGCTGGTGTAAAAGATATAGTTGCTAAGAGTTTAGGAGCAAGTACTCAAATTAATGTTGCTAAAGCTACATTAGAAGCATTACAAGCTCAAAGAACTCCTGAACATATTGCTGAATTACGTGGCAAAAAAGTGGAGGAATTATAATATGAGATTAGAAAATTTACCAAAATCTAAAGAAACAAAAAGTATAAAAAGAGTTGGTAGAGGTCCAGGATCAGGAATGGGTAAAACATCAACTCGTGGAGAAAATGGACAAAAGTCTAGAAGCGGTGCTTCAATTCCAGCTTGGTTCCAAGGTGGACAATCTCCATTATATAGAAGACTTCCTAAAAGAGGTTTCAATAATAAAAGATTTAGATGCGAATTTGCAACAATTAATCTTGATGAATTAAATAAATTTTTCAAAGATGGTGATGTAGTAACACCAGAAATTTTAAAAGAAAGAGGAATAATAAAGAATAGTTTGTGTGGTATTAAAGTTTTAGCTAATGGAAATTTAGATAAAAAATTAACTATTAAAGCACAAAGATTCTCAAGTAAGGCTGTAACTAAAATAGAAGAAGCCGGTGGCAAAGCTGAGGTGATTTAGATGTTTCGTGGGTTTTCCCAACTTTTTAGTAAATCTAATAAGGATTTAAGAAAAAGAATATATTTTACTTTAGCTTGTTTAGGTTTGTTCTGTTTGGGAACAACTGTTACGATACCTTGGGCTTCTAAAATATATCAAGATCTTGGATTTTTAGAAATATTCAACTTAATGAGTGGAGGCGGTTTGCAAAACTTTTCAATATTTGCATTAGGAGTTTCTCCTTACATAACTGCTTCTATCATTACGCAATTATTACAAATGGATATTATTCCTTATTTTAAGGAACTAAAAGAACAAGGATATGTTGGAAGACAAAAAATAAATAAAATCACAAGATATTTAGCAATAGTACTAGCATTTGTACAAGCCTATGCTTTATGTATATTTTATATGAAGTCATTAGGTACAATGGATATGATAAAAACAGCATTAGTAATGACTGCTGGTACATCATTCTGTTTATGGTTAGGAGATCAAATTACTAAAAAAGGTATTGGTAATGGTTCTTCAATGATTATTTTAGCAGGTATTATTCAAAGTATGCCAAATGTATTTATCGGAGCATATGATGCATTTATCAATGGTTCTTATGCTTTAGGATTAGGTATTACTTTATTTATTGTATTCATTTTAGTTTATGTTTTAGTACTAGTTGGAATTATTTATATTCAGCTTGCTGAAAGAAGAATTCCAATACAATATGCAAATAGAACTACTAGTGCATATGGTGCACAACAAAGTTATTTACCAATAAAAATTAATTCTGCAGGAGTTATTCCAGTAATATTTGCTCAAATATTATTAACAGTACCTTCTACAGTAGTAGCATTAATAGGTAATGAAGCAGCAATTAATTTTGTAAATAATTATATTGTTTATACATCAACTACTGGTCTTCTACTTTATATAATTCTTATTTTCTTCTTTGGTTATTTCTATACATTTATGGTAATGAATCCAGAAGAAATGAGTAAGAATTTAAATGAAAGAGGAGGCTATATTCCAGGAATTAGACCTGGAGAAGATACATCAAAATATATTAGTTCATCTATTAGTAGATTAACTATTGTTGGAAGTATTTTCTTAACAATCATTGCAGTGCTTCCTGTACTTATAAGTAAAATATCTAGTCTTCCTAGTACAGTTACTATTGGAGGAACAGGATTACTTATCGTAGTAGGAGTTGCAATTGAAACATATAAACAAATGGAAAGTAGTTTACTTGCAAGAAGTTATAAAGAAAAGAGAAAGAGATTAAGATAATGAAAAATGTGATTTTTATTGCTCCACCAGTTGCTGGAAAAGGTACTCAAAGCAGTAAACTAGTAGATTTAGGTTATGAACATATTTCTACTGGTAATATGCTTAGAGAAGAAATTAATAAAGAAAGCGACATTGGAATTCAAATTAAAGACATTATGACTAGTGGTTCACTTGTTAGTGATGAAATTGTTTTTGAACTTATAACTAATAAGTTTAAAACTATTGATAAGCCATTTATATTAGATGGTTTTCCAAGAACTTTGAATCAAGCTTATATGTTAGATAAATTACTTAATGATTTAAAAATTAATAACTATGAAGTTATATATTTAGATATTGAATTAGAAGAAGCATTAAAAAGAGCATTAGGTCGTCTTACATGTGAATGTGGATTATCTTATAATATTTTCTTTGAAAAATTAAAACCAAAAAAAGAAAATATTTGTGATAAATGTGGAAAGGCTTTAGTTCAAAGAACTGATGATAATGAAGAAACATTTAGAAATAGATTTGATACATTCTTAAAAAATAATGAACCAATTATGGAATTCTATAAAAGTAAAAATAAATTACATATAATAGATACTAAAATTGGTAATGAAAATATTACAGATAAAATTAAGGACATTTTAAAATGATTAGTATTAAAAGTGATAGAGAAATAGAATTAATGAAACATGCTGGGCATATCAATTATTTAACACACTTAGAAGTTGCTAAAAATATTAAAGCTGGTATTTCTACCAAGGCTTTAAATGATATAGCTCATAAGTTTATCTTAGATAATGGATGTAATCCTTCATTTCTAAATTATGAAGGATACCCAGCAAGTATCTGTATATCCGTTAATGATGAAGTAGTACATGGAATACCATCTAAAAGAAAGCTTAAAGATGGTGATGTAGTATCTGTAGACATTGGCGTTGAATATAAAGGATATCATTCAGATTCCGCTAATACTTATATAGTCGGACATGCATCAAAAGAAATCGAAGATTTAGTTGAAAACACAAGAAAAAGTTTATATGAAGGCTTGAGTGTTATCAAAGATGGTGTTAAAATAAGTGATATTGGAAGCAAAATTGAAAATTTTGCAAAAATGAACAACTTAGGAGTAGTTCGTGAATTAGTTGGTCATGGGGTTGGAAGTAGTATACATGAAGATCCAGATGTACCAAATTATTATACGAATGATGTTACAAGATTAAGAGCAGGTATGGTAATTGCTGTTGAACCAATGTTAAATTTGGGAAGTAGACATATTTATATGGAAGAAGACGAGTGGACTATCAAAACAGAAGATGGACTACCTAGTGCCCATTTTGAACATACAGTATTAGTTACCAAAGATGGATTTGTTATATTAACAGGAGAGTGAGAAAATTGGCAGAATCCAAAAAGAATGATAAAATTGAAGTTGAAGGCAAAGTAGTAGAAGTTTTAAAAGGATCAGATTATCTAGTAGAACTTCCTAACGGACATACTGTAAAAGCCTACGTTTCTGGTAAAATGCGCATTAATATGATACGTATTCTACCAGGTGATACAGTTACAGTACAATTGTCGCCTTACGATTTAACACGTGGGATAATAACATGGAACAAAAGATAATGGAGGATAGTTATGAAAGTTAGACCATCAGTAAAAAAGATTTGCAAAAAATGTAAAATTATTAGAAGAAACGGAAAAGTTATGGTTATCTGTGATAATCCTAAACATAAACAAGTTCAAGGTTAGGAGGAAATTATGGCAAGAATTAAGAATATTGAATTACCAGGAGAAAAACATACTTGTATAGGACTTACAGCAATTTATGGTATTGGTCGTCCACTTGCAAAAACAATTTGTAAAGATGCAAAAGTAGACGAAACTAAAAAAATTAAAGATTTAACTGAAGATGAAGTTACTGCATTACGTAAAGAAGTAGATAAATATGTAGTTGAAGGTGACTTACGTAGAGATGTTCAAATGAGCATTAAAAATAAAATGGAAATAAATTGTTATGAAGGTGTTAGACACAAAAAAGGTTTACCGGTAAGAGGACAAAGAACTAGTAGAAATGCTAAAACTCGTAAAGGTAAAGGAAAAGTTGTAGCTAACAAGAAAAAGGTTGGAAAGTAGAGGATAACTTATGGCATATAATAGAAGAAAAAGAAAAATTAAGAAAAATATTCCAGAAGCTGAAGCTCATATTCATTCAACATACAATAACACAATTGTTACAATTAGTGATAAAGATGGAAATGCTATTAGTTGGTCAAGTGCTGGAAGAATCGGATATCTTGGAAGCAAAAAGAAAACTCCATTTGCTGCAGGTTTAACAGCTGAAGCTGCTGCTGCTGCTGCAATTGAACAAGGTGTTAAAAAAGTTGAAGTTTATGTTAAAGGTTTAGGACCAGGACGTGAAAATGCAATCAGATCATTACAAAGTGCTGGATTAGAAGTTACAAGTATTGTTGATGAAACTCCAATCCCTCACAATGGATGTCGTCCACCTAAAAGACCTAGAAATTAACTTTAAGAAAGGAATATTGTATTATGATAAAATTTGAAAAACCAGAATACAAAATTACTGAATACATCGAAAGCAATCATTTTGGAAAATTTGAAATTGATCCTTTAGAAAGAGGATTTGGTACTACAATAGGAAATGCTTTACGTAGAGTACTATTATCTAGTTTACCAGGAAGTGCTGTTACTAGCATTAAAATTGATGGAGTTCTACATGAGTTCCAAAAAATCGAAGGAGTACGTGAAGACGTTACTGCTATCGTATTAGCTATTAAAAATTTAGTTGTTAAAAATCATTCAAATGAAATGAAAACTATTAGACTTTATGCTGATACTGAAGGTCCAGTTACTGCTGGAATGATTGAAAAAGACGCTGATGTTGATGTTATAAATACTGATTTAGTTATTTGTAATTTAGTTAGCGGTGGAAAAATTGATATTGAAATGACTGTTGAAAATGGTCGTGGATATGTTGATGCAAAAGAAAACAAAAAGAGATTAGAAGATGCAAAAGTTGGTACTATTGCAATTGATTCTTCATATTCTCCAATTGAACTTGTTAAATACGAAGTGGTTGATACTCGTGTTGGACAAAATGAAAATTATGATAAATTAATTATGGAAGTTTCTACAAATGGAAGCATTACTCCAGAAGAAGCATTAGCTTTAGCTGCTAAAATTTTAGTTGAACATTTTAACATTGTAGCAGATTTAAATGCAATTAGTGATTTTTCAGGATTAATGCAAGAAAAGAAAGTAGATACTATTACTAAAACACTAGAAACTCCAATTGAAGAAGTTGAATTTAGTGTTAGAGCATATAATTGTTTAAAAAGAGCTGGAATACATACAGTTCAAGATTTAGTTGATAAAAGAGAAGTAGAAGTTACTAAAATTAGAAACTTAGGAAAGAAATCTTTAAAAGAAGTTCTTGATAAAGTTGCTGATTTAGGACTTACATTTAAGGAGTAATGGATTATGGCATATAGAAAATTAGGTAGAGAAACACGTATAAGAAGAAGCATTTTAGCAGGATTAACTAAAGATGTTATAATGCATGAATCTGTAGTAACTACTGAAGCAAGAGCTAAAGAAGTTCGCAAGTTTGTTGACAAAATGATTACTTACGGAAAAAGAGGAACATTAGTTTCTCGTCGTAAAGCTTTAGCATTCTTACATAACGATAAAGATGTTACTAATAAAATCTTTAATGAACTTGCAAAACGTTATGAAAATCGTAATGGCGGATATACTAAATTAATTAAATTAAATGAACGTCGTGGCGATGATGCTTTAGAAGTTAGAATTGAATTAGTTTAATATTTAGAGCCAATTTATGGCTCTTTTTATTTACATTTTTTTAATAAAAATTTATATATTTTATAATTAATAAAATAATATATGTTATACTTTTAATAGAGGTGTTTTATGAAGCCAAATGATTATTCAAATTTAACCGCATTTGATTTACTAAAAATGAATAAAACTGAATTAAATGATTTTAAAAGAAAATTAGGAATTGACAATAAAACAAATGAAATTTTTAGTGAACTAATAGATAGTATTGATATGGAACTTCTAAAATTAGAAAATATTCCAAAAGATATTCGTTCAAAAGATGAAAAAATTTCTGATGAAATTAACGTTCTTAAAGATAGCATAGAAAAAAATGAAATAAATCAGATATTTAACGCATTTATGTTTTTAACTAATCAAAATATAAAATATGATGTATGGCTTGATATTAAATCTATGTTTAGAGGTAATAAAAAGTTATTAAAGGAACTGGAAAAACTTTTAAAAAAGGAAGAAGTAAAAATTAATCAACAATTAAAAAAATCAATATTAAATCAAGAAAAGTTAGAAGATTTAACAAGAATGACACATCCAACATCAATACGATTGACACAAAATTTATATTATGACAGAAAAATTAGTATAGAAAATGCAAAAAAAATTTTAAAGAATATAAAATAAAACTGATGTGAGGAAATTAATATGAATAGTTTTACAAAAAAGATATCATTCTGCTATTCAAATGGAGAAAAAGGTATTAAGGTGAATTTTGATAGAAATGGAAATATAATTCAAGAACCAGTAGTACTACCAGAATTACCAAATATATTTGACGAAAATTTAGATTCAAGTTATGGTGGTATAAAATAAAAAAGATTAAATATTTCTTTAATAAAGAAATATTTAATCTTTTTTATTTTAGAAAAATTTCTTTGTATATAAATGATTTTATCCAAAGTTTGATATTTTCCACTAAAGGTTCAACTTTTTGATAATTATTTTTAATTCGTTAGTATGAATGTATTTTAAATTGTAAAGAATTAAGTAATATTTAACATTCTGTTCTATTATATATGGAAAAATAATCTGCAATCAGTTGCTGTAATATAAATTATATCAAAAAGTAGTTTTTATATGAATTTAAAATAAATATGTTATTTATATTTTTTGATATTTTCTTCTACAATAATTATACTTTCTATGTTAAAATATTAAGTAGTGGAAATATATAAAAAATAGAGGTGTGTTATGGCTAAAGTTATTTCATTAGTTAATCAAAAGGGTGGCGTTGGAAAGACTACAACAAGTATAAATCTTGCTGCAGCATTAGGGAAAGAAGGTAAAAAAGTTTTATTAATAGATTTAGATCCCCAAAGTAATGCTACTACTGGACTTGGTTTAAATTCTAATGATTTTGATCATGATGTTTATGAAGTGATAACTGGTAAATGTACTATAGAAGAAGGTATAAAGAAAACTAAATTTGAAAATTTAGCTATAGTGCCATCAACATTAAATTTAGCTGGTGTTGATGTAGAATTTGTTAAAAGAATGTTAGAGGATCAAACATTCAGACAAAATGAACAATTAAAAAATGCAATAAATGAAGTAAGACATATTTTTGATTATGTTATTATTGATTGTCAGCCTTCACTTGGATTAGGTACTATGAATGCGTTGGTTGCAAGTGATTCAGTAATTATTCCGGTTCAATGTGAATTTTTTGCGTTAGATGGAATTACTCAATTATTAAATTCAATAATAATGGTTCAATCAAGTATGAATCCTACACTTAGAATTGAAGGAGTATTACTTACTATGTTAGATGGAAGAACTAATATAGGATTAGAAGTTATTGAAGAAATAAGAAAATACTTTAAAGATAAAGTATTTAACACAATCATTCCTAGATTAGTACGTTTAGTTGAAGCTCCATCTCATGGTAAGCCAATAAATGAATATGATCCAACTAGTAGAGCGACTGAAGCTTATCGTAATTTAGCAAAGGAAGTGATTGGTAGAAATGGAAACTAAGAAAAAGGCTTTAGGAAAAGGATTAGAACAGTTATTTACTAATAATGTAATTGACTTTGATAATTTTGAAAAAGAAATCGTAACTGAAAATAAGAATGATGTTACGATGATTAAACTTGATGATATTAGAAGTAATCCGTATCAGCCAAGAAAAACTTTCAATGAAGAAAGTTTAAAAGAATTAGCAGTATCTATTAAGGAATATGGCGTTGTTCAACCTGTTATTGTTAAAAAGAGTATAAAAGGTTATGAGCTTATTGCTGGTGAACGTCGTTGCAAAGCATCACGCTTAGCAGGACTTACTGAAGTACCAGCTATAATTAAAGAATTTACTGACCAAGAAATGATGGAAATTGCTTTAATTGAAAATATTCAAAGAGAAGATTTAAATCCAATAGATGAAGCTAAAAGTGTACTTAATATAATTAAATTAAGAGGATGGACTCAAGAAGAATTTGCTACTAAATTTGGAAAAAGTAGAAGTTATATAACAAATTTAATAGGTTTGTTAAAATTACCAGATAATATTCAAATAATGTTGATAAATAAAGAGTTATCAACATCTCATGCAAGAGTATTAAGCAAATTAGAGGATGCTAATCAAATAGACGAACTTGCAGAGAAAATTGTTAGAGAAAATATGAATGTAAGGGATTTAGAAGAATTAGTAAGTAATGGTAATGTTGTTAAAAGAAAGCCTATAATTGTTCAATCTAAAGAGCCAAAATTTCATATATATGAAAGTATAATAAGTGATAAAATTGGAAACAAAGTAAAAATAAATAAAAATAAAATAGAAATTACATTTGACTCAGTAAAAGATTTAGAAAGAATTATGGAAATATTTAATATTTCTATAGGAGATGAATAATCTATGGATAAATCATTTGCATTAAATGATCAAGTCATTATGAAAAAACAACATGCTTGTGGAACTAATTTATGGACTATCACAAGAATGGGTGTAGATATCAAAATTAAATGTGATAATTGTGGTAGGGAAATAATGATGGATAGATTAGAATTTCAAAAAAAACTTAAGAAGGTGAACAAAAATGAAGAGATTAAGGAAAACTGAGAAACAAGGATTACATCCACTGATGACTTATGTTTTATTAATTGTTTGTTCAATAGTATTAAGTGGATTTTTACAAATTTTAGATACACAGGCAACATTTTATAAAATTAATACTGTTACATTAGATTTATTGCCAGAAACAGAAATTGTTAATTCTTTATTTAGTATTAGTGGTATTAAATATATATTTACTAGTACAGTATCTAATTTTGCAAATTTTACTGTTTTATCTAATTTAATTATTATTCTTATGGGTATTAGTATAATGGATAAGAGTGGATTTTTACAAACTGCTATAACATTAACTACAAAGAAATTACAAAAGAAAACATTAACATTTATATTTGTACTTATTTGTGTTTTATCTAGTGTGTTTGGAAATTTGTCTTATTTAATATTTATACCCCTTGGAGCTTTATTATTTTATTATGGTAAAAGAAATCCTGCTATAGGTATTATTGCATCATTTGCAGCATTATCTTGTGGAAGCTCAATTAATGTAATATTTACTAGTAGTGATTCAGGATTACTTGCTTATACAAAATTAGCAGCACAAACAGTTAATTCAAGTTATACTATAAATTCATTAGCATTTGTATTTATTATGTTAGTAGCAGTTTTACTAGTATCATATATAATAACAATTGTTACTGAAAATATTATAGTTAAAAAATTACCTAAATATGAATTTAGTGAAACAGAATTAGAAGAAGATATTGTTACTAAAGGAGAAAAAAGAGGTATGCTTTATGCTTGTGGAAGCGCTCTTATTTATTTAGTAATATTTATTTATAATATTATTCCTGGACTTCCTTTAAGTGGAGCTTTACTTGATAATAGCCAAGTAGCTTACATTGATAAATTATTTAGTGTTAATTCATTCTTTAGTAATGGTTTTGTATTTATTGTTACAATGTTATTTATTATTTTAGGATTATTTTATGGAATAGGATATAAGTCAATAAAAAATCATAAAGATTTCTGTGATGATTTAGGTCATTCACTTGATGGTATAGGAAATATGTTAGTTATGATTTTCTTGGCATCAGCATTTATTAGTATATTTAAACAAACAAATATTGGTAATGTAGTAGTCGCATTTATTGGTGATATTATTGCAAATTCAGGATTTAATGGCTTACCATTAATAATAATAGTATTTATCGGTGTTGCAGTATGTACATTGTTTGTACCATCATCACAATTAAAGTGGTATATGTTATCATCAACAGTTATACCAATTATGATGGAAGCAGAAATGACACCTGCATTTGCCCAAATAGTATTTAGATTTGCAGAAACATCTACAATGAATATTACACCTTTATTAGCATATTTTATTGTTTATATAGCATTTTTAGAAAAATATAATCAAAGTGATAAAAAAGTTAATTTATTTGAATCTATTAAATATCAATTACCATATTCAATAATAATTGGTTTAACAATGCTTGTATTATTAGCAGTTTGGTATATAATAGGTTTACCTTTGGGAGTAAGTAGTTTCCCAACAATATAGGAGGTTTTAAAAGTGAGTTTAAAAGCAGGAATAGTTGGATTGCCTAATGTTGGAAAATCGACATTATTTAATGCAATTACAAAAAAACATATTTTAGCAGCGAATTATCCATTTGCTACTATAGAACCAAATGTTGGAGTTGTAACAGTTCCAGATACACGATTAGATTATTTGGTGGATTTATATAATCCTAAAAGTATTGTACCAACAACATTTGAATTTATTGATATAGCAGGCTTAGTAAGTGGCGCAAGTAATGGTGAAGGTTTAGGTAATAAGTTTTTAGCTCACATAAGAGAAGTAGATGCAATTGTTGAAGTAGTTAGATGCTTCGATGATGAAAATATTACTCATGTTGAAGGAAAAACTGATCCAATAAGAGATATTGAAATAATTAATACCGAGCTTATCTTAGCAGATTTAGAAATTGCTCTAAATAGACTTGGTAAAATAGAAAAAAAAGCAGAAACTACAAAAGATAAAGAAGCGCTTTTAGAAGTTGGAGCTTTAAGAAAAGTTAAAGATAATTTAGAAAAAAGTATTCCTTTAAGATCAGTTGAATTTAATGAAGATGAATTATTAGTAGTTAAAAATTTTAACTTTATTACTTTAAAGAAAGTTATATATGTTGCAAACGTAGATGAAATTTCAGCATCTTTAGGAGATAATGATTATTCACTTAAACTAAAAGAATATGCTGAGAAAGAAGGTTCTTCAGTAATAGTAATGTGCGCTAAGATGGAAAGTGAACTTGCAGATTTAGATGAAGAAGAAAAGAAAATATTCCTACAAGATGTTGGTATATCTAATAGTGGTTTAGATAAATTAATATTTGCAACGTATGATTTATTAGGACTTGCAACATTCTTTACATCAGGTACTGATGAATGTAGAGCATGGACTTTTAGAAGAGGCATGAAAGCACCTCAGTGTGCAGGAATTATCCATAGTGATTTTGAAAAAGGATTTATTAAAGCAGAAGTAATGAGTTTTAATGATTTAAGGGAAGCTGGTAGTGAAATAAAGGTTCGTGAAAATGGTAAATTAAGACTTGAAGGAAAAGAATATATAATGCAAGATGGTGACATTTGTTACTTTAGATTTAATGTTTAGAATTGGGGTATTGTGATGCAAACTTATGGAGATATAATTGAAAGAATCAAAGAAATTATTGCGCTAAGTGAACAAAGAAAAACAGAAATAAGTGTAATAGAATTAAATGAAAATTATAATAACTATTTTGTAAGTAAATTATGGTATGAAATAGCTGTAGAATATGCAAAAGAGTTTGAAGAACTTCTAGATGCAGAAAGAACATTTTATTTACTTAAAAATGCTAAAGATTTTGATGTTTTAAATCGATTTAATTCGGCATTAAAGGTAGTATGTCAAAATCGTGGTAGTGAAGAAAATGAATTAACTGAAGATTATTTAACTTTATTAGGAATACTTAATAATGCAGATGGAAGAACAGCTTTTGAATTAACTGAATATAAGGGTTATTTTATTGTAAAAGAAGAATTAACATCTTTTATAGCAATATGTAGAAAACTTAAAGTTGGTCCTTATAAATCTTTAAAGGAATCAACTAAAGGTGAAGTTACAGATTTTGTGTATTCTGAAATGGATAGAAAAAAATCTCAACGTAATAGAATAAATGATTATATCATTTCATCATATACAAAAGAAATTAATCCTGCAATTGATAATCCAATTACTAAAGCAAATGAAACAGAATATACTTTGTTTACAACTATTGATGAAAAGCCTAAAGATGCTTTATTTGATAGAAAACCAACTAAGACTTATTATAGAGAAATAATTTATTTAGGAATTATTGGTAAATTAAGCATTGATATGGTAGTTGAACTTAAAAATATAATGACTACTGGTGATTTTGAATTATTATTAGATGATTTACAAAAGTGGCAAATTTTTGATGAAAAAGAATTTTTAAAGATTAAGAATAAAGCTTATTCTAATCAAACTAATATAGAAGATATTGATCAATTAGTTGGATTCTTTGTAACTAAAGAAAATTTAAATGCTAAAGCATTAGAATCTTTAATTCCTGCTATTGGAATAGAAAATTTTGATTATATGATGGATAAGTTATTTAAATATGGTGCAATTGAAGTTGAAGATTATCTTCAATATATTGAGAGAAGATGTAATGTAAATTTCCAAAAAAAATAAAGTTATTTTCTAACTTTATTTTTTTTCTTTGATACTAATGTAATTGTCACAGTTAAAATAAATATTGTTCCAATTATAATATAATTTTTATATCTACTATAGTATTCTTGATTTCCTTCATCTGTAATGTTGATAACTTTATCATTTTCAACAACTTCTTCTTGTACTTCATCTTTTCTAAATATTAAATTTTCAAACATATCATTTTTATTAATATCTTCTCCAACTGTTGTTCTGTATAATCCATATTCTAATGGAGAATATGTTTTTATATCAGTAGCTTTTGTATAGCTATTATTACTTCCATTTATCCATTTAGTAAACCATGTCCATTGTTGTGATAAATGTTTACTATATCCTTCTTTTGATACCTCATAGGCTGTTTTACTATTAAAGTATTCTAATGGTTCATCATAATTCATAATAATTTTATTTTCTTTATATAAATGTAAATAAGTTTTTGGCACATCCCATATTCCATATTTATCATATGATTCAGCATGGTATGTTTTATCATTTGCTTTTTCTAATGCAATTTTAAGTACATGTGTATTTAATATATGTTGACCATGAGAATATTCACCTAATTCATCATGTCCAACTACTACAAGCGGTTTAAATCTTCTTATCATTTCAACTTCAAAATTAGTAGCGTCTTCTACAGTTAGTCCTGCTTTTTCAATATTCTTTATCGCACCATTTAAAGTTTCTGAATATGCATCTGGTATTAAACCCATTACTGGGTAATTTCTAATTCCAACTGTATATAGTCCATGTAATTGTTCATGTAATCTTTTTGGATTATCATTATGATTAGTAAAATATACAACTTGTACACTCGCTCCTTTAGCAACGTAAGTTGGAAGTAATCCTAAAAAGAATAATTGTTCATCATCACTATGAGTAGTAAATAATAACAAATCTGCTTCTTTACAAGATTCTTCCCAAACTTCTACATAACTAGGAAGTTCTCCGGCACTTAAAATATAAATTTCACCAATTTTAACGTTATTATTATAAGTTATTTCTAATTCTTTAGTTAATCCAATATCTTTTAAATCAATATATTCGTGTAAAAAACCTTTAGTTCCTATTTCTATGAATTTATTATTTGCTTTAATAATTCCTGTTTGGCTATTAAGTTCATAAATAATATATATACCAGCGATATCTTCATTACTTTTTATGTTGATAACTTTATCTTTTTCAACATTAATATAAGTATTTTCTTTATTATCAGTTATTTTAGTATATTTTTCATTGTTTATCGTTATTGTACTTGAACTTGTAATATCTTTTGCAAATACATTTATTGGTATTAATATAATTGTTAATAAAAATAATATTTTTTTCATAAAATTCATACACTCCTAATATAGTTCATTATATCAAATAAATAAGACATATTCATCATTAAATTGTTTACATTTAAAACTATTTTTGATATACTATAACACGAGTAAATTTATTACTCCTTGCTTCATTTATGAAGCCAAAAGACCATAAGGAGGTGGAAAAAGATGACTAAATATGAAATTATGTTTATTGTTAAGGCAACATTAGATGAAACTGCTTTAAATAATATTACTAAAGAAGTACAAAAGTTAATAACTGACAATAAATCTAAAGTTATCGAATTCAAAGATATGGGTAGAAAAAAATTAGCTTATCCAATTAAAAAAGAAGTTAGTGGTTTCTATTATTTAATGAATGTTGAAGCTACAACTGAAGCTATTCAAGAATTCGACAGAAAACTTAGAATTAACGAAAATATGTTAAGACATTTAATTTTAAAAAAAGAAAGTGAGTAGTACATGAATAAAGTATTATTAGTAGGAAGACTAACAAGGGATCCTGAGTTAAGAACAACACCAAGTGGTATGGCAGTTACAAGATTTACAATTGCTGTTTCTCAAAATTTTACTAACAAAAATGGAGAAAGAGGAGCAGATTTTATCAATTGTAGCGCTTGGGGAAGACAAGCAGATAATATATCTAAATATTGCCGTAAAGGTACTTTAGTTTCTGCAGAAGGAAGAATTAGAACTAGTAGTTATGATGCTCAAGATGGAACTAAAAGATATACAACAGAAGTTGTATGTGATACAGTTAACTTCTTAAGTTCAAGAACTGGTGGGGAATCAACTTCTTCAAGAAATGATTTTGTTCCTGATGCAAATGAACTTGCAAATATGCCTATGGAAACAGCTGACTTAACAGAAGACCCTTTTAAGAGTTTTGGCGAAGAAATTACTTTAAGTAGTGACGATTTACCATTCTAAAAAAGGAGGATATAAAATGGCAGAATTTTATCGTAAGAAAAAGAAAATATGTCAAATGTGCGCTGGTAAAAGTGTTGATTATAAAGATGTTATGATTATCAATAAATATATAAATGAAAAAGGTAAAATATTACCTAGACGTGTTACTGGTGCTTGTGCTAAACATCAAAGACATATTGCAGAACAAATTAAATATGCAAGATTTATGGCTTTAATACCATATGTTAAATAGAAATTCACAATTTTTGTGAATTTTTTTCTTTAAAAAAAGGAAATTGACTACTTAGTGCACTATATATATAGTGTAGGGAGTAGTTTATGAAAAAGATAAATAAGGAGATGCTAGAAATAATTTTAATAGAAATAAAAGCCGATTCTAAAGTTACCGAATTGACTTTAGCAAATAAATATGGATATACAGAAAGAACTATAAGAAGATATTTTAAAATATTAAAAGATAGTGGTAAAATTAAATTGATTGATACTGGTAAAAAAAGGGCATGGAAGATAGAATAAGGAAATATTCTATTTGAGTAAATTATATGTTATAATATTGTAAACGTTTTAGGAGGGAATTTATGAAGATAATTTTACTTAAAGATGTTAAAGGAAAAGGTAAAAAAGATGAGATTATTGAAGTAAGTGATGGTTATGGAAATAATTTTCTTATTAAGAATAAATTAGGTGTTCTTTATACTAAAGGAAGCAAGAATGTTTTAGATAAAGAATTAAATGTGAGACAAGAAAAAGAAGATGCTTTAGTAGAAGAGTTAAATGAAATAAAAAAGAAATTAGAAAATAAAGATATTAAGTTTAAAGTTAATACTGGAGCACAAGATCGTGTATTTGGAAATATTTCAACAAAACAAATATGTGATGAATTAAAGAAAAAAGGATATAACATAGATAAAAAATGTATTAAAACTAATAGTAATATAGATACTTTGGGTGTTCATAAAGTATTAGTTGAATTACATAAGAAAGTAAGTTTTTTTATAAATATTGTAGTAAGTAAGTAGGTGATGATATGGCTCGTGTTATGCCATCTAACAAAGAAGCAGAAATGAGTGTTCTTGGGGTAACATTTATTGATAATAGTTTAATAGATAGTATCTGTGAAGAAGTAAGAGCAGATATGTTTTTTGACGAAAGAAATAAATTTTTGTTTGAAGCTGTAAATGAACTTCATAAGAATGGGGTTCCAGTAGATGCTGGAATGGTTAAAGAAGAATTAGATAAAAAGAAAAGACTTAGTGCAGTTGGAGGAATTGAATATATTAGTGAAGTTATTGATTCAGTAATAACTACTGCAAATTTAAGTTATTATATTGAAATATTAAAAGAAAATGCTACTAGAAGAAATCTAATTAATGCAGCAACAGAAATTGTTACTGAAGCTTATGATGAAGAAGATGTTACTACCGTTTTAGATAATGCTGAAAGAAATATTTTAAATGTTGTAAAGGTAAGAACAGTAAAAGATTTCGTACCTATTCATGAGATTCTTAGAAGAGCACAAGCTAAATTAGAAGAATTGACTAAATCTAAAAAATTAATTACTGGACTTGAAACAGGTTTTTATGATTTCGACAAAATAACTACTGGATTTCAACCTGGTGAACTTATTATTTTAGCTGCTCGTCCAGGTATGGGTAAAACAGCACTTGCTCTTAATATGGCTACATATGCTGCGACAACAACTGATAAAGCTGTAGCAATATTTAACTTAGAAATGCCTGCTGAACAATTAGTTAATAGAATTATTAGTGCTCAAGGTGGTATTGATGCTTACAAACTACAAACTGGTCAAATGCAAGAAAGAGATTGGAAAAGATATAATGAAGCTATGAATCAACTTGCTGAGACAAATTTATTTATAGAAGATAATTCTGGAGTAACTGTTGCTGAAATAAAAGCAAAATGTAGAAGACTTGCTAATATGCCTAAAGGTTTAGGTTTAGTAGTAATTGACTACTTACAATTAGTTACTACAGGAAATAAAAGAATAGAATCAAGACAAGTAGAAGTATCTGAAATATCTCGTAGTCTAAAAACTATGGCCTTAGAATTAGGAGTTCCAGTAATTGCTTTATCACAATTATCAAGAAGTGCTGAAAAAAGAGAAAGTAATATGCCAATGCTTGCAGACTTAAGAGAATCAGGTTCTATCGAACAAGATGCCGATATGGTACTTTTCATTAATAGAAAAGATTACTATGAGGCAAAAAAAGATCAAAAAGAAAAGATAGTTCCAGCAGAATTAGTTATTGCTAAGCATCGTAAAGGTAGTTTAGGAACTATTGATTTATTATTTGAATTAAATATGAGTGCATTTAGAAGTGTAGCTAATGAAATTAAGGATGAGAGTTAATGAAATCAAAGGATAAAATAATAACGGGGATTTTTTGTGCGATAATTATTTGTATATATTTTATAGCAGGTAGTTATAAGTGTGTAGATAGTAATATAAATAAAATATATAAAGTATATTTAGATGGTGAAATAATCGGAGCAATTGATGATAAAGAAGCATTATATAATCTAATTGATGAAAAACAACAAGCAATAAAAGATAAATATAATGTTGAAAATGTTTATCCTCCTAATAGTTTAGAAGTTATAGAAACTTACTCATATAATACAAAAACAACTGATTTAAATACTATATATAATAAAATAGAAGAATTACAGGATTTTACTATACATGGTTATGAAGTTAAAATGTCTGCAACTAAGGATCATGAAGCTTTTAATATTTATGTTCTTGATAGAGAAGTTTTTACAGAAGCAATTGAAGATTTTATACTTGCTTTTATAGATGAACAAAGTTATGAAAATTATATTAATGGAACACAAGGAAATATTGAAGATGTGGGTATAATATACAAAGAAATGGGATTTGTTGAAGATATTTCTATAAGAGAAAAATATATAAGTACTAATGATAAAATTTATGAAACTAGTAATGAGTTAGCACAAGATTTGTTATTTGGATTTAATTATAAAGAGCAAAGTTATACTGTTAAAGTTGGAGATACAATTGAATCAGTTGCCGAAACTTTTGAATTAAATCCTCAAGAAATTTTAATTGCTAATTCTAGATATTCTAGTAAAGATAGTTTGCTTACTATTGGTGATAAGTTAATGATTGCATATGTAATTCCAGAAATTTCTTTTACTTATGAAGTTAATGAAATGAAAGAAGTAGAATATGATTTTGACAAAGAAATAGTAAGAGATAATACTAAGCCTTCAAGTTATAGTGAAATAACTACTCCTGGTGTAAAAGGGCTTGCTCGTGTAACTTCCGGTTATACTGTTGTAAATGGAAAATTGTCTAGTGATGTTAAAAATATAGCTTATGAAGAAATAAGAAAAACTGTTAATCAAGTTACTACTAAAGGTAAAAAAGTTGTTGTATCTTGGGGATGGGAAGTCTTTGAAGATACTGGTACTGGTTGGACATGGCCAACAATTGACCGTTATGTGGTTACAAGTGCATTTGGTTATCGTGAATTAGGTGGAGGAAAGAAACATAATGGTATAGATATTTCTGGTACTCCATGGGGTTCAAATATATATGCAGCCAATGAAGGAACAGTTGTATATACTTATTCTGGTTGTCCAAATAATGGTAGTTATCCAAATAGCTGTGGTGGAGGATACGGAAATCAAGTAGTAATTGATCATAGTAATAATGTATTTACAATTTATGCCCATATGATGAGAGATATACCAGTAAGAGTTGGTCAATATGTTTCTAAAAAACAAGTTATTGGACATATGGGTAATAGTGGTCAATCAACAGGAACGCACTTACACTTTGGTGTATCAATTGGAAATCCACGTAGTGGTGGTACATTCTATAATCCAAGGGATCTGTATAGATAATGAAGGTATGTGTACTTGCAAGTGGTTCTAAAGGTAATGTAACTTATATAGAAACAAAAAATCATAAAATACTTCTTGATATGGGCAAGAAGAAAAAATATATAGTGGATGCTTTAAAAAAGATAGATGTTGATCCTAAAGAGATTGATATTATATTAATAAGTCACCTTCATAGTGATCACATCTCTGCTTTAGAAGCATTTATTAAAACATATAAAGTTACAGTATGTATGCCACAGGAAATGTTTGCTAGCTTAGATAGTATTCAAAATTATGAACATATAAGAATATATGAAGATGAAATATTATTTGATGATATAAAAATTTATGCAATAAAATCTAGTCATGATGCGATTGGTTCTAGAAACTTTATTATTGAAGAGGGAGATTCTTCAATAGTACAAATAACAGATACAGGGTATATAAAAAGTAAATATTTTAATTTACTTAAGAATAGAGATGTATATTTACTTGAAAGCAATCATGATATAGAAATGTTAACTCATGGTCCTTATCCTGATTGGTTAAAGACAAGAGTATTGAGTGATGAGGGCCACTTATCAAATCAAGCTGCTGGTTTTTATTTATCTAAGCTTATTGGAGAAAAAACAAAAAAAGTATTTTTAATGCACTTAAGTGAAGTTAATAATAATAGTGAAATAGCACTTAAGACAGTAAATGATACATTGAATGAATATAAAATTGATTTTAAAAATATAGAATGTGCTGAACAAGATAGTATTAGTGAAGTGGTAAATATATGATAAAAATAATATGTGTTGGAAAAATAAAAGAGAATTATTTAAAAGAATTAATAGATGATTATGAAAAGAGAATTAGTAAATATCATAAGCTTGAAATAATTGAGTTAAAAGATAATGATGATATTACAAAAGAAACCAATGAATTATTAAAGTATATTAGTTCAAAAGATTATAATATAGCATTATGCATTAATGGAAAAAATTATGATAGTATTTCCTTTTCTAAACATTTAGATTCACTTTTTAATTATAACGGAACAATATCTTTTATAATTGGTGGTTCTAATGGCCTAGAAGAAGAGATTATTAATTTATGTGATGAGAAACTAAGCTTTTCATCTTTTACTTTCCCACATGGCTTATTTAGAGGAATTTTACTAGAACAAATTTATAGAGCATTTAAAATAAATAATAACGAACGTTACCATAAATAAAGGAGTTAATTATGAATAAAGATGTAAAGAAGATATTTATTGTATTAGCATTTTATGCTTTATCTGGCGGTATATTTTATAATTTTCAAGAATTATGGATGGCAGATAATCATTTATCTACTCAAACTATAGGAATTGTCTTTAGTTTATGTGCATTATTATCTGTTTCAACTATATTTTTATGTTCTAATTTAATTACTAAACAAAGATTAAAGAAATTTTCTTGTATATTATTACTTCTAAAAGTTATAATTTTATTTCTTTTATTTATATTAAATCATACCGGATTAAATGTTCTAATAAAATTTTTAATTATGCTTGATTTTGTTATTGATGCTGAAATATATGCTTGTATTTATCCATTAATAACTTTTATTACTAAAAATGATAAAGTATATGCTTTAAGAGGTTTAATATATAGTTATGCTTATTATGGCGGTATACTTTTAACTTCTTTCTTATTAGGAAAAACATTATTTACTTTTAATATAAACTTTAATACTTATTGTTTATTAGGAAGTATTTTAATGTTAGTATCTTATATTACTTTAAAAACAGTTGATTTAAATAAATATAATAAAAATATTGAATTAAATAATGATCATAATGCTTTATATAAAGTAATTAAAATTGTAAAAGAAGATAAAATATCTAAAAAGTTCTTAGCTTTCCGTTTAACAAGTACAATATCATATCATTGTGTCTACGGATTACTTATAACATTATTAACATCTAATTTAGGGTTTAGTGCTTCCGGAGCATCAACCTTCAAATTAATACTTGGTATAGTAGCAGTATTACTTGGTACTTTAATTTTAGAAAAATTAACTAGTAAAAATGATTATATAAATTTTTCTATTAAATATGTTGGTAGATTAATAATTTATATTATTGCTGCTATATTTGATTATAAACTGTTATATGTTTTAGGAATTGTTTATATGTTATTATTCTCTGAATCATATGCTCATATAACTGATGCTCCATATGTTAATCGTTTTAGTACTGAAAATCAGCTTGCTTTTTGTAACTTACAAGAAATGGTTAGTTATCTAGCAGAAGCTATAGGTAATTTAATATGTGGATTAACTATTACTATTGGCACAAGATATAGTTTTATCTTTGCAATAATATTTGCTATATTTCAAATTATTTATGGTTTCCAAGCAATTAAGCTACGTTCAAAAGAAAAAGGTGAAATTAGTTTATGATAGGTAATGATTGGGATGAAGTATTAAAGGTTGTTGAAGAAAGCGAAGGCTTTAAAAAGTTTCTTTCTATTATCAATGAAAAATATAATACAAGTACGGTATTCCCTCCAAAAAACTATATTTTTAACGCATTAAAATTAACTAGCTTTAAAGATACTAAAGTTGTTATTGTAGGTCAGGATCCATATCATGGAGTAGGGGAAGCTCATGGTTTATCATTTAGTGTTCAGAAAGGAATTAAGATACCACCATCACTACAAAATATTTATAAAGAATTGTATAGTGATTTAGGTATTAGTCCTCATAATGAAGGTGATTTAACTAAATGGGCAAAAGAAGGAGTATTACTTCTTAATGCTGTATTAACTGTTGAAAAAGATAAACCAGCATCGCATCGAAATTTAGGTTGGGAATTATTAACTGATTATATTATTAAATCTTTAAATCAAAAAGAAGAACCAATAGTATTTATTCTTTGGGGAAACTTTGCGAAAGATAAAAAGAAATATATAACTAATCCAAAACATTTAGTTTTAACTAGTCCTCATCCATCACCATTTTCTGCAAATAGTGGATTCTTTGGTTCTAAACCATTTTCAAAAACTAACGATTTTTTAATTAAGAACAAATTAAAACCGATAGACTGGAAACTTTAAAAAGTTTCTATGTCATCGGTTTTATTATTGTTATAAAAGCTTCTAATTCTAAATTTGCTAAGTTTAGCTATTATGTTGTTTGGAAAAGTTTTAATTAATTGATTTGATTGTACTGCATTTTGATTGAACATATTTTTTGCTGATGTTAATAATTCATCTATTTCTCTTAATTTTTTCATTAATTCATTAAATTCAGTATCAGTATTTAACTCTGTAAAGTCAACCATTAAATCATTTATTAATTTAACTGCTTCATCTAATTTTAAATCCTTTTCTATGTTAGATATAATCAAATCTTGAACAGATACATAATCTTTTAAATAATCTTTTTTTCCAGTAACTTTTTTTACTTCACCATTTATAGTAATAATTAAATTTAATTTTTCATTTAAGTTCTCATCTATAATGTTTTCAGCTTTATCCATTTTTTCTTTATATTTTTTTAGCTTAGAATATCCACTGAAATATAAAAGTGCTACAATTGCTATTACTGCAAAAATTATTAATAAAATTAAGTATATATTCATTATTTATCCCTTTTCTTTCTTTTTATAATTTCTATAATATTTCCACCAAGTATTTCTTCAATTTCTTTTTTATTTAAGAAATAATAAAGTATAACTAAAATAATACCTATAATACCAATTAACGGAATCATAATCATTCTACCATTTACATTATTTATTATACCACGATAACCTAAAGATAAAAGTATCATTATTAAATAAATCCCAAATAATTTTGGTAATTTTTTTGTTGTACTTGAATAATTTAAGTTGTATTTTTTCTTTAATGTAACAAGTGGAATTATCAGTGATATGCTATAGCCAATTATAGTAGCTGCAATTGCACCATAATATGGATAAATACCAATACTATTAAATAAAATCATTAAAGGTATATCTAAACATAAATTAATAAGTAAACCAAGTCCTACAGATATATATATTAATTTAGATTTATTTAAGCCTTGTAAACCATTACAAATCATTATATATAAAGCGTCTACAGCAGCTGTTATAATAGAAAATCTAAATATTATTGGCCCATAATAACTTATTGGATCATTTGAACTAATACCATAGAATATTTGCCATATTTCTTTAGCAAAGACACTCATAAAAATTGCAAGTGGCATTGCTACATAGAAAAATATTTGTAAAGTCTTATTAAACTTAATATTTATATCTTCAAAATCTTTTTTTGCATAACTTTTAGCTATATTAGGTACTAAACTTATTGCAATACCTGTAGCAATACTTGTTACTATAGTATTTAGTTTATGTCCCCATGTAGTAAATACACTACTAATTGTTTCAATATCTATAGCATTAAAGTTTAAATAATCAAGCCCTCTTATTAATAAAATCATATCAGTTGAATTATATAATGAGTTAGCAATATTAGTTATAATAAACGGTATAGAATATAACACAATTTTTTTTGCTATTTCTAATCTTTCTTCTTTTTTTAAATCCTTTGTATCTACAATACCATCTTTTTTGACTTTGTTCATCTTATTTATTAAGTAAACATAGGCTGCAATAGCACCCGCACAAGCTCCAAATACTGCCACACCAACAGCAGTTGTTAAACTTAAATCTAAAATATTTAAGACGAAATAACTTCCGCCAAGAATAACGATTACTCTTACAATTTGTTCAATAACTTGACTAAATGAAGCGGGTCTTATGTAACCATGACCTTGAAGATAACCTCTACTAATTGCAAGCATTGGTACTATTAAAATAGCAAATGATACACATCTTATAACAGTTGCGATAGCTTCAGGAGTATTTCCACCTTCTACATTACCTATTATTAAACTAGCTATTTGGGGAGCAAATATATAACAAATCAGAAAAGATATTATTGAAAAAGCTAATATTATTTTTCTTGTAATTTGAAACATATATTCTTTTTCTTTTTGTTTATTTAAAGCATTGTATTCACTAGCTAGCTTACTTATCGCAAGAGGAATACCAGCACTAGATATTATTAAAAATAAATTATAAATATTATATGCATAGCCATATAATGCTCCACCTTGGGAACCAACTATACCATAAAAAGGAATGACATAAACAATTCCAATGAATTTTGTAAAAAATATTGCTAAAGTTGCAATGATTGCACCTTCTAAAAATCCACTTTTTCTCATAAAACCACTCCTATATATTATTATATTTTAGAATGCTATTTATTTACAAGAAGTAATCTTATTTTTAGTAAATTTAGTGTAAAAATACTTGCTTTTTGTATAAGCTTTTCTTTCATCGGTACGTCCAACAAGATAATCTAAACTAACATTATAAAAGTCTGCTAATTCACATAGTTTATCTATTGGTATTAATTGTATTCCTAACTCGTATTTAGAGTATTGCTGTTGTGTTGTATTTAATATAGTAGCAACTTCTTTTTGAGGAATATCCCTATCCTCTCTTATTTCTTTTAATCTCTGTATATTCATAAAATAACCCTCTAAAAATATAATTTCATACATTTTTTAGGGTGTATTAATATTACACTTTATTAGGTGTAAATAACAAATGTTATTAATAAATCTTTATATAATTCATTTAGAAAATAAATGAGAGGTTAAGTTGTATGTGTAAGAAGTATTTTAAAGTAATAATTACATTACTTTTATTAATTGAATTTACATTTGTGTTTTTAAGTATTAAATCATTTAACAATAAAGATATAAAAGAGATAAAAGAAGAAAATAAAGTAGATAAAGAAATGTTTTCAATGTATGTAGAGAATAAAGATGGAGAATACGAGGAATATACAGACTGTGAATACTATCCAATAGGATTAAAATATTACTTTAACGAAGAAAGAAGTAATTGTACTGATAATAAAGGTAAAGTAGTAAATGATGTAATATCGTATAACAATAATAAAATAACTGTATCAAGTAATAAAACACTATTCTGTTATTTGTACTTTGATTTAGATAAAATACCTCCACAAACATTTACATTTTATCTAGGAGGAAATACAAATCCAGAATATATAACTAGTACAAATACAACAGCATACCTTTCATGGACAGATAATGATATAGAAAGTTATTGTATAAATACAGAAAACAATTCAAGTAGTTGTAGTTGGATAAGTACAACAGGTAATTCAGTAACACCAAGTTATACAATAAGTACACAAGGAAGTAATACAAGATATGCCTTCATAAGAGATGCAGCAGAAAATATATCACCAGTAGTAAGTGATGTAGTATTTTTAGATAGTGTAGCACCAGTAATAACAAGTGCAAGTGATAGTGGAGCGGGAACAGCAAATGTAACCGTTACAGAAACAGGAAGTGGAGTATCACATGTATGTGTAAATCAAAGTAGAACATCAACAAGCGGATGTATATGGGATGAAGTAAGTGGAACAACATTTACAAGTACCACAGCAGTAACTGTAACCAGTAGTTATTACATACATGTAAAAGATAAAGCAGGAAATATAGGACATCTGACTAGTACAGTAAGTATTAAAGCATTACCGATGAACTTGTATAAATTGTGTTCATCTTACCCTGATGTGAGAACATGTATGGCTAATGAATATGGAGGTCGTAACATTAGTGCTATATCAAATTTATCAAGTTATTCTTGGAGTACTTGTAATGATTTTCATAGATATGAAGGAACAGATGATGTAGTTGATAATAATTATATATGTTTTGGAACAAATGATAAATCAACTTGTACTAATAATCAAGATAAATATATGTATAGAATAATTAGTATTAATTCACAAGGGCAAATTAAAGTTGTAAAAAGAAAAGATATGGGACAACTAAAATGGGCTAGTTCTAATACAGATAGATGGATTAATAGTCCTATATATAGCGCAATAAATAGTAGCACATTTTTAACAAATACAACATATGTACCAACAGGATGGGAAAATAAAATAGCAACAGTTACTTGGAACTATGGCGATAAAAGTTATTATACTAATCAACCTACTAGTGGTTATTCAGTCGATGCAAAAGTTGGCATTGTATCTACATTAGATTATTATTGTACGGATGAAGATAATATAGATTCTTGGATTTATTCAGGAGTTTATGAATGGTCTATAGATCGAAAAGCTGATGGTGTGGCTTGGGTTTTTAATACCTCAAATTCCGGGTTATTTTCAGCATATTCTTCAACAGCACTAAAACGAACATATCGTCCGGTCTTCTATCTAACAAGTGATATAAAAATAACCGGTGGAACGGGAACAATAGATAATCCATATATAATAAATTAGTAATCGTCAACGAAGACGTTAAAATAGAAACTTAACCCTTCGGGAGGCTTTAAGCCTTCCATTTTTTGTTGATAAGTAATAAGTTATCAACATATAATTATTGTAGGTAATCTTGGATAAAGAGTCGCGTTACGGAGCTAATAGCAGTGGTAATTACAATGCGTGGAATGTGAATTCGAACGGGCAAGTCAATAACAATAATTTGACGAATACGAATTCGGTTCGCCCAGCCCACTATAACTTGAATGATAATATGGTTAAGACTATATTTTTGGGAAGATAGAGGACAAAGATTATCTAGGAATTTTATTCCAAATTAAAAACGGAGATGGTTTATTTTACGAAATAACCTGTTACTCCGTTATTTTTTGTTGAAATTTTGTTTAAAAAAAGGAAATGAACGAAAAAAGTTGTAAACATATATATGAGGAGGTATGGATGTATGAAATTAAAATATGAATAAAAATTATATAGATGTAACTGATGAATGGTTAAGAGATGCTACACCTAATAGTTATAAAGTAGAAGATTAATTATATTATGAACATGGTGGAATTAAATATGAAGCGGACGGTAAAAAAGTAGTGTTAGATTATTCAAAAAAAAGTCGACCTCAGCCCAATGCGGGCCAGGATTGACTTCTTTGTAATTAGATTATACATTAAGAAAAAAATTATGTAAATTTATAACCTATATTTTAAAAAGTTTTTTCTGAATAATCATGAGAATAATTTATTCTTTCCATAAATTCTACATAATCCAAATAAATCATTCTTATTAAATACCAATTTCCATTTACTGGATCACTTATTATTAAATGATCTCTACCTGCTTCTTCAATAATGCCGGAATATACCTTATCTCTCCATTCATTACTATCTGGATAAGATACATATGCATTAACCCTTTTTCCTTTGTTAAGTCTTAGAATATTTTCAATATAACTTTGTTCAATTGGCATCATGCTTTGTGATGAAATATTTCCTGGTGGAGAAGATGGTGTTGGTATTGTATTTTGATTTGTTGGAAATGTGGGATTTTGATAATAATTTCCGTTCATTAAAAGTCACCTCTTTAAAATATATGTTTAATTTAATTATTATTGCAACTAAAATAATATTTTTGTATAATTATTTTAGGTAGATTAGAATGAAAAAGGATAAAGAAAAGATTAGTAAAGATACTAAAGAAGTTTTATTAACAGGTTGTTCATTTGTATTTGGAACATTTTGTTTAGCATTGTGTTATAACTTGTTTTTTGTTCCGAATAATTTAGTTGTTGGTGGCACTTCTGGTTTAGCTATTGTTATTGAGGAATTAACTGGATTTGATAAACAAATTTTTATTTATATATCATCAATTATACTGTTAATAGTAAGTTATATATTTTTGGGAAAAGAAGTTACAAAAAGAACGGTTGTTGGTTCACTTTTATATCCAATTTTTGTAACATTTACTGAACCTATAGCAAAATTCTTATTAATTTATTTATCTTTTCAAGAAATACTAGTTACTGTAGTTTTAGCAAGTTTATTATATGGTTTTAGTAATGGAATAATTTATAAATTTGGTTATACTACAGGTGGCTCAGACGTTATGATGCAAGTCCTTTGCAAATATTGTCATTTTAGTGAAGGGGTAAGTTCTATAATATTTAATATAACAATTATTTTACTAGGTTCATTTGTGTTTGGCTTTGATATGGGAGTATATTCAATAATTATTCTTGTTGTTAGTTCAATGGTTGTTGATAAAATAATTATTGGTATATCTGATAGTAAAAAATTTATGATTTATACAAGAGAATCAAGAAAAGTAAAAACATTAATTGAAGAAGAATTTATGACTGGTTTTACTATATTTCCTACAGTTGGTGGATACTCACATATAAGAGGAGCAATGATTATGTGTGTTATTGGAAATAGGGATGTTAATTTATTTAAAATGCGAATCAAAGAAATAGATCCTACTGCATTCTTTGTAATTAGTGATTGTTATGAAGTTCAGGGCGGTGTAAAAAGGTCAAATTTACCATTTATATAATGGTTTTTTTTTGATATAATTAAGTAGGAGTATATGATATGAAGTTTATTGAATTAAAAAATGTAAATAAAACTTATTCAACTGGTGTTACTGCACTTGCAGATATGTCAGTTGTTATTGATAAAGGCGAATTTGTCTTTGTAATAGGTCATACTGCTAGTGGAAAATCAACATTTATAAAAATGTTGTATAGAGAAGAAAAACCTACAAAAGGAAGCGTAGTAGTTGGTGGCGTTAATGTAGCTAAACTACGCAATGGCCGTGTTTATAAATTAAGAAGAAAGATTGGGGTAGTATTTCAAGACTTTAAATTATTACCTAAACTTACAGTATATGAAAATGTTGCTTTTGCCTTAGAATGCTTAGGTATGAAAGAAAAAGAAATAAGACCTAAAGTAATGAAAGCAATTGAGATAGTTGGGTTAAAAGAGAAGGTTAGAAGTTTCCCTCATCAATTATCAGGTGGAGAACAACAAAGAGTTTGTATAGCAAGAGCTATAGTTAATGAACCAAAACTTTTAATTTGTGATGAACCTACTGGAAATTTAGACCCTGAAACTAGTAAAGAAATTATGAAAGTAATTGATAGTATTAATAAAGATTTAGGAACTACAGTTATTATGGCTACTCATGATAAAGATATAGTTAATAGGATGAAAAAGAGAGTATTACTTATTGAACATGGCGTATTAACTGGAGATTACTTGAAAGGAAGTTACAAGTCACATGAAAGCGTTTAGAATTTTTTTTAGAAGTATACGAGACGCTTTTAAAAGCGTATTTCGTAATTTTAGTTTAAGTATGGCATCTATACTATGTGCCACTATAACACTTATGGTTGTAGCTATATCATTACTAATTGCTGGTAATGTTAATAGTATTACTAAAGATTTAGAAAGCGAATTAAGTATAGTAGTATATTTAGAAGAGAGTGCAAAAGAAGATGACATTAGTTTTTTGGAATCAAAAATAAAAGCAATAAAAGGTGTAGAAGAAGTAATATATAAGAGTAATGAAGAAAGAGAATTGGAAATGAGTGAATATTCCTCATCATATGCAACAATTTTTGAAAGTTATGAGGATAGTCCTTTATTAAACACATTTATAATAACAGTAGATGATGCTGAAAAATTAAATAGTATTGCAGAAGAGATAAAAGTGATGGATAACGTAGAAAGCGCTTTATATGGTGAAAATTCAGTTGATACCATTGTAGAAGCTTTTAGTTTTATAGAAAAAGTTACTATTATTGTAGTAATAGCTCTTGTCTTTGTCACAGCATTCTTAATTACAAATACAATTAAATTAGCTATATATGCAAGAAGAAGTGAAATAGAAATAATGCGTTTAGTTGGAGCTAGTAATATGGCAATTAAACTACCATTTGTATTTGAAGGTTTTATAATTGGTATATTAGGTTCCTTTATTCCTATAATTATAATAATATATGGTTATATTATTATATATGAAAAAATGGGTGGACACATAATAAGTAATATAGTAAATTTAATTAATCCATATAATTTTGTTTTTGATGTAGGAATTATAATACTTTTACTAGGAGCTATAATTGGTATGTTTGGAAGCTTAAATGCTGTAAGAAAGTATTTGAAAATATGAAAAAGATAGTATTAAATGCCGTAAAAATATTACTTCTAATAATGGTAGTTTTTGAATATGTTGCAATTATTCCTGTTAATGCTATAACGATTAATGAAGAAGAAACTTTGGGAGATTATAAAAAAGCATTAAAAAAATTGGAAGCAGATGCTAAAGCACAAAAAGAAAAAGAAAAATTAACACAATCTCAAATAAATAGTAATTATAATAAGTATGCAGAAGCAGGCAAAGAGATTGAAGATGCCAAAAATGAAGTAACTGAATTAGAAAAACAAATTACAAACACTAATGAAGAAATAGTTAAAATAAAGAAGGATACTGCAGAGATATTAAAATTAATGCAAAAATTAGAAAATGAAAATATATATGCTTCATATTTATCAGGATCTAAAACTATGACTGAATTAGTAATTCGTATGAACGATATTAATAAAATAACAGAAAATAATGAAAAAAAATTAAATAGCTTAGAACTGATGATTTCTAGTAATGAAAAAATGAGTAAAAAATTAGTCAAATATCAGGATGATTTAGCAAAAAAAATGGTTGAATATGAAGAAAAAATTAGTGATTTAAAAACAAGTTTAATTGATATTCAAGAAGGTGCTAAAGATATTGACGAAGAAATAGCAGAAATGAAATCAACTATTAAAATGTATGAAAATATGGGTTGTAAAGATGCTGATAAACTAAGTACATGTATAAAAGTTGGGAATAATGCTGGTTGGACAAAACCATTAAATAGAGGCGTTATAACTAGCGCTTTTGGATATCGTATTCATCCTGTTTATGGAGATAAAAGATTTCATAATGGTATAGATATTGGTGGTAATGGGGAAGGTACTAAAATCTATGCTCCAGCAACTGGAGTTGTTGCAATAGTTAGTATTCCTGGTCAAAATGGGGTTAAATCTCCAAGATGTGGTGGAAAAATGGTTTATTTGTGGGTAACTATCCAAAATGTTAAATATACAGTTGTATTTATGCATTTATTAGATATTAACGTTAAAGAAGGACAACAAGTAACAACATCGACAGTAATTGGTACTGTTGGTGGAGGTAAAAAAACTAAAAGTTGGGAATCTTGTTCAACTGGAGCCCATTTACATTATGGTGTTTCTAAAAATAATCATTATACAGCAGATAAAACACAAACATATTCTAAGTTTACTGCAAATTATATTAATCCACCAGGATTTCCAAATAAAAATGGTTGGTTCTATAGTAGATAACAACAAACTAGCAATTACTTTGCTAGTTTTATTATTTGTGATAAAATATTAGATGTGATTAATTATGAAAAAGATTGTAATATTTGGTGGAGGTAGTGGACTATCTCAACTATTAAAAGGTTTAAAATTATTTCCTATAGATGTAACAGCAGTAGTGTCTGTTTCAGATAATGGGAGAAGTACAGGAAGATTACGTAAAGATTATAATATTCCTGCAGTTGGTGATATTACTAAAGTATTATTATCAATGAGTGAATGTAGCAATGAAATAAAGGATTTAATGAATTATAGATTTACTAAATCAAAAACATTAGGAAATCATTCAATTAAGAATTTATTATTGACTGCTCTTTTGGATTTAAAAGGAGATTTTGCATCTTCTTTACCTATCTTAGTTAAGTTATTAGACATTAAAGGAAATGTGCTTCCTTTAACTGAGGATAATGTTGATTTAGTAGGTATTACGAGTGAAGGAAAAAGATTAATTGGTGAAGAACAAATTACTAAAACTAAGAAGCATATTGAAAGAATATGTTATTCAGATGAAATAACAGTTAATCCAAAAGTAATTGATGCAGTAAAAAAAGCAGATTTAATAATATTTTCATCAGGTAGTTTAATTACAAGTATTATTCCTCATTTACTTGATAGTAAATTAAATAATGCAATAAAGAATAGTAAAGCAAGAACTATGTATGTATGTAATCTATTTACTCAACCGGGAGAAACAGATGACTATACTGTAAGTAATCATATAGAATTGTTAGAAGAATATTTAGGGAAAAATTCTATAGATATAGTAGTAGCAAATAACACAAAAATGAATTCAGCATTAGTAAAAAAATATGAAACTGAAGAGCAAAAAGATCAAGTAATATTAGATTTAGATAATTTAGAAAAAATGAATAAAAAAGTAATAGCAGATAAATTATATAAGATAGAAGAAAATTATTATAGACATGATGAATTAAAGACAGCTTATGTAATATTCTCATACTTAATGGATGGCATAAAATGACATTTACTACAAGAATAAAAGAAGAAATTAGTAAATTAGATAATAATGAAATTGAAAGAAGAAGTGTTATTGATGCTTTTTTAAGATATAATTCTTTAATTAGAGATAATATTACTATAACTTTAGAAAATGCTTCAGTTACAAGATTTGTTTACAAATTAATTAAAGAAACATTTGGTATTTCAGCAAAAATAACTATTCGTATTCAAAAAAGATTTAGAGTAAAGCAAATATATATTTTAGAAATAAATGAAAAAGTAGAATATATAAAGGAATTGTTAAATATTGATAAAGAACCATTAATAGATAGTGATGAAGAAAAAATTGCTTATTTGAAAGGAGCTTTTCTTGGAGTTGGTAATGTATCTAATCCTAAGACTAGTGGTTATCATTTAGAATATATTTTAGATGAAGAAAGTGATGCTGAATATATTGCTAATTTACTAAATTATTTTAGATTAAATGCTAAAGTAATAAAAAGAGGTTACAAGTTTATTGCATATATAAAAATGAGTGAAAGTATTAGTGATTTAATAAAGATGTTTAAAGCAATAAATTCTTTATTTGAATTTGAAGATACTAGAATATATAGAGATCATAAAAATATGGTTAATAGATTAAATAATTGTGAGATAGCTAATCAAGAAAAAACAATAAAAAGTGGTTTAAGCCAAGTAGAGGATATTAAATATTTAGAAGAAAATGATTTATTAACTCTTATAGATGAAAAAATGCAAATTGTTATTGAATATCGTAAAAAATATCCAGAATCATCTTATCAAGAACTAGCAGATATTATTAGTTTAGAAACAGATTATAAAGTTGGTAAATCAGGTATAAATCACCATTTTATTAAGCTTAGAAAAATAAAAGAAAATCATTTAAATATAGAAAAGAAGTAGATAATATGGATAAAATAACAAACGTTACCATTATAAGTACTAATTTGAATAAGAAAATATTAAATAAATATGAAGATTATCATGTTATTGATGGTGATTTTTCTTATGAAGAAATTCATGAGAAGAAGAAAGTAGTGTTTTTTAATATCTTGAATAATTTAAGCGAAAAAGAATTAAAAAAATTGTTTAAATATTTAAAAGATAACAATATCTTGTTTATTAATGTTACTAATGATGTTGAGTTATGTTTATATACAGATTACTTAATTGTGTATGATAAATCTAAGATTCTTATGGAAGGTTCTACTTTAGAAGTATTAAAAAATGAAAAATTATTTAAACGTTTAGGTCTTAATTTGCCATTTATAGTAGAATTATCCTTATTATTAAAAGATTATAATTTAGTTGATGATATTTATATAGATAAAGAAAGTCTTGCTGATAAATTATGGAAATAAAAAATATTCTTAAAGATAATAATATAATTGGAGTTGCTAGTAAATATAAGAGTAACTTTCGATTTAATGGAAAAGTAAGTGCGTTAGAAGTTAAAAATATTAGTAAAGCATTAAAAATGGTCGGACTTGATGATACATACTTAGAATATGATTATGATAATTTAACTATAAGCGAATTATGGAAAATTGAATTATTAACTAAACTTGATAAAGATGTAATTATTGTTGGTAATATGTATGATTCATTAATTTATAAAGATAGAGAATATATGAAGAAACTATTTATTAAGTTAAGTAATGATTATCATAAGAAAATAGTTATTATTGATAATAATGTTAATTCTTTCATAAATGTAGCAAATAAAGTAGTAGTTATAAAAGATAAAGATATTATTTTTGAAACAAGTGATTTATTTGATGAGAAATTGTATGAATATGTTATGATGCCTAAGATAATAGAGTTTATTGCTTATGTTAATAAAGATAAAATAAGGGTAGATAAAACTCTAGAAATATATGAATTACTTAAAGATATTTATAGGAGAGTGTCATAATGAAATATATGATGGTTATAAGTTATGATGGTTCTAAATTTCATGGATTTCAAAGACAAAAAAATGTTAGAAATGTTCAAGGATATCTTGAAGATGAATTAAGTAAAATATTAAATGAAGAAATAATTGTTAAAGGCGCAGGTAGAACTGATCGTGGAGTTCATGCATTATATCAAGTTGTTCACTTTGAAACTAGTAAAGATGTCTCTAATTTAAAAAAATCACTTAATAGTGTTTTAGAAGACTTGAAAATTAAAAAGATAAAAAAAGTAAATGAAGATTTTCATGCTAGACATAGTGTTAAAAATAAAACTTATTTATATAAGGTGGATTTATCAAATAATAAAGATGAAAATTATTATTTAAAAGTAAGAAATAATCTAGATATTAAAGAAATGAAAAAAGTAAGTAGTTTGTTTTTAGGAACGCATGATTTTAAAAATTTTGTAGCAGGAGAAAGATTAGATTATATTGGTACAATATTAGATATAAAAATATATAAATTTAATAATATTCTATATTTTAAATTTAAGGGTATTGGTTTTTATAGATATATGGTTAGAAATTTGGTTGGGGCATTACTTGAAGTTGGTAAAGGAAAAGCATCTAAAAAAACTATTGAAAATATGCTAAAACATCCTGAAATTGATAAGAGATTACCTACTAGTAGTCCAAATGGACTTTATTTATTGAAAATTAATTATTAAATAGATGTGAAAGTGCGATTTTAATTGACAAATTAGGCTTTTTTACATATAATTTTAAATGGTACATTTTATTTATGGAATTTATTGAACCCTGGGAAAGTTTGGTAGAGGACATAATGAAAGGGAAAAAATATGAAAACATTTATGCAAACAAAAGAAACAGTTGAAAGAAACTGGTATGTTATTGATGCAGCTGGTAAACCATTAGGTAGAGTTGCAACAAAAGCAGCACACATTTTACGTGGAAAACATAAACCAACTTATACTCCACACATTGATTGTGGTGACAATGTAATTATTATCAATGCTAAAGAAGTTGCGTTAACTGGTAATAAGTTACAAGACAAAAAATACTATAATCACTCTGGATTTCCAGGAGGATTAAGAGAAAGAACTGCTGAAGTTATGATTGAAAAATATCCTGAAGAAATGCTTGAAAGAGCTGTTAAGGGTATGCTTCCACATAATAGATTAGGTAGAGCTATGGGTAAAAAGTTATTTGTTTATGCTGGTAGTGAACATAAACATGAAGCTCAAAAACCAGTAGCTATGGATATTGATTAGGAGGACTTATGGCAAGTAAACAAATTTGGACTGCAACAGGTAGAAGAAAAAGATCAGTAGCACAAGTTAAATTAGTTGGTGGTACTGGTAAAATTACTGTTAATGGTATTGATGTTGATGAATATATGCCTTATGCTACATTAGTAATGGATTTAAAACAACCATTAGTAGCAACTGATAATGAAAATAGATTCGATATCGAAGTTAAAGTTAACGGTGGTGGTTTCTCAGGACAAACTGGTGCTATAAGATTAGCTATTACTAGAGCTTTACTTGAATTTGATGCAAATACAGATCAAACTAGAGAAGATAGTTATAGACATATTCTTAAAACTGCTGGTTTCGTTACAAGAGATCCAAGAGTTAAAGAACGTAAAAAGTATGGTTTAAAGAAAGCACGTCGTGCTCCACAATTCTCAAAACGTTAAAAAATTACCAATATTGGTACAATATTACGTATTTCAATGTTTCGAAAAGTCCGTATTTACGGGCTTTTTTGCTTGTCTAAATTATGAAAAATAAGCTAATTTTGTCCTGAAGATGACACACAGCATACACAATGTTAATCAAACCATTATAAAACCTAAAAGCTAGTCGTTCTCGCGTTCTATTTTTCGATGAATTTATGATATAATATAAATTGTTGGAGGTTAATATTATGGGAAGTTTGCAAGAATTGACAGGTCAAATATCAGGCACGCTTATAGCTAAAGAATATATTGGTAATAGTAAATGGCGCTGTATTTGCCAAGTTTGCGAAAATGAAGTTGAAATTACAACAGATTGGTTTCATAAAAATCAACGCCTTGGGAGAGATGGATGCAAGCATGTAAAACCAATAAAAATTGGGAACGTATTTGGTTATTTAACCGTTAAGGAACAAGCACATGATTATATTAAGCCAAAATCTCAAGCGCATGAAAAACAATGGCTCTGTGAATGTCTTTGTGGAAGAACTAAAGTGATATTGGAAAGCAATTTAAAAGCTTATAAATCATTAAGTTGTGGAATTTGTATGTCTCGAGTATCAATTCCCGAAAAAATGATTTTCTATTATTTATCAAAATATTTTGAAGATATACAAGAACAATATCGACCTGATTTTTTAGACGGAAAAGAAATAGATATATTTATTCCATCCTTAAATTTGGGTATAGAATATGACGGTTATAGATGGCATAAAGACGTAGCAAAAGATAATTTTAAAAATAATATTTGTTTAAAGAACGGAATTACAATAATTCGTATAAGGGAACCAAGATGTCCTATAATGGAAAGTTCTCATCATTGTATTATAACTCCTAAGCCGACTACAAATGGAACGCATATGAGTGAACCAATAAATCAAATTATTGAAATTTTAAATAATGAATATGGTTGTAATATGAATATTGATGTCGATTGTAATAGGGATAATGCTGATATATGTAGGAAAGTCCTTTCTACAATAGGTTTTAATTCTTTAGATTATTTATATCCTGAAATTTCAAAGGAATGGGATTATGAAAAAAATTATCCGTTAACACCGGATAAAATATCAGCACATACTGGCAAAAAAACATGGTGGATTTGTCCTAAGTGCAAAAATTCATATTCTTCAGTTGTGGCATCAAGAACAGGTAAAGATAGATGCGGTTGCCCAAAATGCAGATATACTAAAGCGTATAAAAAGGTTTTTTGTGTAGAGTTAAATAAAACTTTTGAATCAGTTAAATCTGCAGCAGAATTTGTTAATAAGAAACCTTGTAGTATAATAGCTTCTGTAAATGGAAATTATAGATGTGGTGGTTTTCATTGGCGATATATGCAAAATGATAAATTTTCAGATTGAAAAATCTGTATTAAACTGCGAAAAAACGTTTGATTGTGTTGCAAAATTTGCCTAAAAATGGTACACTTTTTCTAGTGGTATAGTTTTAAAAGATTATACTACACGAAGGAGGGATGCCTTATTACAAGGCGCTTTACCTTTAGCGGGACACTCTTAGTTTAGGAAGTTCTTTCGAAATTTATAAACAAAAATCTTGGTACTATAATTTCACGATATTTTTCTGGAGTTACAATCATGATAAAGTTTTTTTGATTATAAATGAATTTTCTTTGCTAAACCCGTTTAGCCGCTATTAATCAATGCAAATAGTAAATTATGGGTGTGGAAGTGATTAGCCATGCAGTGTAAACAATTAATATTATTTTGTATACAATTTAGTGTTAGTTGCATATTTGTGGAAAAGAGTCAACTTAATCAGGTTGATTTTTTTCTTTAAAAAATTTTTATAATTATTTAAGGTCCTATTAAGACCGTTTGTGTAGCATACACACAGCATACAAAAACTCCGCAAACTCGCATAAATACGGGGACACTAATTTACAAAACGTTAAGAATTATTTCAAATGTTTCAAAAGTCCGTATTTACGGGCTTTTTTGCTGCAATAAAAAAAATAGGCTATTTTTACCCTAAAGATAACACACAGCATACATACATCATACACGAGATTGAGCAAAGCATTATAAAATCTTGAAGATAGTAGTTCTCGCGTTCTAATTTTCGGTGAATTTATGATATAATAAAAATTAATAAATGGGTGGTTTTATGGTAAAAGATTTATGTTTTGAAATAATTGAATCATGTCCAAATGAATGTAAGTTTTGTTCTTCAAATTCATGTATTGATAAAAAGCAAATTATTTCATTTGATGATTTTAAAAGAGTTATAGATTATTTTATAAGTGAGGGTGGAATAGAGGAATTATCTTTAAGTGGTGGAGAACCTTTTTTACATCCTGATTTATTAAGGATGGTTGAATACGCTAAATCATTTGGAATAAGGACAGTAATATTTACAAGTGGTATAAAAAAATCTTTACCACTATCTGCTGAAGCAATAGATTTTTATATCAAAGAAATGAATCTTAAATTAGCAGAAATAGAAAAACATGAATCTTGGAACGAAAGATTAAAAAATAACGTAAAAAATTATTATGAAAGAATAATACATCCACCTGCATTCAGCCCTATAACCAAAGAAGAGCTAATTTTGCTAAAATCAATGGGATTAGATAAAATAGTTTTTGATTATCAAGCATATGAACATGAAACTGATGAATATTTAATGGGAAGAAATAGACAAAAGCATGCTTGCTTATTGGATTCATTATTGAATGCTTCAATTGTTGGATTAGAAACGGATGTTCATTTTATTCCGATGAAACCAAATTATAGAGAAATCCCAGATATATTAGAAATGTTAGAAATTGCTGGAATAAATAATATTAGCATACTTAATTTTGTACCTCAAGGTAGAGGGTCGAAAAATGCAAATGATTTAATGTTAAGTGAAAGTGAATTAGTAGAATTTATGAAGCTTTTAAATAATTCTAGAAATTTATATGGTGGTCATATAAGAATTGGGATACCATTAATGGGAGATACTTCACATAAATGTAATGCGGGATTAGAAAAACTAGATATAAAATTTGATGGAACAGTATTGCCATGTCCAGCATTCAAAGAATTGGATATAGCCACAATGAAAAAATATGGAATTAAACATTATAGTATTTATGAAAATTTAGAAGAAGTAAAAACACCTGGTGGAAAAAGGGTAGAACCACTTTGCAGAAAAATATATATGAAAAATTCAAGGAGGTTACATGACAATAAAAATTGATGATAAAGATAATCTAGTAGTACAATCTATTGCAATAGGAATTTTACTAATGGAATTAAAATCTAAAGATTTTCTTGAATCAGATTATTTTTTAAAAAATTATAATTTTGAATTTAAGGAGACGTTGAGAAAAATGACTTTAGATTCTCAAGGCGTTGTAATGATTTTAATGTATATTTTTTTCGTCGTTCCAAAGGAAATATATGCGGATAAATTGCAATATGAAATAATTAATGATTTTATAAAGGATAAGATAGATAGTAAAATTTATGTTTTAAATACAGATGATTACAAAAATGGGGATTTTGTAGGTCATATTCGCAACGCAGTTTCTCATTCAAAATTTATATTTGAACCAGGAAAATCGTTAACAGTTTTTGATACAAATGAAAATTATAAAAGAAAACCTAAAATAATAAAAAGATTTAGTATAAGTATTCCATTAACAGAAATAAGTATATTGTTGGTACAATTATATCAACTTATAGTAGACTTCTATAATAATCGAAATAAATAAAGTATTTAAGACACTTCAGAGACGCTTAGCGTAACATACACACAGCATACATGATATAACGAAAACCATTATAAAATCTAGCCACTAGTCGTTCTTGCACTCTAACTCTCTAAAATATATGTTATAATGTATCTGGTAGATAAATAGTAATTTGTAGAGGTGACAAAGATGTTATGGAGTAGGAAAAATAAATTAAAAAATGATACTCACAAGAAGAAAGAAGTAACTGAAAATAAATCTTTTAAAAGAGATTATGTAAGAGAATTTCATCAAAATGATATGTCTCAAGTTGATAGAAACATTCAATGGAAAGATACATATTATACTATAGATAAAGACGAAAATGTGTTACTACAATGTAGATATAGATTAAATACTACAGATGATAAAGGTTGGTATGGGCAAAGATATTTTCATTTTTATGTAGTAGAGAAAAATGGTAAAAGATATTGTAAATTAATAAATCTTCACAATTTAGATGAGGAAATAAGTGTTGATTGTTATGAATATTTTAAAGGACATGTGCCAGCCTGTGAAGAGTGTGATATAAGAATATTTCTCCCTAATTATAGAAAAAGATTATTAGAAAATACAGAAATAATTAAATTAGAAAAAGACTTTGACAAATTGTTAGACGATGCTAAAAATATTGATTTTGAAAAATCATATTTGGAGTTGTTTTATTGTAAATACGAATATTCACGTTTAAACTTCGATTGTATTGATTTCTATAATAAACATGTTTTTGTAGCAGATGGTTATTGTTTAAAAAAGTATGAGCCATATGTATTGATCATTAATTATATTTTTTCGAAATCTAATTATAAATATTTGAATCCATCATCAATCAAAGTAGTAGATTCATTATCTATTGCTTGTAAAGAAATGCTAGAAGTGAAAGAAAGACAATTGGAGTTTGATATGATGATATGATAAATAACAAAATATATTTTAATAATGTGATAATAATAAATTGTAATTTATCGATTAGAAATAAAAAAAGTAAAAGAATAAATTGAGGAGACAAAATATTTTCGAAATCTTTATAAAATTTAGAAGTTAGTTGTGCTAGTATTAGTTCTGTTATTAGGGTAAAAAAAGATTTTGGAAAATAAATTGATTAAATAAAATTAATTTAATAATTAAAAAGAGGTAAAAAATGATTAACAGGATTTTAATGGAATTATATGATGATTATTCAGAAAATAATACAATTGATGGTTTAATAAAGTTTACACAAAAAACATTTCCAAATGATGGTACAGATAAACTTTTTATTGGTAGTGTATTAATAATGTTTTCTATGGCAGGAGTTTATAAACCAAGATATTTTTGTTCAAGAGAAAATTTAGAATCAATAGTTCTTCTTGCAAAGGAAAAAATAGGTTCAAGTAATTTATTAGCTTTTTATGTTGAAAGAGTAAATCAAACTAAAGGAATAAATAAATATTTAGAAGAAGTCGTAAACGATTCAAACTTGGATAGATATGCAGATTTAATTATTAAATATCTAGGTCAGTTCAAATTAGATTTTGTTTCTGAAATTAAAAATCATAGGAGTTTAGATAAATATATTAAAAGCATAGAAGAAAAAATTTAAAAATAGAAAACTTAGTATATTTAACTAATATAAAAATATTTTTATTAAATTTATTAAGCTGTTGCCAAATTATAAATAAGTAAAAAATTACTAAGATACTTTAGCATCGGTTGAAGACACTGCAGTATCATACAAGTATCATACAAAAATGCTGTAAACCCGCATAAATAAAGGGAAGCTAATTTAGTAAACGTTAAGAATTATTTCATATGTTTTAAAAGTCAGATTTTATATCTGGCTTTTTGCTTGTCTAAAAATGCATTTTTGGTTTATATCAAGATGTTTTCAAATAACGATTTATTAGGTATATTTATAATAAGAAGTTTTATGATATAATAAAATTGTAATAGAAGGTCTGGAGGTAAAAATATATATGAAAGTAGAAGACATGATTGAAAATTATCTTTTAAGTATGGGGCAAAAAATAAACTTAGAAAATTACACATTTATACCTAAAAGAGATTATGATTACAAAAGCAAAATAAAAGAAGAAACAATAAAAATAGGTAAATATACTATTGAACTATCAAAAATAAACAGAAATTCAAAAGAATTTAGTAATATATTATATAATGCAAGAAATAACTTTAATAATAGTGTATCAGTATCAGAAGATGTTACTGCATCATGCAAAAACATTGTAAATAATGCAATTATCTATTTTACTGACTTTATTAAATACGCTTATAACAATTTTGATTTAACACAAGAAGTAGCAGAAAAATTTATAACATTATGTAATGGGGCAATAGATACTTTAGGAAGAGATATTCAAAGCACGTTATCTGAATATAATATAAAAATGGCTGAAGCACAAAGAGAAGGTGCAATGGAAGCACAAGAATCATTAATATCGTCCCTAGCAGACATAGATAGTAAAAAAAGTACTTATGTAACACTTGATAGTTATAATGATCCAATTTATGGAGAAAGAGTAACAGGTTATGTATCTCAAGGTTTTAGCGATAAAGCATATCATGAAGGAATGGTAGCCGGTGCCCGTCACGCTGCGTCATTAATTGGATCTATTCCTGTGGATATTGCAAATAAAAAAGCAGTAGAAGGATTAAAAAAACTTAGAAATAAAACGGTTGTAAATTTTAATAACAATTTTGAAGACTTATTATCAGCAAAAATTAAAAATTTAATCTGTGTCGATTTTATTGATAAAACAGGAAATGACTTAAATGACAATCCGTTAATATATAGTCATTATTGTGCAGTAATTCCGGACTTAAAAGAAGAAGATTTAGAAAATTTTGATAAAGCAATAAAATTTTTTGATTTTGAATTGGATGAAAATCTACAAAACGAAGCTTTAGAAAATTTAATGAATTATTATGCAAAATATAATTCATTTGAATATGATGGTGGAGATGTAAAACTTGTTATTTATCTAAAAAATGATAAGTATATTTTTAGAAACCAAATAGTAACTAGAATTTTAGAAGTTACAAAAAGCAAATTTCAAAACGCTTCAAAAGAAGATATCCACAATATTTTAGATGTATCATTAAAAGCTATAGAATCATGTAAGTATATAAAAGAAGAAGATATTGAAAAAATTAAGCCAGAATGCAAGGAACTAGCTGAAAAGATAATAAAAAGTAAGATTGCTGAGGCAAAAGAAAAGAAAATACTTTTAATATTAAATATTGTAACTACAATAGTACTAATTTTATTAGCGATAATGAGTATTAGTGTTGCTTCTAAATTTTGGTATATTATCTCAAGTAATGGGTTAATGATGCTAATTTCAGTAGTATTGTTAGTTGGATTGATTATATTATTTAGAAAAAATTTCAAATTAAGAAATAAAATAGTAAAAATATTAATTATTGTTGTATCAATAGTATTATCAATATATGGAATGATATCTTTAAATAAAATAAATGAATTTAGAAAAGATAAAATTCTAATAACATACTACTATGGCGATGAATCTTTTGAGTGGGTTGAAAAAGGAACACCGATTGATTTAACATTTCCAGAAAAATATATTGGTGACGAAGGTGCTCAAGGTTGGACAAATAAAGAAGGAAAATTCTATCTTAATGGCAGTGTAGCAACCGAAAATACAACAGTAAATTTTTCAGAAGCACAAGGTACTGTGGCAAATGGATTTGCTACAATAACATTTAAATTAGGAAATGGTCAACCAGACTTTATATACAAACAATATATAGGAAGTTGGATTAATGTTCCACAAGACCCTATAAAAGAAGGTTACACATTTGTAGGATGGGTACAACAAAATAGTAATAAGGAAGTAGTACATAAACAAAATATAGCTGAAGGAAATATGACAATAGTAGCTAAATATGAAAAAAACAAGTAATCAAATTATAATTTATTAGTTGAATAATAAGATACAAAAACACTGTAATTGTGCACCAATAAAAGTAAATTTAATAAATATTCATAATTATTTAAAGTTTAAAAAGTCAGATTTTATATCTGGCTTTTTGCTTGTCAGGAAATGTATTTTTTACCATAATGTTGCTAAGCGTGATATACTAATATATAGTAAGTGGTAGTAGGTGTAGAATTGGATGAAAAAAATTTTTTGCTTTTTATGTAATCGCAACTGAAAATAGATAGTAAAAAAGATTATATAATATTATACTCATATTTAGAAAGGAGTAATCTAATGAAGTTTGGAGATAATTTAAGACAAATTAGAAAAAATAAAAACATGTCACAGGAACAATTAGCTGAAAAAGTTAATGTTACAAGACAATCTGTTTCAAAATGGGAGAATGGAGAATCCTATCCAGAAATGAACAATATTTTGGAATTATGTAAGATATTTAATTGTAAATTAAATGATCTTGTTCATACTGATATGACAGATATTTCTTCATTAGATACAGAAATTGTGATGAATGTAGTTAAGTTTAATGAAAAGAAACAAAAGGAAGTAAAAGCTTTAAGTAATATAATTAGCTTAATAGGAAAAATTGGTGCAATTATTTTAAAGGTAGCTATTCCATTTATTATATTTGCAATGTTATTAGTTCCTTATGTAGTTAATAATGTTGAAATTAAGAATAATGAAATAGCATTTAAAACAGATAATATAAAAATAATAGATGAAAATAAAATTGAAATTCATGATATTGTTGTTGGTGAATTTGATATTGAAGATGAATCTTATGATGTAATTGAATTGCTTGAAAATAATTCTAATACTAAAATCATTGGTTATATTGAAATTGCATTAGTGTTTTTATTGATAGATATAATAATTATGATAATAATATTAAGTTATGTAGAAAAGTTATTTAATAATATAAAAGATAATAATACACCCTTTACTTTAGATAATGTAAAATTTATAAAAAATATTTCTTATTTAATGATTGCTTTAATTATAATAACACCTTTATCAGATATTATAATTAACTTGTTATTAGGTGTTTCAGAAGGAAATAGTCCATTTGAATTAATGAATATATTAGAAATTTTAATTATATTTAGTATGTCATATATATTTGAATATGGTTATGAAATGCAAAAAGATTCTAAAGCTAGAATGTATAATTAAAAATATTATAAAAGTCAGTTTCTTATCTGGCTTTTTTTATACATTAAAACTTATATTTATTCAATATTATGTTATGATTAAATAGTAAACTCAACTATAAGTTCGTGTTAATTATGCAAAAAATATTATATTATTTCAATAAGAAAGGAAAACTATATGAATCAAATTAAGATAGGTAAATTTATTAGTGAAAGAAGAAAAGAAAAAAATTACTTAAATTGAATTAGCAGAAAAATTAGGTATTACTGATAGAGCAATTTCAAAATGGGAAAATGGTATTTGTATGCCAGATTCTGGAATAATACCTTTATTATGCAAAATTTTAAATATTACTATTAATGATTTATTTAGTGGAGAAGTGGTAGATATGAAAGATAACGAGAAAAGATTAGAAAAAAATTTATTAGAAATGGTAAAACTTAAAGAACAAAAAGACAAACAGTTATTAAGTTTGGAAATATTTATTGGTGTATTAGTTTCAATAATAGTTATAACTTGTGTATTTGTTGCATCTTATGTAGAAATGAATGATATATATAGAGTGTTAATTATAATCACTGGATTTATACCTTTTATAATAGGCGTTACATATTGTTTAAAGATAGAACAAATTGCAGGATATTATGAATGTAGTAAATGTCATCATAAATATGTTCCAACTTTTAAAAGTGTTTTATGGGCTATGCATATTAATAGAACAAGATATATGAAGTGTCCTAATTGTAATAAGCGTTCATGGAATAAAAAAGTATTATCCAAATAAATTGAAAAGCCTATAAGAGGCTTTTTATTTATGCTATAATTATTATAGGAGTGTAATAATGAAAGTAAAAGTTGTAGGTAGTGGAAGCATGTGGAATGAACATAATAGTGCTTCTTATTTAATAGATGATAATATAATTGTGGATATGCCAAATGGTATGTGTAAGTATTTATTTAGACAAAATAAAGATCCTAGAGATTATAAAAATATTTTAATTACTCATTTTCATGGAGACCATTTTTTTGATATACCATTTTATATGTTGTTAAAATCAAAATCAGAAAATAAAAACATTAATATTTATTGTAGTAGAAATGGAAAAAGAAAGATTGTAAATTTAATTAAATTAGCTTTTCCAAATTCTTTTAAAGATGTATTAAAAGAAACTAATTCTGCATTTTGCTTTGATGATAAATTTAATATTGAAGATTATAAAATAGAAAGATATTTAGTAAATCATGGTAGAATGAAACCTGCTTATGGATATGTAATTGAAAAAGATAATATGAAAATTGGTTTTACTGGTGATACAGGATTATGTAATAATGTATATTATATATCTAGTATTTGTGATTATTTGTTTTGTGATTGTATGTTTATAAATGGAACTCAAAAACATATGGGAATTAATCATTTAGAAGAATTAAGTCAAAAATATCCGAATTGTAAGTTTATTGTAAGTCATATGGAAAATGATACAAGAGAATTATTAAAAGAAAAAAGAATTGGTAATGTTATTGTTCCAGAAGATGGAGATATTATTAATATAATATAGTATTGAGGATTAATATATGAAAGATAAAGATGTTATATTAGAAATAATTAATTTAAAAAAATATTATGGGACCATTAGGGGTGTTGAAGATGTTTCATTAAAGTTAAAATGTGGTGAAATATATGGTTTTATTGGCCCGAATGGTTCTGGAAAATCGACTACTTTAAGAACTATTATGAGTTTGATTAATAAAACTAGTGGAACAATACTTATTAATGGAAAAGAATTAGAAAAAAATAATTTAGAACAAAAAAAGTTAATTGGATATCTTCCTAGTGAAATTTGTTTATATGATGATTTAACTGTTAAGGAAATGTTGGATTTTCATGAAAGTTTTTATGAACAAAATATAAGTAAAAGAAGAAAAGAATTAGTTAAATTATTAAAATTAGATGATACAAAAAAAGTAGAAGATTTATCTTTAGGAAATTCGAAAAAATTAGGAATTATTTTAGCGTTAATGCATAGTCCAAAAATATTAATATTAGATGAACCAACAAGTGGATTAGACCCTATTATGCAAAATATATTTTATAAATTACTTTTAGAAGAAAAGAAAAAAGGAACAACAATTCTTTATTCTACGCATATTTTAAGTGAAGTTTCAAAAATATGTGATCGAATTGGCTTAATCAAAGAAGGAAAAATAATTAAAGAAGATAATGTTGAAAATATTGTAAAAAATAATATAACTTATTTAACTATTGAATCAGAAGATATTGAAAAAATTAAGAAAGACTTAGATTTAAATATTATATCTAGTCATGATAATATAGTTAAATTTGTTAATAATTTAAATCCTAATGTTTTATTAAAAAAAATTAATAAATATAAAATAAAAAAATTGTTGATAGAAGAAGTTTCTATAGAAGATTTATTTATAGAATATTATAAATAGGAGTATTATTATGTTAAAAAGAGAATTAAAAGTTAATTTAAAAAGTTTTTTAATTTGGACAGGTATATTAGTATTATTATTTATGACAGTTTATCTTATTTATCCTTCAATAATTAATAGTGATAATATTAAGATGATAGATGAAATGATGAAAATATTCCCTAAGGAAATGTTAAAAGCATTTAATATGGATATTGCCTCAATTGATACAGCTTATGGATGGCTTAAAACAGAAGGTTTTATCTTTGTTTTACTAATAACTGGAGTTTATGCATCAATAATGGGTTCAACTATTGTCTTAAAAGAAGAAAGTGACAAAACTATTGAATATTTAAATTCTTTACCAATAAAAAGAAGTGCTATTTTAACTAAAAAGATTATCTGTGCAATTTTTTATATTATTTTAATGATATTAATCGTAGGAATATTTAATCTTATTTGTTTAACATTAAGTGGAACATTTGATATTAAACAATATCTTTTATTAAGTATTACACCATTATTATCTGCATTACCTTTATTTGCAATAAATTTATTTATTTCTACATTTTTTAATAAAACAAAAAACACTTTTGGAATAAGTTTGGGTATTACTTTTATTAGTTATTTCTTACAAATATTATCTGAAATGAATGAAGTAACAGAATTTTTTAAATATTTTACTGTTTATACTTTAGCAGATGTTAGAAACGTTTTAATTAATAACTCTATAAATTTTGAAATGATTATAATAAGTTTTTTATTAACAACATTATTTATTCTAAGTACTTATATAAAATATAATAAAAAAGAATTAGTATAAAGTCCATTAAGGACTTTTTTTAAAATTAAACTTATGGTGTGTGTACTTTATAAAAACTATATGTTAGATTTTTATTGAAGGTGTGATAATATGAATCAAAAAAAGATTGGTGAATTTATTTCTGAAACGAGAAGGGATAAAAATTTAACGCAAAAGGAATTGGCAGAAAAATTAGGAGTAAGTGTTAATGCTGTTAGTAAATGGGAACGCGGAGTCTGTTTAATGGATATGTCTTTATTAAAACCGTTAAGTAATATTTTAGAAGTATCAATTACTGAAATTATTAATGGTGAGAAAGATAATAACAATGCTGATAATGCTATAGAAAATACGATAGATTACTCAAAAAAACAATTAATTATAGAAAGAAGAAAAAAATATATTGTAATAATAGCAGCTTTATTAATAATATTTGTTAGTGTCCTATTTTCTTATAAAGGATTTTTAATGTATGCAATAGATAGAATCGAAGAAAATATTGTTGAAATGGACGATAATACTAGTAAAGAGTATGGTACTCCAATTTATATTAATAACGTAAGTGTTAATGATTATTATTATTTTAAAAATATGAGAATAAAAAATGTTTTTTCCAGCGATAACATTTATAAAGAAGAAATTGATTATGTATCTTATAAAATAGCAGAAAATAAAATAATTTCTATAATGAGTGGAGTGGCAAATAATGTTATAATTGGTGCAGGTTATGCTGAAGATTTTATTAATAGAGAGTATTATTCTGATAAACTAAACTTAAAAAGAGATATAGATATTTATAAATTTATTTCAGAATTTCATCCAGAAAATCATTCTATTTTTAGTTCTGTTTCTTTTTTAGAAGAATATTATTTCAAATGCTCGTTATATATCAATACGCATCATTCATTTAAAGAAGTGCGTGAAATACGCGGAGATTTATCTGGTTATGTTCTTATATATGATAAAAACTTGATTAGTTATCATATAATAGATAATGATGTAGAGTATGGTATTATGTTTTATGGAGATTTTAATTTTAAAGAAACATTAGATTTAATTAATACTGTATCATTTAATAATAATTAGTTATAATATTTATCACTAGGTGGTTTTTTATGGAAAATAAAGTGTATCATACATTTGATGCATTCTATAATAGTGATAGTAGAATTCTTATATTAGGTAGTATGCCTTCAGTTAAATCTCGTGAACTAGGCTTTTACTACATGCATCCGAAAAATAGATTTTGGCAAATTTTAAGTATAGTTTTTAATGAATATATTGGAAAGTCTATAGATGATAAGAAACAATTTTTAAGTAAACATAAAATAGCTTTATGGGATGTTATTGAATCTTGTGACATTGATGGATCATCTGATTCATCAATAAAAAATGTTATTGTTAATGATATAAAAAGTATATTAGATAAAACTAATATAAAATATATTTATTGTACTGGTAAAAAAGCTTTTGAACTTTATAATAAATATTGTTTTAACAATACTAAAGTTTCGGCAGTTTATTTATATTCGCCATCACCTGCTAATTGTGCAATTTCACTAGATAAAATTGTGGAAAACTATAAAGTTATTAACAAAAAATAATGATATAATTAGGTTAGGTAGTCTTGAGAATGTATTTGCGCGTTACGGTCTTAATGGTAGTAATTACAATGCGTGGAATGTGAATTCGAACGGTAATGTCAACAATCAAAACTTGAGTAATGCGAATTCGGTTCGCCCAGCCCACTATAACTTGAATGATGATATGGCCAAGGCTATATTTTTGGGAAGATAGAGGACAAAGATTATCTAGGAATTTATTCCAAATTGAAAACGGAGATGGTTTATTTTACGAAATAACCTATCACTCCGTTATTTTTTTATATATTTTAAATAAGATTAAGTATGAAAAAATATTTTATCGTTTTATTTACCTTTTTTATTGGTGTATTAATTATGTATTCTTTAAAAGTTGAAGCTGTAATGCCTCTTACTGGCAAAATTATAGTTATTGATCCAGGTCATGGTTTGGAAGATCCGGGAACTAGTTACGGCAATGTATATGAAAAAAATATTAATTTAAGTATTGGATTATTTTTAGAAAAAGAATTGGGAAGTATGGGTGCTGAGGTAATCTTAACAAGAGATGGTGATTATGATTTATCAACTCCTAATGCTAAGTATAGAAAAAAGAGTGATTTTGATAATAGAATTAAATTAATAAATGAAAGTAATGCGGATTTATATTTAAGCATTCATTTAAATTACTTAAGTGATTCTAGTTATTATGGTCCTCAAGTATTTTTTTCTATGGACAATAAGTTATTGGCAGAATCCATTCAAAATAGTATGAATGAATTTACAAACAGTAATAGGGATATAAAAAAAATACCTACTGATACTTATATGTATAACAAAATTAAAGTACCTGGGGTATTAATTGAATGTGGTTTTTTATCTAATGCAAAAGAAAGAGAATTACTTCAAAAAGAAGATTATCAAAAAGATTTAGTAAAATCTATTGTTAAAGGAGTTCTTGAATACTTTTAAGATTAATTGATTTTATATTATTAATTAATTCTTCTAAGTCTTTTCGATTATTTAAAACTTCATAAGCATCATTATTAAGTTTAGTACAAACTTCAATTGCTAAATTATATAGTTCATTAAAAGAATAATTATATGTTTCTTCTTTATTGTTTGGATGATTCCAAATATTTTTTTTACTATTTAAAAGTCTTTCATCAAATTGTTTTGAATAAAAAGTATTTTTGGAAAATTTAATATCTTTTTTTGGTATTATAAAATCTATTATTTTATATAAGAAAGTCTTAATTCCATATTTATCATTAATAAAATATCTATAAATATAATAACCAAGATTGTGTGATTTATTAAATATTTTTCCAATATTTTTTTCTTTATATGTTTTTTCAAATACTTCATTTAATAACTCAATTAATTTATTTGGAAATTTAATTTTAGGAATTAATGTCTTATAAAATTTAGAACTATTATTATCAGTTAATTTACTATCTAACATAAATTCAATTTTAGTATGAGGTATATTTAAATTTTTAACTTGATAGTTAATATAGGGATGTAATAATGTATCTAAAGTGTAATGATTTATAAATCCATAAATAATATTTGTTATTTCTGAGTTATTTTCTAGTTTATTATCTTTTATATAATTAAATATATTTTCAAAAAATAAATCAATATTATGTTTATGAGCTTGTATTCCAAAAGTTCTATAATATTTCCAATTTATTAAATAATAATATAAATTATCAAATCCTTGATTAAACATATTATAGTAACTAACGTTACTTTTTATATTTGTTTGTAATTGTTTATTTAATTTATTTAAAACATCTTGGCCAAATTTATAATGTGTATGTAATGCCGGCATAATATCACCTTAATTAATTATAACAAAATTCACATAAAAAACACAAAAATACTACTAAATTTACAATAAAAATAGATATATTTATATTGCTTCTTGTGATATAATTTTATATAGGTGAATAATATGGGGTCTAAAACATTTAAAAATTTAGATGAACAAATTGAATTATTAAAGCAAAAGGGATTAGTTATTGATGATGTTGATTATGCTAAAGAAGTGTTATTAAGAGAAAACTATTTCTTTTTAAGTGGATATCGTCATTTATTCTTAAGAGAAGATGGTAGTAGAAAATTTATCTATGGTACTAACTTTAGAGAATTATATGGTATATTTAATTTTGATAGACAATTAAGAAATATTCTATTTAAAAATATTTTAATAGTAGAAAATAACTTAAAAAGCATTTTGTCTTATGTAATGAGTAAAAATCATGGATTTAAAGAGCAACATTATTTAAATGCAGAAAATTTTGTTCAAGATTATAATAAATCAAGACAAATAAATGATTTACTTAGAAAAATGAAAAGACAAATAAATGTTAATGGTAAACAACATGCTGCGACAAGTCACTATATTAATAACTATGGATATATTCCTTTATGGGTAGTAGTAAAAGTATTATCATTTGGAATAGTGGGAGAACTTTATTCAATTCTTCAAAGAGAGGATCAAGAAGAAATTGCAGATATTTATAAAGTATCAGTAAATAGTTTAGTTAATTATCTACCAATACTTGCTAATTATCGTAATCTATGTGCTCACGAAGATGTTTGCTTTAACAATCATACTCATAAGAAAATTGAACATACTAAGTATCATGATTTATTAAATATTCCAAGAAATGATGATTATGAATATATTTGCGGAGTAAATGATTTATTTTCAATCATAATAATTATGAAACAAATACTTAAAGATGAAGATTTTCATTTAATGATGAATGAAATAAGTTATGAATTAGATGTTTTAGATGGAAAATTAGAAACAATAGAAATTACTAAAGTTTTAGAAGCAATGGGATTTCCAATAAATTATAGAGAAATTGTGAGGGTAAATTAATGAAACAAAATTCTGGTAAGAAAACAAGAATAATAATTTATACAATTTTTGGTGTATTTTTAGGAGTATTTTTAGTATATGGAATTATTTACAAATTTCCAACTTTATTCCAAGAAACTATAACAAAAATTGAAAAAGATGTTACAGTAACTGATAAAGGAATTGCAGATGCAGTTGAAAAAGTTTATGATTCAGTAATTATTGTATCAACATATAAAAATGATATGTTATATTCATCAGGAAGTGGTTTTGTTTATAAAATTGATAACAAGAAATCATATATTATAACTAATCATCATGTTATTGCAGATGGAGATAAATTTGAAATAACTTATACTGATGGAGATGTATTGGAAGCAAAACTTTTAGGTGGAGATCAATATGCAGATATAGCTGTTTTAGAAGTTAAAACTAAAGACAATATTAAAGCAGTTAATATAGGTAGTACTGAAGCACTAAGAGTTGGAGATACTACATTTACTGTTGGTGCACCTTTAGATTATGCTTATTCATGGACAGTTACAAGAGGAATTATATCAGGTAAAGAAAGATTAGTAGAAGTTTCTACAAGTAATAATTCAAGTAGTGATTATGTTATGAATGTATTACAAACAGATGCTGCCGTTAATAGTGGTAATAGTGGTGGTCCGTTGTGTGATTCAAATGGAGAAGTAATTGGTGTTATTTCTGCTAAAATAAGTTCAACTGGGGTAGAAGGAATGGGATTTGCAATACCAATAGAAACTGCAATTGAAAAAGTTGAACAAATGATAAGTGGTGAGTCAACAGAATATCCTTTCTTAGGAATAGAAATGTATAATGTATCTAATATAAATCGTTTTTCATCATATTATAGATATACGAATTATGGTGAAATTACTAGTGGTGTATTAATTGCTACAGTTACTAAAAATAGTTCAGCAGAAAATGCTAAATTACAAACAGGAGATATTATTAAAGAAATAAATGGTAAAGAAATTAGTAATGTAGCATATTTAAGGTATGAATTATATAAATATAAAGTAGGAAATACAATTAAAGTTGTAATAATAAGAGATGGTAAAGAAAAAACTGTTTCTGTTAAGTTAACTTCAAAAGCAGAACTTAGTTAGGGGATTATATGGAAAATATAGCTAATGTATCAAAAAGAGTAAGTGCATATTTATTAGATATTTGTTTAATTTATCTTTTTATGTCATTAATAACTGGTATTAGATTTATAAATCCAACTTATGATAAATTAATAGAAACATCAAATGAATATCAAGAAATAATTAATGATTATAATGAAAAGAAAATTACTGAAGATGAAGTATTAGAATATCAAAAAGAATATATTTATAAAGCAACTAAATATGGTGTTAGTACTAATATAGTTGTAATATTAGTAATATTTGCTTATTTTGGTTTATTTCAAAAGTTTAATAATGGTCAAACTTTAGGAAAGAAGATAATGAAAATAAAGGTAGTAAGCAATAGTGATAAAAAGTTAAGTGTTTGGTCATATTTCTTAAGAATTTTACCAACATATTATATATTTATTGGTAGTGTTATTCCTATTATTATAACATCAATACTAGTATTTATTATTGGTAGTTCACATTTTGCATCAATAAATTCAGTAGTAGTATATTTGTTCTTCGGTATAGCTATTATGTCATTTGTGATGATGAATATAAGAAAAGATAAAAGAGGTTTACACGATTTAATAAGTGGTACAAAAGTTATTTATGAATAAAAAATAGAAGCAAATTATTTTGCTTCTATTTTTATAAGTTTTGCATGAACAACCAATTTTTTTGTTTCACCGTGACAAGTGGATAAAGTAAGTACTTTATCATTTGAAGTAACTGAAGTTTTAAAGTTTCTGTAGCTTCTTCCTTTTATTAAATTTAAAAACCCTAAATAATCTTCTGCGTTTTCAAAATGAGTTCTTATATAATCGTTTGTTGTTTCAATAGTATATACACTAAATATTTGCCACAATGTATTATGAGTTTCAGAAGACATTTTTATAACTCTATTATCTTCAATATTATACCAATCACTAGTAAGTAAATTATCTAATGAACCAAACATTGTTTTATCTTTTCTATTGTGGGCATAAATAATAGTATTTTCTTTATACTCGTTTTTATTATTACGATAGTCCATAAATAACCATCCTGCTTTATTAGAACTTTTATCAAAAGAATGAGTTAAATAATAATCGTTATCACTTGTTTGAACAACCGGATAATTAATATTTGTTCCTCCAACATAAAGCCATGCTACTGTATCTGAATTGGTATTTTTTAGTTCACTAAAATCAACATCAATTAAATTCATTTTTATAAAATTCCAATATGGAGTGTCTGGATGTTCTTCTGTTTCAATAATCTCAGCATCTTCACTTTCATATTCTATAATTTCAGTTTTATCAATAACATTAGTAATAATTTCTTTTGTATTTGGTGAATCAATTAAATAATTTATAATTTCATATGTTGAAAAAATAAGTAATGGTAATGGAATCACTAGAATAAAAAAATAGATTACAGACTTTTTAAAACGTAATTTTTTCTTTTTTTTAACTGAAGTCATTTAATCACCATATTAATTATACTAGAAAAGAGTTAAAAATAATATAACTTATTTGTCATATAACATTATTTTTGATAAAATATGCTTAGTGGTGATTTTATGAAAAAATTTTATAAGATTATAGAAGAAAAAATAAGCAAAGCTTTAGATTCATGCGGTTATCAAGTAGAAGAAGTTGTTGTTAATGAATCTAATAGACCAGACTTAGGAGAATATCAATTTAATGGAGTGATGCCACTTGCAAAAGTTTATCATAAAAGTCCAATTGATATAGCTAAAGATGTTGTTTCTGAACTTGAAAAGGATAGTTTTTTTAAGAATGTTAATATAGCTGGTCCAGGTTTTATCAATATGACTATTAGTGATATCACTTTAATAGATTTTACTAATCAAAATGATTATGAATATCCCAAAAATAATAAATTAATATTTTTAGATTATGGTGGTGCAAATGTTGCTAAAAGTTTACATGTAGGCCATTTAAGAAGTGCAAATATTGGTGAAGCATTAAATAGATTATGTAAATTTTTAGGATATGATACTATATCAGATACTCATTTAGGGGATTGGGGTAGACCTTTAGGGTTAGTTATTTTGGAGTTATCTAAAAGACATCCTGACTGGGTTTATTTTGATGAATCATTTGAAGGCGAATATCCAGATGTAGAAATAACAAACTCTTTATTAGAAGAAATATATCCATATGCATCAAGTAAAGCGAAAGAAGACGAAGAATATTTAAAAGAAGCACAAATTATGACTACCAAGTTACAAAATGGTGTAAGAGGAATAATTGCATTATGGAATAAAATAATGGATGTTTCTAAAACTGATATTAAGAAAATTTATGATAGATTAAATGCTAATTTTGATTTATATAAAGGTGAAAGCGATGCAGAACGCTATGTTCCAGAAATGCTTAACTATTTAGATAAGTTGAATATAGTAGAAGAAAGTGAAGGTGCTAAAGTTATTAATGTATCTTTAGATACTGATAAATTAGAAATACCTCCAATGTTATTAATAAAATCTGATGGTGGAATACTTTATAGTACAACTGAACTTGCTACTATTTATGATAGAATGAAAAATGATAAACCAGATGAAATTTGGTATATTGTAGATAAAAGACAAAGCCTTCATTTTACTCAAGTATTTAGAGCGGCTTATAAGTCAAAAATTGCAAACGATGATACAAAATTAATCTTTGCTGGATTTGGAACCATGAATGGTAGTGATGGTAAACCATTTAAAACTCGTGATGGTGGAGTAATGAGACTAAATGACTTACTTCAATTAGTAAAGGATGAAAGTTTAAAAAGACTTAATGAAAGTATTCTAGATGATAGAGATGAGATAGCAGAAAAAATAGCTATGTCTGCAGTTAAATTTGCTGATCTTTTACCTAATAGAGAATCAGATTATATATTTGATGTCGAAAAATTCTGTGATTTAGATGGAAAAACAGGACCATATATTCTATATTCTACTATTAGAATGAAATCTTTATTAAAAAAAGCAGAAGAAGCAAATGTTTCTTATAATAAAATAAATATTATTGCTAATCAATTTGATCGAGATGTAATTCTTGCATTAAATAATTTAGATTTAATATTAAATAGAGCTTTTGATTCTAAGTCTTTAAATGATATTACTGAATATTTATATAAATTAACTACTATTTATAATAGATTTTATACAGAAAATATTATTTTAAAAGAAACTGATGAATTAAAAAGAGAATCTTGGTTATATTTAACTAAAATTGTGTATGAAGTAAACAAAATATTATTAAATATTTTAGCTATTGAATTACCAAATAGAATGTAAATTAAAAATAACAACTATTGTTGTTATTTTTTTATATCTTTTTTATTAAATTCTTTTGCTAGAATACCATTTGATAAAAGTATATCATAACTTTTTGGTTCCACAATTAAATCAAATTCTCCAATGTATTCATATACTTGAGGATTAAAACCTAATTTAAATCTATTTAATCCTGAATATGGATTTTCTTCTGTAAAGTTACCAACCATACCATTTAAATCTAAATAATCATAATTATCTTTGTAGTACTTAATTAAACTATAATGTAAGAAATAGTTTGGTGCAAATCTTTTATAATTTTGATCATATCCACTAAATACAATACTAACTGAATTATTATGTTTAATTACTAATGCTCCTGCTATAAATACTTGTTTGTTATCAGAAATACCTTTAGTAGCTTCCATAATATCATTTTTGTATGATAATAATATTTTGTCACTATTCATTTTTGTATTTATAGTATGTTCACTATTACTTCTTGCTAATTTTTCATTTAATTTATTATTTTTTTCTAATTCTGCATTATATACATATTGGCTATTTTGTAAAAATTCGTTGTAGTCAATAGATACTAAGAATAAATCTACTGAATCATTTTTATCAAATACTGTGTAGTAATCTTGATAATAGTATTCGGTATTATCTTTTTTCTTTTGCATTAATTTATAAAATTCTCCAATATATTCTTTTGGGTATCTATCAATAACTAAGCCTTTTCTAATTCCCTTTTTAATTTTATTTTTAGTGTTTTTATCTAAATTATTAACATTAAATGTTTTTAAATTTATAAAAGCATTAAACCTAGGTAATTGTGATTCAAAATATAAATTATTTTTTAATTTTTTATAATTATACCTATTTAATGTAAATGCTATTTCTTTGTTAGAGTTATATGTCACATCAAAAGTTTTATTATCTATTTCACCAATAGGTAAATTAGGATTTAATTTAATAAAAATAACGTTTTTATTATAATAATATTCTTTTAAAGCTTCGGTAAATTTATTAACTAAATATTCATTACTATAATCAATTAAAAAACCTCTTGGTGCATAACCATAAAAACATTTTATTCCAATTGGTTTTAAAAGAATTAATGATGCAGCAAGAATATTGTCGTATTCATCAACTAAACCAACTAAATCATATTCAAATCCATTTTCTGCCATTAAAAGAGCATAATTAATAGTTTGATAAAAATTAGATAATGGATGATTTTTTTGAAAATTTGTAAATTCTTCAATATTTAGTTCTTTAAATGTCATAATTCACCTCTTTCTAAGTACTATATTATACCATAATTACCTTGATTAAGGAAGATTTTATTAGTATAATTTCAGTAGGTGATAATATGTTAGAAAAAATCTTTGGAAATGTAAAGGGAATATTTAATACTATTACTATAATTGATTTGATTATATCAGCTATATGTGTATTATTTGGAATTATTTGTTTTTCAATTCAAACTATGAATCCTATTGTAGTAGCAGTAATAACGGGATTGTTATTGATTGGAAATGGTGTATCTAGTTTAATATCTTATATACGTCGTGGAGGAATTGTTTTATTTAACTTAAATATTATATTTGGAATTCTTTTAATTATAGTTGGATTAGTTGCATTATTTTTAAATTATCATTTAGCTATTGGTTTAGGAATTTATTTAATAGTTGTAGGAGCACAAAAAATATTCTATGGAATAGAATTTAAAAAATTTAATGAATCATCTTGGTTAGTAACATTAGTTATTGGAATTCTTTTCATGATTATAGCTATAATTTTATTTTTTACTAGTAAAGATAATGTTGTGATAGTAACTGGTATTGCCCTTTTAGGTTATGGGATAATAAACTTTGTTAATACAATACTATTAAGACGAAGAAGTAGTTACTTTATAGCGTAGTAAAATGGATGTGTCAAACATCTATTTTTTTATTGTTAAATTATTTACTCTTGGGTATACTAAAAATATAGGTGGTAACAATGAATATAAAAGATATACATGCAAGAGAAATCTTAGATAGTAGAGGTAATCCCACTGTTGAAGTTGAAATGATTTTAGCAAATAATATAAGTGCAGTTGCATCTGTTCCAAGCGGAGCATCAACTGGTTCTAAAGAAGCATTAGAGCTTAGAGATAATGATGCATCTAGATATTTAGGTAAGGGTGTTTTAAAAGCAGTTGAAAATGTTAATACAACTATTAGGAAAGCATTAATTGGTCAAAAATTAGATCAAGTTAATGTTGATAAGATATTACTTAAATTAGATGGAACTCCTAATAAGAGTAATTTGGGTGCAAATGCTATGCTTGCTGTATCTTTATGTTGTTTGAAATGTTTAGCTAAACTACAAGATAAAGAATTATATGAATATGTTACTTATGGAAAGGTGAGTTTACCAATTCCAATGATTAATATCATTAATGGGGGAGCTCATGCTGATAATAATTTAGATGTTCAAGAGTTTATGATTGTCCCAATTGTAAAAGGAGAAGCTAATAGAGTAAGATCGGCTAGTGAAATATTTCACACATTGAAGAAAATATTAAAAGAAAGAGGATTATCAACTGGTGTTGGTGATGAAGGCGGTTTTGCTCCAAACTTAGGCAAAACAACAGAAGCTCTAGATTTAATAATGGATGCTATAAATGAAGCTAATTATCGTCCTGGCAAAGATGTTCTTATAGCACTTGATGTTGCGGCATCAGAAATGTATGACAAGAATAAAAATGTTTATAAAATAGATGGAACTTATTTAAATGCTAATGATTTAATAAAGTATTATATTGAACTTATTAGAAATTATCCAATTATTAGTATAGAAGATCCATTTGAAGAAAATGATTTAGAAAGTTTAGCAGTACTTACAAAATTGGTAGGAGATAAAGTTATGTTAGTAGGAGATGATTATTTCTGTACTAATAATACATTACTTGAAGCAGGAATTAAAATAAATGCCGGTAATGCAATACTTTTAAAAGCTAATCAAATAGGTACAGTATCAGAAATGACTAAAACTATCATGACTGCTAAAAAGAATAATTATAAAACTATTATTAGTCATAGAAGTGGTGAAACAGAAGATACTTTTATAGCAGATTTAGCTGTAGGATTTGGAATTCCTTTTATTAAAACCGGTTCAGTTTGTAGAGGAGAGCGAATTGCTAAGTATAATAGATTAATGAAAATAGAAGAATTATTAAATAAATAATAGACTAGTAAATCTAGTCTTTTTTAGTGTATAATTTATTTAGGTGATTTTACATGAAAAAACAAGTTGATGGAAATACTGCGTGTAGTAATATTGCATATTTATTTAGTGAAATATGTAGTATATATCCTATTACACCATCTAGTACTATGGCATCAAATGTAGATTATTTAACTAATACTGATTTAAAAAATATATATAATAGTAAACCTAGAGTTATAGAAATGCAAAGTGAAGCGGGAGCAGCAGGAACAATGCATGGAGCATTATTATCAGGTTCCCTAGCATCAACATTTACTGCTAGTCAAGGACTTTTATTAATGATTCCTAATATGTATAAAATAGCTGGTGAATGTTTACCTGGCGTAATTCATGTAGCAAGCAGAACTATTGCAACTCATGCATTATCAATTTTTGGAGATCATTCGGATGTTTATAGTGCTCGCCAAACAGGCTTTTGTATGTTATCAAGTTCTAATGTATTTGATGCTCAAAATTTAGCTGCAGTAGCACACCTTTCGGCAATTAAAGGTAGTCTTCCATTTATTCATTTTTTTGATGGTTTTAGAACAAGTCACGAACTGAATACAATTGAAGAATTAGATTCAAAAGAATTATTAAAATTAGTTCCTTGGGATGAAGTAAATGCTTTTAAAGATAGAGCATTAAATGTTAGATGTGGATATCAATATGGTATGGCAGAAAATGAAGATATTTATTTTCAATCTGTTGAGGCTAGAAATGAACTTTATAATAAAATGCCTGATATAGTTAATAATTATATGGAACAAATTAATAATATTATGAATACAGATTATAAACCATTTAATTATTATGGAAGTAGTACTTCCGAAAATATTATTATTGCTATGGGAAGTATAACAGATACTATTAAACTGGTAGTTGATGAAATAAATAAAAATGGTGGCAATGTTGGAGTTATTAATGTTCATTTATATAGACCATTTAGTATTAAATATTTATTAGATGTACTTCCTAAAACAGTAAAAAATATAGCTGTTCTTGATAGAACAAAAGAAGCAGGAAGTATTGGAGAACCATTATATTTAGATGTAGTTAGTGCTTTAAATGGCAAAAATATTAATATAGTTGGTGGTCGTTATGGATTGTCGAGTAAAAATACTACTCCAAAACATATTTATAGTGTTTATAAAATGCTAGAAGGTACTCTTAAAAATAATTTTACAATTGGAATAGATGATGATGTAACTAACTTAAGTTTAGAAGAATATGATTATGAAATAAAATTAGATGCTAGAGAAATAAAAATATTTGGTTTTGGTTCAGATGGTATGGTTAGTGCAAGTAAAGAAATACTTAAAATTATTTCTAAAGATGATTACTATGTTCAAGGATATTTTGAATATGATTCTAAAAAAAGTGGTGGAGTTACTGTATCTAATTTAAGATGGAGTAAAAATGAAATAAAAGCACCATTCTACGTTAATAATCCAGAAATAGTTGTTGTTACTAAAGAAGAATATTTTCATAAATTTAAAATATTAAATGATATTAAAGATAATGGAATACTTTTAATTAATACTTCTAAAAAAGGCAAAGAATTAAATGATTTCTTACCAAATGATATTAAAGAAATAATAAATAGAAAGAATATTATAGTATATTATATTGATGCATCTAAGATAGCTATTTTAAATAATATAAGTGGTAAGATTAATAAAATAATGGAAGTTATAATATTAAAATTATTAAATATTAAAGATGGTTATGAAAAGGTTTGTGAATTAATTAGAAAAACATTTGCAACTAAAGGTGAAGACATAGTTAATAACAATTTAAATGCTTTAAAATCATCAATGGATAACTTAAGTATTTTAGATAATATTACATTAAATGATGAAGCAGTAAAATTAAAGAAAAATATATTTGAAAAAATAAATGCTAGAATGGGTAATGAACTTAAAGTAAGTGATTTAGTACCTTATAGAAATGGTGCATTCCCAAGTGAATTAACAAAATTTGAAAAGAGAAATACTTCTTATGAAGTTCCTGTATGGGATCCAAAGAAATGTATTGAATGTGGACAATGTAATATAGTTTGCCCACATGGAGTTATTAGACCATTAATATTAAAAGAAATTGTTGGTAAAGAATGCTTAGGCAATACTGAAAATCATTATTATTTAGCAATTAGTGAATATGATTGTACTGGTTGTGGATTATGTATTAAAAATTGTCCAACTAATGCCTTGAGTTTTGGTAGTGGTAATAAGGAAAATAGAGAAATATGTGATAAATATTTTGAAACTCATGAAAATCCAGAACTTATGAATAAATTTACAATGAAAGGCGCAAGCTTACAACAAAGTAAATTTAAGTTTCATGGAGCTTGCGCAGGTTGTGGTGAAACATCATATATTAAGTTATTAACTCAAATTTTTGGAGATGAATTAGTAATAGCTAATGCAACTGGATGTTCATCAATTTATGGTGGTAGTGCACCATCAACTCCTTATAGTATTCCTTGGGCAAATTCATTATTTGAAGATAATGCAGAATTTGCATTGGGTATCCATGCATCTTACAAACAAAAAAGAGATAGAGTAAGAGAAATAATGACTATGAGTTTAGATTCAGTAGATGATGAAGTAAAATCATTATTTAATGAATGGTTAGAAAATAGTGAAGATGCAAAAATAACTATGGATATTAAAAATAAATTGGAAGGAAAAAATATACCAAACGATTTAAAAGATTTACTTTCTTATGTACCTGCTAGAGTTGTTTGGGCAGTAGGTGGCGATGGTTGGGCATATGACATTGGTTTTGGTGGACTAGATCATGTTATGAGTCAAAATGAAAATGTTAAATGTTTAGTTTTAGACACTGAAGTATATTCAAATACTGGTGGACAAGCAAGTAAATCAAGTAGAATTGGGGCAGTAGCAGAATTTGCAGATTTTGGTAAGAAAACTTATAAGAAAGACTTATTTAGAATTGCAATGAGCTATCCAAATTGTTATGTAGCAAGTATTTCTTTAGGAAGTAATATTATGCATACAATAAAGATATTTAAAGAAGCTATGGAACATAATGGACCAGCAATAATTATTGCATATTCTCCTTGTGTAGAACATGGTATAAAAAATGGAATGTCTTGTTCAATGAGTGAAGGAAAACTTGCGATAGATGTTGGATATCAAATCTTAATGCATTATAAACCAGAAGAAGAAAAATTATATATTGATAGTAAAGAACCTGATTTTGAAAGATATCATGAATTTTTAGATAACGAAGTTAGATTTAAAGCATTAAAAATTAAAGATAAAGAATTAGCTGAAGAACTACTTAATTTACAAAAAGAAAACGCTATCAAAAGATATAATTATTATAAAAAATTAATATAAAATAAAAATCACTATAATTAATATAGTGATTTTTTGTGCAAAAAAAGGAGACCACATTAACTTGTGGTCTCAAAGAATAAAAAGGGGTTGACTAGTGTGATACTAGCACCAATCCAGTATTTCCGAATTGGTGATTACTATCCTAATCGATTTTATTATTTTTGTCAACCTTTTTGACCTAATTTTTTCAAAATATTTTTACTCGTTAATTCTTCTTAAAATATCTCTTGATGCTACTAATCCTGTAGCTGCTGCAGCAACAATATTTCCTGCTTTACCAGCACCATCTCCAATAAAATAAATATTATGATTTTCTAGTTTCATATTGTTATCTGTTGTTATTTCATTACTAAAGAATTTTATTTCAGGTCCATATAATAATGTTTCTCCATTATTAACACCTGGTATTATTTTATCAAGTGTTTCTAATCCTTCTAAAATATTTTTAATTATACGATGTGGAAGAACTAATGCTAAGTCTCCAGCTACTACATCTTTTAGTGTTGGTTCTATAAAGCCTTTGTTAATTCTATCAATTGTAGAACGACGTCCAGATTTTAAATCTTTTAATGATTGAACTATAGGTTTTCCATTACCTAAAGTATTAGCAATCTTAGCGATAGATTCTCCGTATTCCCTAGTGTTTGTAGATGGATGTGTTAAGCTAACTTTAGAAATAAATGCAAAGTTAGAATTATTTGATTTAATATCTTTTAAAGCATGACCATTAACACAAATATAACCATAATAGTTTTCTTTGGCAACAAATCCTTCAGGATTAGTACAAAATGTTCTTATTTGGTCATTATATGTGTTAGTTTTAATAAATATAGTTGGATCATATATAACACTACATAAATCTTGTAATATTTCTTTTCTAACTTCAACTCTAACACCAATTTCAATACTTTGAGATACATAAGGTATTTCATATTTATCTGCTAGTTCTTGAATCCATTTAGCTCCAGTTCTACCAGGAGCAACAATTACATATTTTGAAGATACTTCATTTGTTTTCTTTCCACTTTTATATATCACTTTATAATCTTTATTTTCTTCAATATCTAATACATCAGCATTTTCTAAAATTTCTACACCTTTATTTTCTAGATATTCTGTAAAATTATTTATATATTCTGGTAATTTATCACTACCTAAATGTTTTTGCTTAATTATTAATAAATTAGCCCCTTCTTTGGCAATTTTAGCTTGAATCTTTTTGGCTTCTTCCATATTAGTTGGATAAACATCGCTATCCATACCAAATTTATTAAATATTACTTCAGTATCATCAATTAACTTATTTGCTTCACTAATACTCATATATTTAAATAAATCTGATTTTCCTAGTTTAGGGATGAAATTTAACTTACCATCAGAAAATGTTCCAGCACCACCATAACCAGATAATATTCCACATGGATTACAATTAACACATTTATGAGTTTTTTTCATTGGACAAACTCTATTTTTGGCAAATTTCCCTTTGTCTAATAATAATACTTTTAATTTTGGATTATTTTCAATAAGCTCATAAGCTGCAAATAATCCAGCAGGACCTGCTCCTACTATAACTACATCGTACATAATTACCTCCCTTGTACAATCCTAGTTAATTGTATCATGAGAAAATATAAAAAACTATGATTTAGTTTTTTTAGTATTTTTGTTATAATTAATAAAAGGTGTCTTTATGTATAAAAAAGTGTATTTAGAAATAACTAATAATTGTAATTTAAATTGTTCTTTTTGTATCAAGAATAATCGCGATAAAAAGTTTATAACTATGGATGAGTATAAGATAGTATTGGACAAATTAAAAGATTATACTAAATATTTATATTTTCATGTATCTGGTGAACCATTACTTCATCCTAATATTAATGATTTAATTAATTTAGCTAGTAGTAATTTTCAAATTAATATTACTACAAATGGTTATTTAATAAAAAGAATTAAAGATAATCATAATATAAGACAGATTAATATATCATTACATAGTTTTTCTAATAAATATAATATAACTTTAGAAAGTTATATGGAAGATATTTTTGATGTTATTGATTCTTTAAAAAAAGATACTTATTTTTCTTTAAGATTTTGGGTTAATAATGAATTTAATAGCAAAATAATAGAAATGATTAATGATAGATATAACGTTAATTTAGAACTCCAAACTGGATTTAAAATAACTGACAATGTTTTTGTTAGTGTTAACAAAGAATTTATATGGCCAGATTTAAATAACGATTATTATAATGAAGATGGTACTTGTTATGCTTTAAAAGATCATATTGGAATACTTGTTAATGGGGATGTTGTTCCTTGTTGTTTGGATGCCAATGGTGTTATTAAATTAGGTAATATTTATGAAGATGATTTGAATGAAATTATAAATGGTGATAGATATAAGAAGATGCTTGAAGGATTTAAGAATAACAAAAAGTGTGAAGAATTATGCAAGAAATGTAATTTTTTAGAATAGATAAATTGATTAAATAAGTAATTAATTGTATAATTTATATGGATGGTGTAATATGAAAAATAATAATAAAACATCACTTATAAGTGGTTTAGTATTTTTTATTCTTGGTATAATTATTTTCTTGCATCCTGATACAGTGGTAAAATTTGCATCCTATTGTTTAGGAGGTCTACTAATTGGTTTAGGTTTATATAAAATAGCTAATTATTATATTCAAGATAAAAGATTAGGTGTAGTTAATAGAAACGAAATGGCATTTGGAATTACTGCGGTTGTACTTGGAGTATTATTTATATTTTTAGCAGGAACTCTTGAACTATTATTACGTTTTATTGTAGGTGGATGGTTAGTAATTGCTGGTCTTGGTAAAATAGGTACTACATTCTATACAACTGATAGAGATTCTAAGTTTTATGCTCTTATAGTAGTCGGAGTTATTTATATAGGTATTGGTTTATATATCGTCTTAGTTTCTAATTTAGCTTTATCAATTGTAGGATTGTTTATGATGATATATGGATTAACTGATTTTATAAGCTATTTTGTATATCGTAAGAAACAAGAAATAATTGAGGAAGAAATAAAAGAAGAAATTGTTGAAGAATTTATAGATACTAAAAAGAATAAAGATGAAATAATTATTGAAACTGAATTTGAAGAAAAAGAATTAAAGAAAACAAAAAAATAACAATGTGATTAAGCATTGTTATTTTTTACTATTATAGTATGTTTACTGATTCCTCTGTAATTTCCATCTTCATCAAAATCATCATTATCGTAAGTAAATGTAGTAAGTGTTATATCGGATGTTATTTCATTTACTTTTTTACCTGCAGTTAATTTTATTGATGTAAGTAATGTTCCTTCATCAAATTCTTCTTCAGTTGTATGACTATACCAAACTCCAGGAGTTCTATGATAATCATCATATAAATAAATTTCTAAGTAATCATAAAATTCTTCAGTGTCTTTTGGAGATAATATAGTTTTATTAATTTCTTTTTCGTTAGTTAAAAAACTTATTTGATATCCAATTTTATATTCTTCAATATTTTCGTAATTCATTCTATATAAGTCAAATGTTTCTATTTGATTGTTACCTGTTATTAATTCTTCCTTTGTATAGTAAACTTCAAAAGATGATATATCTTGATGGTATTGCCATTTGGCATTATATTCTTTAATTAATTCTCTATCTTTTCCTCTTCCATAATACTTATATAATCCTAGTTTTATTGGATTATTATCAATATATTTTCCGGTTTCAGGTTCAATGTCGTTATTAGTAACGTTTTCTTGTTTTATTTTAGGATCTTCTACTGGTTTATTTTCTACATTTAAATAGTAATTAATTCCTAAAATGCTAAGAGCAATTATTAAAAAAGTAATTATACTTAATGTTATTTTTTTCATTGTACCACCTTAAATATTATATCAAATAAAAAGTATAAATGATAAAAAAATGTTGATAATATTAATGTAGAGGTTTACTCTACGGAAAAAGGCGTTGAATTATCAATGCCTTTTTAAATAAAACGTTTGACTAACATACAATTGTTTGTTATATTAATGGTGGTAAAAAAGTTAATTGTATTTATATAGATTGTGGTGATATTATGGATAAAATAGTAATAAGAGGAGCTAGAGAAAATAATTTAAAAAATATTGATTTAGAACTTCCTAAAAATAAGTTAATTGTTATGACAGGTGTGTCAGGTAGTGGAAAGAGTAGTTTAGCATTTGATACTATTTATGCTGAGGGAGAAAGAAGATATGTAGAAAGTTTGTCTGCATATGCTAGACAATTTATTGGTAATAGTGAAAAACCAGATGTAGATTCAATTGAAGGGTTATCTCCAAGTATTTCTATTGATCAAAAAACTACAAATAAGAATCCTAGATCTACTGTTGGAACAATAACTGAGTTATATGATTATTTAAGATTACTTTTTTCTAGAATTGGTATTCCATATTGTCCACATCATAAGATTCCTATTAAAAGTCAAAGTATTGAAGAGATGACTAATAAAGTACTTGATATGGAAGAAGGAACTAAATTAGAAATTTTTGCTCCAGTTGTCAGAGGTGAAAAAGGAACTCATAAAGATTTAATTGATGATTTAAGAAGTAAAGGTTTTACTAAGATTAAAGTTAATGGAGTTATGTATACTGCTGGTGATGAAATAAATTTAGAAAAGAATGTCAAAGACGATATATATGTTTTAATTGATAAGTTACCAGTTAGTCATGATGAGAGAAGTAGAATATTTGAAGCGTTAGAAACTAGTTGCAAGATGGCTAAAGGATTAGTAGTAATAAGAGTTAATGATGAAGAAGATATTTTAATGAGTGAAAATTATGCTTGTCCTTATTGTAATTTTTCAATTACGGAATTAGAACCTAGAATGTTTTCATTTAACTCTCCATATGGTGCATGTGATGATTGTAAAGGGTTAGGAACAAAACTTAAAATAAGTGAAGATTTAATTATTCCAGATAAATCTAAAAGTATAAATAAAGGCGCTATTGTGGCAATTAATTTAGATAATAATATGTATATTAGTAGTTTAAAAACAGTAGCAGAACATTATAACATTGATTTAGATTTACCAGTTAATGAAATGCCAAGAAAAGATTTAGAAATAGTTTTATATGGTACTAATGATATAATGGATTTTCATTATGTAGCAAAGAATGGAAGCACAAGAAATACTAAATCAAGATATGAAGGCATTGTTAATAATTTAGAAAGAAGATATATAGAAACAAATAGTTCATGGATAAGAGAATGGATTGAAGGATTCATGATTGAATCAACTTGTAATCATTGTAAGGGAACAAGATTAAAAGAGGAAATATTAGCAGTTAAAATAAATAATAAGAACATTTATGATATGACTAATATGGCTATTGATGAGTTATTTGATTTTATAAGTAATTTAAAGTTAAATAATGAAGAAAAAGAAATTAGTAATTTATTGTTAAAAGAAATATTATCAAGACTAAATTTCTTAAAAAATGTAGGTTTAAATTATTTAACTTTAGCTAGAAGTGCGGCAACATTATCTGGTGGTGAAGCACAACGTATAAGACTTGCAACTCAAATTGGTAGTAGATTATCTGGAGTATTATATGTTCTTGATGAACCATCTATTGGACTTCATCAAAGGGATAATGAAAAATTGATCAATTCATTAAAAGAAATGAGAGATTTAGGAAATACTCTAGTAGTAGTAGAACATGATACTGATACAATGCTTGCGGCGGATTATTTAGTAGATGTTGGTCCAGGAGCAGGAGATGCAGGTGGATATATTGTTGCTAAAGGAACTCCTGAAGAAGTTATGCAAAATGATGATAGTATTACTGGAAGATACTTAAGTGGTAAAGAAAAAATTGAAATACCTAAGAAACATCGTAAGGGTAATGGATTATTCTTAGAAGTTAAAGGCGCTAAAGAAAATAACTTAAAAAATGTAAGTGTTAAATTTCCATTAAATAAATTTGTAGTAGTAACTGGTGTATCTGGTTCTGGTAAATCAACATTAGTAAATGAAATATTATATAAGACATTACATAAAGAATTTTATAAATCAAAAGATATTCCTGGTAAATGTAAAGAAATAAAAGGAATAGAAAATGTTGATAAAGTAGTTAATATTAGTCAAGATGCAATAGGTAGAACACCAAGAAGTAATCCAGCAACTTATGTTGGAGTATTTGATGATATTAGAGATGTATTTGCTAATATGAAAGAATCTAAAATGAGAGGATATGACAAGAGTAGATTCTCATTCAATGTAAAAGGTGGAAGATGTGAAGCTTGTTGGGGTGATGGTGTTAAGAAAATAGAAATGCATTTCTTACCAGATGTTTATGTTCCTTGCGATGTATGTGGTGGTAAAAGATATAATAGAGAAACTTTAGACGTTAAGTTTAAAGAAAAGAGCATTTCTGATGTTTTAGATATGAGAGTATCTGAAGCAATACCATTTTTTGAAAATATTCCAAAAGTTAAAGATAAATTACAAGTTATGTATGATGTAGGACTTTCTTATATTACTTTGGGTCAAGGTGCTCCAACTTTATCTGGTGGTGAAGCTGGTAGAGTAAAACTAGCTAAAGAATTACAAAAGAAGGCAACTGGCAAATCAGTATTTATCTTAGATGAACCAACAACTGGACTTCATTCAGCAGATATTAAGAAACTTTTAGAAGTTTTAAATAGAATTGTTGATAATGGAGATACAGTTATAGTTATTGAACATAATTTAGATGTTATTAAACAAGCTGATTATGTTATTGATTTAGGTCCTGAAGGTGGAAAATTTGGAGGAGAAGTTATTGTAACTGGAACTCCAGAAGAAGTTGCAAAATGTGAAAAGTCTTATACCGGGATGTTTCTTAAGAAAATCTTTGATAAAGAAAAATAATTAATGAAAGAAGTAATCTAAGTATTCACAGGTTACTTTTTTTAGTTTATAATTATAAAAGGAGAGTGGAGAAATGAATCCCGTATTGTTTACTTTATTCGGAATTGAGATAAGATGGTACTCTGTACTATTGTTAACTGGCATGATTATTGCTATGTTTATGTTTATAAAAGAAGGAAAAAGATTTAATATACCAAAGGATTTTACTTTTAATTTAGCTTTTTGGGTAATTATAATTGGTATAATTAGTGCAAGACTTTATTATTGTGTTTTTAATTTTTCTTTATATAAAGATAATTTATTAGATATTTTTAAAATTTGGGAAGGTGGACTTGCTATTCACGGTGGTCTTATCGGAGGTTTTATAACATTATTTATTTATACTAAGAAATATAGTGTTAATACTTATAAAATAACTGATATGGCTGTAGTACCATTATTACTTGCTCAATCTATAGGAAGATGGGGTAATTTCTTTAATAGTGAAGCTCATGGAGTAGCAACAACTTATTATCATTTAAAAGAATTACATATACCAGAAAAGATAATTGAGGGTATGAAAATTGGTAATGTATATTATCATCCAACATTCTTTTATGAAAGCTTATACTGTTTAGTTGGCTTTATTATTTTACTTTTTGTAAGACGATATCGTTATCTAAAAAGAGGCCAATTAACATGTATATATTTAATGTATTATTCTGTAGGTAGATTCTTTATTGAATCTTTAAGAACTGATTCTTTAATGTTTGGTGGATTTAGAGTAGCTCAAATAATATCAGTAGTACTATTTGTAATAGGTTTAATTGCATTTATGATTTTAGGTAGAAAAGGACGCTTTGAAGATTTATATAACGAAGAACAAAGTGGTCCGATTAGATTCTAGAAAGGATTTATTATGTACGATTTAATAGTAATTGGTATGGGTATTGGTGGTATTACTGCTGGTATTTATGCAAAGAGAGGTAATTTAAATGTGCTTTTAATAGATAAAGGAGCTCCTGGCGGAATGCTTAATAATATTGAACGTATTAGTAATTACCCAGGTCTAATGAATATTAGAGGTGTAGAATTTTCACAAAAACTTTTTGAACAAGTAAAAGATTTAGAAATTCCTTATAAGTTTGAAGAAGTTACTAAGTTAGAAGTAGAAGATGATGTAAAAAAAGTAATTACAAATCGTGGAGAGTATTTAGCTAATAATGTTATTATAGCAACAGGAACTAAACCTAAATATTTAGGACTTGATAATGAAAAAGATTTATTAGGAAGAGGAATTAGTACTTGTGCAACTTGTGATGGTGCTTTTTATAAAGATAAGGAAGTTGCAGTTGTTGGTAGTGGTAATAGTGCTCTTCAAGAATCATTATATTTAGCAAATATTTGTAGTAAAGTATATATCTTAAATAAGAAAACAGGATTTAAAGGTGAAGATATTCTAGTAGAAAAAGTTAAGAATAATCCTAAAATAGAAATTGTATATGGCGTAAATATAAAAGAATATAATGAAGTAGATGGTAAAATAGAAAGTATATTACTTGATAATGATACTAGACTAAATGTTGCTGGTGTATTTATTTATATTGGATATAGACCAAATACAGATATGTTTGTTGATTTAAATATTACTAATATGCAAGGACATATTATAGTAGATGAAAATTTTGAAACTACTATTGAAGGTGTATATGCAATTGGTGATGTTATAAAAAAAGATATTTATCAATTAGTTACTGCATCTTCAGATGCTATTCATGCAGTTAGTAATATATCTAAAATTACATATTAATCCCTTATGGGATTTTTTTATTGTCCGGTTATATATTCTATTTATTGTGTTATAATGAAACTATACGTACTGTATGGGATGAAGATAACGCAAAATATTATATTAGTGTTATTGACATAGTAAGTATCATTACCGAAAGTAAGGACGTTCAAGCTTATTGGCAGAAATTAAAACAAAGGTTAAAAGAGGAAGGCAACGAAAGTGTGACAAATTGTCACGCTTTGAAATTAAAAGCTAAAGATATAATATTTATGATTTGATTTGTATAATTGGTATTTATGAATTACAGGTGTGCTAAATTGATAAATCTCTATAAAATATTATAGTATTTTTATTCTCAACTACTTATGAATCGTTTCTTATGTTATAATGAAATCATCAGAGAGTAAAGAAAATAATGTAAAAGGGTTTTGAAAAAAGAGGAAAAAATGAGATGGCTACAAATTGTAGTCAACTGAAATTAAAAGTTAAAGGCGTTAAATATTTCATAGAGTTTAAAACGATTTTAATTTTGTTTACTTGTATATGAAAAAATCATTTTTGATGATATAATTTTTTATAAAGAAATCAGCATTAGGAGGGTTTATATGTTAAAGGGAAAACCATTTGTAAAATGGGCAGGCGGAAAGAGACAAATCATAGATAAATTGAAAATGTATGCTCCCGATGAGTATAATACTTATTATGAACCATTTGTAGGAGGAGGAGCATTGTTTTTTGAATTATCTCCTAAAGTGGCTGTAATAAATGATTATAACGAAGAATTAATGAATGTTTTTTATTGTATAAAAGATGAAACAAAATTTAATAAAATGTGTAAAGAATTAAATCATCATGAGGCTAATCATTCGGAAGAATATTATTATGAAATAAGAAATAAAGATCGAGATAAATCAAAGTTTAAAAAAATGCCCGATTATAAAAGGAGTGCCAGAACAATATATTTGAATAAAGCTTGTTTCAACGGTCTATATAGAGTTAATAGTAAAAATGAATTTAACGTTCCATTTAATAGAAAAGCAAAAGTTAATACTTATGATGCTCAAAACCTAGGGATAATTCATTCATATTTAAACTTTAATGACATAAAGCTTTTAAATACTGATTTTGAAGAAGCGGTAAAAGATGCTAAAAAAGGTGATTTTATTTATTTTGATCCTCCATATGATACAGAAACTTTAATATTTAATAGTTATACAGAAAATGGGTTTGGCAAAGAAGAACAAATACGTCTTGCTAAAGTTTATAGTGAATTAGCTAATAGAGGGTGTTATGTTATGTTGTCAAATCACAATACTAAACTTATTAAGGATTTATATAGTGAGTATAATATCTATGTAATAGAAGCTAAAAGAAACATAAATTCAAATGGTAAAAAAAGAGGAAAGGTTGAGGAAGTAATCATAACAAATTACGAGAAAAGTAAAAAGTAAATAATATATAGGAGGTGTTTGTCACGAAGAATAATATTTATTATGAACAAGAAAATTTCAAATTATATTATGGTGATGCGCTTTTATTATTAAAAAAAATAGAACCAAAAAGCATTAATATGATTTTTGCGGACCCTCCTTACTTTTTGTCTGGGAATGGAATCACTTGTTGCAGTGGGAAAATGGTATCTGTAAATAAAGGAAAATGGGATGAAAAAATACCTATTAAAGAAAAGCATGCTTTTAATAAAAATTGGATAAGAGAATGTAAGAAAGTGTTAAAGGATGATGGTACCATTTGGATAAGTGGAACAATGCATAATATTTATTCAATAGGAATGGCACTTGAAGAAGAAGGATTTAAGATTATAAACAATATCACTTGGAGAAAATTAAATCCGCCACCTAATATAAGTTGTCGTGCTTTTGTTCATTCTACTGAGACAATTTTATGGGCTAAAAAAGATATAAAAAATGCTAGGTATAAGTTTAATTATGATATTATGAAAATGTTAAATAATAATAAACAAATGAAAGATGTTTGGGAAACTTCACTGACTAAACCTAGCGAAAAGAAATGTGGTAAACATCCAACACAAAAACCAATTGAATTATTAGAAAAAATAATACTAGCATCAACAGATGAGAATGATTTAATATTAGATCCGTTCAATGGTAGTGGGACTACAGGAATAGTGGCTAATCGTTTAAAAAGAAAATACATTGGAATAGAAAAAGAAAAGGAGTATTTAGATTTAACAATAAGAAGAAAGGAAAGCGAAAATAATGAAAAAGAATTTTGAATATATTATTTCTAATTTAAAAAATAGTATAACACCTACGGATTTTTTTGTTGATTATCCAAAGGTTTATTTAAATATTAAGGATTATGAACGTCACTTAAATTTAATGAATAGCTTAATTGGCAAGGAAAATATAGAAGATGAATTTATTGATTTAATTTCTTATGATCCAGGAATAATGAAATCAATACCAATACTATTAGCTACTCATGAAACTAATTTTAAAGTTGTGAATGTTCCAACTGCAGTTATTCTTGATAATATAAAAAACAAAAATTTTGATATTATTGATGAACAATATATTTGTTATGATTTTGGTAACATAAATCATCCTATTAGCGATTATGCAGGTTTTTTAAAGAAAAGTGGATTATTAGATCTTTTAAAAAATAGAAAAATAAAAAATTTGGTGGATTATGCAATTGGAATAGAGGTTGGAATGGATACCAATGCTAGAAAATCTCGTTCAGGTCAAATAATGGAACTCATAGTTGAAGAATATATAAAATTATTAAGTGTTGAATATCACACTCAAATGAAAAGTGTAGATATAGATAAATTATATGGAACAAATTTATGTTCAATTGGAAAAGCAACTAAAAAATTTGATTTCGTTTATAAAAGTAAAGTTGATGGCAAAATTGTTCTAATGGAAGTAAATTATTATGGAACTCAAGGTTCAAAACCGAATGAAACTGCCAAAAGTTATATAGAACTAAACAACAAAGTAAATAAAATAGCTAATACTAAATTTGTGTGGATTACTGATGGAAAAGGCTGGATACCTTCAAAAAATAATTTAGAAGATGCTTATGATGAAATTGAACATTTATATATAATAAAAGACCTAGAAAATGGAATTCTAGAAAAATTGTGATATAAATTAGAATACATAGAAGATAAATCAATATGAGATTTATCTTTTTTGTAGTATAATAACTTTGTAGGTGAAATTATGTTAGTAAGTAATGAATGGAAAGATTATAAAATTTTAAAAACTAGCAAAGGAATGAAATTAGAAAGTTGGAAAAATGTTTTACTACTTCGTCCAGATCCTGTTGTAACTTGGGATATGGGAGATTTTTCTGAATTTAAAATAAATGCAATTTATCATAGAAGCAATACTGGTGGAGGTCATTGGGAAAACAAAATGAAGACTCCAGAATCTTGGGTAGTAAGTTATAAAAATTTAAGATTTTTGCTTAAAGAAATGGGATTTAAACATACTGGCTTATTTCCAGAACAAGCTACTAACTGGGATTTTGCTATTAATAAAATAAAAAATGCTAATAAAGATGTAAAAGTTTTAAATTTATTTGCATATACAGGTGCTGCTTCTGTTGCCTGTTTATCAGCTGGAGCATCTGTTACACATGTAGATTCATCTCGTGGGATGACAGATTGGGCTAAAGAAAATGTTAAACTAAATCATTTAGAAGATAAACCAATAAGATATTTAGTAGATGATGTAGTTAAATTTGTTAAAAGAGAAATACGTCGTGGTAATAAGTATGATGCCATTATAATGGATCCACCAAGTTATGGACGTGGAGCTAATGGAGAAGTTTGGTCTTTAGAAAGTGATTTAGAAGATTTAATTAAATTATGTAAAGAAATATTAAATGAAGACTTTTTATTTTTTATAATTAACACTTATTCAACAAATTTACCAAGTGTAAGTTTAGAAAATATATTAAAATTAAACTTTAATAACAAAAAAATATTAGTAGATGATTTATGTTTACCAATAGAGAACAGTAATATTTATTTGTCTTGTGGAATTACAGGTCGTGTAGAAAATGAATAAACTAAATATTTTATACGAAGATAATCATATTATAGTGGTAGAAAAGAAACCTAATGTATTGTGTCAAAGTGATTATACAAATGATTTAGATTTACTTACTATGGTTAAAAGTTATGTTAAAGAAAAATATAATAAACCAGGGAATGTTTATATAGGTCTTGTTCATAGACTTGATAGACCAGTTGGGGGTATTATGGTATTTGCTAGAACTAGTAAAGCTGCAGCTAGACTTTCAAAATACATCCAAAATCATGAAATGAAAAAGGAGTATTTACTAGTTTGTGAGGGTAAACTAGATGATTCTGGATACTTTGAAGATTATATTGAAAAAAGAGATACTATAAGTGTAATTAGTAATGAAGTCCATGGTAAATATTCTAAATTAGAGTATGAAGTATTATCACGAAAAGAGAATTTTAATTTGGTGCGTGTTAATTTAATTACTGGTAGACACCATCAAATAAGATTACAATTCGCAAGTAGAAATCATCCTTTATATGGAGATCAATTATATGGTAAGCAAGATAAAAAACAAATTGCATTATATGCTTATCATCTTTCATTTAAACATCCAGTAAAAGATGAAATAATGGATTTTAAATTAATGCCACAAGGTGAAATTTGGAGTGAATTTAGTTATGAAGCATGAGTTATTAGTGCCTGCAGGTAATTATGAGTCTTTAATTGAAGCGATAAACAATGGTGCTGATGCTGTATATTTAGGTGGTAAAAGATTTGGAGCAAGAGCATTTGCTAGCAATTTTACTTTAGAAGAATTAGATAATGCTACTAAGTTATGCCATTTATATGGTGTTAAAATTTATGTTACTGTTAATACTCTTATTTATGAACATGAGATAAATGATGCCTTAAATTATTGTAAAGAATTACATAAAATTGGCGTAGATGCTGTAATTATGCAAGATATTGGACTTATAAATTTAGTTCATCAAGTTTTACCTAATTTAGAAATACATGCATCAACTCAAATGCATAATCATTCTAAAGAATCTTTAAACTTTTTAGAAAATCTTGGAATAAAAAGAGTTGTTTTTGCAAGAGAACTGTCTTTAGATTATATAAATAATATTGATACTACCTTAGAAAAAGAAGTATTTATTCATGGTTCATTATGTGTTTCTTATAGTGGCCAATGCTTATTTTCATCATGTATATTAGGTAGAAGTGGTAATCGTGGAGAATGTGCTGGAATGTGTCGTCTTCCTTATAAGTTATATGAAAATAATAATGAAATAGAAACTGATGGTGAATATATTTTAAGTCCAAAAGACATTTGTTCAATAGATAACTTTAAAGAATTAATGGATAGTAATGTAAAATGTTTCAAAATTGAAGGTCGAATGAAATCACCTGCTTATGTTGGAATCGTTACAAAAATTTATCGTACATTAATGGATCAATATAACGAAGGAAAAGAGTTAAAAATTAATGAAGAAGATATAGATTTATTAAAAGCAATCTTTAATAGAGAATATACTAAGGGTTTTTTGTTTAAAGATAGTGATTTAATGAATTTTAAAGCTCCAAATCATCTTGGGTTAAGTGTTGGAAAGGTAACTGATGTTACCAACAAGAAGATTAAAGTGCGTTTGCACCGAGCTTTGAAACAGTTTGAAGGAATTAGGTTTAAAAATAGTAATTTAGGTATGACAATTAACTTTATGTATGATAAAAAGGATAATTTGATATCAAAAGCAGAAGAAAATGATACAATTTATTTCGATAATTTTATTGGATTAAAAGAACTAGACGAAGTTGTACTTACAAATCCTTTAGTTAAAACTAGTACCGAGATACTAAAAAAAATTTCAATTGATATTAAATTTGAAGCTAAATTAAATAAACCTATGAAAATAGTAGTGACTGATAATGAAAATACAATAACTTTAGAAGGAAATATTGTAGATACTGCTAAAAATAGTCCAATTACTGAAAGTAGGATAGAAGAAGTTTTAAGAAAAACAGGTAATACACCTTTTATTCTTAATGATTTAACTATAAATATTGATGATAACATCTTTATTCCAATTGGAGTTCTAAATGAGTTTAGAAGAAATGCTTTAGATAAGTTAAAATATGCAAGAGAAAATAAAAAAGTTCCTTATGTAGAAAATGATTATAAAAAAACAGATAATAAAAATATTCAAACTAAAAGTATCAGTGTTTTAGTTAGAACAAAAGAACAATTAAAAGCTTGTAGGGAGTTAAATGTTGAAAACATAATAGTTATTAACAAAGATTTAATGGAAGATGATTTAATCTTTAGAATACCGAGAGATAGTTTCAATCATAACTATAATTATAAAAAATTATTAGTAACAGATTATGCAAGTTTGGATAAGTATAGAAATATGACATCAGATTATTTCTTAAATATTACTAATCATTATTCTTTAGATTATATAAGTAAATATGCTAATTTAGTAACTTTATCTGTAGAATGCAATATAGATAATTTAAAGGATATTATGGATAGTTATGTTATTAAACCAAACGTTGAAGTATTGGTTTATGGTAATATAGAACTTATGTTAATGAAATATTGTCCATTAAATACAATTATTAATAAAGATAAACTATGTAGTGTATGTAAAAATGGGAACAAATATTATATAAAAGATAGAAATAATAAATTTTATAGATTAGAAAATAATAATATAACTCATAGCACTACAATATTAAATTGTAATAAAACGGATTTAATTAATGATATTAGTAAATTAAAAAAAATTGGTATTACAAATTACCGAATTGAGTTATTAGATGAAACTTATGAAGAAGTGAAAGAATTAATAGAAAGAGTAAAAAGACAAATATGAATGACACAATAATAAATGAATTAAGTAAAAATTTAAATATAAGTATAAAGAGCATTAAAAGCACTTTAGAACTATTAGAAAATGGAAATACAATTCCATTTATTGCAAGATATAGAAAAGAAGTAACTGGTAATTTAGATGAAACAGAAATAAGAGCTATTGAAACAGAGTATACTTATGGTGTTAATTTACAAAAAAGAAAAGAAGAAATAAAAAGATTAATTGATGAAAAAGGATTATTAACTGAAGAATTAATTAGCAAAATAGATGGTGCATCTAAATTAGTTGAAATAGAAGATATATATAGACCATTTAAAGAAAAGAAAAAAACTAAAGCTACTGATGCTATTAATAATGGTTTAGAGCCTTTAGCTAAAATGATTATGAGTTTTAATATAACTGGAAGTATTAATGATATTGCTAAAAAGTATTTAAATGATAATGTTAAAACTATTGAAGATGCAATAACTGGAGCTAAATATATAATTGCTGAATGGATTAGTGATAATGCATATTATAGAAAACAAATAAGATACTTAACTTATATGAATGGTATTTTAATTAGTAAGAAAAAGAAAAATAGTGAAGATGATCTAAAAACTTATGAGATGTACTATGATTATAAAGAACCAGTTAAAAATATTAAACTATATAGAGTTCTTGCTATTAATCGAGGAGAATCAGAAGGAGTATTATCTGTAAGTGTTGATATTAATGAAGAATTAATTTTAGATTTCTTGAAAAGCAAGGTAATAAGAAATAATAGCAATACTGAACTTGTAAGTATTATAGAATCTTCTATTAAAGACAGTTATAAGAGATTAATCTCTCCATCTATTGAAAGAGAAATAAGAGCAGAATTAAAAGAAAAAGCAGAAGATGTTGCAATAGATAATTTTTCTGATAATTTAGAAAAATTATTAATGCAACCACCTTTACGCGAAAAAGTAATTTTAGGTTTTGACCCAGCTTATCGTACTGGTTGTAAATTAGCAGTTATAGATAAAACTGGTAAGCCTTTAAAAATATCAGTTATATATCCCCATGAGCCTAAATGCGAATATGAAAAAAGTAAAGAAACTATTTTAAAGCTAATAAATGATTATAATGTTGATGTAATTGCTATTGGTAATGGTACTGCATCTAGAGAATCTGAATCTTTTATTGCTGATGTTATAAAATCGTCTACTAAAAAAGCAGAATATATTATTGTTAATGAAGCCGGAGCTTCAGTATATTCTGCATCAAAACTTGCTATATCAGAATTCCCGGATTTACATGTTGAAGAGCGAAGTGCCATTTCTATTGGAAGAAGATTATCTGATCCGTTATCAGAACTTGTAAAAATAGATCCAGAAAGTATTGGGGTAGGGTTATATCAACATGATGTTACTGATAAAAAATTAAAAGAAAGCTTAAACTTTATTGTTGAAAAAGTAGTTAATCAAGTTGGAGTTAATATTAATACAGCATCACCTTCTATTCTTAAATATATATCTGGTTTAACAAAATCTAATATTGATAAAATAATAAAATATCGTGAAGATGAGGGATTATTTAAATCAAGAGAAGAATTATTAAAAAAGAAAATATTAAATGATAAAACATATGAACAAGCCATTGGATTTTTAAGAATACTAAATGGAAGTAATGTACTTGATACAACTTCTATTCACCCAGAAAGTTATAATAATACTTTAAAATTATTAAATCATTTAAAATTAAATATTGATTTAATTGGAACAGAAGAAATAAAAAATAAGTTATCAAACGTTAATATTGATAGTTTAGTAAAAGAAATAGATATAGATAAATATACTTTACAAGATATAATTGATTCATTAGTAAAACCAAATAGAGATCCAAGAGATATGTTGCCTAAACCACTTTTAAAAAGTGATGTTCTTCATTTAGAAGATTTAAAAGTTGGGATGAAATTACAAGGAACAGTTAGAAATGTTGTCGACTTTGGAGTATTTGTGGATATTGGTATTAAAAATGATGGATTAGTTCATATTTCAAAAATGACAGATAAATTTATCAAGCATCCAAGTGAAATTGTTAACGTTGGTGATATCATTGATGTTTATGTTGATGATATAAATACAGAGAAACAAAAAGTATCGTTAAGTATGAAAGAGGTTAGAAGTTAATCTCTTTTTTGTTTTCAACAATATTTTTGTAAAAATTTGACTTCGGGGGGGGTAATATATACTTACCTTATAAAATAGATAAGGAAGAAAGAATATGCAAGTTGTTAACAAAAAAATGTGTGTGATAGTAATATTAGTGTTAGTAATAATAGAAAGTTGTACATTGTTTCT
>JAFSAI010000015.1 GCA_017441065.1 Bacilli bacterium | reverse complement strand
CAGAATATATAACTAGTACAAGTACAACAGCATATCTATCATGGACAGATACAGACATAGAAAGTTATTGTATAAATATAGAAAACAATTCAAGTAGTTGTAGTTGGGTAAGTACATCAGGAAACTCAATAACCCCAAGTTATACAATAAGAACACAAGGTTCACAAACAAGATATGCCTTCATAAGAGATGCAGCAGAAAATATATCACCAGTAGTAAGTGACAGTGTATTCTTAGATAGTGTATCACCAGTAATAACAAGTGCATCAGATAGTGGAGCAGGAACAGCAAATGTAGTGGTAACAGAAACTGGAAGTGGAGTAACACATGTATGTGTAAATACAAGTAGCTCATCAACAACAGGGTGTGTATGGGATGAAGTAAGTGGAACAACATTTACAAGTACAACAGCAGTAACTGCAACAGGAAACTATTATATCCATGTTAAAGATAAAGCGGGAAATATAGGACATAGAACTAGTGCAATAAATATTGCTAAGCCAATGCCTAATTTATATAAATTATGTTCACCATATACAAATATAGGAACATGTATGGCAAGTGAATATGGAAGTACTAAGATGCAAGAAATAGCAAATATAGGCTCAGATGCAGGAATGTATAGATATCAGGGAACATATGATGTAGTTGATAATAATTACATATGCTTTGGAACGAATAATAAATCCACATGTACAGGAGATACAAATACATATATGTATAGAATAATAGGCATTAATTCTATTGGTCAAATGAAACTTATTAAGATTTCATCAATCGGCAGTTATGCATGGCATAATAGTGCATCCGGAAATGTACTGTGGGCTGATTCTGATATATACAAAGGTTTAAATGCTATATCTGGAGGAGCATATAATAATCTATTTGTAAATAATGATAACTATTCATATATGAATGAATCAAGTGATTGGTATAATAAAATTTCTGATAAAAATTGGTTATATGGTACAATATCATTGTCCGCTGTGCTAACTAATGGTCCAAGCATTTATGCAGAAGAAGAATCTTTTACAAAAAGTATTGATGCAAAAATTGCTTTGCCTTATTTATCTGATAGCGATTACTCATGGGGAAGCGGTGGTAATCCAGGTAGCATAGATATTTTAGCTAACGCTTGGATACCTAATTTTGTAAATGGCTTTACAATTACAAATTGGTATTATAAAGCAAATTATGGTATTACGGTGGACGGAAGACGTGGCGATAGTTGGACTTATGTTACGAGAGTTTATGATGTTCATCCTGTCTTCTATCTAATATCCGATATAGAAATAATGGGTGGAATCGGAACATCAACTGACCCATATATAATAAATTAGTAATCGTCAACGAAGACGTTAAAATAGAAACTTAACCCTTCGGGAGGCTTTAAGCCTTCCATTTTTTGTTGAAAAGTAATGAGTTATTAACAATTAACTTTGGTTAAAGTAAACATTTGGTGTTTTAGATTGAAAAAGAATTCATTTTTTGGTATTCTATATATAATAGAAGAAGGTTGGTTATGGCTAGTTTAGAAAAACACTTTCAAGTTAATTTGGATAATCTAGTAAGTGATAGAAAAGTAGTTTTTAAAGGTGTAAACTACCGTATCACTGTTTTAAGTGAGCGTTTAATTCGTTTTGAATATTCTTTAGATGGTAAATTTTATGATGGGGCGACTGAACTAGTTCATAATAGAAATTTCAATCCACCTACTATAAAAGCAGAACAAGATGATAAATATTTAGTAATAACAACAAAATATTTTATGCTTCAATATGCAAAGGAAAAACCTTTTAAAGGTCCATCTTTTGCCCCAGATACTAACCTTAAAATAAAGTTAGTTAATACTGATAAGATTTGGTATTATGGTCATCCTGAAGCAAGAAATTTTAAAGGTAGTGCATTTAGTATAGAAGATTTTGGTAGTGAAACAACATTATCAAATGGATTATATTCTACTGATGGTTTTGCTTGCTTAGATGATTCTAATTCAATGTTAATTGATGAAGAAGGATTTATGGTACCAAATACTACCAAGAGACAAGATTTTTATTTATTTGCTTATAGAAGAGATTTTGGACTTTGTTTAAAAGATTATTTTACATTAACAGGTTTTCCTCCAATAGTACCAAGATATGCACTTGGAGTATGGTGGAATAGAGATCAAATATATAGTTTTGAAGATACAAAAAAATTAGTAAGAGCTTTTAATAAAAATGAAGTGCCATTGTCAGTATTGTTGTTAAGTGAGTTTTGGCATAAAAAAGATAAGAGTAATTACAATTTATATAAAACTGGTTATACATTTAATAAAGAATTATTTCCTGAACCTGAAGAATTCATTCAATATATGCACGAACAAGGAATTAGAGTTGGTCTTAACTTAGATGGTTCTGAAGGAATTAATGCTTTAGATGATGGATATTTAAAAATGTGTGAAGAATTAAATAATCCAACTGATAAGTTAATACCATTTAAAGTTTTAGATAAAGAATTTATTGTTAGTTATTTAAATAATTTAATTAATCCATTATATAAATTAGGAGTAGACTTCTTTTGGTTAGATTCAAAAGATGAAATAACAACAAGAGCACTTAATTATTATCACTTTAATGATTTTAAAAAGTTAGATAAAAGAGGAATGATTTTATCACGTAATGGTGGTAAAGCAGCTCATTTATATCCAGTACATTATTCTGGTGAAACTAAAGTGGGTTGGGATACATTAAAATATTTACCATACTTTAATTCAACAGCGAGTAACATAGGAATTTCTTGGTGGAGTCATGATGTTGGTGGATACAAAAGTGGTATCGAAGATAGTGAATTGTATTTAAGATATGCACAGTTATCTACATTTAGTCCAATATTTAGATTTAGTGCTAAGCGTGGAGCGTATTATAAACGTGAACCATGGAGATGGGATATGAAAACTTATACAATAGTTAAAAATTATTGTAAGTTAAGACATAAATTAATTCCTTATATATATACTGAAAGTTATAAATACCATAAAACTTGTTTACCAATGATTCAACCATTATATTATTATTATCCAGAATTAGTAGATGAACCAAATTATAAAAATGAATATTATTTTGGTACAGAGTTATTAGTATCACCAATTACTCATCCAAAAGATGAAATAATGAACAGGTCTGTTGAAAAAATATTCTTACCTAAAGGTGTTTGGTATGATTTTAAAACTGGTAAAAAATTTATTGGTAATAAACGCTATATTTCATTCTTTAAAGATGAAGATTATCCAGTATTTGCTAAAGCTGGTTCAATTATTCCAATGAATGTTTTAGGTGATAATATCAATTACACTGGTAATCCTGAAAATATGGAAATTGATATTTTTCCTGGTAATAGTAGTGTTTATAGATTATATGAAGATGACGGAATATCTTCTAAATATGAAGACGGATATTTTATAATAACAGCGATAGATTTTACTTATGCAAGTGATAATTATGATTTATCAATTCAACCTGTAGAAGGTAAAACTGGTATTATACCTGATTATAGAAATTATAAAATTAGATTTAGAAATACTAGACTTCCAGAAAAAGTTAGTGTTGCAATTAACGATAAAGTTACTGAAGATTTTGATTATTATGCAGATGATAACGATTTAGTTATTGAAATTAAACATGTTGATACTAAGAAACAGTTAAGTATTAATTGTAGTGGTAAAGATATAGAGATTGATGCAGTTAAAGTTATTAATGAAGATATTAATGAAATTATTAGTGATTTAAAAATTGAAACATTATTAAAAGAAAGATTGGCTTCAATTATATTTGGTGATTTACTAATTAATAAAAAGAGAATTGCTGTTAAGAAGTTAAGCAAAGCTGGACTTAACGATTTATTTATTAAAATGTTTATTAAACTTCTTGAATATATCGAAGAAATTTAATATAATAATTGCGAAGCAGAAGAAGAAAGAGTAGTAATAATAAAGCTTTAAAAAGAGAGTTAGTGGAAGGTGTGAACTAACAAAGTAATATTATGAACTTGCTTTTGGATGTTATAGGGTAGTTCCTGTATAAACTATTTGAGAAGCAATTAAGGTGGTACCACGAATTTATTTCGTCCTTTAGGTATCATCTTTTTTTATTTTAGGAGGATTAGATGGAAAGATTAAAAGCGGCACTTATATTATTTGCAATTTTATTTTTTGTAGTATTTTTAGTAGATTATTTATTTATTAAAAGAAAATACTATAAAAAAATTACTGGCAAGAAAAAAAGTAAAAAGAAAAATAAGGATAATGAATTAATGGAATTATCATACTTAGTAGCTAAATTTAATTTAGATAAGAGTAAACTAGCATTACATAGTTTATTAATTACAATTTCATTAATAAATGCATTTATAATTTCATTAGTAGCTATAGTAGTAATCATTATTAATATAAATATAATATTACAATTATTAATTGGTTTTGTATTATTACTAGCTCTAATTTATTCAATTTATGAATTGTTGGGTAGATATTTAGTAAAGAAGGGATTTGGTAAATAATGAATACAAAAGAAATAGAAGCAAAGTGGATAAAATATTGGGATGAACATAAAACTTTTAAAACTGATATTAGAGATTTTTCTAAACCTAAGTTTTATGCTTTAGATATGTTTCCATATCCATCTGGTGTTGGTCTTCATGCAGGTCATCCAGAAGGGTATACTGCAACTGATATAGTTTGCCGTATGAAAAAAATGCAGGGATTTAATGTTCTTCATCCAATGGGATTTGACTCATTTGGTCTTCCTGCTGAACAATATGCAATTAAAACTGGTAATCATCCAGGAGTGTTTACTGAACAAAATATTAAGACTTTTACTAATCAATTAAAAATGTTAGGGTTTTCATATGATTGGGATAGAGTTATAAGTACAAGTGATCCAAATTATTATAAATGGACTCAATGGATATTTAAAAAATTATATGAAGACGGACTTGCTCGTGAAGTAGAAATGCCTGTTAACTGGTGTGAAGAGTTGGGTACAGTACTTGCTAATGATGAAGTAATCGATGGTAAAAGTGAACGTGGAGGATATCCTGTAATTCGTAAGAATATGCGTCAATGGGTAATTGATATTCCTAAGTATGCTGATAGATTATTAGAAGGATTAGATGAAATAGATTGGCCAACATCAACTAAAGAAATTCAAAGAAATTGGATTGGTAAATCTAAGGGTGTTGAAGTTCAAATTGATATAGTTGGTGGTGGAAAATTTTCAATTTTTACAACATGTATTGAAACAATCTATGGTATTACATTCTTTGTAATTGCTCCAGATGGAAAATTAATTGAAGAATTAATGCCTAGAGTAGAAAATAAAGAAGAAGTTGAAGCTTATATAGCTGAAACTGCTAAAAAATCAAATATGGATAGAACAGAACTTAATAAAGGAAAATCTGGGTGTTTAGTTAAAGGCATAGAAGCAATTAATCCGGTTAATGGAAAAACAGTACCTATTTTCTTAGGAGATTTTGTTTTAGGTGATTATGGTACTGGTGCAGTTATGGCTGTTCCAAGTCATGATCAAAGAGATTTTGAATATGCCGAAGAACATAATATAGAAATGATTCAAGTAATTGATGGTAGAAGTGTTAGCGAATGTGCTTTTGAAAAACAAGATTATTTAGGAAAAGGTTGTAAGTTAATTAATTCAGAAGAATTTACTGGTTTAACTGTAGAAGAAGCAAAAGTTAAAATTACTGAAAAATTAGTTAATGAAGGAATTGCTAAAGAAGTTAATAACTATAAGATGAGAGAATGGATTTTTGCTCGTCAAAGATATTGGGGAGAACCAATACCTGTAGTTCATAAGGAAGATGGTACTACTTGTGTATTAGATGATAGCGATTTGCCATTAGTTTTACCAGAACTTGAAAATTATGCTCCACAAGGTGGTTTAAGTCCACTTGAAAGTGCACACGAATGGAAAAATATTACTTATAAAGGTGAAAAAGTAAAAAGAGAAACTTCTACAATGCCAGGAAGTGCTGGTTCTAGTTGGTATTTCTTAAGATATATTGATCCACAAAATAACGAAGAATTGGCTAATAAAGAATTACTTAATCATTGGATGCCAGTAGATTTATATGTTGGTGGACCAGAACATGCAGTTGGACACTTATTATATTCAAGAATGTGGAATAATTACTTATATGATAAGGGAATAGTACCTGTTAAAGAACCATTTAAAAAATTAGTTCATCAAGGAATGATTTTAGGGTCTAATGGAATTAAAATGGGTAAAAGATATCCTGAATATTCTGTTAATCCAAACGATATAGTAGATAAATATGGTGCTGATACATTAAGATTCTATGAAATGTTTATGGGACCACTTGAAGCAGATAAACCATGGAATAATCAAGGTGTTGAAGGTAGTCGTAAATTCTTAGATCGTGTATGGCGTTTATATACTGAAGATAGCAAAATTAAAAATGAAGAAAATAAAAATTTAGAAATGGTTTATCATCAAACAGTTAAGAAAGTTACTAATGATTACGAATCTCTTAACTTTAATACTGCTATTAGTCAAATGATGATTTTTATTAATGCTGTTTATAAAGAAGAAGTATTTCCAGTTGAATATGCTGAAGGATTTATTAAATTGCTTAATCCAATCGCACCATTTATAACTGAAGAGTTATGGGAAAAATTAGGTCATAATGAAACTATTGCTAATGAATCATGGCCAACATATGATGAAGAAAAAACAATTGATGATTCTATAGAAATCGGTGTTCAAGTTAATGGTAAATTAAGAGCATCTATAAAAATTGTTAAAGATGAAGATAAAGATTCTGTTATCGAAAAAGCTTTAGCAGAAGAAAACGTAAAAAAACATATTGAAGGAAAAGAAGTTGTTAAAACAATAGTAGTTCCAAATAAAATAGTTAATATAGTTGTGAAATAATAGAGAAGTACTTACAAAAATAAGTACTTTTTTTATTTTGTAAATATTGATATACTTAGAGTAGAAAGAAGTGTATGGTTGTGGAAGAAAAAAAGAAAAATAGTAAAGGAATTTTAAGTTTTATAATTAAATTGATTTCTGTGTGTGGAGTAGTTTTATTACTTGCTTATATTATCATTTTTGGAATGCTTGATAGTTTTTTAAATGATTATAATTGGGAACAAAGAGATATTAATGATAAAGAAAATTATTATATTAATGATAAGCATAGAATAGGTGGAATGGTTGCATATGGTGAAGATGGATTATCTGTTACTCCGATTGATGCTTATATTCAAAATGGAATGATATATGTAAAAGCTAAACTTGTTAATAATACTGGTAAAAATTTGGCAGTTAGAGATTTTGGTGTAGTTACTGCCAATGCTACAACAGTGCCATTTGCTACAGATTTTGATAACGCTAAAACTTTGAATAATAATAGCTCTATGGAAATAACTTTTAATTTTGGTGCTTATGATGTAATGATGAATGATACAGATTATCCAAATACTATTAGTTTTGAATTAGGTACTGATAGCAATAACAATTATTATGAATTTGATTTAGTATTTAATATTGGATGGAGATATAATAATTATTATAATTAGAGGATGAAATGAACAACGAGGTTATGAACTCTAAAAAAACAGGGGAATTTATTTGTAATCTAAGAAAATCTAATGGTATGACTCAATTGGAACTAGCAGAAAAGATTCCTATAAGTAGACAAGCTGTAAGCAAATGGGAACGAGGAGAAACAATTCCTGATGCTAGTTCTTTAATAAAATTAAGCGTTATTTTTAATGTTACTATAAATGAAATATTATATGGTGAAAGAATAGAAAATAATAAAGATGAGATCAATGATAAAATTTCTTTAAAATTATTAGATAAACAAAACAAATTAAAAAGAGTTTTTAAAATTTTAATATTGATTATAATTTTTTTATTATTGTCATTTTTAATTTATTATTTTAGCATTTCTTATAATAGTGTTGAATTTTATACAATAACAGGACGAGGAAATATTGTTTATCAATTAGATGGTAATTTTTTTAAAGGTAATAATAAAATTTATTTTCGTTTGGGTGATTTTGAATACAATAAAAATGATTTAGAATTAGTAACTTTATATTATATAGATAGAGAAGGTAATGAAGAATTTATTTGTTCTCATTCAGGAAATAATAGTATAGTTATTTTTGAAATTGAAGGATACGATGAATATTTTGATTCTAAAAACATTGATTATATTATTGATAATATGTATGTTAAATTTAGTTTTAAGGATAATGTTGAAGATATTGTAAAATTAAACTTACATGAGGAATATAAAAACAATAAATTTTATTATCCTTTAAGTGAAAAAGTTTATGAATGATAAAGGAACTTAACAAGTTCTTTTTATTTTAGTTATTTTTGGATAAAGTAATAATAGAAGGAGGAAAAAATGAAAAGTAAAAAGAAAAGTGAGGGTAAGAAAATGAGATTATTACCAATTTGTGGACTTATATTAGGTAGTATTATTTTCTTGACACTATTTTTATATTTTATTACGAGTTATAATTCTACGGTGCTTTATTCATATTCATTTAATAGTGATAAATTTACATTAAGCGAAGGTTTAATTTTAAAAAGTAAAATGTATAACATTTTAACTTTTGGTGATTTAAAAATGAATAATAGTGATATAGATAGTTTTTATGTAGAATTATATATTAGTGATAGATTAATAGTTGGTTCTCAAACTAAATCGTTACATAGGGAAAAAGTAATCGAGTATTATGGATATGAAGAATATTTTACTAAAGAGTTATTCGATAAATTAGAAAATGAATTTAAAATAAAAATTTATGTTCCTAAAGAAGAATATCCTAACGTATCTTGTGGTTCTAATAAAGAAAAATGTGATAGTTATGAATATCAATTAGTAGTTAGAGAAGAATTTAGAAATAATAAGCTTATTTATTTAAAAGGTAATCATATTTAAATTTATAGCATATTATAAAATGTATACATATGGAGGAAACTTCATAAAATAAAAAAGGAACACTTTAGTATTGATGCGCTAAGTGCTTACCGATATTGGTGCACTATCCTAAAAAGATGGTGCTTTTTCTATAATCTTGAGTTAACAGAAATAATAGAGAGTATATTATTTCTAAAAGTAATAAGACTAAAAAATTTTTCTTACTCATGAACCACCTCCAATCTAATTAATATAGAAATTCATTTGTTTTATTTGTATTTAAAACTTGTTAATAAAATAGAATTCACTTATAATATAACGTGAAAGGTGATTCATATGGAAAATACAACATTACTTCCTGCTGATAGATATGTAGTTATTAACAAAAGTATATTATCTGATACTGATAGATCTATTGTTATTAATTTATATGAACCATTAATTGGCTCTTTAGCAGTATCGTTGTATTTTACTTTATGGAATGATTTAAGTGTTACAAATATAATGAGTACAGACTTAATTCATCATCATTTAATGGTAGTACTTAAAAGTGGTATTAGTAGTATTAAAATTGCTCGTGAATCATTAGAGGCTTTTGGTCTTTTAAAGTCATACGTTAAAAATGGTAGTATAAATGATTATATATATGAATTATATTCACCGCTTACACCACAAGAATTTTTTAATCATCCAATACTTAATATAGTTTTATATAATAATGTTGGAGAAAGAGAATATGAAAATTTAAAGATGTTATATAAAATGCCTAAAATAGATTTAAGAGAATATACTGATATAACTAAAAAATTAGATGATGTTTATGATACTTCTAAATTTAATTTATCTAGTGATTTAAGAGATAAAAATAGTAATAGTATAATGGTTGATTCAAGAATTAATTTTGATGAGATAATAGCTAGTATTCCTAAAAATATAATCAATGAGAAAGCATTTACTAAAAAGACTAAAGAACTTATAAATAATTTATCTTTTATTTATAATATAGATACTCTTAAGATGACTGAACTTATTCGAAGTGTTTTAAATGAATTTGGTAACATTGATAAAAATGGTTTAAGGATTGTTGCTAGAAAAGATTACCAATTTAAAAATGGTACACTTCCAACACTTATTTATAGAACTCAACCAGATTATTTAAAAAATCCTTTAGGAGATAATTCTAAAAAAGGAAGAATTATTAATGTATTTGAAAATACAACCCCATATGATTTTTTAAGACATAAAAATCAAGGTGCCAAACCTACTGCGAGAGATTTAAAGTTACTTGAAAAGTTGGTTGTAGATTTAGAACTTCCACCAGCTGTTGTAAATGTGTTAATTGATTATGTTCTTAGAAAAAATAATAATAGATTAACAGGAGCTTATGTTGAAACTATTGCAGCACAGTGGAAAAGGGCTGGATTAAAAACAGCTAGTGAAGCTATGGAATTTGCAGAAAAAGAACATAAGAAAATGCAAAAGAAAGAAGTACCTATTAAAAAACAAGAAAAGGTGGAAACTCCAATTTGGTTTGACAAAAAAATTACTGATGATGGATTAACAGAAGATGAAGAAAATGAATTGAAAGATTTATTAAAGGAGTTTAATTAAAATGGAATTAAAAATTGATAGTAAAAATTTTAAACAAAAACAAGATTCTTTGTATAATGAAGCATTAAATAATGATGATTATAAAGCTTTAGTAAAAAAGTTAAAACTTAGTGAAGATGAAGCAAAAAAGAATACTATTAAATTGTTTGATTCATTAGAAGAACTTTCTCATTGTAAAAATTGTAGTAATTTATATGAATGTCAAAATAAAGTTAAAGGTTATGTTTATTTTCCTGAAATGAAAGAAAGTAATTTATGTTTTTCTTATATTCCTTGTAAATATAAAAAGAAAGCGATGAAACTAGCAGAGTCTAAAAAAACAAATCAAAGTGTTTTAGAAAGTGCTAAATTAAAAGATATAAAAATAACTAAAAATAGAACAGAAATCATTAAATGGATAAAAGAATATTATGATAAATTTGATCCATATACTACTAATAAAGGATTATATTTACATGGTAATTTTGGTACAGGAAAAACATATTTATTAGCAGCACTTTTAAATGAGTTGAAAAATAAATATGGTGTAAAAACAGAAATAGTATATGTTCCAGAGTTGCTTAGAAAATTAAAAGAAAATTTAAGCTTTGTGGGGGATAAATTATATTATTTAGAAAATGTGGATATTCTTTTACTTGATGATATTGGTGCGGAAAAAGTTACCGAATGGGGTAGAGATGAAATCTTGGGAACAATAATGCAGTCAAGAATGAATAATGGAATGCCAACATTTTTTACTTCTAATCTAACAATTTCAGAGTTAGAAAAACATTTAAGTTTAACTAAAGATAATGAAGATTTAGTTAAGGCAAAAAGATTGATTGAAAGAATTAAATTCTTAACAGATGATATAGAATTACTTGGAAATAACTATCGCGAATAGTTATTTTTATTTTATGAACATTCGTTCGTTTTCTTGTTGACAATAAGAAAATAATAATGTAAAATGAAATTATCAGAGAGTGAAGGAGAAAAAATGAAATCAAAAGATGTTAAAAATACAGATAAAGCATTAGAACAAGTTTTAAAAGATATTGAAAAACAATTTGGTGCTGGTGCTATTATGAAATTAGGGGCTGACGAACATATTAAAATAGATGTAACGAGCACAGGTTCCATCGCTCTAGATGTTGCATTAGGTGTTGGGGGATTTCCTAAAGGAAGAATTATTGAAATTTATGGACCAGAATCTTCTGGTAAAACAACAATTGCATTGCAAGCTATAGCTGCTGCACAAAAAGCTGGTGGTAGAGCTGCATTCATTGATGCAGAACATGCACTTGATCCAGTTTATGCTAGAAGTTTAGGTGTTGATATTAATGAGCTTTTATTAAGTCAACCTGATACTGGTGAACAAGCATTAGAAATTTGCGATGCTTTAGTTAAAAGTGAAGCAATAGATTTAATCGTAATTGACTCAGTTGCAGCTTTAGTACCTCAAGCTGAAATAGATGGTGAAATGGGAGATAGTCATGTTGGACTTCAAGCAAGACTTATGTCTCAAGCATTAAGAAAAATTTCAGGAACATTAAATAAGACTAATACAACAGCAATTTTTATTAATCAATTAAGAGAAAAAGTTGGAGTACTATTTGGTAATCCAGAAACTACTCCAGGTGGTAGAGCACTTAAGTTCTATTCAAGTGTTAGACTTGATATTCGTCGTGGTGAACAAATTAAACAAGGTGATCAAGTTTTAGGAAACAGAACTAATATTAAAGTAGTAAAAAACAAAGTAGCACCTCCATTTAAAACTGCATGTGTTGATATAATGTATGGAGAAGGAATTTCACATGAAGGTGAATTAGTTGATATTGGAAGTGAAATTGGTGTTATAGATAAAAGTGGTGCATGGTATGCATATAAAGGTGAAAAGATTGGTCAAGGTAAGGAAAATGTTAAAGCAATGCTTAGAGGTAATCCTGAAATGGCTGAAGAAATTGAAGAAAAAATTTATGAACATTATGGTTTTGATAAACCAAAAAGTGAATCTAAAGAAGACATATAGTCTTCTTTTTTATAAAATATTTTTTCTTGCTAAATGACTTATGTAAGGTTATAATAAAAATATAGATAATTATATTTAATATATTTTCTGTAAAATAGAAATGGAGTGGAAAGATGGATAATGTAGCCAGTATCATCTTACTTCTATTTCTTGGAATAATTATTGGAGCTGTAGCAATGGTAATATTTAATTACTTTAAAGTTGCAAATGCTCAAAATAAAGCTAATAAATTATTAGATGATGCTAAAAAAGAAGCAGAAAAACATAAAAGAGATACGCTTTTAGAACTTAAAGAAGAATCTTATAAATTAAAGCAACAAACTAGTGCTGAAATAAAAGAAAAAAAACAAGAGATAAAAGATAGTGAAGATAGACTTATTAGTCGTGAAAATAACTTAGATAAAAGAGAAGAAATATTACAAAAACGTGATATGGCTTTAGAAGAAAAAGAAAATAATTTGTTAGTTAAACAACAAAGTTTACAAGAAAAAGAAGAAAAGATGGATAAACTTCTTAAACAAGAAGTTGAAGAACTTGAAAAAATCTCAGGATTAAGCAAAGAAAAAGCGCATGATTTAATTATGGCTAAAGTTGAATCAGATATGTCTTTAGAAATTGCTGAATATATTAGAGATGAAGAAGCTAAAGCTAAATTAATAGCAAATGATAAAGCTAAACAATTAATTGTTAGTAGTATGGAAAGATACGCTGATGATGTAGTTGGTACTCAAACAGTATCTACTATTGATTTGCCAAATGATGAAATGAAAGGTAGACTAATTGGTAGAGAAGGAAGAAATATTAGAACATTTGAATCTGTTACAGGAGTTGATTTAATAATTGATGATACACCTGAAACTATAGTTATTTCTTCATTTGATCCTTTAAGAAGAGAAATAGCAAAGATTACTATTGAAACTTTAATTAAAGATGGAAGAATACATCCAAGTAGAATTGAAGAAGTATATGATAAAACTTGTAAAGATGTATTTAATAAAATAACTGAAATTGGTAATAATGCAATTACTGATTTAGGTATATCTAAAATGGATCCAGAACTTATTAATTTAGTTGGTAAATTAAATTTTAGAACAAGTTACGGACAAAATGCTTTAAAACATTCAATTGAAGTAGCTAATTTATGTGGTCTTATGGCTTCAGAAATTGGTGAAAATGTAACACTTGCAAAAAGAGCTGGACTTTTACATGATATAGGTAAGTCAATAGACTTTGAAATTGAAGGAAGTCATGTTGAAGTTGGAGAACAAATTGCTAAAAAATATCATGAAAACGAAACTGTTATAGATGCAATTGCATCTCATCATGGTGATAAATCTCCAAAAACAATAATTGCAGTTTTAGTAAGTGTAGCAGATACTTTATCAGCAGCACGTCCAGGAGCTAGAAACGATTCATTAGAAAATTACATTAAACGTTTAGAACAACTTGAAGAAATTGGAAATTCTTTTGAAGGTGTTGAAAAAGCTTATGCAATGCAAGCTGGTAGAGAAATAAGAGTAATGGTTAAACCTGGTGAGATTGATGATGCGAATAGTTATAAAATAGCTAGAGAAATGAAAGAAAAAATTGAATCTGAAATGCAATATCCTGGTACAATTAAGATTACTGTTATAAGAGAAACTAGAGCACAAGAAGAAGCTAAATAATTAGCTTCTTTTTATATTGACTTTTATTATGGCAGTGATATAATTTATCTTACGAAAAGAGGAATAAATTTAAAATGAATTTAAAAAATAGGTTATTATTAATCTTGTTAGCAGATGTAATAGCCATAACTGCAACAGCTTGCAGTACACCAAATAAGAGAGCAGAAAGTCCTATGACTGATACAGTGCTTGAAGGAAGTCTAAATGATGATGACAGCCTCCGTGGCGGGAGTAAGGATATAATAGATGAAATTATAACTCCAACAATTCCTATCACTGGAAATGATAATTCTTATGAAAATATGGGTGATACACCTTCAATAGAATTAACACCAGAAGAAATTTTGGAGATATCATTAAATGAAAAATTATATGATGCAAATATAGATTATAATTTAGTAATAAAAAATTATTTAGATATGGATTATGATTTAAGAAGTCCTATGAAAGATGATTATTTACGAGCAATTTATATGCTTATGTTAAATTCTGGGATACCGATTCAAACATATCTTAAAGAATTGCATATAATGATGGTAATGCAACAAATACCAACTTGTGTACCTGAAGATATTTGGTATGCATCATTTGGTAATTTAATTGTTTTAAGTAATGGATATCCATCTTTATTTGAAATGTTTATTGATTTTGCAACTTTCGTACATGAAGTGAGTTGTGAAGAAGAACATAAATTAAATGACTATTATGCATATACATGTAAAAAGTTAGAAGAAGAATTAAAATTAAGTTTAAGTAAACAATAAAAAACACAAATTTTTATAATTTGTGTTTTTTTAATCTTCTTTTCTATTAACTTCCATAATTACTGGTAGGATTATTGGTCTTCTTCCAGTTAATTCGTTAATAAATGGAAGTAACTCTAAGATAACTTGATTTTTTAAGTCTGTATAGTTATAAATAGAATTTTTTAAGAAATTATTAACAATTTCACTAATTTTATTTTCTATTTTATTCATTAATTCTTGGTTTTCATTAACAAGAACAAATCCTCTAGCAGTAACATTTGGTTTAATTAATAATTTTCTAGTTAATGTATTAATATTTAATATTGTTATAAGTATTCCATCTTGGCTCATAAGTTTACGATCTTTAATAACAACACTTCCAACATCTCCAACACGAGAACCGTCAACATAAACATCTCCCGCTTGAATTGTACCATTTCTATAAACTTTACCATCTTTAAGTTCAACAACATCACCATTACCACATATAAATGTATTTTCTTCTGGAACATCACATAAAGTAGCAATATTGGCATGTTGTTTTAACATTCTAAACTCACCATGCATTGGCATAAAATATTTAGGTTTAATAATTCTAAGCATCCATTTTAATTCTTCTAATTTAGCATGTCCTGATGTATGAATATCACTAAATTCTGTATTAGTAAATACTCTTACACCTTTTAAATAAAGTTTATTTATTATTCTGTTAATACTTTCAGAATTTCCTGGTATTGGACTTGATGAAAATATTACTAAATCATCTGGAAGTAAAGATATTTGTTTATGTGTTCCATTTGCAATACGAGATAGTGCTGCAAGTGGTTCTCCTTGAGAACCTGTACATAAAATACATATTTCAGTACGTTTTAAATTTTTAGCTTGATTACTATCAATAAACATAGATTTATCAGTAATAAGTCCATTATTAAGTGCAAGTTCAATTGATGCTTCCATACTTCTTCCAAATACGATAATTTTACGATTGTATTTTTTACATGTTTCAACAATATGTTTAACACGGAATATATTAGATGCAAATGTTGCAATAATAACACGACCAACATGACGACCTATAATATCATTTAATGTATCGTCTACTACAGATTCACTATTAGAAAATCCTGAAGATAAAGCATTAGTTGAATCACTTAATAAAAGTGTAACACCTTCATCTCCAAGTCTTGCCATTTTGTGAATATCAGCCATTGGTCCAATTGGAGTTAAGTCAAATTTAAAGTCTCCTGTTTCAAAAATAATACCATTTGGAGTATGAATAACTAATGCAAAACTATCTGGAATAGAGTGAGTAGTGTTAACAAATTCCACTTTCATGTGTTTAAAATCAACTACTAAGTCTTTGTCTATTACTTCAATATTTTTATAGTTAATACATCTTTCTTCTAATTTTTTATTTATTAAATCTTTAGCAATTTTTGGTGCATATATTACTGGAATATTTACTTGTTGTAAAAGAAAAGGTATTCCACCAATATGATCTTCATGACCATGAGTTATAAATAAAGCTTTAATTTTACTTTCGTTTTGTTTTAAATATGTTACATCTTGAATAACATAGTCAACACCTAAAAGTCCAATTTCTGGAAACATAACTCCAGCATCTATAATAATAATTTCATCGTCATGGGTAATAACATACATGTTTTTACCAACTTCACCAAGACCACCTAAAGCAACTATACTCGTTGCACAGTTTTCTTTCATAATTTCCCTCTTTCTTATAAATAAAAAGTTTTAAACTGATATTAATTATACCTTAAAATGCCATTATTGTCTACAAATTTAGTGTAAAAGTGTTTTAAAAAACTCTTAAGTTTGGTATTATTAAAGGGGTGAATGTAATGGGATTTTTCAATAAATTAAAAAACTTGATTTCTAAAAAAGAAGAAGTTAAAGATAAAATAGAACAAGAAGAAATAAAAAACTATGATGAAGGATTAAAAAAGACTCGTGAGAATTTTATTTCTAAATTAAATGTATTAGGTATTAAATATACAAAAGTTAATGAAGAATATTTTGAAGAATTAGAAAATATTTTAATTATGGCTGATATTGGTGTTAATACTGTAATGAAGTTTATGGACAAATTAAGAGACAGAGTAAAATCTGAAAATATAACAGATACAGAATATTTAAAGGAAGTAATAGTAGATGAATTACTAATTATTTATGTTGAAGGAGAAAGTTTATCAGATAAAATAAATATAGCATCAAGTGGACCAACAGTTATATTAATGGTTGGAGTTAATGGCGTAGGTAAAACAACTACAATTGCCAAACTTGCTCATAAGTACATAAGTGAAGGTAAAAAAGTAATGATGATTGCAGGGGACACTTTTAGAGCAGGAGCAGTTAATCAACTTGGAATATGGGCAAATCGTACTGGAGCAGAATTCTATGGTAAAGAAGAAACAGATCCAGCAAGTGTCATTTATGATGGACTTATTAAAGCAAAAGAACTAAATGCAGATATAGTTTTAATAGATACTGCAGGAAGACTTCAAAATAAAGTTAATTTAATGAAAGAATTAGAAAAGATAAATAAAGTAATTGAAACTCATATTGAAGGGGCACCACATGAAACTTTACTGGTTATTGATGCCTCAACTGGACAAAATGGTATTATGCAAGCTAAATCTTTTAAAGAAATAACTAATATAACAGGTATTGTATTAACTAAGTTAGATGGTACTGCTAAAGGTGGAATAGTGCTTGCTATTAAAGAAGAAGTTAATTTACCGGTAAAATTTATTGGTTTAGGCGAAAAAATGACTGATTTAAAACCTTTTGATATTGAAAATTATATATATGGTTTATTTAAGGATATGATTTAATGGAAAAATTTTTGTATTATAATGAATTATATTTAATTTATAAAGATTTAATTAATGATAAGACTTCAGAAATATTTGATTTATATTATGGAGAAAATTTATCAATGCAAGAAATTGCTGATATTAAGGAAATATCTAAAAGTAGAGTAGGTATTATTATAAAAAATGCTGAAAAAAAATTAGATACTTTAGAAAATGCTTTAAGAATATATGAAAAGAATAATAAATTAAATAATTTATTAGAAATAAATGATATAAATAAGATTAAAGAAGAAATAGAAAAAATAATTAAAGGAGAATAAATATGTTTGAATATATGGGAGATAGAATTTCAAACGCAATCAAGAATATTAGAGGTATGGGTAAAATTACTGAAGATAATATTAATGATGCGATGAAAGAAATCAGAATGGCTTTGCTTGAAGCCGATGTTAATTATAGTGTTGTAAAAGAATTTACTAGTAAAGTAAAAGAAAAAGCTTTAGGAGAAGAAGTATCTAAAAGTTTAAAACCAGATGAAGTATTTATTAAAATTGTTAAAGATGAATTAGTAGAACTACTAGGTGGAGATTATGTACCACTTCATACTGAAGATAAGTTTGAAGTAATTATGTTATGTGGTCTTCAAGGTAGTGGTAAAACAACAACTGCTGGTAAACTTGCTAATATGTTAAGAAAAAAACATAGTCGTAAACCATTACTTGTAGCATGTGATATTTATAGACCTGCTGCAATTGATCAATTAAAACAAATTGGTAATTCTTTAAATATACCAGTTTATACTGAAGATAATAAAAATGTATTAGAAATTGTTAATCATTCTATAGAATATGCCAAAGAAAATGAATTAGATTATGTAATAATAGATACAGCTGGTAGACTTCAAATTGATGAAGTTTTAATGCAAGAATTAAAAGATGTAGCTAGTAGTGTATCTTTAAATGAAATTATTTTAGTTATCGATGCAATGATGGGACAAGATGCAATTAATGTTATAACAGGATTTAACGAAAACTTATCATTAACTGGTTGTATTCTTACTAAAATGGATGGCGATACAAAAGGTGGAGTAGCACTATCTTTAAGACATTTAACTAATGTTCCAATTAAATTTGTTGGAGATTCTGAAAAAATGGATGGATTAAGTGAATTCTATCCAGTAAGAATGGCTGAACGTATCTTAGATATGGGTGATATCTTATCAATTGCAGAAAAAGTTGAAGGAATTGTATCTGAAGATGATGCGAAAATACAAGCAGAAAAATTGAAAAAAGGTACTTTTGATTTAGAAGATTTCTTAACAACAATGAAACAAATAAAAAAATTAGGACCTTTAGAAAATATTTTAAAAATGTTACCTGGTGCTAGAAATATGGGACTTAATAATATAAATATTGATCCAAAAGATATGGCTCATGTTGAAGCAATAATACTTTCAATGACACCATATGAAAGAAGACATCCAGAAGTATTAAAAGCTACGCGTAAGCAAAGAATTGCTAAAGGTAGTGGAAGAAGTGTTGAAGAAGTTAATAGGCTTTTAAAACAATTTGAAATGATGCAAAAAATGATGAAACAAATGAGTAATGGTAAAATGAAAATGCCTTTCTAGGAGATGTTATGGGACTTATTTGGGAAGTTATTAAAGCACTTGCTAATTCAGGTGATGATGGTAAACATAATAGTTTATCTGAAGAATGTGATATGATTGGTTTAGATAAACATGAAAAAGAAGAAGTTATGAAAGGCAGACAAGACCCATATGATTTTGAATATGATGGGGACTTAGAAACTGATTATTATAAAGATGATGATAGATAAAGTTGACATATAACTTTGTCTTTTTTTTGCATATATTATAAAGAGATGGTATAATCTCTTTAAAGCAATAAAATAAGAAAGGTTGTAATTTTGTTGTTAGCGCATGGACCACTTTGGTTGACGAGGATGATAGTTATCGAATAATCAGCGGGTGCTATCACGGATAAGTATATTCGTTAGGTATATTAAAAAAAGCAAAATCAAAATTGTAACAAAATATATGCCACATACAAATAAAAAACACAGTTAGAATAGGAGAATTTTTTTGTATGTGTGGAATTGTAGGATATATAGGTAAAGAAAAGGCTTTACCTAGAGTTTTAAGTGGCTTAAAATTTTTAGAATATAGGGGTTATGATTCAGCTGGTGTAGCTTATGTCAAAAATGGTAATGTTGAAATTGTTAAAGAAGTTGGAAAAATAGTTAATTTAGAAAATAAAATAAATTATTCTGAAGAAACATTTATGGGAATAGGACATACTAGATGGGCAACTCATGGTGTACCTAGTATAATAAATTCCCATCCTCATAGAGTAGGAAAATTTACAGTTGTTCATAATGGTATAATAGAAAATTATTTGAAAATAAAAGAAATGTTAATAAATGAAGGTGTTAATTTTATATCAGAAACAGATACTGAAGTAATACCAGCTTTATTAAACTATAATTATAATAAAGAGAAAGATATTTTAAAAACTATAGAGGTTACTTTAAAAGAATTAGAAGGTAGTTATGCAATAGGTATTATTTGTGATGATGATTTAGATAATTTATATGCTGCTAGATGTGGTAGTCCATTAATTATTGCTAAAGATAAGACAGGTAATTTTATTGCAAGTGATGTACCAGCTATACTTAGTTATACTAATAAATATATTTTGCTTGAAGAAGGAGAAATAGCTAAAATTAGTTCTTCAAACGTAGAAGTTTATAATAATAAGTTAGATAAAGTAGAAAAAGAAGAAATGATTTTTGAAGGTAGTCAAGATTCTGCTATGTTAAATGGTTATGAACATTATATGCTAAAAGAAATTCATGAAGAAGGTAAAGTATTTAGTGAAACTGTTAATTATTATGTTGATGGAAATAGTTTTAAAAATACTATGCCAGAATTTAAAGATTATAAAAATATTCATATAGTGGCTTGCGGTAGCGCTTATTATGTTGGATGTATTGGGAAAAGTTTAATTGAAGAATTTGCTAATATTCCTGTAACAGTAGAAGTAGCCAGTGAATATCGTTATAAAAAGAACTTTTATGATAAAGATACTTTAGTAATTATTATTAGTCAATCTGGTGAAACAGCTGATTCGCTTGCAGCTTTAAGAAAAGCTAAAGAAGATGGTATTGATACGCTAGCTATCGTAAATGTAGTTGGTTCATCTATTTCTAGAGAAGCAGATTATACTATGTATGTTAAAGCTGGTCCTGAAATAGCAGTAGCAACAACTAAAGCTTTCTTAGCTCAAGCAACTTTACTTTCGCTTCTTGCTGTAAAACTTTCAAATAAATTAGAATTATTGAATGAATTTGTTGGAGTAGAAAAGTACATTAAAGAAATTCTAGATAAAGATTATAAAAAGTATGCTAATGTTATTTATACTCATAATGATACGTTCTTTATTGGAAGATTAGTTGATTATGCTTTGTGTTTAGAAGGAAGTTTAAAATTAAAAGAAACATCTTATATTAATTCAGTAGCATTTCAAGCGGGAGAATTAAAACATGGAACAATTTCTTTAGTAACAGATGGAACTCCAGTAATAGGAATTTGTACAGATGAAAGTATTGAAAGCAAAACAATTAGTAATATAAAAGAAGTTAAAGCTAGAAATGCTTTTGTTATATATATAACTAATAATGATATAGAAGCGGATTTTTATGATTTAAAAATTGTTTTACCAAAGCTACATAAATTGATTATGCCAATAGTTACAGTAATACCACTTCAATTAATTGCATATGAAGTAGCTAAACTTCGTTGTTGTGATATAGATAAACCAAGAAATTTAGCTAAGTCAGTAACTGTTGAATAACAAAAAACCAAAACTAATTATGTTTTGGTTTTTTCTTTTTTCTTGTAAGACGCATTGCTTCATTTTGAAATTCTTGATGCATTTCCCTGGTGCTAAGATTTGGAACAAGTCCAAATCTTTTAATATTACTGTAATATTCTTCTTCAGTATAACATTCCATTAAAATAAATTTTCTTAAATAATATAATGCTTTTTCTTTATCTTCTCTAAATATTTTATATAATTCTAAAGCTAACATATAACTAGTTAAATATATTTCTCCACCAACATCTGGATCTTGTAGTATGTCTTCAATTTCTTCTGGATGAACTCCACAAGCTATTTTTGCACCATTTTTTAATGCTTTATTAGTTGTAAAGTCATGTTTTAATTTTCTTTCGTATTCCATTAATCTAATTTTAATAGCAAGTTCATCGGCAGTCCAACACATTGTATCATGTCTCGAAATTTTATTTAATGTTGGCTCGCCATTTTTAAATAAAATTTCGAGATAATCAGCACAGATTAATTCAAAGAATATTGCATCCACTTCTGAGAATAAGATTTTAGGATAAAGAGTATGTTTGGGATTTATTGCACCACTTGTTGCATGTCCATATTCATGTATGGTAGTAAAAACATCATCAATTGTATAATCTCGTTTAACTTCAATAAATGATTCTTTCAAAGAAGGAATATTTATTGTTTCACCTTTATATGGAGATTTTCCTTGTAAACTTCTAAATACTATATGATCACGTCTTCTATAAAATGTTTTCATAAAATGACCATAAAAGTAATGATCTAGAGATCTATAAAAGTCATGAGTTAAATCAAGTAAATCATCTTTTGAAAGAGTACAATTTTTAAGTTCTATAAAAGTGCTTATACCATTTTTGGTAAAATCTCTAAAGTCTTTAAAATCTTGCCATAAAAAGGGAATATCACCTAAATTTTCTTTAACACCATCATAGGCATCTAAAAGTTTTAATTTTTCTTCCTCTTCTTCATTGTAATAATCATCAATATAATCTTGAAGAATAGTTATATCACTTCTTAACATTTCTATCTTATTTGGATCTGTTTCATTGTTAAGCATAACATTTAACCTTTGAAGTCTTTCTTCAATAGATGCTATTGTCCAATTATATTTTCCCATTAAAATCTCCCCCTAAAATTGATATTTACTTTAACATAAAATATATTTTATAACAATAAGAAATCTCAAATTTGCAAATAAATAATTTTTAATATATAATTGAATCGGTGATATTTATGCAAATTGAATCAGTAGAAGAACCAATTATAGCAATAAGAGTTAGTCAATATCCAGAAGCTAAAAATCCTGAATTTTTACTTTTAGGAAGAAGTAATGTTGGTAAAAGTAGTTTTATTAACACTTTAATTGAAAGAAAAAATTTTGCTAGAACAAGTTCAAAACCAGGTAAAACACAAACATTAAATTTTTATTTAGTTAATGATAATTTTTATTTAGTAGATGTTCCTGGGTATGGTTTTGCTAGTGTTTCTAAAGAAACACAAAAGAAATTTGGAATAATGATTGAAGATTATTTAAAAACTAGAGAGAATTTAAAACATGTATTTTTACTTGTAGATTATCGTCATAAACCAACTGAAGATGATATATTAATGTATAATTTCTTAAAATATTATAATCTTAATATAACTGTAGTTGCTACTAAGTATGATAAGATAACTAAAAATGGTAGAGTAAAACAAGATAAATTAATTAAAGAAACTTTAAAATTAGAAGAAAATGAATCATTTATTCCTTGGTCTACAATTACTAAAAAAGGTAGAAGTGAAGTTTTAGATGTAATTAATAGTTATTTAGAAGAAAAATAATTGTTAAAAATAATAAGATATTTTATAATAAAGATAGGTGATTTTTTATGGGAAAAAGGGGATTTACTTTAATAGAATTATTATCTGTAATTGTGGTACTTGCAATTGTTATGGCAATAGCAGTTCCATCAATTAGTGCTGTATCTAAAGCAATTAAAGATAATATGCTTGAGAAAAAAGTAACAATGATTGAAGAAGCTGCAATACTTCTTGCACAAGATATTAAAGGTTCAGTTATATCTAGTACAAGTACTTATCAAAGTTATCCTTGTAAATCTATGATTATTAGTGATTTAGTTCCTAATTATTTAGATAAAGATAATGGTAATACTTGTTTAAATGAAACTAGTACTGGAACTGTTGGATGTATAGTTGATCCAAGTGATAATACTAAATATTTAGATAAATATGAAGTAATTGTGTATTATAAAAATAAGAGAATGTATGCCAAAGTTGATGTAGATAATACTTTAGATTGTAATTAAGGGGGTGTTTTTACATGAAAACAGTATGTTTGATTGGAAAACCAAATGTAGGAAAGAGTAGTATATTTAATAGATTAATAAAAGAAAAGAAATCTATTATATTAAGTGAACCAGGAATTACTAGAGATAGAATATATGGAACAGTAGAGTATAAGAATAAAAAATTTAATATCATAGATACTGGTGGTATTCATGGGGAATCAGATAATTTTGATAAAGATATTTTATTGCAAGCAGAGCTTGCTATAGATGAAGCAGATACAATACTTTTTGTTGTTGATGGACTAGAAGAAATTAGTTCATCTGATAAAAAGATTCGTAATATGTTAAAAAAAGCTGGTAAAGAAGTAATAGTAGTAGTTAATAAAATAGATAATCAAAAAAGAAAAGATAATATATATGCTTATTATGAATTAGGTTTTGAAACTGTTTTAGGAGTATCAGCAGAACATAATTTAGGATTTAAAGAATTACTTGAATATTTAACTAAGAATATTTCTGAAGTAGAAGAAGAATATGAAGAAATATTAAAATTTTGTTTTATTGGAAGACCTAATGTAGGAAAAAGTAGTTTAATTAATGCACTTCTAAATGAAGAAAGAACTATAGTAAGTGATGTAGCAGGTACTACAAGAGATGCTATAGATACAAGATTTAAATATGATAATAATGAATATATAGCAATAGATACTGCTGGGATGAGAAAAAAAGGTAGAGTATATGAAACTGTAGAAAAATATAGTTTACTTCGTAGTATGAAAGCTATTGAGAGAAGTGATGTATGTGTTTTAGTTATTGATGGTGAACAGGGAATAATTGAACACGATAAACATATTTTGTCTTATGCTATTGAAGCTGGTAAAGGAATAGTTATTGCAGTTAATAAATGGGATACTATGAAAGATCCTAATGAAGATATAAAAAGATGGAAAATGGAATTAGAAGTATATTTTAAATTTGTTCCATATATTAATTTTGTATTTGTTTCTGCTAAAACTAGAAAAAGAATTCATACTTTAATGCCAGAAATTATTAAAGCTTATGAAAATAATCGTAAAGAATTAAAAACTAGTTTATTAAATGATGTAATAACTGATGCAGTTAATTTACATGAACCACCTTCATATAAAGGTAAAAGATTAAAAATTTATTTTACAAGTCAAACTGATAGTAGACCACCTAAAATAACTTTTAATGTTAATAATAAGAAATTAGTTCATTTCTCTTATGAAAGATATTTAGAAAATAAAATAAGAGAAGCTTTTGATTTAGAAGGTACACCAATTATCTTACAATTTAAAAACAAAAGTGAATAGAATACAACTTATTAAGTTGTATTTTTTATTTGACAGTTATTATATTTTTTTGTAATATGATTATAGAAATATAAAGATAGGTATTTCGGTGAGTATGAGGTCGAGAGGAGGGAAATAATGGATAATAAAAATACAATGTTATTAACAATTATAGCTGTAGCTACTTTATTGGTTGCTGTTGTAGGTGCAACATTTGCATATTTTACTGCAGATCATACAATCGAAGGTGAAACTGTTGTTGAAGTTACTTCACAAGTTATTGGGTCAGTAGCAGTAAGTAACCCAACACCAAATTTACATGTTAATTTAACTGCAGCTGATATGGCAGAACAAAATGAAGGTGATTCATATTGGGCAACGCAAAAAGATGATCCTTATTCTACAACAGAAGAATTTAATTCAGTAGCACAAGTTTCTTTAACAGGTGATGAAAATGATAATACATATAATTGTAAGTTTACACTTAATATTACAAAACCTTCAGCAATCAAAGCGAATGATGCTACTATAACATTTAAAACTAATGGGGCAACTATTACTGGTATAACAAGCGGAACTCCAATGGATTTATATGGAATGTCTGCAACATACCAAGTTTCATTTAGTCAAAGAGGAAATGTTGAAGAAAAAGATATTATTACTGCAGCAGTTAAACTAAATAATTTAGATGGTACTACACAAGACCATTTAGAAGGTAAGACTTTAAATTTCTCTATATCTAATAGTGGTATGAGTTGTACAATTGCTGAATAGTATATCCATTATTCAAAAATCTATATTTAAAAAGGAAGAAATGATATCTTCTTTTTTTGTTAGAAAATTTTTTAGAAATCTTTATAAAAAATATTGACACCTTAACCTTATTTTTGTAAAATGAATATAGAAATATAGAAGATAGTATTTCGGAATATGAAATTGAGAGGAGGGAAATAATGGATAAGAAAAACACAATGTTATTAACAGTTATTGCTGTAGCTACTTTATTAGTTGCTGTTGTAGGTGCAACATTTGCTTACTTCACAGCTTCAAATAGCGCTACTGGTTCAACAACTGTTACTGCTTCAACTGAAGTAATTGGTGCTGTAACTCTTACAAATCCTACAAGTGCTATGTCAATTAGATTAAGTGCATTTGATATGGAAGACAAAGACAGCGATGTTCCTTATTATGCAACAACTTCTACAGAAAAATATGTTGATGAAATTGAATATCAACCTGTAGCTAAAGTTGTAATCAGTGGTGGTGAATCTACTACTAAATATCATTGCGAATATACAATGACTGTTAATGGAGATTCAAGATTAGTAGCTGGTGATGCTTATGTAACATTTAGATATCCAACAGTAAATAACATATCTAATGTAACTATTGATGGTGTTACTGCAGGATCAAAAGTTGAAATTGTTGGATCAAAAGATTATGAAGTATCATTTGATGCTGTAGGAGAAGTAGATGCTTCATTTATCGAAGCTGGATTTGAATTAGTTAATAGAGATGCTAACCAAAATCATTTACAAGGAAACGATTTAACTTTCTCTGTAAATAACAGTAATGGACAAGCTGGAAGTTTAACTTGTACAGTTCAAGAATAATAATATCCATTATTTGAGAGTTAATCTCGCTTAAAAAGAAGAAGTATTATCTTCTTTTTTTTGTTGTATCTAAAAATTGAAAATTAACAATTTGTTGACAATTTTGTGTTAATCGTGATATAAGTATATCAAGGCGATAGTTGGATGTAAAATTCAAGCGCCTAAGATTAGGTGTAAAAATACACATAATTATATTATTTTACAGACAATTGAGGATAGAATATCATCGTCTATCGCGGATTATTATTAATCTTAAGTGTAGGTTACTCGCAAGGGTTTCTGATGAGATGTTGGAAGTGATGTCCAACCTATTGTCTACAATGCCTACCAGCAATGGTAGGCTAATTTTTTTAGGAGGGTTATGGAATATAAATACGTAGGAATTTTAGATGAAAAAATAGCAAATAATTGTGGAATACCAGAACATAAAAACAAGCCAATTTTAGTGTACGATAATAGAATTGAACATGTATTAGACCATCATTTAGTTGATTTTGGTAATAAAGAAAATGTAATGTGTGCCTACAATAAAATTCCTATTTTAATTAAGAAACCTGACTATTATTTTTATAATAAAAAAACAAATGGTTTAGAATATTATAAAAAGTTTAACAATAATTTGTGTGTGGCAGTAAGAATAAGTCCAGGAAAGGTATTAAAGGTAAAAAGCTGGTATCCTCCGAATAAGAATAAAATTGCAAATAGAAAGAAAAAAGAACTTGAAGAAAGTGTAAAAATATAAATTATTAAAAAATATATAGGGCGATTTAATAAAAAAATTGTTCTTTTTATTTGTGTAAAAAATGCCTACACTAATAATTAAAATTATCATTAATATATAATAGGGTGTTTAAATGATAGATTTTTATATTAATTCATCAGTTTATGTACAAGTTATAATTGCTACTATTATGACTGCTTGTATTACTTCAATTGGTTCGGCATTAGTTTTTTTCTTCAAAAAAGTAAATGCGACAATTTTAGATGCAATGTTAGGATTATCTGCTGGAGTTATGATTGCAGCGTCATTTTTTTCACTTTTAAATCCCGCTATTAATCAAGCTGAATCTCTTGGTATGATTTCTTGGTTAGTAGTATCTCTTGGTTTTCTATGTGGAGGTTTATTTTTAATATTAAGTGATAATATTTTTGATAAATTATTAAATAAAAAAAGTAAAAAGAATAATAATAGTTTAAAAAGAAGTTTAATGTTAATATTTTCTATAACTCTTCATAATATTCCTGAAGGTCTTGCAATAGGTGTTGCTTTTGGATCGATAGCATCAGGGGTAGAAGGTGCAACGCTTGCATCTGCATTTATGTTGGCAATTGGTGTTGGAATACAAAATTTTCCTGAGGGAACTGCGATTAGTTTACCTCTTCGTAGAGAAGGATTTAGTAGAGGAAAATCATTTTTGTATGGTGCACTTAGTGGTGTAGTAGAACCAATAGCGGGAATTATAGGTTGTGTATTAGTGATGTACGTCAAAAATGTTTTACCTTTTTTCTTAGCTTTTGCTGCAGGTGCAATGATTTATGTAGCTGCTAGTGAATTAATTCCTGAAAGTCAAAAAAATAATCATAAGAATTTAATGAGTTTATTTACTATTTTAGGATTTGTAATAATGATGATTTTAGATGTAGCTTTAGGGTAATTTAATCAAGTGATGTTTTGTCACTTGTTTTTATTTTGCACTATTGTAATAAATTCTTAAATCGGTTAAAATTATAATAGGTGAAAAGTATGAAGCGTGATGGTTTTACTTTGGTTGAATTATTATTATCAATTGTTATTTTAGGTCTTATTATGGCAATAGCTATTCCTAGTGTGAATAGTGTTTCTAAATCAATGAGAGAAAGTCAAAGAAAAAATACAATTGAAAAAATAGAAATAGCAGCATCTAAATATGCTTTTGATACTGGTGAAACAATAATTTTTGTTGATAAGTTAGTTACTGAAGGTTATATTGAAAGTGATGATGAAGATGGTAATATTAATGATCCAGTAAGTAATGGAAGAATGAATTGTTATGTCGTTGAAATGGAAAAACAAAGTGATTATTATAATGCAACATTAGTAGATGGAAAAAATTATGATAATAATGGAGTATGTGATTTATCTAAGTTAAATGAAGATAGTGCAGAAATAAGTATTGAAGTTATTAATAACGGAACGAGTGTTAGTAATCTAAGTAATTGGTTAAAAGGTAATGTTACATTAAAAGCATATAGTAATAGTTTAATTATTGATTGTGCTACAAATAAATGTGTTTGGAGTAGTAGTGGTGGTGCAAGTCTTACAGGTAGTGATGAAATAACATTAGATAATGTAAGTGGTACTTTAGAAACAAAATATACTTTTCAAATGACTGTTTATGATGATGATACTTCTGAGGTAAAAAGATATAAGTCTGTAGTTAATTTAAAAATTGATAATGAACTACCAACAATATATGGAAATGAATTAAAGGTTACAGATAGATTTATTTATACTACAAGTAAAAAAGTAACAATATCAGCAAGTGATGGTCAAGGTTCTGGAATAGCAGGTTATTATTTAGCGTTAGATACTAATCAAACTTGTTTTAAATCTGGTTTATCATTTCAATCATCAAATACATTTACAATAAGTAATACAGGAAATTATTTGATTTGTGTTAAAGATAAAGCTGGAAATATTAGTGGTTATAGTGGATTAAATATAACATATATAAAATAAGGAGTAATATGAAAAATAGAAAAGGTTTTACATTAATTGAATTATTAGCAGTAATTGTTGTGTTAGCAATCGTAATGGTACTTGCAACCACAACTGTATTACCATATATGACAAAAGCTAGAGAAAAAGCATTTAGAATTGAAGCAACTAGTGTAGTTCAAGCTGCTAAAAATGCATACGATCTATATAATTTAAATCAAATTAAGTTATATGAAAATAATGCTCCTAGTTGCCGAAATGGTGGTTGGGTTTGTTTTACTGTTGAAGAGTTAATCAACTTAGGATTATATACTGGAGATAAAAATGAATATTCAGGAAGTGTATATATTAATGATAGATACGATAAAATTAATCCTGAATATGAACTTTATTTGAAAAAAGGAAATGAATATGCAATTATAGGCCAAACCGAAGAAAATTATAATGAATATGGTACTTTAGATAGTGTTGAAGATTGGGAAGATAGATTTAGTTCTACTTGTAATTGTGATTGGTAAAAATAGTGTTTTTTAAACACTATTTTTTATTTTGGAAAACATAATTATTTGTAAAATAAAAAGCTTTATAATTGACAAGGTATCATTAATATTGTAAGATTATCTTAGAGGATAGAGGTGAATAATTTATTATGAAAGGATTAAGAGAAAAGAAAGGTTTTACATTAATTGAATTATTAGCAGTAATCGTTGTTTTAGCAATCGTAATGGTACTTGCAACTACAACTGTATTACCATATATGACAAAAGCAACAAAGAATTCTTTTGCTATTGAAGCTAATGCTGCAGTAGATGCTGCATCACAAGCTATGAGTCTTATTTCAATCGGATCTATTAGTGGAACTGAATTAGTTGCATCAAGTGATTATACTAAATCAGAAGCTACAGCTAATGGTGTAACAACAACAACTTATTGTTTTACAGTTAAAAAACTAGTTGATTTAGGATTATGGCAAAAAGATTCATCAGAAGTAACAGGAACTACACCAACTTATGGTGGAACAGTTACAGTAACAGCTAAATCAGATAGCAAAGCTTATACATATTCTGTAGATATGCATAATAAAGATTTATATGTAGATGGTGTAACAGGTACTGTTGATGGTGAAACAGATGTTCAAGATTTAACAGATACAGCTAAAGCTGGTTTAAAATTATCTTGTCAATAATAGAGGATAGAAAATGAAAAATAAAAAAGGTTTTACATTAATTGAATTATTAGCGGTAATCGTTGTATTAGCAATTGTAATGGTACTTGCAACTACAACTGTATTACCATATATGACTCAAGCAAGAGAAAAAGCGTTTAGAATCGAAGCTACTAGTGCTGTAGATGCTGCATCTAATGCATATGATTTATATACATTAAATCAAATTTCATTAGGTGGAGATGAAACAACTAGTTGTAAATTAGGAAACAATATTTGCTTCACTATTGCTGAATTAGTTGATTTAGGACTTTATGAAGGTGATGTAACAAATTATTCTGGAACAGTTACTATTGATACAACAAATAGTAAAAATCCAAGTTATACATTAAACTTCAAAAAAGGTACTGAATATGTTTTAATTGGTCAAACAGGAAAGAACTTTAATGACAATGGTACATTAGGTAACGTTGCTGATTGGGCTGATGATGACGAAGGTCAATGTACTTGCGTTGAATAGTATTTAAGAATAACTAAGTTTACTTAGTTATTTTTTTATGCGATAATATTTCTAGGAGTGAAATAGATGATAATAGGTAGTCATGTACATTTTAGTAAAGAACAAATTTTGGGATCAGTTAAAGAAGCAGTTAGTTATGGTGCTAATGCATTTATGCTATATACTGGAGCTCCTCAAAATACAATGCGTAATGAGATAAATTTAAATTATTTAGAAGAAGCAAAGAAAATAATGTTAGAAAATAATATTTCAATTGATAATGTTATTTGTCATGCTCCTTATATAATAAATTTAGCAAATAAAGAAAAGATAGATTCTTGGAATTTTTCAATTAGCTTTTTAAAAAGAGAAATTAAAAGATGTGAAACTTTAGGAATAAAATATATAGTACTTCATCCAGGAAGTAGTGTTAAATTAACAAAAGAAGAAGGTATTAATAATATTATTGAGGCCTTAAACTTTGTTATTGAAGATAATAGTAAGTGTATGATTCTTTTAGAAACTATGGCTGGTAAAGGTAGTGAATGTGGTTCATCATTAGAAGAAATTAAACAAATTATTGATGGTGTTAATAGTAGTAATATCGGTGTATGTTTAGACACATGTCATTTAAATGATGCTGGTTATAACATTAATAATTTTAATGAAATATTAGATGAATTTGATAGATTAATTGGTATCGATAAAATAAAATGTGTTCATATAAATGATAGTAAAAATGTATTAGGAGCTCATAAAGATAGACATGAAAATTTAGGGTTTGGGACAATTGGATTTGAAACTTTATTAAATGTAATAAATAATGACAAATTAAAAGATGTTCCTAAAATCTTAGAAACACCTTATGTTAGCAAAAATGATGGAGATAAAGAATTAGCTTACCCTCCATATAAATTTGAAATAGAAATGATAAAAAGTGGTGTATTTAATAATAATTTAATTGAAGATATTAGAGAATTTTATAAATAATTAGAATATCTTTGAAAGTATTCTTGATAAACTTTAGTAATTTTACTAAAGTTTTCTTTTGAATAATTATTTTTATAACGTTCTATATCAAAAAGTTTGGGATTACCAAGTATATTTTTATAATTCTTTTTTATAAATTCGTAAGTAAAAGTAAGTTCATTTTCTGATAGTTCTATATTTTTACTAAGGGCAAATTTATTAACATCATCTTTTGTCATATTATTAATATATCTTTCTATAAAATTAAACATAAAAATCACCTATTATAATTTATGCAATTAAGAGATAATGAATACTAAAAAAAATAGGTAACATACTAATAATGGTGGAATTATGAAAAAAAGTTATGTGTTGTTATCTCTTTTTTTCCTAATTATTGTAGGAAGATTATTTTATATAAATGTTATTGAAGGTAAATCTTATAGTGATTTATTAGATAAAAAAATTAATAATTATGTTTATGGTACAAGCGCTCCTAGAGGAAGAATACTAGATTGTAATGGTGTAGTTTTAGTAGATAATATAGGAGTAAAAACATTATTTTATAATAAAATTAATGGAATAAGTATTGATGAAGAAATAAATGTAGCTTATCAAATTGCTAATATTATAAATATAGAAATTAATGAGAATAGTTTAAAAAGGTTTTGGCTTTTAAAAAATAATAATGGAGTAGATTTAATAACTGATGAAGAATATGAACTATATGAGAAGAGAAAACTTAGTAATAGTGATTTAAAAAATATGAAATTAACAAGAATTACTGAAGAAATGTTAAATGATTTAAATGGATTAGATAGAGAAGCTGCAACAATATATGAACTAATGAATAAAGGATATTCTTATGAAAAGAAAATAATTTATAAAAATATTAGTGATGAAGAGTATAGTAAAATTATAGAGAGTAACATTAAAGGAATTTCTACAGAATTAACTTGGGAAAGAGTTTATAATTATGGAGATACTTTAAAAGATATATTTGGAAGTATTGGGAGTATTCCCGAAGAAAAGAAAAATGAATATTTGAAAAAAGGTTATGAATTAAATGATATAGTAGGTCTTAGTTATTTAGAATTAGAGTATGAAGATTATTTACAAGGAAAAAAAGATTTATATCGAGTGAATAAAAATAATACATTAACTTTGGTAGAAGAGGGAAAAAGAGGTAATGATTTAGTTTTATCAATAGATATTGAAGTACAGTTAGAATTAGAAAAGTTGATTAAAGAAAATATTATTAAAGCAAAAAAATATAAAAATACAAATTATTTTAGTGAAGCTTATAGTATAGTTGGCAATCCTAATACTGGTGAAATAATTGCTATGAGTGGTCAAAAATTAATTAGTGATATTAATGATGCAAAATTTAAGAGTATTAATACAAATTTGATAAACACTTCTTATACAGTAGGATCTGTTGTAAAAATGGGAACAATAAGTGCTGGGTATAAGTATAATGTTATAGATATTGGAACAACTGTAATTGATAGTTGTGTTAAGTTGTATCAAGTACCTATTAAATGTAGTTATAAAAGTTTGGGAAAAGTAAATGATTTGACTGCAATAAGTAAAAGTAGTAATTATTATCAATTCAAAATAGCATTAGGACTTACAGGAATAAATTATAAATATAATATGAAACTTAATACGACAATAAATGATTTTGAAAAATTAAGAAGTATGTATAGAGAATATGGTTTAAGTACTATTACTGGTATAGATTTACCTAATGAAACAATTGGTATTATTGGTGGTTTAACTTCAAGTGATTTACTTTTAAATTTAAGTATCGGACAATATGATACTTATACTCCGATTGAATTATTTCAATATGTTAACACTATTGCTAGTAGTGGAATTAAAAGAAGTCCTCAGTTAATGAAAAAAATTATGAATGAAGATTTATTATTAAAAGAAAATTCATATAATATTTTGAGTCAAGTTAATTTAGAAAATAAGTATTTAGAAAGAATCAAAGAAGGTATGCATTTAGCTACCACTAGTGGTACAGCTAGAGGCTATATAAAAAGTGATTATAATCCAGCTGGGAAAACTGGGACTAGTGAAACATTTATTGATACAAATAATGATGGAATAATGGATACCAAAACAACATCTATTGCTTTTGTAGGGTTTGCTCCCTATGATAAACCTAAATATAGTGTAGTAGTTCTTGCACCAAATATTTATGAAGAAAAAGATTATGAATATAGTAAAGTATATATAACTAGGTATATTTCTAAGGGTATTACTAACTTTCTATTTGAAAATCGTTAAAAGTTTGGTATAATATGGTGGTATTAGGTGAGGAGGATTTTAATATGGCTAAAAATGAAAATCGTAATTTTGTTAATATGAGATGTACAGAATGTGGTGCTGAATTACGTCCAACTAGTAAAAACAAAAAAAATAATCCTGAACGTTTAGAAATCAAAAAATATTGCTCTAAATGTCGTAAAAGCGTTGTAGCAAAAGAAAAGAAATAATTTATAAACAAAAATATAAAGAAAGGAGTATTTTTAAATGAATATTAATATAAATGATATTAAAAATGGTATGACTGTTATTATTGATGGTAACTTATGTTCAATTCAAGAATTCCAACATGTTAAACCAGGTAAAGGGCCAGCTTTTGTTAGAATTAAATTAAAAAATTTAAGAACAGGTTCAATTGTTGAACAAACATTTAATACTAACATTAAAGTAACAAAAGCTCATATCGATAAGAATAGTGTTCAATATTTATATGCTAGTGGTGATAATCTTGTATTTATGAATAATGAAAGTTATGAACAAATAGAAGTTTCACGTAATATTTTAGGTGATGATGCTGATTATATTAAAGAAGGTATCGATATCACTATAGATTTTTTTGAAGGAGAAATTATTGGAATTTCACTTCCTGAAAAAGTTGAATATAAAATTATTGAAACAACTGAAGCAGTTAAAGGTAATACAGCAACTAATGCTCAAAAAGATGCTAAAATTGAAACTGGTAAGTTAGTAAAAGTTCCATTATTCATAAGTGAAGGTGAAACTATCATTGTTTCAACAAAAGATGGAAAATATGCTGGAAGAGCTTAATATAAATTAAGTTCTTTTTTGTTGACAAAATATGATATATGAATTATAATTAAGATACTTAGTAGGGTAATATAATTAGTAGCTATATCTAGTAGTTATTATCTAAAAAATAGTAATGTTGATATAAAATGTCAAAGTTATATTTAAAGCAAAATAAATTATGTAATAATAATCTTATCTGCGCTAAGTAAAAGCAATTGTTTATTGAGAAAGAAAACTCGAAAGATAAGCGATTCACACCAAATACTGATAATATTTGGTTAGTATTTAAAATTATGGAGAGTAATTTTAAATGATGTGATGAGTTATTTAAACTAGGAATAACTATTTTATCAGAATAGTTATTTTTTTTATGATTTGTTCGCTTTTTTCTTGACCTAAATTAATCTATGTAGTATTATTTATTTAAATAGAGAGTGAATAATATGAATGATAGCAAAGAAATTTTAAAATATTGTCCAAATTATTACAACATCGTTAATTTTGATTTTCAAGAAAACGATTTGATAAGTGAGAAATTAGTTAATATATATAAAAGTTATGTTTTTTCTATAAATGTTCAAAATGATGAAGAGTTAGAAAGAGTACAAGAACTTGATCGTGTACTAAGCAATTATATAGCAGACTATTTATTTAGAAGTACATTGCAAAAAGAAATCGTAACAGTAAGAGTTAAGAAAGATAATAATATAATTAGAAATTTAGTAGATATTATTATTAAAATATTTTCTAATTATGAAGAATATACAACTAGAAAATTGTATATAAGTAAATGGATATAAAAAATATTACTCGTTTTGAGTAATATTTTTTTTATATCTAATTTTTAAATAAATTAATAATGTTAAGAAAATTAAGAAGAACCCCAATAATACTAGTGGATACAAGTATACAATTTTTAAAATTATTATATAATTTTTGCCAATTAATAGAGAAGATATAACTAGTGCAATAATTATAGCAGTATAAAAATATAATAAGTTGTATTTTTGGGGTAAAGCATTTTTTAAATTATTAGTAAGGGTTGATAACATTATAAATAAATCAAAGTACCAAATAAACGCTGAAATATTTTCAATATTTTCAATAAAATCTAATAATTTTATTTGACGAAGTACTGTATATTCTGGAAAGCTATAAATTCTAAGTAATGGTTCACCCATGGCAATTATAGTAAAGAATATTATTAGGAAAATAGTTAATGAAGATAGTAAGTAATCTTTAATAGTATTTTTAAAATCATTTGAGTAATTAATTGTTATTATTTGAGGTATGCTTGTTATAGAAGCATATATTAATGAACATTCAATTATATTTTTTGTACCATTTGTAAATATTGGTACTAAGTTACTAAAATCAATATAATTTGTTAATGATACTGCAAAGAAAGCAATTATAATTAAACTAAATACACATAATAAACTACTTAAATTTTCAATAGTGTTTTTTCCTTTAAATGTTATATAAATAGCTAATATTAGAAAAGGAATATTAACAAATAATTTAGGAGTATTAGTTAAATAAAATGAATTAACAAATAAAGGTAATAACATTAATATAATTATCATTAAAAATAAATAAAATATTATAAATATAACGTTATATATGTTACCCAATAAAGTCTTTTTTATGGTAGTCTCTAGTGATTCTTTATTAAGATATTTTTTTATTTGATTATAAATACATAGTACTAATATTCCAAGTAATGTTCCGAGTAGTATTGAAATCCAAGCATCTTTTCCAGCATTTTGAAATATTAAGAAAAAGCCAATTCCAAACATTGATGAACGGGCAATAAAATAAGTTAATTTATTTTTCATTTTTCACCTCAAATATAAATCCTTTAGTATTTACTTTTAAATTTACATTTACTTCAATATCTGCTACTTGCCATAAATCTTTGTTATCTTTTCTAGTTTTTTTATAATAAATTTCTTGAAATCCTAATATGTCACTTTCATTTTCTTGTAATAATTCAATAAATTTTTTTATATCTTTTTCAATTATTTTACTAAAGTCTTTGTTTAGTTTTTCATAAGAATCTGGATTAGTTAAATCAAAATTAGCATTATTCTCTAAAACTTTACCTTCTAAATTAGTATTAATAGATATTTTATCTGCAGAAACATCTATTGAAGTATCACTACTGGTAATTGTAATTGTAACATTTTTATCATCATAATTTTTATCAAATTCCATTGATATAATATTTTTTGTCATCATATTAAATAGAGTTGAATCTTGTTTTGTTAAAGTAGCTTGATAATTATATTTTCTAAATATAAATGAATTATTAATAGCTATTTCTTTATCTTTAATACTTACTGTATTTAGAATAACATCATAATTATTACTAATAATTTTTGATACAATTTCTTTAAAAGTTTCACCAATAACAAGATTATTATTATATTTTTCATTGTCTATTAAATTAACAATAATTTCACTTGCTACCGGATTATTTTTACTATTATTTTTTAGTATTTCTTCTGGAGTAGTACCATTTGCTACAACTAATTTGAATTCACTTCTAATATTAGTATCTCTTAAAATATAATCAGTTATTTCATTAAAGTGACCATTAATTATTTCTTCGCTTATAACAACTACTTTTAAATGAGCAAAATAAGATTTTTTACTAACTTTATAATTTGTATTAATAAATGCTTCACTTATAGATTTGCCACTTCCTGAAACAGTATAACTTAGAAGTGCGGTATTTTCTTCAGTTTTAGTATCACTTAATATTTCATAAGTTAAATAAAATTCATCATCTTTATAATCAATACCAACACCAGTAATAATTGCTAAGTCATCTAATTCTATATTGTCATAACATCCTGTTAGTAATAAGACTACTGTTATTAAGATTAATATTTTTTTCATGAGAATCTTCCCCTTGTTAAATTTTTTTCTGTAATAAGAGTACTTCTTTTTGTATTTTGTTTATCATTTTTCTTTAATACAGTTTTAAAGAAATAATTTTTATCAAATGGTGCAATAGGAGCAAAATAAGGAGTATTTAAAGATTTTAAAGATATAACATTAATTAAGAATAACATTAAACATAAAAATATTCCGTACAAGCCAAAAATGGCTGCAAATAATAGGAAAATGTAACGATAATATCTTAAAGCATTACCAATTTCTAATTCAGTAAATATTAAACTAGATATAAATGTTAATGAAGTAATTATTATCATTATAGAAGATACTATACCTGCGTTAACAGCGGCTTCACCAATAATTAAAGCTCCAAGTATTGAGATAGCTGAACCATAATTTGATGGGAATCTTAAATCACTTTCTCTTAAGATATCACAAATTAATAAGAGTATTAGAAGTTCAATTATACTAGGAAATGGGACACCTGCGCGCTGGGTACTAAAATTAATTAATAAACTTGAGGGAATAGTCTCTTGATTATATGTGATTGTTGCTAAGAATATTGCAGGAGCCATCATTGATATAAAAAATGAAACAGCTCTTAAAATTTTTAAAAAAGCTACATTGATACTTTTAACATAATTATCATTATTTGGATTAATAAAATCAATTAAAAATGTTGGTAGAATAATTGCATAAGGCGAAGTATCCATTAATAAAACTATTTTTCCTTCTAAAAGTGACCTACAAGCTAAATCAGGCCTTTCAGTTCTTTTAATTGTAGGAAAAATTGTTTTGTTTTCTGCTTCAATAAAATTAATTAATGTTCCTACATCTATAATTCCATCAATATCAACTTTTTGTAATTTCTTTTTAATTGCTTTAATATTTTTTTCATCTGCAATATCCTCTATATAATTAATACATATTTTAGTCTGACTTTTTCTTCCTAAAAATATTTCTTCAGTTTTTAAAGATTTTGATTTTATTCTTCTTTTAATAAGACCTATATTTACTTGAATACTTTCATTAAAAGCATCTTGTGGCCCTAGGAGGGAAGGCTCTCTGTTAGATTCAGGAATACTTCTATTTAAATCACCTTTAACTTCAATTGCAATAATATTATCACCGTTAATTACTATTGCAAAACCATTAGTTAGATAAAATTCTATTTGATCATATTCTTTTATAAAACAGGTATTTGGACTAGGTAAATTACTATTTAAATTTTGTTTAATATTATATTTAGTTAAATTTTTTAATATATAATCATTTATTTTGTCACTATCACAAATAGTTTCAATAAATACAACATAAATAGTTTTAAATAGATTTAATTTAATTTCTTTTACTTTTAAATCAGGAGTATTTGTAAATTCTTTTTTTATTCTTTCAACAATTTTATTCATAAATATCACTAGTCATATTATTGGCAACTTTTACCAAAACATACTTAAAAACATATATTATATTAGGTGAATTTATGAATTACTTATTACTTATTAATAAAGAAAATGGTTTAGGAAGAGGATATATTCCCAATAATTTAGTCAAAGTTAAAATTAAAACTGGTGGAGATAAGAAAATATATTTAGAAAAAAAGACATATAAACAGATAAAAAAGTTATTAAAACAAATGAATAAATATTTTGATACTGAAATTGTTATAGATTCTGGTTATAGACCTTTTTTGTATCAGGAAAATTTACTTAATGATTTAATTAAAGAAAAAGGTGATGATGCCTATAAGAGTTTAGCGCTTCCAGGGTTTTCTGAGCACCAGTCTGGACTTGCTGTTGATGTTGGTTTTTATAATAATGGAGTGTATGATGCAAAATTTAAAGTTGATGATTATATAGATGAATTTAAGTGGTTAGAAGAAAATGCTTATAAATATGGTTTTATTGTTAGATATCCTAAGGTAAAAGAAAAAATAACGGGATATATTTATGAGCCGTGGCATTTAAGATATATTGGTGAAAAAGCAGAATTTCTGACAAAACACAATTTAACTCTTGAAGAATATTATGAGATGTTTGTTGATTAAACCTATTTTTTTATGGTATATTAAGAAGTATGAAAGTAGAAGTAATAAAATTTGATAATAGTGGTAGGGGAATTGGTTATTTAAATGATAAGATAATTTTTATTCCTAAAACAGTTCCAGGTGATATTGTAGATGTAGAAATTGTTTTAGAAAAGAAAAATTATTTAGAAGGAAGATTAGTTGAAGTAATTACCCCTTCAAAATTAAGACAAAAACCTATTTGTCCTTATTTTAACGAATGTGGTGGATGCGATTTAATGCATATTTCACTTAGTGAGTCTTTAGAATATAAATTAAATAAAGTAAATGATATATTAAAAAGAAATAAAATAGATTATGAAGTAACAAAAATAATAAAAAGTGAATGTCCATATAATTATCGTGACAAAGTTACTTTTAAAATAGTAGATGGTAAGATTGGATTTTTTCAAACAGATACTCATAAGTTAGTTGAAATAAATTATTGTTATTTATGTAAAGATGCAATTAATAATGTAATAAAAGATATTCATACATTAAACATCAAAAATGGTGAAGTGATAATTAGATGTAACTATAATGATGAATTATTGTTATCTTTAAATACACAAGATAAAATTGATAATATAGAAACTCTTATAAATGAACATAAAATAGTTGGAATAGTTAACAATGATAAATGTATATATGGCGAAGATTATTTTATTGATAAAATAAATGATTATTTATTTAAAGTTAGTTATAATTCTTTTTTTCAAGTTAATCCTTATATTTGTTCAGAATTATTTAAACTAATAGAAAAGTATACTGATAAATCAAATAATGTTTTAGATCTTTATTGTGGTGTTGGAACACTTAGTATTGTTGCAAGTATGAATGCTAAAAATGTCTTAGGAGTAGAGATTAATTCTAATGCAATAATAGATGCTAATTTAAATAAAACATTAAATAAAAGAAATAATGTTGATTTTATTTGTGAAGATACAAAAAATATTTTAAATAAGATTACTAGTGATTTTGATACAATAATTTTGGATCCTCCAAGAAGTGGAGTTGTACAAAAAGTTTTAAATAAAATAATGGAAGTAAATCCAGATAAAATTATATATGTATCTTGTGATCCAAATACTTTAGCAAGAGATTTAAAATTATTAGAAGAAAAATATATAATAAGTAATTTTAAATTACTAGACATGTTTCCAGAAACTGAACATAATGAAAGTATAGTAGTTTTGGAAAAAAAGTAAGGTAATATATGAATTTAAAGAAACCTAAAGTATTAAAGTGTATTCCACAAAAATTATTAGATTGTATTGATGATAATATTTTTTCTAATTATATCTTTCAGGAAAACGTAGAAAATGATATAAGAATAGTAGATGTTACTTTTGATAGTTGCATATTTAATCATATAGATTTTTCTAACATAGAACTTGATAATGTAGATTTAGTTGATGTAATTTTTGATGGTTGTGACTTATCTAATAAGACATTTGAAATGAAATTAATTAATAGAGTAGTATTTAAGAATTGTAAAATGATGGGAACATCTTTTATAGGAGCATCATTACGAGATGTTTTATTTGATAATTGTATGACTAAGTATTTGAATTTTTCTGCTTCATCAATTAATAATTTATTAATTAAAGATAGTGATTTAAAAGAAGCAAGTTTTCTTGAAGCAAAAATAAAAAATATAGAATTTGATAAAGTTAACTTATATCGAGCAGAATTTATAAAGACTAATTTAGAAGGTGTGGATTTTTCTACTTCAGATATTGGTGGTACAATTTTTGATTTTCAATCACTAAAGGGAATAATTGTTGATGGATATCAAAGTCAAAGTATTGTTGGTATGTTAGGAGTAAATATAAAGGAGTAAATTATGAAGACTGATAAAAATATTTTAATAGCATTTATTTTAAATATGGGATTTGCTATTTTTGAATTTATTGGCGGTTCTATTACTAATAGTGTAGCAATTATATCTGATTCCATTCATGATATGGGAGATGCACTAAGTATAGGTGTATCATTTTTCTTAGAAAGAAAAAGTAAAAAGAATCCAGATGATAAATATACTTATGGATATGTTAGATATTCTGTAATAGGTAGTTTAATTACTACTTGTATATTACTAGTTGGTTCTATTTTAGTAATATATAACGCTATTAAAAGATTATTTAATCCAGTTATAATTAATTATAATGGAATGATTATTTTTGCAGTAATTGGAGTTATTGTTAATTTTATAGCAGCTTACTATACTAAAGAAGGAAATTCATTAAATCAAAAGTCAGTAAATTTACATATGCTTGAAGATGTTTTTGGGTGGTTTGTGGTTTTAATCGGAGCCATTATTATGAGATTTACTGATATTTCGATATTAGATTCTATTTTATCTATTTTAGTAGCATTGTTTATTTTGATAAACGCTCTTAAAAATTTTAAAGTAATATTAGATTTATTTTTAGAAAAAGTTCCAAGTGATTTGTCTATTGATGAAATAAAAAAACATATGTTAGAAATAAAAGATGTTTTAAATGTTCACCATATTCATATATGGAGTATTGATGGATATAATAATTTTGCTACTATGCATGTTGTTGTTAATAAAAATAGCAAAATAATTAAAGATAAAATAAGGGAAAAATTAATGGAACATGGTATTTCACATGTTACTATTGAATTAGAAACAGAGAATGAAAAATGTGAAAGCGATAGATGTCAAATAAGTTCTTCTTTACCTCATCATCACCATCATCATTAAAAATAAACCATTTAGGTTTATTTTTTTGTGTTATAATGTAACTAAGGTGATACTTATGAAAAAAATCATAAAATCAATATCAGGTATAATTACTATTTTGATAATTTTTTCAGTAATAGATTTAATAAGTATTTATAAGGATAGTAAACCAGTTTTTATTATTAAAGAAGAAGTAGATGAATTAAATAAAAAATATGTCGGTTTAATATTTGATACATATAATTGTGCATCTTATAGTGCTCCTCAAATAAAATTAAAATGGAATAAGTATTCTTGTCCTTTAAGTAGTAAAGAGGATAAAAATGATAACAAGAAAGTAGCTAATTTGACTTTAGTTGGTGATTTATTATTTGAACAACCATTTTATGATGCAATAGAAAAAGGTTATGATAAAAATAAATATTTTAGCTTAGTGAAATCATATTTTCTTGAAGATGATTTATCTATTGGTAATATGGAAGTTGTTATAGGTAATGATAATTTAAAATCAAGTGGTGTTGGTTATAATTTTTGTGCTCCAGAATATATTGGATCTTTAGTTAGTACTTTGGATTTTGAAATTTTAGGTACTGCTAATAATCATGCGTATGATAGAGGTATAGAAGGAGTATTTTCAACAATTGATTTTTTTTCAAAAAATACAGACATAAAAATAGTAGGTACTTATAAAAACATTGAAGAAAGAAATAAGAATGTTATATTAGAAATAAATGGAATAAAGTTTGGCTTTTTAAATTATACTTATGGAACAAATCAAAAAGTAGCAGAAGAATATAAAGATTTTATTGCTTATTATAAAAATCCTTATTCAAAAGAGATAACTAATGAATATAAAAATGTTTTAAAAAATGAAATTAAAAATTTAGAAAAAGATAGTGATGTAGTTATTGTACTAATGCACTGGGGAAGAGAATTTACATATACACCAAATAATGAGCAAAAAGAAATGGCAAAATTTTTAAATGAAATAGGAGTAGATATTGTTGTTGGAAGTCATTCACATTCTATACAACCATTAGAAATTATTGGTGATGAACATAAAACTTTAGTATATTATTCTATGGGAAATTTTGTATCAGCAGATGATGATATAGCAAGGACTCCCTTAGGGGAAGAAGAATTTGATAATGCATATCAAGTTGGATTACTTTCTAATTTGCAAGTTGTATTAGAGAATGATAATGTTGAGTTTAAAAATATTAATACAGAACTAATGGTAAATTATTTTGATAAAAATATGAATAATTTTAAAATAATTCCTTTTAAAGATTATACAGAATCTTATGAAAAAACACATTATAGATATGAAAAAGGTTTAACTAAAGAATTTATTAATAATATTTATACAAATGTTATAAATGCAGAGTATAGAAAATAGGTGGGTTTATGGTTTATTTAAAAAAATTTGAGTTATTAAATGATTATCAAGAACATGTATTAACTGAAATTGAGAGAAGAAGAATTTTTAATAATTATTATCCTTTAGGAATTTTTCCTTTAAAAGAATTTAAAACAATTGAATTTGATAATATAACTATTTTTTATGGTGGTAATGGATCTGGCAAAAGTACACTTTTAAATATAATATCCGAAAAATTAGAAGCTGAAAGAAAGTCTAGATTAGATAAAGGGTCATATTTTGATTTATATGTAGAACATTGTGATTATAATATGACATTTGATAGTCCTTTAGAAATAAAATTAATAACTAGCGATGATGTTTTTGATTACCTACTTGATGTAAGGGCTATTAATTCTAATGTAAATAGAACTAAAGAAAGATTAGGAAGAGAATATTTAAATTATAAATTTGAAGATAATAATTCAAATTTTAATAATTATGAACAAGTCAAGAATTCGTATGAATCAAAAAGAAAAACTATGTCTAAATATATAAGAGATAGATTAGGAAATAATAATATTATTGAACAATCAAATGGAGAATCGGCATTACTATTTTGGGAACGAGAAATTAAAGAAAATAGTATTTACTTTTTAGATGAACCAGAAAATAGTTTGTCAGCTGAAAACCAATTAAAATTAAAAAAATTTATTGAAGATTCAGCAAGATTTTATAATTGTCAGTTTATTATTTCGACACATTCTCCTTTTTTATTAGATTTAGAATGTGCTAAAATTTATGATTTGGATAGTTTTCCTGTTACAACAAAAAAATGGAATGAACTAGAAAACATTAAAATGTATTATAACTTTTTTAAAGAAAGAGAAAATCAGTTTGATGGAAAAGAATATTAGTGAAATTTTAAATGGTTTAAGTAAATCAAATTTTAGAAATAGTTTTAGATTAAAAGAAAAAGATATTTTGTATATACAAGATAAGGGATTAGATAAAATTAAAGAGCATGCATATGATTTTATAAATAAAAGATTAGCGCCTAAAGTCATATTAAATGATGGTAAGCAAACTCCAATGAAAGGACATCCGGTATTTATTGCAGAGCATGCTACAGCAACTTGTTGTAGGGAATGTTTATATAAATGGCATCATATTTCTAAAAATAAAGAACTTAGTCAAGAAGAAATAGATTATATTGTATTAGTTATTATGAAATGGATAAATAGCCAAATGAACAATGTTAATATGTGTCAAAAAACATTGCGTTAATTGACAAATATTAACATTTTTATTATTATGAAATTAGGATAGAAAAGAGTTATATATGAATGATATTTTAGTAATTGGAAGTTTAAATATGGATTTTGTTGTAGAAGTTCCTAAAAGTCCACTTCCTGGCGAAACAATAATTGCAAATAAGTTTTCTTTAGTTCCTGGTGGAAAAGGTGCTAATCAAGCATTTGCACTAGGAAGACTAGGTGCTAGAGTTAGTATGATTGGAGCAGTTGGAAATGATGAGTATGGAAAAAAACTTATTGATAATTTAAAACTGGCTCATGTTAACACAAAAAAAATATTTAAAATGAATGATGTTAATACCGGTAATGCTTTTATTAATGTTGATAAAAGTGGTGAAAATAGTATTGTTGTAGTTAGTGGTGCTAATGAAAAGATTACTAAAGAATTTATAGATAATAATATTTGTTATATAAAAAGAGCAAAAATAATTGTAATGCAATTAGAAATACCAATTGAAGTAGTTACCTATGTAGCTAAAATTGCTAAAGAATTAGGAAAAATTGTAGTAGTAGATCCAGCTCCAGCAAGATGTGATTTGCCAGATGAATTATTTAGTAATGTTGACATAATGAAACCAAATGAAACAGAATTACAAACTTTAAGCGGTATAAAATTAAATAATGAAGAAGATATTTTAAAGGGTGCAAAGATTTTACTTAATAAAGGTGTTAAAAATGTTATTGTAACATTAGGAGCAAATGGTTCAATGTTAGTAAATGCAAATGGTTATAAAAAATTTGATGCTTTAAAAGTAGATGTAGTTGATACTACAGCAGCTGGAGATAGTTTTACTGCTGGACTTGTTAATAGTTTAGTTTTAGGAAAGTCTTTAGAAGATGCAATTAAATATGGTCATATAGTATCTTCAATAGTAGTAACTAGAAAAGGTGCACAATCTTCAATTCCAACAAAGATGGAAGTTTCTAAATATATAAAGGAAGTAGGTTTAGTAAATGAATAAAGTAATAATAGATGCCGATCCTGGTATAGATGATACTTTTGCTATTTTGTTAGCTGCAGAAAGTAGATATATAGATTTACTAGGGATAACAATAGTAGCAGGAAATACTGGTTTAGAAAATGGAATAAGAAATAGTTTTAAAATTTTAGATATGTGTAATAAAGATTTTATTCCAGTTTATAAGGGAGCAGAAGTATCTTTAGAAAATAGAAGTATTGAAGCTGATTATGTTCATGGAAAAAATGGCTTTGGAGATTTAGATTATGAACCAATTAGAAGAAGTACTAGTGGAGATGCAATTGAATTTTTAATAAATACAGTTAATAACAATCCTGGTGAGATTAGTGTAATAGCAGTTGGTCCCTTAACTAATGTAGCTTTGGCAATAATGAGAGATAAAGATTTTGCCAAAAATTTAAAAAGTTTACTTATAATGGGAAGTGCTAAAGTAGAAGGAAATGTTACAAAATTTGCCGAATTTAATTTCTATCAAGACCCTCATGCTGCAAAAGTAGTATTTGATTCGGAAATAGAAAATATATATTTATTTGGATTAAATGTTACTACTAAATTACCATTAACTGAAAAATATGAAGAATATTTAAAAAATCACGATAGTGAATTAGCTAATACTTTGTATCAAATAACAAGATTAGGAGCAGCTTTTGATCGTAAATGTGGTCATGATGGCTTGATTCTTAACGATCCTTTAACAGTTGCGTACTTAATAGATAGTAATGTTGCTGAGATGATGGATGCAGATGTTGATATTGCTATAGATGGCGAATTAATTGGTAAATCTTTTATAACATTAAAAGAAAATGGAAAATGCAAAGTTGCATACGATGTTAATCCAGAATTATTTTACCAAATATTGTTTGACACAGTTATTGAAAAGAAATATTAAATTTCTTTTTTTTATTATTTTATAATGATTAAAAGAATGCTATAATTATAATGATAGCGAGTGGTTATATGACAATGAAAGATTTCTTTGAACAATACGATGGCTCAAGTGTAATTTTTGACCCAGTACCTTCATATAGTGGTGACTGGCTTTTTACAATTAACAATTTAAAGGTGAATGCAAAGGTTGAAAATGGGAAAAATCTATTTGAAGAATTTTATAGAGAAACATATCAAAAACCATTAGAGGCAATTTTTAAAACTCCAAGAATTTTAGATTTACATGTGGGAATGGTTTCACAACCAAATGATAATAATGTTGGAAGATGTCTTCGTTATTCAAAAGTAGATTTTTATATTGAACTTGCTCAATTTTTAAGTCAACATATTGATAGATATAGAAGAACTAATGAAGAACATCAACAATATTTAATTAGTTTGTTATCTAATATTCATATTGATAATGATACTATTAATATGGCGTTTTCTGAAGCTTTAAGAGAAAAAGCTCTGAAGTTAAAAGATTTAATGGAAAAAGAATTTAATTCGGAATATTTTGAGGCAGCAATGATGGATTATGCACCTTATGAGAAGAAAATGGAATTTTCTGATTATATAAAATCAGCATATAAAATAACAACTGATTTTCAAAGAGGAATGTTAGGGCTTGGAGATTTCTTTGATAGAGAAGTAGATCATCATAAATTAAGTGAAGCTTTTGAACCAGATATATTTTATTTATTGTTTGCAAAAATTATTTATGAATTTAGTTTAATTAGAGAACAAGAAAGTGGAGTATTAGATAATAGTTATGCTTATTTATATTATTATCAAAATGCAGTTGATGAAGTAGCAAAAACAGATAAAAGATATGATCCTAAAATTAAATTTACTTTACCAAATGGTAAAAAAATAAGATATTCAAGATGGAATATGCAACTTGATTTTAAAGCACTAATGGAAAGACATCCGGAAGCCAAAGCATTTAAACTTCCAACTTTAGATGATGGTAATTCAGAAAAATATAAAGATATAGGATTAATGGAAAAAATAACTGAGTTATATGCAAGTGATACAAGAGTTAACTGGGAGTTTTTACCTGAAGGTGAAGGTATAAAAAGAGGGGCTCATAGTAACACTACATATTCCAAAAAAGTTAAAGGTAAAAATAAAGATGAATTAATTAATGAAGTTAATATGCGTATAAGTATATTAGAAAATTCAGGATTTATTGGAAGACCTATTAAAGGATTAAATACTTTTAGTGGTTATTATGCTTTTGTTTATCCAAATGGAAAGATAATCTTAGAAAAATTCTGGGAAAATGAAGAAACAATGAATCCCGCAGTTCATACTGCAACTTATGTAATGAATATTGATAATTTTATTGAAATGAGTAAAATGTCTAGAATAAACTTAATTGAATATATTAAGACATTTCCTGATAGTGGTATAAAGAGAATTTTTCATACATCTATAAATGATTGGCAAAGAAATTTATATAGTGAAATTAATGGAACATATAGAATGGAAGATGCTATAGATTTTATAAATAGTTTAAATAGGGGAGCGTTAAATAATGAATAATATTTATCCTAGATTATTGCAATTTATAAGCGAAGAAAGAGAATCATTTGATATGTTAATTGAAGCAGATAATGTACTTGGATTAAATGTAACAAGTGAAGATATAATTAATTTCTTAGATTTTACTACAGCAGAAACAATTATTCCATCTCCATGCTTAGGTAATATAATTATTACTGAAGGAGATATATTAAGTGTTTTAAAAATTATTCATGATATTACACGTTATGAAGGAGAATATATTTTATATATTAATGAAGATAACATTGGTACAATTACTTATTTAGTAAGTCGTGCAAATATGATATATAAAGAATTTGGAATGAATTTAAATATTAAAATAGATTATAGTGAAAATTATAATTCATATTTAAATGAATTAGTAAATATTGTTGGTAGTGAAGATTTTGTTGAAACTGCTAGCTTAGATTTTACAAATGTTAATAAGGTAATTATTTAAATAATTACTTTTTTTATGAAAATAAAAATAGGTATTTTTTTAATACCTATTTATTATAAATATCAATTAATGTTGTAAATATTTTTTCTAAGTTATCTAAATTATTTTTATCGTTTGAATTACAAGTTAATATAATATTATCATTAGTTTTACTTGCTCTTATATAAGCCCAACTATCTTTAAATATAACTTTTAAACCATCATGTTCTATATAATTATAATTCTTTTCATTGCAATATTTTTTGATATTATTTATAACATCATTCTTTTTATCATTTGTTGATTCAAATGTTTTTTGATTGCTAAAGTATTTTATTGTTGTATTAACAAGTTCACTTAATGTTTTATCTGTTTTACTAAGTACTTCAATTAATCTAAGTGCTCCGTATATTGCACTTCCAGTACAATAAAGTCTATCATTTAAAAATGCAGTACCATTTGAATGAATTCCAAAAGGAATGTTATCTTTTATTATTTTTTCAAAACCATAGTTTGTACCAATCATTGATGTTACAGAAATACCATTTAATTTTTCAATTTCTTTTTTAAAACTATCTGAACAATAATTATCAAATAAGAACTTTTTGTTTTCAACTTTATCAATTAGATTTTTTAAAATAATTATTCCATAATCTTCGATAGATACAAGATTACCTAATTCATCATATATTTGAAATGAATCACCATCTCCATCAAATTTAATAGCAATATTTGCATTTAATTCTTTAACTCTTTCTTCTAAATTATCATTATTAACTAAAATATAATTGATATTAAGTGATTTTAATACATCATTAATGATAGTAGAAGTAGTTCCGTTGTTTAAATCAAATATTGCTTTAATATTTCTTTTACCAAATTTTAAATGATTAGTAAGATAATTTATATATTCATCTTTTATATCTTTTTCTTCTACAGTACCATTACCACTTTTAAAGTTTCCTTTATCAATATAAGTTTTTAAATCTCTAACCATTATTCCTTTGGCATCAGAATATTCATCAAATGAAAATTTAAATCCATTATATTCATCATTTTCATGACTTGCAGTAATCATAATACCAAATAAATTATTTATATGTCTTGCATAATAATGCATTGGAGTAGTAGTTAGTCCATAATCTATTACCTTTAGTCCTGTTTCAGTTAAACCTTTTATTAAACTATCGTGTAATTTTTCACTTGATGGTCGATTATCGTATGATACAACACAAGCTTCTTGCATAAGAAATTCTTGTATAAATGAACCATAACCTAAACCAATTTTATAAGCAACATCTTCATTAATGTCATTAGGAAATTTACCTCTAATATCATATTCTCTAAATATACTATCTTTCATGTCAATCCCTCACTAGTATAATTCTAACATAATTTATCAAAAAATCATAGTTGACTTAAACTTTTTTTTTGCTATAATTGTAAGTATAAATTTGAAATGTTGAACAAGACACGTGAATTAAAATAGTTTTTAGAGAGTTAACTAATTCGGTGAAAAGTTAATAAATGATTTTTAATTTATATCACTTGGGAGTTGATTATTTGAAATAATAGTAAAATAATCCGTTGGTGGCGTTAACATAATGAGATGAATTCGTTCATAAAATAAGGTGGTACCGCGGGGTTTCCTCGGCCTTATGTTTATGAACTTTTTTTATTTTATAGGAAGGTGAAAAAATGAAAAAATTTGAAACTCTAGATAATAGAGAAGTTGCAAGAGTAGAAGATTCTATTAGAGAAAGATTTCTAAAAGATAATATTTTAGATAAATGTATCGAAAATAGAAAAGATAGTTCTAACTGGGTATTTTATGATGGACCGGCAACTGCTAATGGTATGCCAGGACTTCATCATATGTTAGCTAAATTCTTAAAAGATAGTTTTTGTAAATACAAAACTATGCAAGGTCATAAAGTTTTAAGAAAAATTGGTTGGGATACTCATGGATTGCCAGTAGAAGTTCAAGTAGAAAAAAAACTTGGTTTTTCTGGTAAAGGAGATATTGAAAAATATGGAATTGAACCATTTAATGAAGAGTGTAGAAAAGCTGTTTGGGAAAATGAAAAGGCATTCTGCGATTTAACAACTAAAATGGGACAATTTATTGATTTAGAAAATAGATATATAACATATGATAATGATTATATTGAAACTGAATGGTGGATATTAAAGAAATTCTTTGATGAAGGTTATTTTTATGAAGGAAGTAAAATTTTACCATATTGTCCTAGATGTGGTACAGGTCTTGCTTCTCATGAAGTTGCTCAAGGATATAAAGAAGTATCTGTTGATACAGTAATTGTTCCAATGAAGAAGAAAGATAGCGATGTATATTTCTTAGTATGGACAACTACACCATGGACACTTTTAGCAAATGTTGCTATCTGTGTTAACCCAGATGAAAAATATGTATTATGTGAATCAATGGGATATAAATTTATAGTAGCAGAAAAACTTGCAAATAAAGTTTTAGGCGAAGACTATAAAGTGTTAGAAACTTATACAGGAAAAGAATTAGAATATACTGAATATGAACAATTAATTCCAGAACTTACAGTAGATAAAAAAGCTTTCTTTGTAACATGTGATAATTATGTAACAATGGAAGATGGTACTGGTATAGTTCATATTGCTCCAGCATTTGGTGCCGATGATGCATTAGTAGGTAAAAATTATAATTTACCATATTTAAATCCAGTTGGAGAAGATGGTTGTTACAATGTTGGTCCTTGGAAAGGTATGTTAGTATTTGATGCTGATTTAGAAGTAATTAAATATTTAAAAGCTAATGATAAATTATTTAAGAAACAAAAAATAGTACATAATTATCCACATTGTTGGAGATGTAAATCACCACTTATTTATTATTCTAAACCATCATTTTATTTAGAAGTTACTAAATTAAAAGATAAAATAGTTGAAAATAATAAGACTGTTAATTGGTATCCATCATTTGTTGGAGAAAAAAGATTTGGTAACTGGTTAGAAAATTTAAATGACTGGGCAATCTCTAGAAGTCGTTATTGGGGAACACCGCTTCCATTATGGAGATGTTCTTGTGGTCATGATGAAATGATTGGATCTCGTAAAGAATTAGTTGAAAAAGCTATTGAATCTATTGATGAAACAATAGATTTACATAGACCTTATGTTGATGATGTTCATATTACTTGTCCAGATTGTGGAAAAGAAATGTCAAGAGTAAAAGATGTAATCGATTGTTGGTTTGATTCAGGTGCTATGCCTTTTGCACAATATCATTATCCATTTGAAAATGAAGAATTATTTAATAGTCAATTTCCAGCAGATTTCATTTGTGAAGGAATTGACCAAACAAGAGGATGGTTCTATTCATTACTTGTAATTTCTACATTTGTTAAAGGATGTTCACCATATAAGAATGTATTAGTAAATGAATTATTACTTGATAAAAATGGTCATAAAATGCATAAATCTAAAGGTAATGCAATTGAACCATTTAGTATTATGGAAAAATATGGAGCAGACACAGTAAGATGGTATTTACCTTATGTATCACCTGTATGGACACCACTTAAATTTGATGAAGATGGATTAAAAGAAGTATATTCTAAATTCTTCAATCCTTTAAAAAATACTTATAATTTCTTCTCAATGTATGCTACTACAGATAACATTGATATTGATGAATGTAATATAGCAGTAGAAAATAGAGAAGAAATAGATAAATGGTTATTATCTAGATATAATTCACTTTTAAAAGTAGTTACTGAAGGTTATGAAGAATATGATTTAAATAAAGTAGTTAGAAATATAACTAACTTTGTATCAGAAGATTTATCAAATTGGTACATCAGAAGATGTAGAAATCGTTTCTGGGGTAGTACTTTAGATGATTCTAAAAAAGCTGTATATATGACTACTTATGAAGTTTTAGTAGGACTATCTAAGATAATTGCTCCAGTAGTACCATTCATTAGTGAAGAAATTTACACTAAACTTACTCATGAATATTCTGTACATACTGCAGATTATCCTAAGTATGATGAATCACTTATTGATTTAAAATTAGAAGAAAAAATGGATTTAGTTAGAAATCTAATTTCTATGGGTAGAATGGTTAGAGAAGAAACTAAAATTAAAGTTAGAACTCCTTTAGCTGAAGCAATCATTGATAATAATGTTTATGAAAAAATAGTAGATTTAGTTCCATTAATTGAAGAAGAATTAAACGTTAAAACTATTTTAAGTGAAGAAGATTTAACTAAATATATGAATTTATCTGTTAAACCAAATTATAAAGTTGTAGGTAAAGTTTTAGGTTCTAAGTTAAAAGCTTATGAAGAATTTTTACAAACTAAAACAGTTGCAGAATTAAATAGTGAAGAAGTTAAATTTGAAGATGTTTTAATTACTAAAGATATGTTTGAAGTTAAGATTTCTTCTAAAGAAGGATTTAACGTTGGTGTACTTGATAATTTATTTATTATTTTAAATACTAATTTAACTGAAGATTTAGTTTTAGAAGGTCACGCTCGTGAATTTATTTCTAAAATTCAAAATATGAGAAAAACTAATGGATATGATGTTAGTGATAGAATTAATATTTACTATAATAGTGAAGAATTTAAAACTGTTGTAGATAAATATTCAGACTACATTAAAAATGAAACATTAGCATTAAATATTGTAGAAAAAGAATTAGATGTTAATGAAATGTCAGTTAATGGTATCAAAGTATATGTTGAAATTGAAAAGGCTAGTTAATCTAGTCTTTTTTGTCGAAAAAAGATATACGAAAATAATTTACAATCCATATTCATTGTGATTAAATGAATATGGAAGTGTTGAATGTGGCGTCGCCTAAAACTTACTGAGCGGGGAGGTAGTATTGAACCTGTAAAGGAGGTGATGAGCGTATGAAAGTAAAAACCCTAAACAAGTTTTTATTAGTAATAATAATATTAATGTTACTGATTGTATTAGTAGCAGAAATAAAAAGCGCCATTCTAATATTAAAATAGAATAGCGTCAACACAAAAATAGGTGACGTGAAATTCACGCTTCCTAAGAAGAGTATATTATAAGTTAGAATAATATACAAGTATATTTGGTAGATAAAATATTCAAAGAATGAGAAATCATTCTTTTTTGTTTTTAACAAAAATTTCAAAAAAATTTGACTTCGGGGGGGGGTAATATATACTTACCTTATAAATAAAAGAAGGGTAAGATAATATGAGAGTTGTTAACAAAAAACTTTGGAT
>JAFSAI010000014.1 GCA_017441065.1 Bacilli bacterium | reverse complement strand
TATTCAATTATTAATTTAAATAAATAATAATTATTTGAGGTGTCATAGATGAATAATCATAGAAAGAAAATGACAGCACCAATTATTATAACAATAATTGTAGTGTTGTATTATGTGGTTTACTTTGGATTTTTAATAACATTAATAGAGGGGATATGGAAATATTTATTAGGTATCATTCCTATATTATTTTCTATAGTTATGATCAAAGTTTGCATAGAAAGGATAAATGAAATAAAGAAAGGTGAAGAAGATGATATTAGTAAATACTGATTACATTAGTGGTAAAGAGTTTGAAATGTTAGGACTTGTTAAGGGAAGTACAATTCAATCAAAACATGTTGGAAAAGATATAGCACAAAGTTTTAAAACATTAGTTGGTGGAGAACTTAAATCCTATAATGAAATGATGAACGAGGCGAGAGCACTTGCAACAAAAAGAATGGTAGAAGAAGCAGAAGAACTAAAAGCAGATGCAATTGTTAATATACGATATGCTTCATCTGCAATTATGCAGGGTGCTGCTGAAGTAATTGTTTATGGTACGGCCGTAAAATTTGTTAAATGAAAATAAAGAAAAATAATAATACAAATTAGAATTTATTAAATAGGAGTAAATATGGAAATAAAGAAAAAAATATTTATAATTTTAACAATTATACTATGCGTATTATTGATATTGCCGTTTATACTTATTAACATATCAAAACCTCATGAATTTATGGGTATAACTATGATGTTATTTTTTGTAGTTAATCCTTTAACTACAGCAATTATAAATTTAATGATTGGGAAGGATATAAAGAAAATGTGGTGGATGCCAATATTATTTTGTATAGTTTTCTTATTATCCTATTGGTTAGTGCTAGAAGAAATCATTTTAGATTTAATATTTTATGCTGTAATTTATATTATAATAGGTATAATTTTTATGATAGGTTCATGGTTTTTTACAAAGAAATTCAAAAATTAAATTACAATTTATTAAAATGTTAAAAGTCTTTGACAAATTTCCAAAGCTATTTGGTAGAAGTATAAATAGTTAATATTTTATAATTGCATGTGAAAGGAGTTAATGTATGACATTAGGTGAAAAAATTTTTGAATTAAGAAAAAAGTGTGGACTTTCACAAGAACAATTAGGAGAAAAAATCAATGTAACAAGACAAACAATATCAAATTGGGAATTAGGAGAAACATCACCAAATCCTGAACAGTTGAAACTAATTTCAAAAGAACTAAATGTTAGTATTGATGAATTGTTAGACAATGATATACAATCGGTTTTGGTAGAAAAAGTTAGTAATACAGAAAAACTAGCAGGATTAGTTCTAAAGGTATTAAAGTGGTTAGGTATAATTTTTATAATAGTTTTGATTATTGATATTGCCTCATTAGTATTATTTACTTATGTAAAAGATAATAAGGGCGGTGTTGATGTTAATATGACACAAGAAGTTGAATTACAATGTTCAATTGAAGAAAAAGAATATATTATAACAGTTGGTAGTGATGGTTATTTTAATTGTTCAAATTGTTCAAAGGAACTTCAAAAAGAATTAAAAAATAATTATATTGATTTTGGAAATATAGAAAAAACCTCAAATAATATATTTGAATATTTTGAAAACAATAATGGAACTTGTGAATAACAAATTACAATTTAACGAGCAGTTCTATAAAAGAACTTGCTTTTTTTGTGCTATAATAAATATGTAATGTTTTAGTTGCAAAAATAAAATGCAACTGAAAATAGATGGAGAATAAAATTATATAATATTAAACTTAATTTGTGAAAGGAGTTAGTCTAATGAAGTTTGGAGATAATTTAAGACAAATAAGAAAAAGTAAAAAAATGTCGCAAGAACAATTAGCAGAAAAAGTTAATGTAACAAGACAATCAGTTTCAAAATGGGAGAATGGCGAATCATATCCTGAAATGAATAATATTTTAGAACTATGTAAAATATTTAACTGCAAATTGAATGATCTTGTCCATACTGATATGACAGATATTTCTTCATTAGATGAAGAAATAGTTATGAATGTAGTTAAGTTTAATGAAAAGAAACAAAAAGAAGTTAAAACATTAAGCAATGTAATTAGCCTAATAGGAAAAATTGGTGCAATTGTTTTAAAAGTTGCAATACCATTTATTATATTAGGAATGATATTAGTTCCTTATATAGTTAATAATATTGAAATTAAGGACAATGAAATAGTATTTAAAACGGACAATATTAAAATTATTGGTGAAAACAAAATTGAAATTCATGATATTATTATTGGTGAGTTTGATATTCAAGCTGAAGATTATGATGTTATTGAAATGTTTGAAGATAATTCTAATATTAAAATAATTACTTATATTGAAACAGGGTTGGTTTTTTTGTTAGTTGAACTATATATTATGATAATTATATTAGGATGTGTAGAAAAATTATTTAATAATATTAAAGATAAAACGACACCGTTTACTTTAGATAATGTAAAATATATTAAAAAGATTTCTTATTTAATAATTGCATTAATTTTAATTACACCAATATCTGATATTTTGTTTAGTATAATATTAGGTATATCTACTGGTGGAAGCAGTCCATTTGAATTAATGAGTATATTAGAAAT
>JAFSAI010000013.1 GCA_017441065.1 Bacilli bacterium | reverse complement strand
TCAAGAGCAACTACCTTTGTTGTTCCTTTGCCATAAATCTTTGTAAGATTTTCAACTTTTAATATTTCCATAAACATTCTCCTTCCGTTCTTACAAATAAATTATATTACCCCAAAGTTACAACTAAGTTACAAAATGAAAAAAAAGTAGAAAAATCTACTTTACTTTCATTTAATGAATTATAATTTGTTTAATCTATCTTATATAGATTAATATAAAAATCATAAGCATAAGAACATTCATCATATGATAAATCTGTTTCTTTCATCATAAAATTTACTGCTTCTTCTTTTGTTGCAAATGATTTTAATATTGTAAATGCTTCAGACATCCTATCTAATGCATTCCCAAATTCATTAAAAGTTATACTTTTATCACTTAAACAATATAATTTATATTTTAACATCTGCATTAAATTTTCATCTGCTACTTTTTTATAATCTTCATCTTTTATTTTTTTACCTGCAAACAATTCATTGATTGTTATTTCTAAAATATTACATAAAGGTTCATATAAAGACGAATCAGGTAGGCAGTTACCATTTTCCCATTTTGATATTGATTTATTTGTAGTATTTAACATATCTGCAAGTTGTTCTTGTGTTAAATTCTTTTCTTTACGACATTCTGCAATAAATTTTCCTATTTTAATTTGATTCATAATATTGCTCCTCTCGTAATTCATTATATATTTATATAATCAGTTATAACACCCATCAAAAGTAGAATTTAATAAATTGTAATTTATTATTCACAAGTTCCATTATTGGATTCAAAATAGTTTTCTATTTTTCTCATACTAACATCAATATTATTGAAATCAACTAATTCCTTTATTTCTTTATTCATTTCGTCTGAACAATTTTCACATCTAAAATATTTATCTGTTCCAAATTCAATTTCATATTGACTATTTTCTATTTTACAAATTGTTGTAGCACTACTTTCTACATTAGCAAGATTTCCAGTTGAAGCATATAAAATCAAAGCAATTAAATCTATTATAAAAAATATAACAAATGCTATTCCAATAAATTTAAGTATTTTTATAATAATTCCTGCGAGTTTTTCAGTATTACTAATTTTTTCAACTAAAACATTATTAACATCATTATCTAATAATTCATCAATACTAATATTTAAAGTACTTGACAAAAGTTTTAATTGTTCTGGATTAGGTGATGTTTCTCCTAATTCCCAATTTGAAATTGTTTGCCTAGTAACATATATTTTTTCTCCTAATTGTTCTTGTGAAAGTCCATTCTTTTTTCTTAGCTCTAAAATTTTTTCTCCTAGTTTCATACACTATCTCCTTTCACATACAATTATAAAATACTTCAAATTTACATATCCACCAAATAACTTTGGAAATTTGTCAAAGCCTTTTAACATTTCAATAAATTTTATTTTATTTAATTAAATGTGCTGTAATAATCGTATAACTATATGAGTTAATAGTTATCTTAATATCACCTATTTCACAATACCAGTTTTTACCTTTCTTATAAATACTACAATTTTTATCTAATACTTTATTTTTACAATATTCAACAACATCATTAGTATTTAATTTAAGATTTTTCTTAATTCTAGCTAATCCCATTTCAGTTGTATGGATTCTATCTATATTAGATAGTAGTAGCTCTCTATTCATTTATTATCAACTCCATAAATTGTAATTTGTTATTTTCTTATTAATGCTTTTACAAATTGTTTTGGTTTATCAACATGAATACCATGACCGCAATCAAATCGTTCTATATTCATATTACTAATTAATTTATTTACTCGTTCTAAATCTTCATCAGTTAAAGCACCTTGAATTAAACCATCATCACCAATAGTAGTTTTGGCTTTCAAAAATAATGTTTCACATTTTATATTTGATAATAGTTTTTCATAATCAACATTTGCATTAAACGAATCATTATAAAAACTTTCTCCAAAATAAGGATCATAATTTTGTATTCCTCTAAATCCTTCTAAAAATTTCTTAGGCCAAAACATTACTTTCAAATTTTTATCTGGATGTTTTTCTCTATATTTTAATGCAAGTTCTCCTAACTTTGTTCTAATCATTTCTCTGGAATCATCGGGAAAGAAGTTCCAACAATATTGATTTATAAAATAATAATATACAAAATCTTTTATTTCGTCTTGAGATATGAAATTATGACATACAGTCGATAAATCTACATAATTGTATGTATTAAATCTTCTATCTCCAACACTTGCAAAAAATGGTGGATCTTCTAATATAAGTCCTGAACACAATTCGCAATTTGATGCAATGTATGAAGCAATAAGTCCACCAGAAGAATGCCCTAAAACTGAAACATTATCTTTAATAACTTCTTCTATAAATTTAATAATGTCATTTCCAATATCAATTAAATTATATTTTTCTCTATTAAAAGAACTTTTTCCATGTCCATAATAATCAACTAAATATATATAAAAATACTTTGATAATTTATTAATCACACTCATAAAACTTAATGAATTAGTTCCCTGAGCATGAAGTAATAATAACTTTGGTTTATTTGATTTTATTTCATAATAATTAAGAATGCTCTTATCATCTATTTTAAATTTATCGTTACTAATTTTCATATTCTTCAACTCACTTTCAAATTGTAATTTTGTATTACTTATTTAATAATTTTAAAACTTTATTTGTATCTTCAATGTAAGTTCTCTAGTTTCAATAGAATATATTTTATTTTTCTCCTTTTGGAAAAACTTTATCTGCCATATCTTCTATTTCATCTGCTTTAAGAAGTGCTATTCCTTTTGATTTATCACATAATACAATAATAGAATCTCCAGGATTTATATCAAACATATCTCTTGCTTCTTTAGGTATTACTATTTGTCCTTTCTCTCCTACTTTTGCAATTCCTACAAATTTTTCTTTCATATTATCTTCTCCTTTTGTGTATAACCAGTTATACTTTTCATACTTATTATATATCATATTGAAAAATAATACAATATAAAAAGAACAGGTTTCTGTTCTTTTATTTAAATAGTTAAATTGTAATTTATATTTTATTATTAATACATTTGCAACCAAAAAATATCATTAGAAATCGCTTTTAAATATATATAAACCAAATAGTCATAATTGCAAAATCTGCAAACATATGAATAATCCACGAATTATAAATATTATCATTCTTTTCATCAACAAAGTTAAATATACATCCACCAAT
>JAFSAI010000012.1 GCA_017441065.1 Bacilli bacterium | reverse complement strand
AAGATCTAAGTCTTTCGACTTGCTTGTTTATAATAACATTTGATTTATTAATTGTCAACACTTTTTTTGTTGCAATTTTTTTATCATCTCTTCGCCGTTCCCGACGACGCTTTTTATATTATCATGATTATTTAAATAACTTCATTTAATTAAGTATTATTTTTATAAATTATTTTTAAATTACTTTAGAATACTATATTTTTCGAAGTTTTTTATATATAGATACGCTTGGCATAGTTATCCTTATTTTTATATATAAACTTACGCTTTTTTATAAATTTTTGACTTTATTAATTATATATTTCTATATTTTTATATAATAATCTTTAAAACATTGGCTAGTTGTAAAATTAAATTGAACTAATAAAAAATCCATAGCGATTTTCGTGTTAAAATTGAATTTGCAGAACAATTCACGAAAGGAAATCACTATGGATACTAAAAAGAATATCACAAATTCAAAGAAAAATAAACACTTAAGTTTACAAGAAAGGTGTTTTATCGAAATAAGATTAAAAGAAGGCTGGAGTGCTTATAAGATTTCTAAAAGTATTAATAGACCTATAAATACAGTGCTTAATGAAATTAAGCGTGGCTCAGTAAAACAAATAAAAAATGGGGAAGAGATTACAAGATACTTTGCTGAAGTAGGTGAAAGAGTATATACTCAAAATCGTGAAAATTGCAAAGGAAAATATAAACTTCTAAAGTGCACTGAGTTTATAGATTATGTAACAAATAAAGTATTAAAAGATAATTGGTCATTAGATGCCTGTACCGGTGAAGCTTTAGCTTCTGCTCGTTTTAATAGAGATGAAATGGTATGTACAAAAACACTTTATAATTATATAGATCTAGGATTTATAAAGATTAACAATAGCGATTTACCTATGAAGTTAAGAATTAATAAACGTAAAAACATTGTTAGAGTTAATAGAAGAAAGCTTGGAAGAAGTATTGAGGAAAGAGATAAGAAAATAGAGACAAGAGAGGAATTTGGGCACTGGGAGATAGATACTGTTGAAGGGCTAAAAAATAAAAATGACAATGTTCTTTTAACTTTAGTAGAAAGAAAGACACTAAATTCAATTCATAGGAAGATAGCTGCTAAGACAGCTGATGCGGTAGATAAAGCATTAAGAAGTATAAGAGATGAATTTGGTAGTAAATTTAGTGAAGTATTTAAAACAATAACTTCAGATAATGGATCTGAGTTTTCAAACCTTAGTAATATAGAAAAGGAATGTTCTACTAAGGTATATTTCACGCACCCATATTCATCTTTTGAAAAAGGGTGCAACGAGAGACATAATGGACTAATAAGAAGATTTATTCCAAAAGGAAAAGCTATATTCCAATATACCATTGATGAAATATCTAGAATTGAAGATTGGATTAATACTCTTCCTGGAAAAAAGTTAAATTATAAGACACCAGAAGCTCTGTTTGAGCAATATTTAGATTCTATTTATTCAATTTAACCTATATAGTTCAATTTGATATTGCAATTTAGACTGCTTTTTTATTAAATTAGAAGTTAGCTTTCTTATTAAAAGCCTTATGTGAAAAGAATTATTCATATATGAGATATAATGGCTAAAACAACTCATACTGAAGAAAAAATTACTTTAATGATGAATCTTGTATCAATAAAATAAGGGTTAGCTTAAATAGAAATATACTATTTAAGCTAACCCAAATCTTATTATATAAAGTATCATTGAAATATATTCCAGCAAATGAAATCTATCAAAAACCTGTACTTTATATTTGTAATTAAAATATCTTACTCTAAAACGAAAAGTTATTTTTTCATTTAATGTTTATATTATTTTTTTAATTATCTACTTCCTCATATTTTTCAAGAACTTTTCTAAAGAAATATGATTGACAAAGAGCCAATGTTGAGAATCCAAATATAAGTAATATTGTTAAAAGTAGAAGAAAAGCCACTTCTGAATATAACATCATTAATATGTACGGAATATTTAAAGCTATTAATATTAACGTATATTTAATATTAATCATGCTAATTAGCATTGAATTTTTAAATATATCTTTTAACTTTAATGAAAATCTAGCTAAAATAGGAAAAGCATATAAATACATAATATAAGCCCATATTGCAATTGAATAACATAATATTTGAATATATTTAAGACTTTCATTACCAGAAACAGATATTATTTTAAGGTCTATAATAATAAATGCTACAACTATAATAGCTGAAATACCTAATATACATCCTTGAAGCAAATTCTCCTTATAAGCCTTAAAGAAATCTTTTATAATATGTCCTTCTTCATTTCTTGACATCTTTAATGTTACTGAATACATAGCTGTTAATGATGCTCCAAAAGTAACTATTGGAATTGAACAAAATACAAAAAGAAAATTAAGTAATACAATATCACTTATTCTAGCTAAAAACCTCATAAATCCATTATCTAAATTAAATATTCTTCCAATTAAACTCCCACTATCTCTTGACATATCTTCACCTTCAACTTCCTATGATATATATTTTGTCTATTTTTTATAATAATAATTGAAAATGGAACTATCATAAACATATTTTGTTATTGATAGCTCCATAGTATGTTCTTAATGTTAACCTTTTACAGCTCCCATTGTAATACCTTGTGTAAATGATTTTTGGAAGATTGTAAATACTGCAACTATTGGAATTGCTGATAAAGCAGCACCAGCCATTATTAATCCATAGTTTGTTGCCATTTCAGCCTGTAATGTTGCAACTCCTAGTGAAACTGTAAGTTTACTTCTTGAAGAAAGCATAACTAATTGCATAAAGTAATCATTCCAAGTATTAATAAATGTGAATATTGCTAGAGCTGCAAAACCTGGTTTGATAATTGGGAATGCTATACTAACAAATGTTCTAAGCTCTCCACAACCATCAATTTTTGCTGATTCTAGTAATTCACCTGGAATATTTTCACTAAATTGTTTCATTAGGAAAACCCCAAATGGCCATCCAATTAACGGTAAAATAACCGCCCATAATGTATCATGAATTCCCATAAAGTTTATTATTCTAACAAGAGGAACTATAACAACTTGCTTAGGTAATGCCATAGCTGCAATAAATATTGAGAATAAAAGCTTTTGTCCATAGAATCTCTTTTTTGCTAAAACATATCCAGCAAGGGAAGATGTTATACACACCAATAACATAGTTACTACTGATATAAATACACTATTAAATAACCATTGTGCCGCTGGGTTTTGAATAAGTAACTTTTCAAAGTTCTCCAAAGTTGGAGCTTGAGGCCACCATTGTGGTGGAATTTTAATTGCATCAGGTTGAGACTTAAACGCACCTGTCATTATCCAATAGAAAGGAAAGACAAATAGAATTGTTAAGATACTCAATAATATTATAGTTAATACCCCAAAAGGTGTAGTTTTTTTCTTCATTATTTCATCTCTCCTTCCTAATATTCTACATCGCTGCCTAAGAATTTAAACTGAGCAAAACTTATAATTCCAATTAAAACAGCTAAGAAAACACCCATTGTATTTGCATATCCATATTCTGAAAGCTTAAATGCTTTTTCATATAAATAATACATAATGGTACTAGTAGAATAGTTTGGCCCTCCAGATGTTAATAACTGGATTAGAGCAAAACATTGGAATGAATTAATTGTTGTTATTACAACTATATAAAGTGTTGTTGGTAATAAACTTGGCCATTTTATTTTCCAGAATACTTGGAATTCATTAGCTCCATCAACACGAGCAGCTTCCATTAAAGATTTATCTATATTACCTAATGATGCTATATAAAGTATAATAGGTTGTCCAACAGAAGTTGTTAATAAAATAATTATTATAGCTAATAAAGCATATCTTTTATCCCCTAACCAGCTAATATTCTGTTCAATTAAGTTTCCTGATTTTAAAACATAATTCATAATACCAGATAATGGATCGTATATCCATTTCCATACAACTGTAACAGCAACACTACCTGTAACTACAGGTAAAAAGAATACACAACGGAAAAAAGAACGAGTAAATGCACTTTTTTCATATGTTTGTGAAGCAACAAAAAGTGAAAAAATAACTGTAATTGGAACTGATGCTACAACTATTATTATTGTATTTATTAATGACTTAATAAATACTTCATCATTAAACATACGTATATAGTTGTCTATACCAACAAACGTAAAATCAGTCATTGTGTAATTAAAGAAACTTGTAACAAGTCCCATTACCATAGGTGTTAGAACAAATACTGCAAAAAATATTAATACTGGAGCTAGAAATGTGTAAGAGACAATGGTCTCTCTCATCATTAATTTGTGTGAAGTTTTCATATTTTTCCCCCAATCACTCATCTTAAGAAATATATTATTAAAAACATTCTTCTTGCATATTAAAATTAATATGCAAGAAGAAATTATTTATAACTTATTAATTATTTTATTGTTGCATTTGCTTTAGTTGTGAAATCATCTAAAGCAGCTTTTGGTTCTACTTCTCCATTAGATATTGCTTGAGCCATTGGGAACCATAAAGTTCTCATTTCTGCAAATCCATCGATTGTGTTGTAGTATGGAGAATAGTACTTAGTCCATTGTGATATTGTCTTCATTCTTTCTTCTTCATATAATTCACCGAAAGAAGAACGAACTGGGAATGCACCTGTTCTTACAACATTCTTTGGACCCCATTCTTCATCATCACAGATGAATTGGATAAACTTCTTAGAAGCTTCTATCTTAGCTTCATCTCCGTTATCAAATACACAGAAACCATTTACTAAGTATTCTAATTCAGCAACTCCATCATCTGATGGGAATGGTACTTCTAAATATTCAACACCACTAGCTTCTAATAATTGAGCTTGTGTTCCTGGTTGAGCAGTTGCCCATAAAATAGTAAATGCAGTTTGTCCATTAGCAAAGTTTTGAATATCTGCAGTACCATCATATTGTGAACCATTCATTAATAAACCATCATTAATTAAGCTTGAAATTAATTCCATAGCTTTAACAGACTTTTCGTCGTTAGTTGTATATTCTGTTAACTCTTCGTTAGTTATTCTACTACTATATAAATTTGTAAAGAATGCACGAGGACCTTGGTCTCCACCTTGACCATTACAGAAGAATGATCCTGGATTATATCCCTTATCCTTTAATGCTTTTAACACTTCAACGAATTGATCAGTTGTCCAACCATCTTTTACTAAGTCAAGAACTCCAGCATCTTCTAACATAGCTTTATTAAATGCCATATAGAATGGACCTGAACTTATTGGATACATATAAGCTGTATCTCCAGCTTTACAAGCTTGTAATAATGCTTCATTATTTACATCAGCTACAAATTCTTCTGTAAATAAATCATTTAAATCAGCTAACTTTCCATTTTTTCCATATTCAATTATACGACCTGGTGCATCAAATAATACATCAGCCATAGTTCCTGCTTCAATAGCAGTTGTTATTTTTTCTGGACCAGCAGTAAAATCGATAGTTTCTAATTTTACTGTAATATCTGGATTTTTTGCTTCAAATGCATCGATGATTTTTTGTTCCCATGTTCCAACTCCATCACTTGCATTTTCTTGAGTAAATGTTGGGAATGCCCACCATGTTATCTCAGTCTTAGATGTACTTTCTCCACTAGCATCCCCTGAAGTCTCTTCTGAGCTACTGTTTCCACAAGCTGTAAATGACATTGCCATTAATCCAGCTAGTAAAAGTGACAATACTTTCTTTTTCATTTTTCTCATCCCCTCTTAAAAATAAAATCTTAAAGTTGATATTAAGCATAACAATATATTTTTAATTATATCGTTACTGCTTGTAAACATTTTCCTTAATAAATAATATCATAGTTTGATATTTTTTTCAATATTTTACCTTGTTAAAATTTTAAAAATATTGAGAAAACTTTTTTTTTTTAACAATAATCTACTTATTTCCTTCTTAAATTTTTTAATTTTACATACTTCAATATTATTAAAAAAACTTCTATTTTTTTCATTTTTGAAAGTTAATTTTTTATTTAATTTTAGTTATTTAATTTATATAAAACATATCAAATTAAACATATATCTATACCCTTTACTTTATAAAATTTTATTTAATCTACACATAAAAAATATTAAATTATATTATATTTCTTAAACTTTATAAGTATATAAATAAAGTTTTAAAATTT
>JAFSAI010000011.1 GCA_017441065.1 Bacilli bacterium | reverse complement strand
CTACCATTTTTTCTAGTAGACGTTTATCCTAATGGATGACGTCTTTTAATTTGCCTATCAATATTACTAGAGATAGGATTAAAATAATTATTAACAAAATACATTTTTCAGTTTTTGCGTTCATACTACCACACTCCTTCATAAAAAGGTAAACCCCCTGAATTTGTTTGATAGGCGTCACTTTCCTCACTTAAGAATATATTAAATATCATTTATTTTTACTTATCAATACTTTCGACAAATGATATCAAAACAAGACAAAGAAAAAGAGATATTTCTATCTCTTTCTTAAAACCATTTATTAGATATATCACAACTACTACTTGATGGCGATGGCGTTGCTAAATCTATCTTTACAATGGTAGGTATCTTAAATGCTGAGCCAAATGTTAAGCAACTTCCAATTTGTAAATTTTTAATTTTTTCAATCATTTCATCATCTACAAATGGTATCATTGGTTTTATGTATTCTATATCATTTGGATGAGTAATTTTAAATACTAAAAAGTTACTACATTGCGATAATACTGTTTGAGATAATTCTGAAGGTCTTTGACTAATTAAGTTTAATAATATTGCATATTTTCTACCTTCTTTAGCAATACGTTCAAATATATTATAACCTAGAATTTCTACGTCGGAATCAGTTTGAACATATCTATGAGCTTCTTCTAAAACGATATGAATAGGTACATCTCCACGAGTAACTTCTTCTTTAACATAATCAAATAAGAATTTTGAATAAATTTTTGCTACTACTTTAGAAAATCTATCATCTAAACTATTTAAATTAAGATTTATTACTTGTGCTTTAGTACTATCAACTTTAGTTATATAATCAAAAAATTCTTTTTTATCATAATATTCTTTTATCTCAAAGAATTTATTATTTTCACTATCAATAATACTTGCAAGTCTTACTCTAAGTTCATGGGCTAACGAATATACTTTATCACTATTTAATAATCCTTCATCAATTAAAGCAAAATCAAATGCATATAATAAATCTTTTAAAGTATAGATAAATGAACCATCAGGTAATGACAAATTCATTTCTTCTAAAATATATTCTTGTAAGAAATTTATAACTAATTGCATGTCTCTTATTTTACCTGTATCATCAATCATTAAACATTGTTTTAATGGCCTAGTATATCCCGGTAAAAATATTTTTGTTTCCAAATTCAATTCTTTTGTATTATATCTAGTTAATACAGAGAATATTTGATCTCTTATTTGAGCTGGTGTATTACCATTAATAAAGATATCTAATAAAGATTTAGCAATAATACTATTTTTATACGTAATTACACTATCTTCTTCTCTACTAAAAATATTAACTATTTTTAAAGCTTTTTCTACAATTGGAATTTGATTTTTATTATTAACTCCCAAAAGCAAACATATATCATCTAAACTTAATAACCATAACGGAATTTGTAATAGTTTATCACTACTATTAGTATCTGTTGTATAATTCTTAAATTTTAGATTTTTATTGATAGCATCTATTTTACTAAAAGCACTATGATATTCACCATAAGCATCAATTATAAAAAATGTAGCATTTTCTGGTGATATATCTTTTTTATAAAAAATATTTTGCAATACTCTGGCCATACCGCAAGATTTACCAGAACCAGTATTGCCGAGAACAACTAAGTGGTTTGAAAATAAATTATTAATATTAGCATATATTGGCATATCTTTATATAATGCACTTCTACCTATATATAAACTATTTCTAGGATTATATTCATTTATACCAAATAGTAAATTAATTTCTTTTTCTGGTAAAAGTTCAACTTGAGAATTAAATGCTGGTTTTCTGTTTACTCCATAGATAAACTTATTATTAATAATCTCTCCAGATAAATTTATTTCTATTTGCGATTTATTAACTCCAGTTATTTCACCAACAAATATTTTATCTTGGTCAATAATTTTAACATACAAATTAATTATATCTTCTTTTATATTATTACTCTTTTCTATAATTAATTTGTTATTTTTAATTTCTACTATTTCACCTAGCATATTATCAAACCCTTTATTATTTTAATTTTATCATAATTATATTTTATAGTAAATTAAAAGAAATAGTTTTAGCTATTTCTTAAATACTTAGGAAGAAAGATATGTGTGTTATCTTTCTATTTATTTTAACGTCTTCATTGACGGTTAGGCACCACCACCTTGTTGACACACAATATCACTATAGCCAGTCGGTTCCCCAAAAGATGATGGTGGAATAACCCCAGGAGCATTATAATTAAAACCACAATAGTTCCAAACACCCATTACATTTGTTTGCCATCGACTCAAATCAACTACTAAATTAGAACAATTATAAAACATGCCATACATATTTGTTACATTACTTACATCCCATAATTCTATTTCCAAATTTGCTACGGAAGAACCCCAAAACATACGATTCATACTTGTTACATTGCTTATATCTATTTTAAATAAGTCCATAGTTAATGAGGGATTATTAAAGCCGTAAAACCATTGAGCCATAAATTTAGGCGATATTTCATCTGCTACTACTACTGATGTTATTGTTGAACTATAAGAAGACCAATTTCCCATATAATATTCATCTTCTATCCCTGTATAAACTGCAGTTGCTGTCTTACCTTTGTATTGTTGTCCTGCTGTAACACTATCTTTATTTTTATAAAACGTTAATGATGTATCATCCGCTGAATATACTGCGAATGCTGTAGGCGGTAAACTAAAATATAAATAACAATAGCTTGTATTTCCTGTATCTACTGTTGCTATATTATTGGTACTATCATAGCTAAGTACACCATCTAACTTATTTCCATTTATATCTATACATCCTGACACAGACTCATTATATGTATATCCTGAAGTTGGCCATGTATTACTTGTATCTTCTTTATATGTTCCATCATCTTGCTCTAACATTATCGCAAACATATTTGAATTACTTATATTTAAATTTACTTCATCTAAATTTGTATTTTTATTACCATATGATTTATACATTAGAAACAATGTACAACTTTCTATTATCACTAACACTAATATTACTATCACACACATTTTTTTGTTAACAACTTGCATATTCTTTCTTCCATTTCTATTTTATAAGGTAAGTATATATTCCCCCCCCCGAAGTCAAATTTTTCTCAAAAAAATGTTGGTAACTTTTAATCACAAAAAAAGAATGATTTCTCATTCTTCTTAATTATTTATTGATATTTAGATTCAAATCATTTTCATATTGTTTACAATCTTTATCAATTTTTTCTTCTAATGTAATAGTATATCTACCTTTTTCTTTTACTTCTAAATTTATTTTCTCAATGATATCACCATTTGATAAATCAGCTTCTCCATCTTCACTAAACAAAATAGTTTCAAATGACCAATAATTATCATTGTATACTTCCGCAAGAGTTGATAAATTTAAGTTTAGAAATTCCACATTTTCGGTAGAAAAATTAAGGCTTTCTGCAATTCTCCCAATATCATCTTCCCCTTCTTTTTCTATATTGATTATTGGGCAAGCTTTTACATTTGTTTCATCAGTTTTTAAATTAACTTCTAAAGTAATTTCATCACCTAAATTATACCCTTGATTATTTATATATACATCATAAGTTTTATCTTTATTATTAGAACACGCACTAATACATAATAAAAATAATACTAAACAAAAAATTTTAATAACTTTTTTCATAATTATCTCCTTTTTAATCTTAATTTATATTTAACTTAACATAATATGAAAAAAATTGCAAATTTACTGCAATTTTAGTTTTCTTCTTTTACTTCAAAGTCTTTAAGTTCACCATCACTAGCTAAAATCTTATTAACTTTTTCAGTAGCACTATTTAATTTTTCACTACAATCTTTAGCAAGTTCCATTGCTTCTGTATATTTAATTATTGCATCTTCTAATGGAACATTACCTGTTTCTAATTCTTTTACTAAATTTTCTAAATCTTTTAAATTACTTTCAAATGTTTTTTCGTTCATTATTTAATCTCCTTTACTATTCCTATTACTTCTCCATCATGTAACTTAATATTTATTTCGTCATTAACTTTTAAATCTTTACTACTTTTAATTACTTTGTCTTCTAATTTAACTAATGAATAACCATTACTTAATATGTTTAGAGGATTAACTAATTTTAAAGTATTTATTAAATAATCTAAATTATGTTTAGTATTAGTTAATCTTTTATCAATCATATTATTTAAATTAAATACTATTTCCTTTAATTTACTTTCATTTGTTTTTATTAAATTAACTGGATTTATAATTTTCAATTTATTTATATCTATTTCTAAACTATGTTTTTTATTAGCTAAGATATTATCTATGTTTCTATTCAAATTATCTATTAACTTATCTAGTTTTTGTTCTTTAATTTCATATAAACTCATTGGATTTTTTAATATAAATGAATTTTTTAAATTATATAATTCAATAAACTTTGTATTAACTAAAGTTTTTATATTTTTATTAAGTCTTAACTTATATTGATTGAGTAAATTATTAATATCACTAACTGTTGGTACAGCCATCTCTGCTGCTCCGGTTGGAGTTGGAGCTCGAAGATCTGCTACAAAGTCTGCTATCGTAAAATCCGGCTCATGTCCTACTGCACTAATTATAGGTGTCCTTGCATTATAAATTGCTCTGGCAACTATTTCTTCATTAAAGGCCCATAAGTCTTCAATTGAACCTCCGCCACGGCCAACAATAAGAACATCACAATTATAGTTATCTGCAACTTCAATTTGTCTAACTATATTAGGCGCTGCAAATTCTCCTTGTACAAGTGTTGGAAATAAAACAACTTCACATAAAGGATAGCGTCTTTTAATAGTACTCATTATGTCTCTTACAGCAGCACCTGTATCAGCTGTTATTACGCCAATTCGCTCAGGAAACCTAGGAATAGGTTTCTTATGTTCTTTATTAAATAAACCTTCTTTAAATAATTTTTCTTTTAATTTTTCAAATTCAATATATAAATTACCAATACCATCAAGTTCCATTGATTCTACATATATTTGATAACTACCACTAGCTGGATATGCTGATATTCTACCAGTTACTAAAACATTCATACCATCTTCTGGCACAAATTGTAATCCTTTTGTATTACTTGCAAACATTACTGCAGATAATCTTGATGTTTCATCTTTTAAAGTAAAGTATAAGTGCCCCCTAGTATGATTTTTAAAGTTAGAAATTTCACCTTTTAAATAAACTAAATTTAAATTATTATCATTATCTAGTATTAATTTAATATAATTATTTAATTCAGTTATTGTCTTATACTTATTATCCATAATTCCTCTTATTCTTTTATTAATTTATCAAGTACTGCATTAATTATTTTTCTAACACTATCATCACTATACTTTTTAGCAAGTTCAACCGCTTCATTAATTACTACTATTTCTGGTGTTTCAGTATATTTTAATTCAAATATAGCCATTCTTAAAATTGATGCACCAGTTTTATCTAGTCTATCAATACTCCAGTCATTCATATATTTATTAGCAAGTTCATCTATTTCAACTTGATGAGTAACTACACCATATACTACATCTTTAACAAAATCATTTTCTATTTCTATATTATTATTTATTATTTCATCAATAGTTGTATTTGTATCACTTTTTTTAAATAAATCCCATTGATATAAAATAATCATACACTTTTCTCTTAATTCACTTCTTGTTTTTGCCATTATAATCACCAACTCAAATCTATTATATCAAAAACCCTAAAAATTTACTATTGGATTTTCAGGGTTAACTACATTTTACACTTCTAAATTCTACTTTTATCAAATTTACTTAAAACTTGTTTTATGTTTTCTCTATTCACTCTAAACATTTCTAGATAATATGTTTTTATTTCATTTGGAATAGAACATTCAATTTTATATTCTACTCTTTGAATTAATTTCAAAAAAACATCTTCTGTTAACATATTAAATTTTTCTTTAAATAAATCAACATATACTTTATCAGATATTTTTAAAAACTCTTCTAATATGGCATAGGTACCCAAACCTACATCATTAAAATTAGTACTAAAATTACATTGAGGCGAATGTTTTCCTTCAGCAAATTTAAATGCTTCAGCATTATCGTAAAGAAGGCCTACATTTACTCCATAAGCACTTTCTTCTAACACCCAGTTTTGAGACATCCCATCATTTTGCATCACTAATATATTAAATATAAATATTAATATCAATTCATTCATAATTTTTTCTATATCAATATTAATTCCTAATTGTTTATATTTATATTCGATTGCTTGCCATATAATTTCTAAATTATTTATATTATAGGAATAGGGAGCATTATTAGGATAATCATTTACTTCGGTTTGTTCTAGTCCCATATTTTCTAAATATGTCATACATCTTGGACTTCTAGAATATTCAAATAAAATATCTTGACCAGAAACATATTTAAAATTTTTATCTTTAAAATCTTCTGATATAACACCATACATATTTTGAAAAATTGCTAAATCATATGATACAGATTTTAATCCTAGAAAAGCCGCTACTTCATAAGCTAATAATTCAGTATATGGATTTTTTAATTTTTTAAAATAATAATTACGACCGTTAATAGTTATAATGTAATGAATATCACTAACTTTTTTTACAAATTCATTTACATATTTTTTCTTATAATTTTTTATAAAATAACTATCAATATTTAAAAAACCATTTATTCTTTTCATTTCTTAATACTCATTTTCAAATCATACAAATAATTTAAAGCTTCAATTGGAGTCATTTCCAATGGATTAATATTAGAAATTTTTTCTTTTATAGTTTCTTCCTCTTTATCTTCTAAAAAATCAAAACTAAGTTGTACTTTTTCAGTTTCCTTAACGGGCTTTTTACTACCTGATTCATACTCTCTTAATATTTCATCTGCTCTATCTAATAATGTTTCTGGCATTTCAGCAAGTCTTGCTACATGAATACCATAACTCTTATCTATCGCACCATTTTTTATTTTATGTAAGAATGTTATTTTACCTTCATTTTCTACTGCTGAAACATGAACATTTTTTATGGTTTTATATTTTTTCTCTAAACTAGTAAGTTCATGATAATGGGTTGAGAATAAAGTTAACGCTTTAATATTATCACTTATATATTCAAGTATTGCTTGAGCTAAACTCATTCCATCATAAGTTGCAGTTCCTCTTCCCAGTTCATCAAATATAATTAAACTATTTTCTGTAGCATTTACCAAAGCATTTCTCGCTTCTTTCATTTCTACCATAAATGTTGATTCACCACTAACTAGGTCATCTGATGCTCCAATTCTAGTAAATATCTTATCTATAATTGGTAAATTAGCTTCTTTTGCTGGTACAAATGATCCCATTTGAGCCATTAATACAATTATTGCAACTTGTCTCATATAAGTAGATTTACCACTCATGTTTGGACCAGTAATTAAAAGTGTACTACTATTTTCATTCATCATACAGTCATTAGAAACATATAAATCACCACTAACAATTTCTACTACTGGGTGTCTACCATCTACTATTTCTAATACTTTATCATTATTAAGTTTTGGTCTTACTAAATTTAATTCTTCACTACATATTGATAATGCAAGTATAGCATCAATACTACTAATAGTATCAGCAGTTTTCTTTATCTTTAATATTTCTTTTTTGATAATATTTTTTATTTCAATAAATAGATTATACTCAAGTTCAATAATTTTTTCTTCAGCATTTAAAATCATTGCTTCTTTTTCTTTTAATTCTGGTGAAATAAATCTTTCACAATTAGTAAGTGTTTGTCTTCTTTCCCAGCCAAAATTTTCTTTAACTTCTTTTGCTTGTCCTTTAGACACTTCAATAAAATAACCAAACACTTTATTGAAGCCAACTTTTAAATTTTTAATTCCTGTTTCTTCTTTAATTTTATTTTCAAATTCTGATAAGAAATCTTTTCCACCACTTCTTATACTTTTTAATTCATCTAATTCTTTATTATATCCATCTTTAATTAAGTATCCTTCTTTTATACTAATTGGTGGATTATCATATAAACTCATTTCAAGTAACATATAAATATCTTGGTGAGTTTCAATATTTTCATTAAAACCTAATTCTTCTAATATTTCTTTAATTCTAGGCAATACTTTTAAACTACTTCTAAATTGTAATAGGTCTCTACCATTTACATTACCAGCAGTAATCTTACCACATAGTCTTTCCAAGTCATATATTTCATATAATAAATCTTTTAATTCGTCTTTTAATATAAAATTATTATTTAAAATTTCAATTTTATCATATCTTTTATTTAACTCTTCTATATCTTTTAAAGGGTGCATTAAATAACTTTTTAATTTCCTTGAACCCATAGCGGTTTTACATTTATCAAGTAACCATATTAATGAGTATGTTCTATCTTTTAAACGAATTGTTTCAAATAACTCTAAATTTCTAACTGTATGAATATCCATTTCTAAATAATCTACTTTTTGAATTTCTCTACATTCATTAAAATGACTAATACTTTTTAATTCTTTTACTACTAAATAATAAAATAGATGCTTAACACCCGCTTTTTTACGAGCATCACTTAATACATTCAAATAATCTAATTCATCACTATAATATTCTCCACTAAATACTACATCAATTCCATATTTGTTTTTAAGTAAATCTACTAATGCTACATTTAAGTTGTCTAATAAAACTACTTCTTTAATACCTAAGCTAAGAATTTCACTAATAAGCAAATCTTCTTTCTTTTCTAGACTTAAACTATTAAGTTCACCAGTAGAAATATCTGCATAAGTAATGATATAAATATCACTAAATTCTAAAATACTTGCAATATAAGAATTAGTTCTTTCATCAAGCAGTTCAAAATCAGTAATTGTTCCTTTACTGATAACATCTACTACTCCACGACGTACTGTTTCTTTAGTTGATTTAGCATCTTCTAATTGTTCACATATTGCAACGCGATAACCTTTATTTACTAGTTTTTCTAAATATCCTTTAACTGCATGATATGGAACGCCACACATTGGGACTTTTTCATCAAGTCCTGCTGACTTTCCTGTTAAAGTTAGTTCTAGTTCTCTTGAGGCAATTTCACCATCTTCAAAAAATAATTCATAAAAATCTCCAAGGCGAAAAAATAAAAGTTCTTCTTTATATTGATCTTTTATTTCCATATATTGTTTCATCATTGGACTAAGTTTTGTTCTATCTACTTCATTTCTTTTCATAACGTCTTTTATTATACTAATTTTTGCCATTATTTACAATTAAAAACTAGCAAATGCTAGTCTTATTTTTAGAAAGATTACTGTGTGTGTTATCTTTCACTTATTTTAATGATTTCTTTCCCAACTATTAATAATCCATACCAGCATCTTCTGAATTAAATGAAGATGGTATAACAACTCCTGGAGCATCATAATTAAACCCATAATAGTTTTCAATATTTGAAACATCCCAATTACTGCAATCTAAAGTCAAATTTGTACAGCCATAAAACATAGCTTCCATTCTCTTCACACCACTTGTATCCCAATTACTCACATTTAAGTTTTCAATTAAAGAGCTTTCAAACATATAGCTCATATTAGATACATTACTTACGTTCCATGAACTTAAATCTAAAATATTTATTAAAGTTCCGCCAAACATGCCACTCATACTATTTACATTACTTACGTTCCATGAGTTTAAATTTAAATTTACAATTGAAGAACCTAGAAACATAGCATCCATATTCTCTATATTACCTAAATTCCACGAATTTAAATTCAAGTTTGTTATTGAAGTTTGATAAAACATCTCTGTTATATCCGTCACATTGCTTACATTCCATGAACTTAAGTCTACATCTGCTATTGAAGCTTGATAAAACATCCTAGCCATATTCGTTACATTACTTACATTCCACAGATTCATATTGACATTAGTAACAGAAGAACTCTCAAACATCCAACTCATATCGGTTACTTTACTTGTATCTAATTTGGCTAAATCCATTGTTAGTGCCGAATTAGAAAAATTGTAAAACCAATATGCTGTACTTATTGGAGATATTTGATCAGCAACTTTTACAATTTGTATTTTTTCGCTTCGTGGTTCCCATGGTATTAGACTTGAACTAAAATACGCTGTATCTTCAAATCCTGTATAAATCCAAGTTGCTGTTTTGCCTTTATATTGCTGTCCTTTAATTACCGTATCTTTATTTTTGTAAAATGTTAGTGAATAATCATCATCTGAATATACTGCAAACGCTGTTGCAGGTTTGCTAAAATATAAATAACAGTAACTTGCTTCTTTGGTTCTTATCAAAACATTTTTAGTATCTGTATTGTAACTCAATGAGTTTTCTATCTCATTACCATTTATATCTATACATCCTGACATAGACTCATTATATGCATATCCTGATGAAGGCCAAATATTACTATTATCTTCTTTATATGTTCCATCATCTTGCTCTAACATAATAGCAAACATACTATTATCTTTATCACTTTTTAGATTAACGCTTTCCAAAATTATATTATCTTTTGGTTTGGAAATTCCCAAAAGTATTATCCCTACCATTAATATTATTACTACTAATATTATTTTTTTGTTAATAAACTTCATACTTACACCATCTTTTTTATTTTATAAGTAAAGCTTATTATACCCCCCCCGAAGTCTATTTTTTACAACTTTTTTGTTGAAAAGTTTGAATTACCGATTTATTCTTTTCAACAGATGTGTTAAAATTAATTTGAAGGTCAGGCTAATTAATGGAAAGGATGAATATTTATGCCTCAAAAATATACAAAAAGTTTCAAAAAAAGAATTACTGAATTAATCGTATTAAGAAGAGCTTCTACTAGTTATACAGCAAGAGAATATAATGTTCCACTAAAAACTGTAGAAAATTGGGTTACGGCATACAATAAGGATAATCATTGTTTCGATGAAGATCCGAATCAAAAACCAATTGAATTAGATTATGAATATTAGAATAGTTTATCTATTCTTTTTATTTTTCAAAAACAAAAGCAGTTGTAAATAACAACTGCTTATTATATTTTCATTAATTCTTGTTCTTTTTCTTTTACTTTTTCATCAACAATCTTATTATATTTATTTATTAAATCTTGAACATCTTCTAAATATAATTTTTCTTCATCTTCAGGCAACTCAGCTTTTTTAATTTTATCATTATCTTCTTGACGAATATTTCTTAATGCTATTTTAGCTTCTTCTCCTAAAGTATTAGCCATTTTAACATATTCTCTTCTTCTTTCTTCAGTAAGTTCAGGAATAGTTAAGATAACCATTTCACCATTATTAGAAGGTGCAATACCTAAATTAGATTCATTGATGGCCTTTTCAATATTTTTAACAGCACTTCTGTCAAAAGGCTTAATAAATAATTGTCTAGCTTCTGGAACAGTAATATTAGCAATACTATTAAGTGGTGTTGGTGTACCATAATATTCTACCATTATACCATTTAACATTGCTGGATTAGCACGTCCTGCTCTAATATTTAAAAGCTTATTTTCTAATGATTCAATCGCCTTTAACATTCTCATTTCTGTATTTAAGTCCATTAATTAACCTCCATAATTTCATTATAATCGACTTGAGTTGATTTTACAAGATAACTTATATACAATCTTCCATATTCATTTATATAAAATGCATAGTTTTTAAAATCATTAATAGTATCTTCTATTCTAATTACTTCGACTTCGTTATCAATTACTTGCTTACTTTCTAAATGCGTTTTTATTTTACTTTTAATTTCTGTCATTTCTAAATCATACATAGAAAGTATTTCTTCCTCAGTTAACAATGCTCCTGTTTCTGTATTAAATATATATGATTTTGTTTTATAAAAAGTATTTAAATCAAAACATGTATAATATTGATCAATAATTAGTAAACTAACATATTTATCAAACTCATATGTTTTATATTCTCTGAAATTAAGTGAATATAAATCATCGTTATTATAAGTTATTAATTCTTCACTCAATAAACTTTGTTTGCTTATGTATTGAATATTTTCTTTATATATCTTATTTTCTTTTCTTAGCGATTCAGTTAATACTTCTTGAGTATCTAGATTAATAACTACATCTTGATAATATATTTCTGCTCCTTCACTAATAGTTTCAGCATTTTCAAAATAAATAAAATCTTTATTTTTATCTATTTTATGATTTATTTTTTCTTTTAAATCATTATTTTTTTCTTCAGGTTCTTTTAAAACATAATCCATGAAGAAATAGCCACCAATAGCAAGAAATAATACAATAATTATGAAAATCCAAAACCCTAATTTATTCTTTAAGTTTTCTTCCATAAAATCTCCTTATTTAATATATTCTAATAATGCAGTTTTAAAACCTTCATATGTTATAGCTTGTTGGTTATCGTTATAGTATACTTCTGGAGTAACTGTACCCCTAACAATTGAAGTATCATCAAAATAACCTATTACTTCTCCTTTTTTAACTACAATAACAGTTGGTGATTGAATATCTTGAATCCCCCTGTCATCTGTTGGTACATACACTTTTAATTTGTTAACTATAGTTTCATAAGTTCCATTAGATTCTTCTCTATCGTTTTGAAAATCATAATAATATATTTTATCTATTCCCACTTCTTTTGCTACATCATTTAAAATACTAGCATAATAATTCATCCATTTATTTGTAGGAAATCCCATTAATACTACACCACTTTTACCATCAACTATACTAAGTACATCTGTAGCATCACTAAATACGTATAAGTTATCTTCTTCTACCATATTATATAATGAATGAAATTTTTTAGATTCAGTATCTATATCTTTTTGAAAATCTATTTGACCAATGATAATGAATAATGCAATACATAATACATATAAAAACATATAAGTTATCATTTGGGTTTTACTTTTGAATAAACTTTTCTTTTTCATAATTCACCTACTAAAATTATAACAAAAAATAGGTGTCATTTTAAGGGATTTGTCCGTTTTTATGTCAATAAATGTCTATAGGTTATCTTAATTATTTTAGATATGATAAAATATTTCTGATAAGTGAGGTTTTATAATGAATCAAAATTTATTACATCCTACTATAATGGAAATAAATATAAATAATTTTAAACATAATATAAAAGTAATAAAAGATTATTTAAATAAAGATATTGAAATTATGCCAATAATAAAAGCTAATGCTTATGGCACTTATTTAAATACTCGATTAGATATTCTTAACATATTTAATATTGTCGGAGTAGCTAACGTATCTGAAGGAATGTATCTTAGAAGTATAGGATATAAAAAGGATATTTTTGTTTTAAATCAACCAACTACTAATGAAATAAATAATATAATTAATAATAACTTAATTGTTGGAGTATCTTCAAATGACTTTATTGAAGCTCTTAATAATATTAATGAAAATATTAAAATACATATTGAAATTGGTACTGGAATGGGAAGAACTGGTATTAATCCTAGCAGATCTTTAGAATTTATAAATAAAATTAAAGATAATAAAAACATTATTATAGATGGTATATATACTCATCTATCTTCAGCTGATATTGATGAAGAATATACTATTAAACAGTTAGAAAGTTTTGATAAAGCTGTAAATATTATAAAAGAAAACATTTCCACTATTAGATATGTTCACTCTTCGGCATCAAACGGGATTATTAATTTTCCAAATACAAATTGTAATCTAGTTAGACCAGGTATAATTATTTATGGTTATCCTAGTGCTCAAGATACTTATAAAAAAATAAATTTAAAACCAGTATGTACATTGAAATCAAAAATAACTTTTTTAAAAACTGTACCAGAAAATACTAGTATTGGCTATGGAAGAAGTTATATAACTAATAAAGAAACTAAAATTGCTACTATTCCTATTGGTTATGCAGATGGTATGAGAAGATGTTTATCTAACAAATGGCATGTTTTAATTAATGGTAAATATGCTCCTATTATTGGAAATATTTGTATGGATAGTTTAATGGTTGATGTAACAAATATAGACAACATTTCTTTAAATGATGAAGTATTTATTTGGGATAATGACAAAATAAAGTTAGAAGATTTAGCTAAAGAAGCATATTCAATAAATTATGAAATAATGTGTACTATAGGCAGTAGAATTCCTAGAATATTTATCAAGAAATAAGCATTTAAAAACTCACTTAATTAAAAGTGAGTTTATTTTTTAGGAAGAAAGATATGTGTGTATCTTTCGTACTTATTTTAACGTCTTCATTGACGAGTATTAATTTATTATGAATGGATCAGTTGATGTTCCTGTACCGCTTATATAATCTATATCTAGGTTCAAATAAAAAGTTGGCTGTACCGAGTAATAACTATCGGCCCAATAGCTATCGGCAGATACAGTATTTTTTCTGTATATCCACACTGATCCAAATCCGCCAGATGTCATTGTAAATTTAATTATATCTGATTCATTTATCCATGAGTTTGATAAAGTAGTACTATTATTACTACTAGAAAAGTACAAATCATGTATATACGGAAGAACTATTTTTGCATTAACTATATCACTAAATGCAAGTTCTTTTTCATAATAATAATTACTATCATAACCATTCATAGTACCAAGATCAGAAGTATAACCATATTTCCAAGCATAAGTTGCTATTTTATTTTCCCATCCTGTTGGTACATATGTTGTATTTTTTAAATAATTATTTGTGTTTTCAATATCGTTTATATATTCGTATATAAAACTATCTGGCCATGAAACGTAGTCATCAGAATTACTATACCATTGTAGATTTTCTTTTAACACTTCTTGTTTCATTAATTTTAATTGATTATTTTCATCAACACCAATAATTCTATACATATATACATCTAGATTTTCTGTACATTCATTTTTTTTCGAAGTCCCAAAACATATATAATTATTTACATCTGTTCCTTTAAATCTATATAAACCACCTTCTAAAGCAGCATTTAACCCATTAGTTTTATTTAACAATATATATTCTCCTATCGTTGGTGGTTTTATACTAAAATACAAATAACAATAACTAGTATTTCCTGTATCTACTGTTGCTATATTATTTGTACTATCATAACTAAGTACTCCATCTAATTTATTTCCATTTATATCTATACATCCTGACATAGACTCATTATATTTATATCCACTTGTTGGCCAAGTACTCGTTGTATCTTCTTTATATGTTCCATCTTCTTGTTCTAGCATTATTGCAAACATATTTGAATTATTTATATTCAGATTTACTTCATCCAAATTTGTATTCTTATTACCATATGACTTATACATCAAGAACAATGTACAACTTTCTATTATTACTAACACTAATATTACTATCACACACATTTTTTTGTTAACAACTTGCATATTCTTTCTTCCTT
>JAFSAI010000010.1 GCA_017441065.1 Bacilli bacterium | reverse complement strand
TAGGCGACGTGAAATTCACGCTTCCTAAGAAGAGTATATTATAAGTTAGAATAATATACAAGTGTATTTGGTAGATAAAATATTCAAAGAATAGTAATCTATTCTTTTTTTGTGGTTAAAAGTTACCAACAAAATATTCAAAAAAATTTGACTTCGGGGGGGGGAATATATACTTACCTTAAAGATAAGAAAAGGAAGAAAGAATATGCAAGTTGTTAACAAAAAAATGTGTGTGATAATAATATTAGTGTTAGTGATAATAGAAAGTTGTACATTGTTTTTGATGTACAAATCATATGGTAATAAGAATACAAATTTAGATGAAGTAAATTTAAATATAAGTAATTCAAATATGTTTGCAATAATGTTAGAACAAGAAGATGGAACATATAAAGAAGATACGACAAATACATGGCCAACAAATTATGAATTTAACACCAATATGTCAGGATGTATTGATCAAAATGGAAATAAATTAGATGGAGTGCTCAGTTATGATAGTGCAAATAATATAGCTACAGTAGATACAACTAATACAAGTTATTGTTATTTGTATTTTAATATACCATCTTGTGACAGTGGAGATATTTTAGGCAAATGTTTGATCACTTCGCCAACTAATGGACTTATAGTTCAAAAAAAATCGGGAGAGATGTATAGATATCAAGGAATTCAAGGCGAAGTAGATAATTATATATGTTTTGGCACAACAAATAGTGAAAATTGCACAGAAAATACAGATGCATATATGTATAGAATAATTGGCATAAATGAAAATAGTCAATTAAAACTCATAAAAAAAGAAGCTTTAAATAAAACGATGCAATGGTGGAGTGATAACGCAACAGATATAGCATGGCCAAATAGTTTAATATATGAAGCGATAAATGGGAGTGAATTTTTAACAAATAGTACATATGTCCCAACTGGCTGGGAAAATAAAATAGCAACTTACTCTTGGAAATACGGAGCTTTAGAGCTTGGTGACCAAACTGAAACAGGGTTAGAAGTTTTTGAAAAAGAAAATTCATGGAGTGACACCGTAAATTCAAAAATAGGATTAATGTATGTGTACGATTACTATTTAGCATATAATGATACAATTAATGCTCAATACAATTCTTTAAAAAGTGGTTGGTTTTATATTGCGAATAATGATACTTCGGTACCAGGACAAGGTTTTGAATATACTATGTCTCGTTGGGAATATACAGGTAAAAAATCCGCGTTTTTTGCTAGTGTAAATTTACCTATTATGCAAGGCGAAATAATAGCTGATGGTATAGATTACAATTTAGCAATTAGGCCTGTATTTTACTTAAATAATAATATATTCTATATAAGTGGAACAGGAACAATAGATGATCCATTTATAATAAATTAATTCTTCGTCAATGAAGACGTTAAAATAAACAAAGAAAGATAACACACATATCTTTCTTCCTAAGAAATTAAGACTAGCATTGCTAGTCTTTTGTCTTGTTTTGGCAACATTTGTCGAAAGTGTTGATAAATAAAAATAAATAATATTTAATATATTATCAATCGAGGAAAGTGACGCCTATCAAACTAATTCAGGGGAGTTTGGACTGAAGGAAGGATGGTAGTATGAACGCAAGAACCGAAAAATGTTTTTGTTAATAATTATTTTAATCCTATCTCTAGCAATACTGATAGGCATATTAAAAGACGTCATCTACTAGGATAAACGTCGACCAATTAATGGTAGGCGAATAAATTTCTTCGCTTACTTATTATTAGTATAATCAAAAGTTTGTAAATATGCAACTGAGATTATATGTAAAGAAACCGAAAATGTATAGTACTAGTTATAATCTTGCTATATAATTAAATTGAAAAGAGGAGAAATATGTTAAAATTAAAAAATGTTTCAAAATACTATTATAAAGATGGAGTAGTAGCTGCTGGTTTTACAAAAGTAAATTTAGAATTACATATTGGTGAATTTGTTGTTATTACTGGTGAATCTGGCTCAGGTAAATCAACACTACTTAATGTATTATCAGGCCTTGATACTTATGAAGATGGTGAAATGTATATAAATGGCGAAGAAACAAGCCATTATACTGAAGATAATTTCTTAGAGTATCGAAGAAAATATGTAAGTAATATTTTTCAAAATTTTAATTTAGTAAATAGTTATACAGTATACGAAAATATTGAATTAGCTCTTCTAATGAATGGTAAAAATAAAAAAGAAATAAAAAAATATGTAGATAGTTTAATAGATAAAGTTGGATTGAAAAAATACCGCAATACAGTTACATCTAAATTATCTGGAGGTCAAAAACAAAGAGTAGCAATAGCTAGAGCTCTAGCAAATGATACTCCAATAATTGTTGCAGATGAACCAACTGGATCTTTAGACAGCAAGTCATCTAGTGAAATACTGAAATTATTACATGATATATCTAAAGATAAATTAGTAATAGTGGTAACTCACAATAAAAAAGAAATCGAAGAGTATGCAACTAGACTTATAAGAATGCATGATGGAAAAATATTGGAAAACAAAGTACTTACTAAAATTAATTTAGATGACAAATTAGAAGCAAAAGAAGTAAAAAACATTACATCTTTTAGTAAATTAAGATTAGGGATAAGAAATACATTTAATTTACCAGTTAAATTTGTATTAATGTTTGTGATATTTATGTTGATTACTATTACTTTGATTAGTAATTATTCAGCATTTCAAATGGCAGAAAATGAAGAATCAGTAACAAGTTATAGTGAATATTTTTATAATTCTAGTGATAAAAGAATAATTATTACAAAAAATGATCGAAGTTTATTTTCTGAAAAAGATTATGAAAAAATCAAGAAATTAGATAATGTTGATTTATTAGTAAAAGAAGATTTAATAAATGATTATGGATTATATCTAAATAACGATAATATTTATATGGGTGGAAAAATAAATATTGATACTTTATCAAATGTAGATGTAGGAAGACTTCCTGAAAATGATAACGAAATAGTAATTAAAGGAAGTAAAGATAGTTGGTATATTTCTGAATTACAAAGTGATATTTTAAATAGTAAATTTAGTATTGAAAATATGCCGAAATATACTAAGAATGTTAAAATAGTTGGTATAGTATATGGAGATAATTCTTATGAATATGAATATGATTTTTATTTAAGTGATAATATTTTAAAAGATATTGTAAGTTCATTAAACGAAGAATATTCTAATATAACATATAAAATAAATAATAATATTTTGAGTATAAAAAATGGTTACTATTTAGATATAGTTGTAAGTGACAAAGTAAACGAAGGAGAAGTTTATTTAAAAGATACAATGAATGGTTTTTGTAAAGATTATAATTGTCAAAACGAGAATCTTGAAATAAGCATTAATAGTATTTACTATGAAGAACAAATTAAATTAAAAGTAAGTAATATATATAATATAAATAATACTAAAAAATTACTTGGTTTAGATTATAATGAAATATATGATAGTGTTTTTATAAATCAAAAAGATTATAATAAATTATTTAATAAAGGTAATTATCAAAGTAGTATCTTTGTTAAAGAAATAAAAGATTTAGATAATACTATAGAAGAACTAAATAACTTAGGATTTGAAACATTAGCATTAAGAAATGCTAAACATGACTCAGCAGAAATGGTTATGCAAATATTAAAAATATTTAAATTAGTTGTTACAGTAGTATTGATAATAACATTATTCTTTATCTCATATTTTATAATCAGGATAATTTATAAATCTAGAAATAGTTATTACACAACTTTAAGAACATTAGGAAGTACTAAAAAGGTATGTATTAATATATTAATGAAAGAACTAGTATGTCATGCAACAATTGCTTATTCAGTATTTTTACTTTTAATTTATTTAATAAATAAAGATATTATATATTTTGAATATTTTAAAGAATTGTCTAAATATATTGGCATTAGTGAATATATAATTGTGTATTTAATTTTAATATTATTATCTATATTAATCTCTATGAGATATGGTAGAAAAATATTTAAAGATTCAATAATTAAAACTTATGGGAGTGTGCTATAGTTATGATAAAGTTAGATAAAGTAAATAAGTATTTTAATAGATTTAAAAAGAATCAAATACATGTTATAGCTAATACTAGCATTGATTTTCCATCATCTGGATTAGTAGCACTTTTAGGACCATCTGGTTGTGGTAAAACAACAATTTTAAATACTATTGGTGGCCTTGATAAAGTTAATTCAGGAAATATATATGTTGACGGAAAAAGGATTACAAGAAGAAGTAGTTATAAAGTAGACGAAATACGTAATTTAAATATTGGCTATATTTTTCAAGATTATAAACTAGTAGAGAATATGACTGTTTTTGAAAACGTAGCGCTATCTTTAAAAATTATTGGTATAAAAAATAAAGAAGAAATAGAAAAAAGAGTTTTATATACTTTAGATAAAGTAAAAATGACTCGTTATAAAAATAGACCAGTAAGTATGTTGTCTGGCGGTGAAAGACAAAGAGTTGGAATAGCAAGAGCGTTAGTAAAAAATCCTAAAATAATATTAGCGGACGAACCAACAGGAAACTTGGATAGTAAAAATAGTTTAGAAGTAATGAATATTATAAAAAGCATATCTTCTAAATATCTAGTTATTTTAGTTACTCATGAAGAAGAATTAGCAAGGTTCTATGCAGATAGAATTATTGAACTTATTGATGGCAAAGTTATCAAAGATTATCAAAATGATTTTGCGGGTTCTCTAAATTATGAAATAGAAAATAGAATATATTTAAAAGATTATAAAGATATAGAAAATATTCAAAAAGATAATATACATATTAATGTTTATAGAAATAATGATGAAAAATTAGATATTAATGTTGTATTTAAAAATGGCAATATTTATATAGAAACTAAAAATGAACATAAAATAGAAGTAGTAGAGAACAATTCTAATATTGAACTTATTAATGATCATTATAAAGAAATACAAAATGTAGAAATAGATAAAGATACATTTGATATTGAAAAAATTTCTAATAATTCAATAAAAACTAGATATAGTAGTATATTTAAGCTTGGATCTTTTATAACATATGGTTTTAAAAAACTATTAGATTATCCAATACTGAAGAAAATATTACTTGGTGGTTTCTTCTTATCTGGAATGTTTATTTTTTACTCGGTTTCATCAATCTTTGCTACCTTAAATATAGAAGACAAAGATTTTATTACTGCTAACAAAGATTATTTAAGGGTGATAACAAAAAATGTTTCAGTAGAGGATTATTTAAGTTATGAAAATTTAAATAATATAGATTTAATTCTTCCTGGCAACAGTTTAGTAAATTTTAGATTTAATTACACAAAATATTTACAAACTCAAAATAATTATGGAACATTTAAAGCATCATTATCAAATATTAATGATATTAAGAAGAATGATTTAATTATGGGTAGATTACCTAATAATAAATACGAATTAGTAATAGATAAATTGGTATTAAATAATTTTATTGAAAGCGACAATACTAAAACAGCAGGTTATGCAACCATAGAAGACTATTTGAATCACGAAATTGTATTAAATAATATGGAAAGTTTTGTAATAGTAGGAATAACTGATTTAGAAGAACCTAATGTATATGCGTCTAAAGATATGTTTATAAATATGTTATCGAATTCATATAATGAAGAAGATTATTATAATTATTATGATACTGATATAGATTCTCAAGGGTATATAGATTATAGTTTAATTTTAAATAAAGAAATAAAATTAGTTAAAGGAAATTTACCTATTAATGATTATGAAGTAATAGTAAATATAGATAATGAAATATTTATGCCTATTAATAAGTTGATAGATAATAAAATAAATAATCATAAATTAAAAGTAGTTGGATATTATGAAAATATTAATGATAGTAATAAAAATGACTTTTTAGTTAACGAAAATACTATTAAATATAATTTAATAAGAAAATCTTCTAATTTGACAATTCTAAGTAATAATGAAGAAGAGACTATTAATTATTTCCAAGATAATAAAATGAATATTTATAGTTCCTATGATTATGATAAAAATGAATATTTAAATAATATACAAGATGGTATGATTACTACATTAATAATATCCGGCGTTATTTTAGGAATATCTTTAATCGAAATATTATTGATGATTAGATCATCATTCTTATCAAGAATCAAAGAAGTTGGAATATATCGCGCAATTGGAGTTAAAAAGAAAGATATTTATAAAATGTTTTCGGGAGAGATATTAGCTATTACTGTAGTAGCTAGTTTAACTGGAATAATATTTATGACATATATATTAAATGCTATTGCTAAAGTTCCTTATCTTGGAGATATGTATATGGTAAATATATTTACGTTTGTAGTAAGTGTTTTACTTGTTTTGATATTTAACTTAGTTGTAGGATTAATACCGGTATTTAATACTATAAGAAAAACTCCTGCACAAATTTTGGCAAGATTTGATGTAGATTAACAAACTACAAAATTAAAACCACTAATTAAATTTAGTGGTTTTTTTATAAATAAAAAAACGAACTATTAAAGTTCGTTAATTTCTAAATGGTGACCCGTACGGGATTTGAACCCATGTATGCATGCGTGAAAGGCATGTGTGTTCGACCGCTTCACCAACGGGCCATATAACATAAACATAAAATGGTGGGCCTGGGGGGACTTGAACCTCCGACCTCACGCTTATCAGGCGTGCGCTCTAACCAGCTGAGCTACAAGCCCATTATGTCACGTCTAGTAAATTGTATAATAAATATTTAAAAAAAGCAAGTAAAAATTTAATATTTTTTAAAAAATTTGTATTTTTGTGTTATAATTTGTATGGAAGGTGAAAAAATGAAAAAAGCAGTAGTATGTATTTTGCTTATTTGTTTAATAGTTGGCGGTATTGGTGGATACTTTTATTTTAAAGAAGTAAAAGAAAAAAAGAGAATAGAAGAAATAAAAAAAGGTTGGTATGTTGAAATAATTTATGATACTCCAATAAATGTTAGAGATTTACCAAGTACTAAAGGAAAAGAATTAGGTAAAGTAGAAAAAGGAGAAATTTATAAAGTATTAGATGTTAATACTGATAGCAGTATTTATAATTGGTATAAAATTGAATTTGAAGATACCGAAGGATGGATAGCATCAGGTACAAAGATTCATTGGGTAAATGATGTAAATAACCCAAATGATATTGCAGTACCAGTTATTAAGTATTATGAAGATGTTTATAATGTGGTTAGTATTGATGATATTAATTATAAACATTTAGAAGTAGTTGAAGATACTGATGATTATGAAATTACTCATATTGTTTATCATGAAGTTGTTCCATCAGAACATAAAGATCAATATTGGATATTATATACTATAACAGATGGTGCTGGTAAGTCTTCTTCTAAATTACAAAAAATAGAATTTGAAGAAAGACCAGATGAAAGTAAAGTAACAGATTTCTCTGAATATAGATAATAAAATGGGATGGCTATGAAAAAGAAAATAATAGTAATTGTTAGCATTATAGCAGCTATAATCTTATTGGCTATAACAATTCCTTTTGTAATATATAAAGTAAAAGAAATAAAAGCAAATAGCGAAAGAATTAATAGTTCTACATTAATGGAATATGTAAAAACTCATGATTGGGCACATTTGAAATATAAATATAAAGATGATGCATATTTATATGATGTTTATTCAATGGAATATGCTGGCGAAAATTTTAAATGCAATGCTTTAAATAATAAAAATGTAATAGCAATTTACGATGAATATATGTTTTTAGAAGATTATTCAATATATAAATTTTCTTTGGTAAATTTATATAGTAATAACCAAAATTGTATGGAAATAAATCCAGGTATACATATCAAAGAAATAAAAAATAATGGTGAATATATTATAGATGAAAATAATGATTTATATATATTTACGCCATATAAAGCAAATAATAATGAGCCTATAGTAACTAAAATCGAACATAATACTTGGGGTTCAGAAATATATTATGATTATATAAAAGAAGAAGGCGTAAAAGGATTATATTCGATAGATTCAAACTACAATAGTACGGAAAAACGCACTGAGAAGGTAATGTGGGTACTTAAAACAGATGGCAATTTATATAAACAATTATATTACGACAAAAATATTAATGATTACGAATTAGTAAAAGAAGAAATAATTTTTTCTAAAGAAAAATATGGAAAAATAAAAAATATTACATATGGAAATAATGTTTATGATAATGAATTTGATTATGGCATTTATTTGAAAGATACGCAAGTGTTGACTTTAACAACTGATACCGGATATTATTTCTTAGATGTTATAAAAACTAATGATTGTGTTAAATATGAAGATGTTAAATGTGAAATTGCAATAGCAGAAAGTGAAATATTTAAAAAGTATAGTGATGATATCAAATACATAGGTATAAATTACACAATTTTAAAAGATAATACAATTATTAATACTAATATCTTGTCTTATGATTTAGATAAAGATGTAAAATAAAAAATCTAGCATTTAGCTAGATTTTTAAATGTCTAAAATGGTGTCCTCTTAGGGATTCGAACCCTAGACCCACTGATTAAGAGTCAGTTGCTCTACCAACTGAGCTAAGAAGACATCTAAATTACTGACAATAAAAATTATAACCTAGGTAATAAAAAAATGCAAGGTTTATATTGCATTTTCATTAAGTTTAATTACTGATATTATAGCACCAGTAAAAGCGTTTGTTTTATAATCATATCTTATATTGTCGTGATAAAAAGTAGTATTATAAATTGGGATTCCATCTTCTAATATAACTAAGTTAGATAGTAAAGTACAATCATTTCTATTTAATCTAGAATGCTTAAATACTATTGCTAAAATATCTTCTTCTTTCATATAAGTTTTATTATTAGTTAAGGATTCCTTTTTAGAAGAAATAATTTTCTTGGTTTCTGCATTAATTTTATAAGTGTAATTATTAATTTTATCGGTGAAAACCAAAGTATAAATATAAGTGTCATTTGTTTCAGCGAATTCAACACTATTGAAAGAATATTCTCCGTCTTTGTTGGAAACATCTTCCATCGCAATAGCTTTAGCTTCATCACTGGTTATATATTTCTCACTTGTAAGATATGCAATAACCATACCACCAATTGCTAATAAAAAAATTGTACATATTATAATCATTATCTTTTTCATATTTTAATAATATCACAAAATTATATAAAATTACATACAAAATAACTATTTTATGGATTTTATGGTATAATAACGTTGGTGATTTATTATGTTTGTAGATGAAATTACATTAAAAGTTATTGCTGGTACAGGTGGAGATGGATGCACTTCTTTTCGTCGTGAAAAATGTGTTCCGATGGGAGGACCTGACGGTGGAAATGGTGGCCGTGGCGCAAACATAATATTTATAGTTGATAAAGGATTAAAAACTTTAATTGATTTACGTTATATGAAAATAATTAAAGGTGATAAAGGTGTTCATGGTAAAGGGTCAAATAAATATGGTTCAAATGCTGAAGATGTAATTATAAAAGTACCAATGGGAACAACTATTACAGATTTAGATACCGGACTTGTTATCGCAGATTTAGTAAACGAAGATCAAAGTGTTGTAATCGCTAAAGGTGGACGAGGAGGACGAGGTAATAAATCATTTGCTACACACGATAATCCTGCTCCAAAATTTAGTGAAAAAGGAGAACCTGGAGAAATTCGTTTGATTAAATGCGAATTAAAAATGTTGGCAGACGTTGGTCTTGTTGGACTTCCATCTGTAGGAAAAAGTACATTGTTATCACAAATTAGTGCTTCTAAACCTAAAATTGCTGCATATCATTTTACAACTTTATCTCCTAATTTAGGCGTTGTTAAATTACAAGATCATCGTACATTCGTGATGGCAGATTTACCTGGTTTGATTGAAGGCGCTAGCGAAGGTGTTGGGCTTGGAGATAAATTTTTAAGACATGCAATGAGAACTAGAATTATTTGTCATATTATTGATATGAGTGGTATTGAAGGAAGAAACCCGGTTGAAGATTATGAAATTATTCGTAAAGAATTAGATAAATATTCAGATAAATTAAGCAATAAATTAGAAATAATAGTTGCAAATAAAATGGATATTGAGGGAGCTAAAGAAAATTTAGAAGAATTCAAAAAAGCATATAAAGATAAAACGGTATTTCCAATAAGTGCAATGAATAACGAAGGTATTAATGAACTTATGAATTTTGTTGCTGATAAATTAGACGAAATTAATTCTGAAACAATTTATAATGATAACGAATTTGAAAGTCATATGATATTTAAATTTAAAGAAGAAAAACCATATACAATTGAACGCGATGGTGATATTTGGGTAATTAAAGGTGATGAAATCGAAAAATTATTTAATATGACTAGATTCAACGAAGATGAGGCTGTTTTAAGATTTGCGAGAAAACTTCGTGGTATGGGTGTAGAAGATGAACTAGAAAGATTAGGAGCTAAAAGAGGCGATGAAGTTCAAATTCTAGAATATATATTTGAATTTAAAGAATAGTAATTTTAAATGCTATTCTTTTTTAATTATTGCTAAATTATTTTAAATATATTATAATGTTTTTAGAGTATGATATAGGGTGATATTATGGAAAAAGAGAAGAAAGAAAGTTATTTAATATATGCAATACTTTTTGTAACAATTTTAGTTTTAGTTGGGATAACAGTAACTTATGCTTTCTTTCAAGTAGAAACAAGTTATTCAGCATCTTCTGTAGGTAGTGTTAATGCAGCAATGGAATGTATAAATATATCTTATAGTGAAACAAACACAATTGATTTAGATTATAATTATCCTATTAGTGATAGTTATGCACTTACAAACGTTACTCCAGTAACAGTACAAGTAAAAAATAATTGTACAAATAATGCTACAGCAGTAAATTATACATTGGCATTAACATCTTTATCTAATTCAACTGGTTATATTGCAGATAGCAAAATAAGAATTAATGCTAAAAGAAAATTAGGTAGTGCGTCTGAAACAACATTGGTTAGTACAAAATATTTAAGTGGTTTAACAAAATTAACTAGTGGAAATGCTTACACATATCTAACACAAGATTTGAATAGTAGATCATCAGTTAGTTCTTACGCTAATCGTACATCATATACAATCGATAGTGGTTCAATTGCAAATGGTGTTACTAATACTTATAAAGTTTATTTATGGGTTGATTATTATGAAGGAGATACAACTCATACAGGACTAAATGATAATACAACTGAAGGACAAAAATTTGCAGCAGCAATTAGTTTAGTGGTTAATCCATAAAGCTAATTGTTCTTTTTTTATGTTCAAATTTATAGTATACTTAAGAAGGTGATAATTATGTATAGTTACTTAAATGGAAAAATAGAATATCAAAATAGTGATAGTATAGTTATAGATGTTAATGGAATTGGTTATAAAGTGTTTGTGCCAAATCCTTTTAGTTATGAATTAAACAATACTTATCGAGTTTTTGTATACAATCATATTAGAGAAGATGAATATTCATTATATGGTTTTAAAACATTAGAAGAAAAAGAATTGTTTATGAAACTTATAAATGTTAAGGGGATGGGGCCAAAAGTTGCTAGTGGTATTTTTGCGACTGGATCAATTAAGGGTGTTGTTGATGCAATTAATAAAGAAAATACTTTATATTTAACTAAGTTTCCTAAAATTGGTGAAAAATTAGCCAAACAAATTATTTTGGACTTAAAAGGAAAACTTAATATTGAAGTGGAAGACACAGAAGATAATAATGTTGAAGAATTAATCAGTGTATTAGAAAATTTAGGATATAAAAGTGCTGAAATCAAGAAAATTGTTTCCCAAGTTGATGCTTCAAAATCGTTAGAAAATCAAGTAAAAGAAGCCTTAAAATTATTGTTAAAATAAAAAACAAACGTTTGTAAAATATATTGAAATAAAAAAATATAAGTGATATTATATAAATAATAGCAGGAGGTTAAAATGGATAATAGAATAATTAGTAGTGAATCTAGAGAAGAAGATTTATTTGAAAAAAGTATTCGTCCCGAATATTTAGATGAATATGTAGGGCAAACCGAAATAAAAGAAAATTTGAGAGTGTTTATTAAAGCTGCAATGATGCGTGATGAACCACTTGATCATGTTTTATTATATGGGCCTCCAGGACTTGGTAAAACAACATTAGCACACATTATAGCAAATGAGCTAGGGGCAACATTAAGAACTGCAAGTGGGCCTTCAATAGAAAAATCTGGAGATTTGGCGGCAATTTTATCTAATTTAGAACCTGGCGATGTATTATTTATTGATGAAATACACCGTATGCCATCATTTATAGAAGAAATTCTTTATCCAGCAATGGAAGACTTTGAAATTGATTTAGTAGTTGGTGGCGAAGGAAAAAGCAAAAGTATTAAGATAAATTTACCACCATTTACTTTGGTTGGGGCAACAACAAGAGCTGGAGATTTATCTAGTCCTTTAAGAGATCGTTTTGGTATAGTATCCAAACTTGAATACTATACTTACGATGAACTTAGTAATATTGTTAAGAGAAGTGGCAAAGTATTTGATATTAAAGTAAATGATGATGCAGCAATGGAACTTGCAAAAAGAAGTAGAAAAACTCCAAGAGTAGCTAATAGATTATTTAGACGTGTAAGAGATTTCGCTTTAGTTGAAGGTACTGGCATAATTGATTTGGATATTACTACAAAAGCATTAAAAAGATTGCATGTTGATGATTCTGGATTAGATAGTTTAGATAGAGAGTATTTAAGTAGTTTGATTGAAAAATTTAATGGTGGACCAGTTGGAGTAGAAACCATTGCTACAAGTATTGGTGAAGAAGTTACTACTATAGAAGATGTAGTTGAACCATATCTTTTACAAGAAGGTTTTATTAAAAGAACTAATCGAGGACGCGTAGCAACAGAAAAAGCTTATAAAAGTTTAGGAATTTCATATAATATAGGTTTCTTTAAGGAGGATTAAAATGATTTTACTTGACGGAAAAAAATTAAGTAACGAAATAATAGAAAATATAAAAGAAGAAATAAATAGCAAAAATATAGAAATTGGATTTGCTGTTATTTGGGTTGGAAATGATGAAGCTAGTGGTGTTTATGTAAAAAACAAATTAAAAAAATGTGAATACGTTGGGATAAAAACAGAATTGTTCCATTTAGATGAAAATGTTAGCGAAAAAGAATTAATTAATTTGATTAATGAACTTAACGATAGAAATGACATTAATGGTATATTGTTACAAAGTCCAGTTCCAAAACATATAAATATCACTAATTGTTTTAATGCTATAGATTATAAAAAAGATATAGATGGCTTTTCTAATATATCCGTTGGTAATTTATATTTAGGAAGCCCATATCATGTATCATGTACTCCTAAAGGGATTATTAAACTATTAGATAATTATAATATAGATTTAGATGGTAAAAATGTATGTTTAATAAATAGAAGTAATATAGTAGGAAAACCACTATTTCATTTATTAATTGAAAGAAATGCTACAGTAACTATGTGTCATTCTAAAACAATAGATTTAAAAGAATTTACAAAGAATGCTGATATAGTTATTAGTGCAGTAGGTAAACCAAATTTTATTAAAGCTGATATGGTTAAAGAAGATGTAGTTATTATAGATGTAGGTATTTCTAGAATAGACGGAAAAGTAGTTGGAGACGTTGATTTTGCAGAAGTGTCTAAAAAAGCATCGTATATTACACCAGTTCCTGGGGGTGTTGGGCCAATGACAATAGCAATGGTATTAGAAAATATTTTAGATACATTAAGGGAGGAATAATTGTGGATAAATATTTAGAAAATGCATTAAAATTAGAAAGAGAAAGACAAGAACAAAATATTGAATTAATAGCATCTGAAAACTATGCTTCTAAAGAAGTTTTAGAGCTACAAGGAAGTATACTTACAAATAAGTATGCTGAAGGTTATTCAAACAGAAGATATTATGGTGGCTGTGAATACATTGATATGTTTGAAACGCGTGCTATTGAATATTTAAAAGAATTATTTGGGTGTAAGTACGCTAATGTTCAACCTCACAGTGGTTCTAGTGCAAATATGGCTGTATATAAAGCATTACTTAATCATGGAGATAAAGTAATGGGAATGAATTTAAATCATGGTGGACACTTAACTCATGGTTATAAATTAAATTTTAGTGGTATGGATTACGAAATAGTTAGTTATGATGTAGATCCTGAAACTGAAGTGATTAATTATGAAAAATTGAGGGAATTAGCAATCGAAGAAAAGCCAAAAATGATTATTGCAGGAGCATCAGCATATTCAAGAATAATCGATTTTAAGAAAATCAGAGAAATATGTGATGAAGTTGGAGCTTATATGTTTGTAGATATGGCTCATATTGCAGGTCTTGTTGCAACAGGACTTCATCCATCACCTGTTCCTTATGCTGATGTAGTAACATCAACTACACATAAAACTTTAAGAGGCCCAAGAGGTGGTATTGTTTTAACAAATAATGAAGAAATAGCTAAGAAGATTGATAAAATTATCTTCCCAGGTATTCAAGGTGGCCCATTAATGCATGTTATTGGTGCTAAAGCTCAAAGTTTTTACGAAGCATTACAACCCGAATTTAAAGAATATATGAATCAAGTAATTAAAAATATACAAGCTATGTGTGATGAATTTATCAAATTAGGATATAAAGTAATTAGTGGCGGTACTGATAATCATTTAATATTATTAGATGTTAAAACAAGTGCAAATGTTACTGGTAAAGAAGCAGAAAAATTACTTGATGAAATACATATTACAGTTAATAAAAATACAATTCCTAATGAAACAGAAAAAGCAATGGTAGCAAGTGGGATTAGAATTGGTTCTCCAGCAATGACTACTAGAGGATTTAAAGAAGATGAATTTAGAAAAGTTGCTCAAATAATCGATAAAGCATTAAAAAATAAAGATAACAAAGAAATATTAGAAGAATTAAAAGAAGAAGTGTTAGCGTTAACAAGCGAACATCCATTAATGTATTAGGAGTATTAAATATGTCTAAGTGGGATAAAAAGTATATTGAATTATGTGAAGAAATTTTAGAAAAAGGAACAAGAGTAGAAAATAGAACAGGTGTAGATACCATTAAACTTCCATTTAAATCATTTGAATTTGATTTAGAAGAAGAGTTTCCAATATTAACAACAAAATTTGTTGCATTCAAATCAGCTGTATTAGAACTGCTTTGGTTCTATCAAGCAAAATCTAATGATGTTAGATGGTTACAAGAAAGAAATGTAAAGATTTGGAATGAGTGGCAAATTGATGAAGAAGGAAATTATCAAGGCAGAAAATTTCCGAAAGAATATGCTAATACAATAGGTACAGCATATGGATATATAGTAAATAAATTTAGTTTGACTGATAATTTAATTAAAAAAATTCAAGAAAATCCAAATGATCGTAGAATGATAATGAGTTTATGGCAAGATGATTATTTAAAAACAGCAGTTTTACCATCTTGTGTTTGGAATAGTATGTGGGATGTTACTGATGGAAAATTAAATGCCATAGTTACTTGTAGAAGTAACGATGTTCCTCTTGGAATGCCCTTTAATGTAACTCAATATGCGGTTTTAATTCATTTATTGGCTCATGTTACAGGTTTAAAACCAGGTAAATTATATTATAATGCTAAAGATGTTCATATATATGTAAATCAAATCGATGGTATAAAAGAACAAATAAAAAGATATCATGAGCTTGGTGATTTTGAAGCTCCAAAATTGTGGATAAATGAAGAAATAAAAGATTTCTTTAAATTTGATAATTCTAAAGAATTAAAAGATATTAAACTGATTGATTATAAACATCATGGTAAAATATCAATGCCGGTGGCTGTATGATAAGTATAATAGCAGCAATTGGAAAAAATGGTGAACTTGGTAAAAATAATGATTTAATTTGGCATTTGCCAGGAGATTTAAAGTTTTTTAAAGAAACAACATTAAATCATCCAGTCATAATGGGTTATAATACTTATTTATCAATCGGTAAACCATTGCCTAAAAGAAAAAATATAGTTATTGCTAAAGATGTTTATGAAATTGATGCAGATATAACTTTATATAATGATATTGATGAACTAATAAGCAAAGAAATAAAAGCTAAAGAAGATGAAATTTTTATAATAGGTGGTGCATCAATGTATAATTATTTTTATCCTATTGCAGATAAAATGTATTTAACCTTGGTTGATGCTGAAGATAAAGAAGCTGATACTTATTTTCCAAAAAGTGATGAAAGCAAGTGGAAGAAAACACTAATTAAAGAAAACGAAGATAATGGCATAAAATATAGACATGTTTTATATGAGAGGTTAAATAATGAGTAGAATGATATTAAAAATAAGTGGAGAAGCACTAAAAAGTAATGATTCATTAGTATCTAATGATAAATTGGATATTATATTAAAAACAATTGAATCATTAAAAGATGAACATCAAATAGGTATTGTAATCGGTGGTGGTAATTTCTTTAGAGGCAGAGAACATACTGATATGGATAAAGTTACTGCAGATACTATTGGTATGCTTGGTACAGTTATGAATGCGTTATATGTTAAAGACTATTTAGAAAAGCATGGTTTAAAGACAACAATCTCAACACCATTTGATTTTCCAGGTTTAATTAATAAATATAGCGATGAAGAACTAAAGAATAAATATAACAATGGAGAAATTATAATATTTGGTGGTGGAGTTGGCAAAAGTGGTTTCTCGACAGACTCAGGAACTGTTCTAGCTAGCGAAAAATTAGATAGTGATTTAATTGTCAAAATGACTAATGTCGATGGTGTTTATGATAGTGATCCTAAAATTAATTTAAATGCTAAAAAATTTAGTTCTCTAAGTTATCAAGAAGTACTAGATAGAGATTTAAAAGTGATGGATTCATACGCTATCAAAAAATGCCAAGATAAAAACACTAAAATACTAGTAATTAATTTTAATGATTATATAAATATAAAAAAATATTTTGATGGAGAAAATTTAGGTACAATAATAGGAGTTTAAAATGGGAAAATTAATTGTTATTGAAGGAACTGATTGTTCTGGTAAAGGAACTCAAAGTGATATTCTGTTAAAAAGATTTGAAGAAGAAAATAAAAAAGTTATAAAAATGTCTTTTCCGATGTATGATACACCAACTGGTAGAATTATTGGTGGTCCATATCTAGGTAAAGAATCTATTTGTCATGGGTGGTTTAAAGAAGGTGCAAACAATGTACCTGCAAAAGTTGCGTCATTATATTATGCTGCTGATAGACTTTATAACATTGATGTTATAAATCATTATCTAGATAATGATTACATAGTTATATTAGATAGATATGTTACTTCTAATATGGGACATCAAGCTGGTAAAATTAAAGATAAAAATGAAAGATATGAAATGTTTAAATGGCTTGAAAAATTAGAATATGATTTATTAGAGTTACCAAAACCTGACATTAAATTATTTTTGCATATGCCTTATACTTATTCTAAAAAATTACAAAATAATAGAGTAGAACTTGATGAACATGAATTATCTGAAGATAATTTAATTAATGCTGAAAATGCATATTTAGAAATGACTGACCTATTTGATTTTATTAAAATAGAATGTGTCAAAGATAATAACATTCGATCTATTGAAGAAATTAGTGAAGAAATCTACAATAAAATATCTGAATTATTATAATACTTAAGATGGACTTTTAGTCCATTTTTTCTTATAATTTAAAAGGAAGTGATTTTATGAATATAAATGATTATGATTATGAATTAGACGAAAAATATATTGCTCAAACACCACTTAATAATAGATGTGAATCTAAATTAATGGTTTTAAATAAAGAAACTGGTGATATAGAACATACAAAATTTTTTGATATCAAAAAATATTTTAAAAAAGGCGATGTTTTAGTACTTAATAATACAAAAGTACTACCAGCAAGACTTATGGGCAAAAAGAGCGAAACCGATGCTAATATTGAAGTTTTATTATTAAAAAATATTGAAGGTGATATATGGGAATGTCTTGCTAGACCAGGAAAAAGATTACATATAGGAACTGAAGTTATATTTAATGAAAAATTAAAATGTATTGTTAAAGAAAAATTAGAAGATGGTATTATTAGAGTTGAATTTATATATGATGGTATATTTTTAGAAATCATTGAAGAAATCGGCTTAATGCCACTTCCACCATATATTCATGAATCATTAGAAGAACAAAATAGATATCAAACAGTGTATGCTAAATACATTGGTAGTGCAGCAGCACCTACTGCAGGGCTTCATTTTACTAATGATTTATTAGATGAAATCAAAGATATTGGAGTAACTATATGTTATGTAACATTACATGTTGGTTTAGGAACTTTTAGACCTGTTGAAGTAGATAATATAAAAGAACATCATATGCATAGTGAATATTATGAAATGACTAATGAAGTTGCAAATATTCTTAATCAAGCTAAAGAAGAACACAGAAATATATATGCAGTTGGAACAACTAGTACTAGAGTGTTAGAAACTGTAGCAAGTAAATATGGAAAATTTCAAGAATGTTCAGGAAACACTGACATATTTATTTATCCAGGATATAAATTTTTAGCAATAAATGGTCTTATCACAAACTTTCATTTACCAAAGAGTACACTTTTAATGTTAGTAAGTGCATTATCAAAAAGAGAATTTATATTAAATGCGTATGAAGTAGCCAAAGAAAATAATTATCGTTTCTTTTCCTTTGGCGATGCAATGTTTATAAAATAAAAAGAGATAAATTGATTTTTATCTCTTTATTCGTTCTCTTGACCACAAATCATTAGGTCCGTATATTATAAATAACTCATTAAATTGTTTTTCTAATTTTATTAAAACTCCATCATAAATTCTGAAGTTTTTCATAGAAAAATCTTTTATTTCATCTTTCATATTGGCAGCTTCATATACTTCTAAAAATAAGAAATCTGGATCTACCATTTTCATATAGAAATATGCTTTTTCATCTCCGTTTGTTAATCCGTAATTTCTTGAAGAAGTTATTAATCTTTCTGCAGTATAATGCATAAGAGTTAATAGTCCTATTGTATTATTAATAAAAATAGGACGATATCTTTCTACTATTTCATCTATTTCTTGAATTCTTTCTATATTTAAAGTTTTAAAATTATTAAATTTTAATGTTTTATAAAATTTAATAATGACCTGTTTGTCAAAAAATCTTTGCATTTTATATCTTCTTTCAGCCGGAATATAATAAAATAAAGTTAGGATTTTGTCAAGGTATTTAAAGAAAGCTAAAAACATGATATAATTCTTAAGTGTTAGGAGTACAAAAATGAAGTTAGAATATACATTAAAGCAAAAATCTAATAAAAATAATGCTAGACTTGGAGAATTTACTTATAATGGTAAAACCTATGAAACTCCAATGTTTATGCCGGTTGGTACAAATGCTACAGTTAAAACTTTAGCCCCAGAAGAATTAAAAGAAATTGGAGCAGGAATCATTTTATCAAATACATATCATTTATGGCTTAGACCAGGTGAAGATATAGTAAAAAAAGCGGGCGGATTACATAAATTTATGAATTATGATGGTCCGATTTTAACTGATTCTGGAGGATTTCAAGTATTTAGTTTAGCTCGTCCGAAAGATATAACTGAAGATGGCGTTCATTTCAAAAATCATTTAAATGGCGATAGTTTATTTTTAACTCCAGAAAAATCAATTGATATTCAAATGAAACTTGGAAGCGATATTGTTATGAGTTTTGATGAATGTATAAAATGGCCAAGTAGTTATGATTATGTAAAACAAAGTGTAGAAAGAACACTAAGATGGGCAAAAAGAGGTAAAGACATATTTACTAGTACTGATCAAATGTTATTTGGAATTGTACAAGGTGGGGAATACGAAGATTTAAGACGTAGGTGTGCTGAAAAGTTAGTTGAAATGAATTTTGATGGATATTCTGTCGGTGGTACAAGCGTTGGAGAAGATAAAAAAACTATGTATAAAATGGTTGAATATTCTACAAAACATTTACCAGAGAATAAACTACGTTATTTAATGGGAGTTGGAGATCCAATTGATTTAATCGAAAACGTTATGAGAGGAATAGATTTATTTGACTGTGTATCTCCTACTAGATTAGCAAGACATGGTCATGCTTATACAAAATATGGCAAAATCAATATTAAAAATAATAAATATAAAGAAGATTTTACTCCAGTTGAAGATAAATGTAATTGTTATGCATGTAGAAATTATACAAAAGCATACATAAGACATTTAATAACTGCTAACGAAACTTTTGGAGCTAGACTTTTATCAATTCACAATATTAGTTTTTTAATTAATTTAATGAAAGAAATAAGAGAAAATATTAAAACAGACACTTTAGAAGAGTTTAGAGATGAATTTATTTTAAATTATTATGGAGAAGGATATGAATACAAATAAAATAACTGTTGTTGGAAGTGTTATAGCTATTTTATTAATTATAAGTATTCCAACTATTTATAAAGTAATTAAAAATCATCAAAATAATTTATATCAAGTTGTAGAAGAAAAAGTAATAAATGGCGCTAAAAAGTGTTATTATGAAGAAAAATGTACTGAAGATATCATAACTTTAAGTGAACTATATGATTTAAATTATTTAGATAAAATTAGTAATCCAGTAACCAAAGAATATTATAATGAAGAATCATATATAGAATATAAAAATAATGAATTTAAATTTGTTGTAGTAGAGTGATTATTTATCACTCTTTTTGTTTACACCAAACATTCCACCTAAAACACTTGTAACAAATAGTATTAAATAATAAATAAAAGTAGATAGTCTAAAGCTAGAATTAAATAAAATAACTTTAATTAATATCATTAATATAATAAATATTAAACCTAAAAGTATTCCTTCCAAAAAACCTTTTTTCTTCAATTTAAATGCATTAATATAATTTAAAATAAAGAATAATACTACATTACTAATAAGCATTATAATTGAAGTAATACCACTATTTAAACCAAATAAATTAAGTAAACTTATAATAAAAGTAAGCATTAACTCAATTATTAAAAATATACTTGTAAATTTTAAATAATTTATTAATTTATTCACAAAATCACCTAATAAATTATAATGTAGTGATTAAAAATATATGAATATAAACATAATATATTTAGGTGATTTTATGGAAATGTTTCAGGTTATATTTAGAACAATATTCTTTTACTTTTTTGTTTTATTGTGTTATCGATTAATGGGAAAAAGAGAAATCGGACAACTTGGAGTTATAGATTTAATTGTATCAATATTAATTGCTGAATTGATTGCTATATCAATTGAAGAAACAGAGAATAGTATTTTTCTTACTATTGTTCCAATAATAATTTTAGTAATATTAGAAATAGTTTTAGCGTTTATTTCAATCAAATCGAGACGTATTAGAACATTTTTTGATGGTAAACCATCACTTATTATTTGTAATGGCAAAATAAACTATAATGAAATGGTTAAACAAAGATATAGCATGGATAATTTACTACTTAGTTTAAGACAAAAAGAAATAAAAAATTTAGATGATGTAGAATACGCCTTTTTAGAACCGAATGGTAAATTATCTATATTTAAATATAATTTATTTAAAACAAAGTCTGCATATCCAATGCCACTTATTATAGACGGTGATATCCAAAAGAAAGCATTAAAATATATTAATAAAAATTTGTCTTGGTTAGATTATAATTTAAACGCCAAAAATTTAAAAGCTGAAGATATATTTTATTGTTTTTACAAAAACAAAAAATTATTTATAATAAAAAAGAATGAAGTGATGCAATAGTTAACTTTCATATTGACAAGTAAATGTTAAGTTATGTATAATTATCTTGTAAATAATAGAAAGTAGTGAGTGTAATGGATAAGTTAAATGATTTATTACAAGAATTAGGGGTTTCAAAAGTTAGACTTTCGAAGTACTTAGGTGTATCTAGGCAAATGGTTTATAATTATCTAGTTTTAGATAGTTTAGATAAATGGCCAAAAGAAAAAAAGATATTATTACTACAACTTTTAGATTTAAAAGAGGGTAGTCAAGAAGAACTTGCTAATATTAAAGTAGATACAGAATATTTAATGAATGTAGAAAAAAGATTAAATATTGGTGTAAAAAACGGTAATGATTTAGAAAACTTTTTAGATCTCAAAGGTCTTGATAAAGAAAGTAGAATTTTACTAAACGATATAGCATTTTTATTAAAAGAAAAATTAGAAGAAAATAAAAACAATGATTTAAGTGCTATAAAATATTTATATAATTTACTACAGTCAATGGATAATGTACCAGAAATTAAATATATTCTAGCATATATGGCAAAAACAAACGGATTTATTAATTCTGAAGAATTTGCCTTTAATGAAGATAAACAATTTATCTTCGAAGGAATACTTTACTCAGCATTAACATTATACAATAATGGAGGAGCTAGCAAGAGTAAAGTAACAGAAACGAGAAAAAGATTTGTTGAGGAAATTGAAGCTAAAAAAGAAGAAAAGTTAAGTAGAACTCAACAATTAAACACTACTAAGATACAGGCATTAAAAGAATTAGGATATACTGAAATTAATGAAGCGAATGCTGCTGAAGTATTTGAAAAAATAGCAGAAATTCAATCTAGAAAAGTTTAGAAAGTGGTAAAAACAAATGAAAAAGATTAAAGAAAAAACAAATAATAAGAAGTTAGATATTTTTAACGATAAGTTACTAGTAGTACTTATTGCTCTACTAGTAGTAATTACAATAGTATTATTAGTAGTATGGTTAGTTAACAGAAATAATTTAGAAACAGATAGTAAATTAGTTACAGAATTACATAATTATTTTAGTTCTGATGACTTAGGAAATTGTGAAGGTTTATTTACTTATGCTGAAGATAAAATAGAGTATAAGGATGTAAATAGTGAAACAAGAATTTGTTTAGCATATCAAAAAGCAAATATTGAAGAACCTGAACTAATTACATTAAAAGCTACTAAGAAAAAGAATACTTGTACAGAAGATGGTATGACATTTAAAAAAGATGCTGAATCAAATACTTGTAGTGTTTCAAAAATCAAAAGAAATGTTATTGATGAATCATATAAAAAATTATATGGAAAAGATATTGAAGACAATGATTCATTTAGAATCGATAATTTAAATATTTGTTATCTAAAGGATGATTACTACTATTGTGGTTTATCAGAAACATTTACTTATACTTTAGGAAGCGAATCAATCATTTACAGAGTTATGCAAAAAGCTGTAGAGAAGGGTAGAGACATCGTAATTTATGACTACTTTGTTAAGATTAATGAAAATACATGTTTCCAAAACTACACTACTACTACTGTTAATGAAAAATGTACAGATGAATATACTGACAAAAAAGATATTAATTACAATTTTATGAAAAAATATGGTACTGAATATAAACATATATTTAGAGAAGCTAAAGATGGTACTTACTATTGGGTAAGTTCAGAACCAGTAAAATAAAGAGAGTGGACTTCACTCTTTTTTATTTGAATTAAACTCCTCTCTTTCTCTTTTAATATTAAATTTTCTTACACATATGTACGTATATATATCCTTATATAATATATAAATAAAGGATATACGCGTGTATTTATATCCTAATTAAATATATTAATAAGGTTACAATAATCTGAACATATATTTTAGTTTAAAATTAATTTTTTAAATTTAAATTATTCATTAATTACAAAATTAAAAATTATTTTTTACAATTTAATTTTTATTATGATTCAATTGTAGCATTAAATGTGTTATAATTATTGATAGATATAAGTAACTTTCAAGCTATCAAAACACTATTTTTTAGAGAGAAATATACTTTGCATAATGTATATTATGTAAACCAAGACTTCAGAAAAATAAATCGGTATTAGAATTAGTGTTATCTTCTTTAGGATAATTATGAATATTTATTATAATATAAGAGTGATTAATTACAATTGACTTTTTATTAGCTTTTGTATTAAAGCCGTTTATGATTTTTTTAAATATATTAATAATCTTCATAATTAATTTCATATATCATTGCATCCTTAATTATAGATATAATAACAAATATTATATTTTTAGTAAATCTTTTAAATTAGTTTGACATATTATTTTACTGGTGAATAAAATATGTCTACTTTAAATGCGCTATTAATATCTACTATGGCAGGTATGTCTACTCTACTTGGTGGGATAGTAATATTTCTTAATATAAAAGAAGATAAAATTAATAAATTTATTTCCCTATGTTTAGCATTTTCAATAGCTATAATGATCGGAATAAGCCTAACAGATCTAATACCATCTTCATTTTTCAATATCTTATTAAACTACCACTTCCCTACTTCAATTGTTGTTATACTACTCTCTTTTTTATTTGGAATTGTATCTGTAATTATTATTAATAAATTAATGAATAATAAAAGTAATTCTTTATATAAATTGGGTATACTAAGTATGATAGCTTTAATGTTACATAATTTTCCCGAAGGTATTGCTACTTTCATAGGTAGTATTGAAGATGTTAATTTAGGACTTAAGTTATCACTTGCTATTATGTTTCATAATATACCAGAAGGTATTTCTATTGCAGTTCCAATATATTATGCTACTAAATCAAAAAAGAAAGCACTATTTAATACTTTCTTATCAGGATTAGCAGAACCACTAGGAGCATTTCTAGCTTTTATGTTTTTGAAAAATTATATAAATGATTTAATGATAAGTATAGTTCTGCTCTTTGTAGCAGGCATAATGATTACCCTATCTATTAATGAAATGTTACCTAAAGCATTAAGTTATAAAGAAAATAAATTTATATATTTAGGTCTTATTATAGGTGTTATTTTAATTTTGTTAAATCATTTTATCTTTTAATGACAGTTATTACCAAAAATATATATTTATTTGAAGTATTTTAAAATAAAAAAGGAACATAATAATATCAGGAGGTAAGAAAAATGAGAAATAGTAATTCAAAAGCTAATAACAGAAGTCAAGCTAATAATCAAGCTCGTAATAACAATAAGGCTAATAATAGAAGCCAATCAAATAGCAGAGCTAATAACAAAACTCGTAGTAATAACGAAAGTAAATAATTTATTACTTTGTAAGGAAGACATGATTTATTGTCTTCTCTTTTTTGTGGTTAAAAGTTACCAACAAAATTTTCTCAAAAATTTGACTTCGGGGGGGGGTAATATATACTTACCTTATAAAATAGATAAGGAAGAAAGAATATGCAAGTTGTTAACAAAAAAATGTGTGTGATAATAATATTAGTGTTAGTGATAATAGAAAGTTGTACATTGTTCTTGATGTACAAGTCATTCAGTAATAAGAATACAAATTTAGATGAAGTAAATTTAAATATAAATAATTCAAATATGTTTGCAATAATGTTAGAGCAAGATGACGGAACATATAAAGAAGATACATCAAGTACTTGGCCAACTTCAGGATATACATATAATGCATCAATGTCAGGATGTATAGATATAAATGGCAATAAATTAGATGGAGTACTAACATATGATGCTACAAATAATATAGCAACAGTAGATACTGGAAATACTAGTTATTGTTATTTGTATTTTAGTTTACCGCCATATAGAAAACAAAAATCTGAAATGTGGGATAGTCCATTAGAAGGCGATGGATATAGATATGTAGGAGAAAATCCAAATAATTACATATGTTTTGGAACAACAAACAAAACAACATGTACAAGTAATACAGATTTGTATATGTATCGAATAATCGGAATCTTCGAAGATAATGAAGGTAATGAACATTTAAAAATTATAAAAAAAGAGGCACTTAATACAGCGTATAAATGGCATAGTGATAGTTCGATAGAAGTAGATTGGAATGAAAGTGATTTATATAAAGGGATAAATGGAGATTACTTTTTGAACAATACAACGTACTCATATATGCAAAATGAAGAATGGACAGATAAAATAAGTGAATGGATGTGGACTGCTACCGATGCTTTATATGATGGAGCGGGAATCATATATGATTATAATACACCTAAAACAATCTATTTGCACGAATTAAATATGTCTAACAAAAGTAATCAAATATGTTATAATTCACCTGATATTGTTGGAGATTGTTCAATAGGAAATCACAAAAATTTTAATGGATTAATCAGCCTGATGTATATAAGTGACTTTGTTTTATCTAGAGGTGAAGATTATTTGGAAACAAATGTATATGGTAACAACAATTTTAAATTTGGGTGGATTCAAGTTAAAAATAACGATTCAACTCCTCCTAGCTCAAATGATTGGACAATGACTCGCTCTGGTATGTCTGCTTGGACATATAGAGCTTATATAGCTGTTCATGATGAATTTCCTGTAAGTTCGTCTTATGCGCATTATATACAATCAGTACGTCCAGTCTTCTATCTAACCAACGATGCAAAATTGATAAGTGGAACGGGATTGTCTAATGATCCATATATTATTGGCTAAATCGTCAATGAAGACGTTAAAATAAATGAAAGATACACACATATCTTTCTTCCTAAAAAATAAGACTAGCATCAGCTAGTCTTTTCTACTCTATTCATAATAATGAGGATGTTTCTCGTAATCTTTTTTTATTTTTTCATTAGATATATGAGAATATATTTCAGTAGTAGATATATTTTCGTGACCTAATAATTCTTGAATAATACGTAGGTCTGCCCCATTATTAAGTAAATGAGTTGCAAAGGAATGTCTTAATATATGAGGAGATATTTCTTTTTTTATGCAAGCATCATCACATAATTGTTTTAATATTTTAAAGAATCCTTGCCTAGACATTCTACCACCATTATAATTTACAAATAAATATTCAGATTGTTTTGTTTTAAGTATGTAATTTCTATATTCATTTATATATAAATCTAAATATTTAATAGTGATATCGCTCATAGGAATAATTCTTTCTTTTTTTCCTTTGCCCATCACTTTTACCGAAGCATCTTCTCTATTAATATTAGATAATTCTAAATTAAGAAGTTCAGATATACGCATTCCTGTAGCATACAATAATTCAAGCATAGCTTTATTACGATAATCTATTGGTTTTTGAAGTCTCATATTAAGTAATTTATCCATTTCTTCTTCAGTTAAAAATTTAGGTAGTGTTTTATCTAACTTAGGAGACTTTATATTTTCACATGGATTAATGCTAATTCTATTTAAATCTAACATATAATTATAGAATGATTTTAATACAGTTAAATAGTGAGCATTTGTCTTACTACTCTCTTTTGAATTATATAAAAATGTTCTAATATCATCTTCGTTTAATTTAATTAAATCTTCATCTTTAAAAAATTCAGATATTTTAATTAAATTATAACGATATGATGCATAAGTATTTTTTGACAGTTTTCTTTCATATTGCAAATAATTTAAATAATCTTCTATATTTTTATTTAACTCTATATCATTTTTCATTTACATCACTATCTAAATTATAGCATAAATCGTTTAATCTTACCTTTATTTTTGTTATAATATTATGTGTGATTAATTATGAAAGTATTAGCAGATTATTTGCGTCCAAAAAAATTAGGAGATGTTATTGGTCAAGATCATTTAATTGGTGAAAATAAAATACTAACTAATTTAGTAAAAAACAAAAAAATATTTTCAATGATTTTTTATGGTAAACCAGGAATAGGCAAAACAAGTATTGCTTATGCAATTAGTGCTGAGCTTGGACTTAGAACTAAATTTTTGAATGCTACAATAAACAAAAAAGAAGATTTTGATACTGCGATAGAAGAAGCTAAATTTTATGGCGATTTAATTTTAGTTGTCGATGAAATTCATCGTATGAATAAAGATAAACAAGATATATTACTTCCTTATGTAGAAAATGGAACAATTATTTTAATTGGACTTACTACAAGTAATCCATATCATAAAATAAATCCAGCTATTAGAAGTAGATGTCAAATATTTGAACTTCATGAATTAAAAGAATCAGATATTGTTAAAGTCTTAAAAAAAGCTACAAATGATTTAGAAAATATTAAAATAGATGATGAAACATTAGAATATATTGCAACATTATCTGGTGGAGATGTAAGAAGTGCTCTAAATTTACTAGAAATATCTTACTACTCTACTAAAGATTATATAGTTAACATAGATATAGTAAAATCTATAAATACTAAACCAGTTTTCTTTCATGATAAAAATGAAGATGGCCATTATGATGTATTAAGTGCTCTACAAAAATCAATTCGTGGAAGTGATGTAGATGCAACTATTCATTATATTGCAAGGCTTATTGAAGTTGGTGATTTAGATAGTATTTATAGAAGACTTTCAGTTATTGCTTATGAAGATATTGGTTTAGCTAACCCAGGTATTGGTCCTCGTCTTGATGCCGCAATTAATGCTGCTGAGCGAGTTGGACTTCCTGAAGCTCGTATTCCTATTGCAGAAATTGCTGTAGAAATGGCTTTATCTCCAAAAAGTAATAGTGCCTATCTAGCTTTAGATGCTGCCCTTAATGATATTCATAAGGGATTATCTACATCTATTCCAAAACATATTAAAAATGGTAGTCCTCTTTATAAATATCCTCATGATTATCCTAATTCGTGGGTTAATCAAGAATATTTACCAGAAAAATTAAGAGGTTCAAAATATTATATTCCCAAGAATAATGCAGTTGAAAATAATTTAAATAAAGTACACAAGATGATGAAAGGTGGTAAATAATGAAAATAACAGTTATTGGTACCGGTGCTTATAGTATTGGTATAGCTTTAATGCTTGCAAAAAAACATGATAATAATATAATGATGTGGACAGAAAATGAAAATTATGTAGAAGAATTTAATAAAACTAGAAAAATATCTAAAATATTTGATAATGTAGTATTACCAGAAAAAATAAATATTACAAATAGTTATAAAGAAGCAATGGATAATACTAGTTTAATATTTTTAATTACATCAGCTAAATATATATTATCTGTTTGCGAAAATATTAAGCCATATTATAAAAATACACCAATATGTATTGCATCTAAAGGTATTGAACATACAACATTAAGTACATTATCTAGTTTAGTAAAAAATACATTACATACAAATAATATATGTGTAATATCAGGTCCTACTTTTGCAATAGACTTAGTTAATAATGAACCTGCAGCATTAGCAATAGCTGGCCTTAATAAAAAAACGGTTGATATAGTAAAAGATAACTTAGCAAATGAATCTTTAAAACTTAGAGTATCAAGAGATATTATAGGTATTCAATTATGTGGTAGCGTTAAAAATATAGTTGCTATAGCAGCAGGTATATTAAAAGGTTTAGGTTATTCTGAATCAACCCAAGCATTCTTAATAAATGAATCACTTCATGACATGAAAAATATTATTCATGCTTTAGGTGGTAAAAAGAAAACTATTTTATCTTTTGCAGGTATTGGAGATTTACTTTTAACTTGTTCTAGTACTAAAAGTCGTAACTATTCTTTTGGATATGTAATAGGTAGTACTAAAGATAAAAATAAAATAGATGAATTTTTAAAAAATAATACAGTTGAAGGTTATTATACATTAAATTCTGTATATAAAATGTTACAAAAAAAAGGAATCGAAATTCCTCTTATAACTTTAATCAATAATATAGTTTGTAATGGACAAAATCCAAATGATTTAGCAGAGTTTTTAATTAACAAGGCTTAATAATATCATTTATTATATAATTAACCATTAATAAACCAGCAATTCCAGGAGATGTAATCATTGAATTTACTTCTCCTTTTTTATATGGTAATTCTTCACTACATACAACTGGTATTTTACTATTTAAATTATTTTCTCTAACTAATTTTCTTAGGCTTTTAGCTAGTGGATCATTATTTGTTTTATCAAGTCTACTAATCTTAATAAGACTAGCATCTACTCTATTTCCTACACCCATAGATGAAATAATTTTAATATTATTGCTTTCTGCAAATCTTATTAATTCTAATTTAGTATTTATGGTGTCACAAGCATCAATTATATAGTCAAAATCTTTATCTAGACCATTTATATTATTTTTGTCCAAAAACTCCTCTACGGCCTTAATTTTGATGTTTTCATTGATTTTTAACGCTTTATCTAGAGCGATATCTACTTTTGCTTTGTTTATAGTGTCTAAAGTTGCTACTAATTGTCTATTCAAATTAGTTATTTCAACTTTATCTTTATCAATTATAGTTATATTTTGAAAACCACTTCTAATTAATGCTTCATAAGCAAAACTACCTACTCCACCAACACCTACTAATAATATTTTAGTATTTTTAATTTTATTAAAAGCATCAATTCCTATTAAATTTATAATTCTGTCATACATAATAAATCACTCCATTAAAAAACCTAGTGGAAGTTATTTGATAAAAGCCCGCGGTTCGCAGGTGGTAGAACACATATAAGGTATCAGGATTCTAACATAAATGCTAGCATTCAACACAACCAAATAATTAGTTCCCCATATTATCAATATAGTCGGTTTTATATGAATAACTTACCTTTACTAGGCAATTTTATTATACCACATTAAATATTATTTATACTACTATTTTGTACTTACTTTACATTATATTTAAAAACACCATCCATATGGGATAGTGTCTAATATTATTTCCAACAACTAGATACATCACAGTTAGATGAATATGGCATTGGATTTGGCATTTCAAGTTTTACTATCATAGGTATTTTGAAAGCACCACCAAATCCTACACAAGTACCTGGTTGTAATACTTTTTGTTTTTCTACTATATCACTAGATATATTTGGAAGCATTTCTTCAATATATTTGATATCTAATGGGTGAGTCATTTTAAATATTAAGAAGTTAGAACATTGAGCGATAACTGTATCAGATATTTCTACAGGTCTTTGACTAATAATATCAAGTATTACACCATATTTACGACCTTCTTTAGCAATACGATCAAATATATTATAACCAATTAAGAATGTATCATTATCTTTTTGAATATATCTATGCGCTTCTTCTAAGAATAAATGGAATGGAACACTAGCACGACGCTCTAATCCTTTAGAATATTCAAACATAAGTCTAGAAAATATTTTAACTATTACTTTAGCATAAACATCATCAATATCTTCTAAATTAATATTTATTATTTGAGCTTTATTATCATTCTTCATTACCAAACTAGTTATATAGTCATGTAATGAAATATAACCATTACCAGTAAAATATTTACCAACTTTACTATTTATAATAGTATTTAATCTAACTTTTAATATTATTGAATCACTATATAAGTTTTCATTATGTTGGAATCCTTCACTAATTAAAGTAAACTCTAAAGCTTTTGAGAAGTCTTGTAAAGTATAATAAGCACCTTCAGGCTCTTCAAATGTCTTATTATCATCTAATATATGTTTTAAAATATAATCAGTGATTAAAACACTTTCACCAAAATTACCATGAGAATCTATTTCAAAACATTCACTAAATATTCTTTGATATCCTACACCCGGAATAACTGAGTTAAAGTTAAATTCTGGTGTATTACATACTTCAATAACAGTAAATATTTCATTCTTTTTATTAGCAGTAGTTTCATTACTAAATAATATTGCAAGTAATGCTTTTGCTATTAAATGATTCTTTAATCTTCTAGATTCCTCATTTTCTTGAGAAAATATTCTTGCATACTTTATTGTTGTTTCTATTATAGGAAGTTGTGAATGAGCACTTGCTTGTAGTAATAATGCCCAGTCATCTAAATTAAGTAAATGGATAGGAATATCTAAAGTATAATCATCTTCATCTACTGGATTAGTTGTAATAAATTTATATTGGTAAGATGCGTTCTTTTCATTTAATGTTCTAAATGCATTTTTATATTCTCCATAAGCATCAAATATAAATAAATTAGAATTTACTGGATTAAGTGCATTATTACTAAATATATTTTGTACTATTCTAGCTACTCCACAAGATTTACCGGAACCACTATTACCAAAGATTGCTAAATGGTTAGAAAATAAATCATTTATACTTGGACACACTTTAAAGTTCTTATATATAGCAGAATCTCCTAATACAAATGATTTATCTGTATAAGTACCAACCAATTCCATTAATTCTTCCCCATTAATAATTCTGATATTTGAATTAAGCAAAGGTTTTCTAAGTACACCATTTAAATACTTCTTTCCTAAGTATTCTCCTAGGAATTTAATCTTTATTATTTCGTCATTTAATTCAACTATTTCGCCTAGTATTCTTTGATCCTTAGCTTCAAATATAACATGAATATTCATTAAATCTGCTGCTACATCTCTATTCATTTTATTTTCTACATGTGCGATATTATCGCTAATATAAAGTATTTTCCCAAACATTACTATCACCTATTATTTCTTTTTATTCTTTGATTTACTTTTATTTTTTAAATTTTTTACTTTATTATTTCTCTTATAATTTCTTTTAATAAAAATTGTTATTGATATTACCATAAATATTATTGCTATAATAAACATTATAAATAATATCTTTAATAATAAATCATTCTTTTCTATTTCTTGTTCTTCTTCTAAACTTAATTTATTAATTATAATCTTATATGTTGTTGTACTTTTATCTTCTCCAGTAACTCGAATTATTATTTCGTTTTCGCCATATTCTAATTCTTCATTACCAATTATTTCTATTTGATCATTATCATTTGCTTCTGCTTTAATATCTACAGTTTTTACATCGCTTTTTACTGTTGCATAATAAGTATATTTATCACCACTAAATTTGCTATCTAATTCTATACCAGTGATTTCTAAATTCTTTAATGAACTATTTCCGTTATTTCTCACAATTTCTATTTCATAAACTGCTTCATTGCCATTTTCAGCAGTTACTGTAACTTTACATATGTTAGAACCAGTAGCTAATATAAATTTACCAGTTCCTCTTATTTTAGCAAATTCATATGTTGGTGTAGCATTTATTGTAATCTCTTCAATATCTTTATCTACGTTTAAGGAATATTTATAAGTTTCTTTATCAAATTTAGGAGTTAATACATAACCTTCAACATTTAAACTTTCTAAGGTTACATCATCATTAGCATCTTCTCTTATTATTACTATTTTATAAGTTGAAGTACTACCATCAGTAGCAGTTACTACTACTTCATACTCATTAGTTCCCTCATTTAAATATCTTCTACCATCACCTGTAATTTTAGCACTTTTATTATTGGCTTCAGCTACAATATTTATTTTTTCAAATTTATAAGGTAATTTTATTTCATATTCATATTTATCACTTTTAAAAAGTGGTGTTATATCAAATTCTTCTAATGTAAGTAATTTAAGCGAAGAATCATTAGATACGATTTCAATTGGTATTGGTGCAGTACAATTGCCAACTGCTTCCTCATCAACTAAAAATTCTATTTCAGCATTTATTGTAACCTTTCCTTCTTTTAAAGGCTTTACAATACCCGTTTTATCTATATTTAAGAAGTCTTTTTCATTTATTTTATATTCAATTTCATATGCAGTATCACTAGTTACTTTTATAAGAGCAACTTCAGTTAAACCAAATTTATCTTTATCTATTTCAATCGTTGCTTTATATTCTCCATTACTACATGTTACTTTTTTTGCAAAACATACACACGGAAAAATTAATAAAACACTACAAAAAAATGCTAATATATATTTTTTCATCACACTAACTCCTATTATCTAATTCATTATATCATACTCAATTAAATTAATAAATATAACTTTTTATATTTTTGTTTATCTTTTTAAGAATTTATGGTAAGATATTTGTTCGCAGGGTGTGATATTAATGGAAGAAACAAAAAAGAAATTTGGAAGTAAAAAACAAATTGCTATCGTTAATGCAATAACAGCATCAAGATTCTTAGGATCATTTTTAGTAATTCCTACTTTTAAAGTACTTGGAGGTATAAGTGCATCAGTATTCTCTGCAATATTTTTATTAACAGATTTTATTGATGGACACTTAGCTAGAAAATGGAATTCATCTACTTTCTTTGGAGCCTTATTTGATGGAACAACTGATAAAGCTTATGGAATAATGGCTTGTTTACTACTTACGACAATTAATCCAGTAGTATTCTCTATTCCACTTATTATGGAATTAGCTATAGTACTTGCTCAAAAGAAAAAATTAAATAATGATAAAAATGTTCAATCTAATATGATTGGTAAAATAAAAACTTGGTTTCTAAGTATGTCAATTGTTGGTTCATTTGTGGCAGTAGATTTACTTAATATGCCAGAATTTATCGAATACTTAAAATATGCATCATTAGATAAAGTTGCTTGTATAAGAGATTTTTTAGTACTTCTTGGAATACAATTACCTACCACAGTAGCACAAATACTTACTTTAAGAAGCTATAATAAAGAGGCAGAAAAGGAAGAAAAAACTGAAGAAATTAAACCTGAAATATTAGATAATACTATTGAAGAAGAAATATGTGCCGGTATAGATGATGAAGATCCGAATATTGCATTACAAAATATTGCTATAGAAAGACAACAATTAGAAGATGAAAAAACACTTCTTGAAAAAGCCAAAATACTAGGTGATGCTTTATTTGATCCGGAATATTATGAACAAAACAAAGATATGCCAATTAGAACTTTAGCAAAAGATTTATTTAAAAATGGTAAAAATACTCGAAGACAATAACACATTGTCTTTTTTATTTACAGATATTTATATAATAAAAAACGAGAGTACTTTCGTACTCTCAAGGGTTAAGTTTTCTATTTTAACGTCTTCGTTGACGATTGTTAATTTATTAGGAATGGATCGGTTGATGAGCCTGTTCCTCCAGTAATTTTTATATCAGATGTCAGATAGAAGACTGGGCGAACTGACCAATTATTAGTTCCTGCAATTCCAGTTACTACTATTGTACCATTAGTATTTATAATATAGGCATATTCAATAGGATTGGAAGTGGCTCCAGCAATTGTCATTGTCCATTCTCCTGGATTAGGAGGAGAAGAATCGCTATTTTTCAAATTCAGCCAACCTGTTTTTAACACATTTGAAACAGCTTCAGTATTTAGTGACGCCGCTCCTAAATTATAATTTCCACACCATAAATCTAAAAAACTTGCCCCTAAAGATAACATATAATCACTTACATACATTAATCCTATTTTTGTTGTTACTTCTTTCCATTCTCCTACACTACAATCTGCTGTTGTAAAACCGTTGGAACTATAATTATTGTAACATTTTTGATTTGTTTTTGTGCTTCGATTTAGTTCGTGTATGTATACAGCTTGTGGAGTCATGTAATAATAATTAGAACCATGATTAGGATAATATCCTGAATTAGCCGCAGTCCAATCCCAATTACTGATTTTTTCTAACCAAGCACTATTTTGCATATAACTATATGTTGTGTTTGTTAGAAAATAACTGCCATTTATTTCTTTATACAATTGCATTTCATCCCAATCTATGTCTACGCTATACGTACTATGCATCTTATATTTAGTGTTTAATGCTTCTTTTTTTATTAGTTTCAAGTGTTGGTTGCCTGAACTATCTTCAAATATTCCTATTATTCTATACATATACAAGTCTGTATTCCCTGTACATGTTGATTTATTTGTTGTTCCAAAACATACATAGTTATTTGGATTTGTTCCTACATATCGGTAACCATCATCTTCTAATGTACTATTCCATATTCCATCAACATCTTCCAAATTTTCATTTTGTTCACATAAATCTATGTTGCTATATTTTGAACATAATGTATATAAATTCCAAACTGGTTTAGCAATACTTATCGCACTTGTTTTATGCCCTATGTTTCCTGCTTTATCTTTAACATGGATATAATAACTACCTGTTGCTGTTACCGCTGTTGTACTTGTAAATGTTGTTCCACTTACTTCATCCCATGTACATCCTGTTGTAGATGTACTACTTTGATTTACACATACATATGTTACTCCACTTCCTGTTTCTGTAACGGTTACATTTGCTGTTCCTGCTCCACTATCACTTGCGCTTGTTATTACTGGTGCTACACTATCTAAGAATACACTGTCACTTACTACTGGTGATATATTTTCTGCTGCATCTCTTATGAATGCATATCTTGTATTACTTCCTTGTGTACTTATTGTATAACTTGGGGTTATTGTATTTCCACTTGTATTTACCCAATTACATGTACTTGAATTATTTTCAGTATTTATACAATAACTTTCTATATCATTATCTGTCCATGATAGATATGCTGTTGTACTTGTACTAGTTATATATTCTGGATTAGTATTTCCTCCTAAGTAGAAGGTAAATGTTTGGGGAGGTATTTTATCTAAGTCAAAGTACAAATAACAGAATAATGTTTTATTACTACTAACTGTTATCTTATTATTGTTGTATGATATTACATCGTTTATTACTTTACCTTTATTATCTGTACAATTACTTCTTTCTTCATTAAAGTAGTATTTTAATCCTATGGGATAGTACTCACTATCTGTATATTCCTCATATTCTCCATCTTTATTTTCTACATACATCGAAAACATTTCTTTATTTACTTTATTTTCTTCTTTGATTTCTTTTATATCTTTATTATTAAATGATTTAATACTTAAAAACACAAATGTAAATTCAACTAATAAAAGTAAAACAATTAAAACTTTAGAATATTTTTTTATCATAATCTTAACCCTCTCTTAATCGTTATTTGAAACCTATCATCAATAAAATTATATCTAAGCAGCAATTTTTGTGTATGTCACAGAAGACATACAACAAGAACTTCGAGAATGTAATAATTTACCTGAAGGGTGAAAGTATGATAAGGGAATATAGAATAAAGAAGGGCTATACTCTAGAAGAGTTAGCAGAAAAATGTGATATTTCTTGGAGAAATTTGCAAAGAATTGAAAATGGTAAATATAATGTAGCTAAATTTGAAACAATTAAAAAAATATTATTAGTATTAGAATTTAGCGATAAAGATTTAGTAAAATTTATGAAAATCTAATATAAATAACTAATTTACTATTAATATTAAACATGATAAAATATTGAGCAGGAAGTGATAATATGCGTTATAACGTTATTAAAAATGCTGATAAAATAGTTAAAGGCAGTAAATATGTAGTTAATAATCCATATGAAAACAAAAATAATTGGAGTAAAGTTTTTGGAAATAATAATCCTATTAAATTAGAACTTGGAATGGGACGAGGAAGTTTTATAATTGAAATGGCAAAACAATATCCAAATGTTAATTTTATTGGTATTGAATTATATGATTCTCAAATGGTACAAGCTGTAGAAAAATTACAAAGTTTAAATTTAAAAAATATTAAATTAATTAATTGCGATGCAAGAGAAATTGATAAAATATTTGGAAAAGAAATTGATACTATATATTTAACATTCTCTGAACCTTGGCCTAAAAAACAAGATGAAAAGAAAAGATTTACTCATGAAAGCTACTTAAAACTATATGATAAGATATATAAGAAAAATAAACATATTATTTTAAAAACTGATAATAAAGGTTTATTTGCCTATTCTTTAGAAAGTTTATCTCAATATTGGTATTCATTTGAAAGAGTTAGTTTAAATCTACATTACGATGAAAATAAAATAGAAAATATAATGACAGATTTTGAAAAACAATATTTTAAAGAAAAAAGACCAATATATTATGTTGATGCAACATTTAAATAAAAAATTAAAAAACCACAAAATTATGTGGTTTTATTTTTGATAAAAAAAGCATTTACTATGCTTCGTAAACGCTTACTTTCTTTTTATCTTTGCCTAATCTTTCGTATTTAACTACGCCATCAATTTTACTAAATAATGTATGGTCTTTTCCCATTCCAACATTAGTACCTGGATAAATTTTTGTTCCTCTTTGACGATAGATAATTGCGCCAGCACTACAAACTTGTCCGTCAGATAATTTAGCACCTAATCTACGACCTCTTGAGTCACGACCGTTTCTTGTAGAACCTTGAGCTTTAACATGGGCAAATCTTTGTATATTTAATCTTATAAATAACATGTTCATTCTCCTTTACTAATTTTTATATTTTTAGGATATTGTTTTTCTAAGTCTTTTAATAAATCAAGCATACTATTGATTAATTTAGTAGTAACTGAATCAGCACTTACTATTTCTATAATTAATTCTTTACCATCACTAAACTTAATAGCTTCTTCATTAATATTTAATATTCCATTAATAGTAGTATAAACAATACTTGATACACTAGCACATACAATATCTTTTCCGTATTCATCAAAACCAGCATGACCACTAATTTTGATTATTTTATCATTATAATTTACTTTAATCATAATTATTTACTAATTTTTGTAACAACAAGTTTAGTATATGGTTGTCTATGTCCTTGTTTTTTACGATATTTCTTTTTAGGTCTGTATTTGAAAACAACAACTTTTTTATTTTTTCCGTGTTTTTCAACTTTACATTCAACTGATGCACCATCTACAACTGGATTTCCAGCAACACCATCAACAAATAAAACTTCATCAAATTTAACAGTTTTACCAGCTTCAGCATTTAATTTTTCAACGTAGATTACATCACCTTCAGAAACATAATATTGTTTCCCACCTGTTACGAATATAGCTTTCATTTCATACCTCCTTATATATTTTTGTTTCAAGTCGCGCCCTTAAGGTGTTTTTTGAAAACTTATAACCTTTTCAGTGCGGTTTTTTGCGAAATGACTTAAACGTATTTAATTTTACCAAAAAAGTGGTTATTTGTCAATTTTAACTCGTCTTAATATTATTCCATCAATTTCTCTAGAACTAGAATGTTTTGGTACAGAATAAATTTTATCAGTAATTTCATCAGAAACAATTGATGAATCATGGAAAATATGTTTCTTTACTACTCCACTATTTATATATGAAAGAATATATTTTATAAATAATACAGCATCTTCATTAGAAATACCTTCTAATGATTTAATGTATGCCTCTAGTTCATTAATACCCCAACCATTTCCCCATCTAGTATTAGCATAATCTAAAATGTTTGAAAGCATAATTACATCATATTTTCTACCTTTAAAAGATGTGGCTAAATCAAGAGCATCAGCACCTTTAAATGTAATATTAGCTTTACCTAATTTGTTTCTAAAATCTTCATAAAAATATTCATCATATAAATATGTATTATTATTTAAATGGCATGATAATGCAAAAACATTAATATATAACATATGAATTAAATTTAAGTTTGTCCCATATTTCTTTTGAATTTTATAATTATAATCAGCAATTTCACGCCAAAATATTCTATATTTTGTATCCATATGATATGTTAAACTCATAATTATATCTGTAAGTTGTTCCAAAGAAACTGCAGGATCTGCTAGTAAATTTTGCATAGCTAAAAATTCATAATAATTATATACTTCTATCATTGCTCTTTTTAGTCCTAAAACTAAAAATTCAGTTAATCTATTAATATCAAAAGTATCTATATCATTAATTCCATTAGCAATCAAATTAAATGCATGATCACCAGTAGAAGCTACTGCTAAAGCATTATTTTTTTCTTTTAAATTAACCATTCCTAAACAATGATCAATATTTTCATTAGTCCAATAAAAACCTTTTTGATATTTAGAAAAATCTTCACTAATCATTTCATAATCATTTTTCTTAACTTGACGTTCAATTATTTTCTTAGCATATATTATAGCTCTAATCATAGTAATCACCTCAATGTCTGAATATAATACCAAATAACTATGATTTTAACAAGAAATATACTATTACTAATGTAAAGTTTATGTTATCTCTTATAAAGACTATTTCTTATCTTTTCTTTTTCTCTAATATATCTATTATCTTCTTTAAAATAATGCAAAACGTTCTTTTTTAAATCATTAATATTTTTTGTTTTATTATCTATTTTATAATAATCAAAATCATATAAATATCTCTCTAACAAAAATCTATTCCTATTAAATTTATAATTTTTAAAGTACACTATAACTTTATATATAAGAAAACTTATAATAAAATAATTATCTAAATTATATACATAATTTATTATAAAAAATAATATTAAACTAATTATGGAAATAAAAAAATTTAAATAATATGACAAATGATAAGAAAAGAATTTTTCTAATAATAAATGGATTATATTATTACCATCTAAAGGTATTATGGGAATTAAATTAAAGAAAATAAGTATTAAACTATAATTAATTATTAAGTTATAAGTAATAATATTAAAACTATTTCTAAAAATATACATTAGTATTAATAAAATTAATTGAAAAAATATTCCACCAAAAGCAATCAAAATATCTTTATTAATACTAGTATTTATTTTTTTATCTATTGTAGTAAATCCTCCAAAAGGAAGTATTTCAATACTAACTACTTTATATTTAAATAATTTTATAAAAAATACATGGCCTAGCTCATGAAATAAACAAATGGCAAAAATAATAGTTATATTTTTTATATAACCACATAAAGCACAAATAATAAAAAATAAATAAGTATAATTATTTATTTTTAATTTATTTAATATATTCTTCATAGTTTAAATATTTACCATCTTTTTCCATTACTAAATATATATAATTTCCTTGAGACTCACCAATTAAAGTATCCTTTTCTAAATAATCATATAGATTTACATTAACGTTAGTAATGCCCCCATACCAATAATCTATACCATCATTTCCCTGCAAAATTAATACATTATCATAACCATCTTTATTGCCAATAAATACTACTATTCCACCATTTATTAAAGAAATTGGACTATTCTTATCTACTTCTATTTTTACGCCATCTTTATACGAAGTATAAGCATTTTTCTTTAAATCATCACTGCTAAATACTAAAGCACTATTTTCATTTAATTCTGGTACTATCTTTCCAATATTATCTTGATACCAATTATTAATCTTTGTAAATTCTAAAGAATCTTTAAAAATATATTCCTCTATTAGAACTTTATTATTACTATCCAATTTTATAAAAATACAAATACTTATTACTAAAATAACACTTAATAATATTCTAGTTATTAAATTCTTTAAATATTTTATTTTCTTATCATCTAAATTATTATCTATATTACTACTAGGTCTTTTGTGACTGATTCTAGTATATTCATCCATAATTATTATTCACCATTAAAATATATGCGATTATAACAAATTATTTAACTCTTTTTAAAATCATTCCTACATCTAAAGCATCATAATCGCTAGGCAATAAAACAACTTCTCCTCCTTTTAAAGTACGTTGAGAAATGCTTGAATCGGTAATTAAATTAGCATTCCTATCAAAAGAATTATAATCAAATATATAATGTAAAAATATAATACCTTCTGGTTTAACTAATGAACTTATTCTTTTTTCATATAGTTTTAAACAATCATAACTCCAACCTTTGCCAAAGTATTTATCAAAATAGTCTAATATATTTGAAAGCAGAACAAAGTCATAAGTAGAATCAAATTCCGCTTCTAATCTATATGCATTAGCTTCTTTAAAGGTAATGTTTGCTAACATTAATCTATTCTTAAATTCTTCATAATTTTCTTTACTAGATAAATAATTGTTGTAACAAATTCTAGCATCTATAACACCTAAATTAATACATAGCATTTGAAATAGATTTAAATTCGTTCCCATTTCTTTTTGAATTTTATAATTATATTCAATAATTTCACGCCAAAAAACTCTATATTTTTTGTCCATATAAGGCAATAAAGATAACAATAACTCTGTTAAATATTCTAAAGAAATATTATCACTACTAATTATTTGCATGTATTGAATAAATTCTTCATAACTATATTTTAATATCATTGCATTTTTAAAACCTAAAGCATAATATTCAGTTAACTTATTTGTATCAAAAGTATCTATATTAGTAATTCCTTTTTCAACTAAATTAAAAATATGATCCCCACTTGCTAATACCGACAAAGCATTATCTTTACCTTCAAAATCAACCTTGTCTAAATATCCTTTTATATTCTCATTAGTCCAATAATATGATTTGTGATATTCTGAAAAAGAAATACCAAAAAGAGATACTCTATTATCATGGACTTGTTTATTTATTAATCTTTTTGCACCCTCAATGCATTTTTCCATATATTACTTCTTCTTTCTAAGTAAAACCATACCACTAAATGCTTTGTTACCAGGTAATGCTGGTAAATTAACAATTTCTTCATCAGTTAAATCTTTTGATGTTACTAAGTGATTACCAATAACTGTTGTTTTTACCATTTTATCAGTTATTCCATGAAGCATAATATATTTCAAAAATATTATTCCTTCGGGTTTTAAGATGTTCTTAAGTGATTCTTCATATTTCTTTAATTTTTCATAATCCCAATCAAATTTCCAACGAATAGAAAAATAATCTAATATATTAGAAAGCAAAATGAAGTCATATTGGGAATTAAATTCGCTTTCTAAATTCATTGCATTGGCACATTTAAAAGTAATATTTGCAGATCCCAAACAATTTCTTAATCTTTCATAATGTTCCTCATCAACTAAATAATTATTTAATAAATCCATATTTTCAAAATTATTAGCAAAATTTAACATTCTAAATAAATTTAAACTAGTATTATTTTCTCTTTGAATATGCATATTAAAATCAATTATATTTCTCCAATAAATTGCATGTTTTCTATCCATAAAAGGAAGCAAACCAAACACTATTTCAGATATTTCATCTATTGTAATATCATCAGAATATAATCTTTGAGTAACTTCTAAAAAAGTTTTATAATCGTATTTTAAAATCATCGCTCTTTTTAAGCCTAAGGCATAAAACTCAGTCAATCTATTAGTATCAAAAGTATCAACAGTCCTTATTCCTTTTTCAATTAAATTAAAAGCATGGTCTCCACTAGCCATAACTGCAAGAGCACTATCTTTATCAGCAAAACTAACTAAATCAAGATACCCTTTAATATATTCATTTGTCCATGCATAAACCTTTTGATATTCTGCAAAAGATTCTCCAACATTACAAATTTGTTTATTTTTTATTTGATGCTCAATTAATCGTTTAGCACCTTCAATACACTTTTCCATAATATAACCCCTTGAATTGGGTATTATTCTAGCATAATACAGCTAATTTTTCAAGTTTTCATATATTCTATAGCTAAGTATATAAAAAATAGTATTTATTAATAAATTATTGCCTAATAATATTAATATAGTGTCTAAATTATTCAAAAACATTATGTTAGTTAAAAAAATAAAAACTATATAATTAAATATATTAATAAAAATATAGTTAAAAATATTTGTTTTATTTAATTCTTTAAATACTTTATTAAAAAGATAAATTAAAGATAGTATTAAAGTATTTGTAAATAAAGATTTAAAAATAACTAAATCTAATATTAAACCAGTTAATAAATAATATTTATATGATTTGTTATATAAATAGATAACAAAAAAATAAGAAGTATAACTTGTATAATTATTAATAAGAATATCTAATAAAAATAATAAATATATCATAAAGACTCCTTAAGTATTGTAACATAATCTATATCTTTAATATTTAATTTATAATTAACAGTAATTATTTGTTCAATATTCTTATTACCAAGCTCAATATTTTTTACTTCTCCTATATAAATATTTTCATGAATATTACCTAGTCCTGATGTATAAACTATATCGCCAACATTTATATTCCCAAAATTACTAATATTACTAACAATAAGTTTATCTTTTTTATATTCTAAAATTCCAATTTCATCATTTATTTTAACTGATATTTTACTACTATTATTAGTAATTAATTTAACAATACTTGTATTAGAATCTACTTTATCAATAACACCAACTAAAGTATTATCATATATTACTGGATTATTATCTAATTTATAGTCTTTTCCTCCTCTTATAGTAATTTCATTCATATAGTTATAAATATCTTTATATATAACTGCTGAGTTAATATAGTCACTTTCATACGCAACATTAACTTCACTAAATTCTAAAAGTTTATTATAATCACTTTCTAAAAATTCACATCTAGTAGTATTGTAAATGTTATCTTTTATAGTAAATAATCTATATATTGGTTCTTTTACAATTATTAAAATAAATAAAACAAGAAAAAGATAACTTTCTTTAATAAGCCTATTCATTTTCTAAGCTTTCTAAATATAAGTTTAATATACTTTGATTAACTTTATTATATACATGTATATCTTCAGAACTTTTAATAAGAGTTTCATAATTTAACAAATCATTATAAAAATTTTTAGATACATTTAAATTCTTTAAATAAATATTTATGTCATTATTTTCAAAATAAACAATCATTTTATTAACAATATCTATATCTTTATACATAGCAACATATATTTTATATAAATTACCTTCTTTTTTTATTATTGATGACGGCAATGAATTAGAAAAGTTAACAGCATTATCGTATTTTTCAAATGCTCCAACTTGGAATACATAAATTAAATATTCTTCTTTAGCAAATGTATCTTCTTTATTTAAAAAGAAAAAAGTAAACGCTATTCCTGCTACTACAGAAAATATTGCAAACAATATCTTTTTTTTCATATTATCACCTTAAAAATACTATATCATAAAGCAAATGTATTATTTGTCGAATGATGTCTATTATTAAACAAAAAAAGAAAGCACGCGTTACCATGCTTTCAAAGGGTTAAGGTAATATAAATACCTTATTAAATTTTAATCTATTTTAACGTCTTCGTTGACGATTATTAATTTATTAAAAATGGATCGGTTAATATTCCTGTTCCACCTGTTATCTCTACATCGGATGTCAGATAGAAGACTGGGCGAACCGAATAAGCATAGTTCAAAATAGTACTAGTGACATAACCGTTCGAATACACACGCCACGCATAGTAATAACCATTACTACCATTAAGACCGTAACGCGACATTGGCCATTCAGTACCAATTGGTGCACTTGTATCATTTTTACTTAAATGGATCCATGCTGTTACGGCATTACTAGAACTTCCTGGTGCTCCTCCACTTGCATATGCATAGTAAAAATCATGTATATACATTAATCCTATCTTTGCGCTTACTGTCTTTGTGAATCTATTTGATGCTGTGGATTCTCCGAATGGGTTTTCTATCGGATACATTGTTGCTCCGTCATAATTACCATTAGTTGTTGTATCTCCATAATACCAACTTGTTGTTGCTATTTTACTTTCCCATCCTGTTAGCACATATGTTTCGTTTAACAAGTAATCATTTCCGTTTAATGTTGTATATATATTACTGCTTGGCCATTCTATATTATCTGTGTAATTATCCCACCATTTTACTCCAGTATTTAGTGCTTCTTTTTTTATCAGTTTCATTTGGCCATTTGGTCTTATTCCTATTATTCTATACATATATGCATCTGTATTTCCTACACATTCGCTTTTTACTGTTGTTCCGAAACAAACATAGTTCATTGCATCTGTTCCTTGATATCTATACATTCCTGCTTCTATTGAATTAACCCCTTCAATCTGAGAAATATTTTCATTTGCTACACAAGAACTCATTTTATCATAACTTCCACACACATCATATAAATTTGGTGGTAAACTAAAATACAAATAGCAATAACTAGTTTTGTTACTTGATATAGTAATTTTGTTGCCATTATTTGTTAATGCATCATTTACAATATTACCTTTGTTATCTACACAATTAGATTTTTCTAAATTAAAAATGTAGCCATCTATTGTAAATAAATTACCTTCAGTATATTCACTATAACTACCATCATCTTGTTCTATATACATTGCAAATTTATTAGAATTTACAGTATTAATATCCTTAATTTCATTAATTTTTCTATTACTAAAAGACTTATATACTAAAAATAAAGAACAAAGTTCTATTATAATTAGTAAGCTTATAGTAATCCTAACACTTACTTTACTTAACCCATTCATTTTTAACTTAAACCCTTCATTAAACTACTATTACTTCGTTTAGACTGATATCTTTATGATATCTTATGTCATATTCATTATAAAGCTTGATAATTATAAAAGTCAATAACAAATATGACATTTCATACCATAATAATATTTTGCTTATTTTGACATAATAATTACTGAGGTGGAATTATGTTATTTAAAGAGTACAGAATTAAGCGAGGTTTAACTCAAGAAGAACTTGCGGATAAAATAGAAATTACATGGCGACAAATGCAAAGAATTGAAAAAGAAAAAAGTTTGCCATCTCTACAAACATTAAAAAAATTAATAATTATATTAGATATTAGTGACGAAGATGTTGCACAATATATTAAATCTCTATAAAAAAAATAACGGAGTAATAGGTTATTTCGTAAAATAAACCATCTCCGTTTTTTGTTTGGAAAAAAGTCCTAGATAATCTTTGTCCTCTATCTTCCCAAAAATATAGTCTTAACCATATTATCATTCAAGTTATAGTGGGCTGGGCGAACCGAATTAGCATTATTCAAATTATTGTTATTCAAGTTACCGCTCGAATTCACATTCCACGCATTGTAACGACTATTGCTGGAATTATAACCGTAACGCGACTCTTTATCATAAGATTACCTATATACATTATATAAAAAAGAAAAAAACTAATCAAATTGATTAGTCATTATTTTTTGTGAGGGGGGAGCCGCCGCCTTCTACTCCATCTCTTTTCGACCATACAGGCGTGTGGACGCAGCAAAATTTTCCACCTCTCCTTACGCAAATATTTACTATAAAACATTTTGTTTTGCAAAATTTAGAAAAAATATAAAAATTAAAAAAAGACTAAATTTCTTAGTCTCTTTAATTATCTAACTTCCCTTTTAATATTTCTTTAACAATATTTGGATTAGCTTTTCCTCTAGTTTCTTTCATAACTTGACCAACAAAGTAATCAAATAAATTAGTTTTACCACTCTTATATTCATTAACTTGATTTTCATTATTAGCTAAAATATTACTAATAATATCATTTAATACTCCTTCGTCTGAAATTTGAGCATTATCTTTAGTAATGAATGTTTTAGGTTCTTTGTTTTCTTCTAATGATTTAAAGAATATTTCTTTAGCTTGTTTTGAAGAAATTGTACCTTTATCAAGTTCAGTAATTATTTGGTTTAATAATACTGGAGTTAAATAGAAATCTTTAAGTTCTATTTCATATTTATTAATATAAGCAATAATTTGTACTGTTAACCAGTTAGCAGCAGTTTTCGCATTCATATTTAATTTTAAACATTCTTCAAAATAATCTGAAACGCATTTTTCTTTTACAATAACTCCTGCATCATATTCTGATAATCCATATTGTTCAATATATTTTTTCTTTCTGTCCATAGCAAGTTCAGGAATAGATGCTCTAATTTCATCTAGCCATTCTTGACTAATTTTAAATTTAGGAATGTTTGGTTCTACAAAATACTTATAATCAATAGCATCAACTTTACTTCTCATATAAATAGTAGTACCTGATTCTTCATCCCATCTTCTAGTTTCTTGTTCAACAGCGCCACCATTATCTAGTATTTCTGATTGACGAACAATTTCATAATTAATGGCATCTCTAACGCCACCAAAAGAGTTAACATTTTTAATTTCTGCTCTAGTTCCCCAATTATTTGGATCACTTTCATCTAAAGATGCATCCATTAAAGAAATGTTTACATCACATCTAATTTGTCCTTTTTTACTATCAGCTTCTGATATACCAGCATATTGATATACACTTCTCATATGTTCTAAGAAAGCAACAGCTTCATCAGCACTATGAATATCTGGTTCTGTTACAAGTTCTAATAATGGAACACCAGCTCTATTATAATCAATATTACTTGTAGAATAATAATGGTCTAAAGATGCAGCATCTTCTTCTAAGTGTAAATTATTAACTCTTACTTTTTTTAATTCACCATTACATTCAAATTCAACTTCACCATAGATTCCTGATGGAATAGGTTTAGTTTCTTGTGTAGTTTGAAATCCTTTTGGTAAATCTGGATAGTAATAATTTTTTCTTTCAAAGAAGAAATATTCTGGTTGGCTACATTTAAGTATCATACTAGCCATTAACGCAAGTCTTACAGCTTCTTTATTTACTACAGGAAGTGTTCCTGGGAAAGCCATATCTACAGCACTTACATTACAGTTAGGAGTATCTTTATATGAGTTTTCAGCAGCACTAAATACTTTAGTATTAGTTTCTGAAACTTCACAGTGCATTTCTAACCCAATTTTAGCTAAATATTTACCCATTATTTAACCTCCTTAACAACTTGGCCTTTGTAATCCATTGCAGATTCTAAAGCATAAGCTATATTTAATACATTTTCATCATCATAACAATTTCCAGTTATACAAATACTTACTGGTAAATCATTTACAAAACCATCTGGAATACTTATTGATGGGAAACCACCAAAGTTACCAATTTGTAAATGTTCATCTAATGCAATTGTATTATCATCATATTTTATATCTAAATCTTCGAATTTTTTAGCTGGACCAATTCCCACTGGATTTAATACAGCATCATATTTTTTAAATAAATCTTTCCAAGTATCAACAAGCAATCTTCTAGCTCTTTGAGCATTATTAAAATATCTTTCTTTATTTTCTTTTTGAAGAACATAAGAACCAATTACAAATCTACGTTTAATAAGCGGTGAGAATCCATTAGTACGATGGTCTTTAATCATTTCAATATAATTTTCACCTTTACCACGAGGTCCAAAAATAATACCAGTTAAATTACTCATATTACTTGATGCTTCAGCAGAATGAATAACACGATAAACACTATAAATAGCATTTAATAATTTTCTATCGACACTTACTTCTTCTACTTCCATACCTAAAGATTTACAAATTTCTAAAGTTTTATGGAAATTTTCTAAATGAAGCTTTAATTCTTCTGATGCATTTGGATAATTTTCTATATTACAAATTTCTTTAATATAACATAATTTCTTACCTTTAACTTCGCCAGTACAAGCGCCAAGTAAATCCATTTTGCTTGAATCCCAAGAAGTCATATCATTAGGATCTATTCCTTTCATAGCATCTACTACTATAGCAGCATCTCTAACACTTCTAGTTAATGCACCCAAATGGTCTAAACTTGAAGCAAAAGGAAATACTCCATAACGAGAAATCATACCATATGTTGGTTTATATCCAACTATACCACAATATGCAGCAGGTTTACGAATAGAATCTCCTGTATCAGTTCCAAGAGCATAAGGATAAACACCAGCAGCAACTGCAGCAGCAGAACCTGATGAAGAACCTGCACATATACGAGTTCTATCCCATGGATTTTTTTGAACACCAGTATGAGCTGTAGTACCAGTACCACCCATACCAAATTCATCTAATGTAGTTTTATTAACTTTTACAGCACCTGCTCTATCTAAATTATCTATAGATGTAGCATTAAAGAAAGGTACATAATCTTTTAATGTATTAGATGATCCTGTAGATAAAATATCTTTAGTAGAATAGTTATCTTTAACACCATAAGGTATACCAGATAAAAGACTTTCAGTTACTTCACAACCTTTAGCATCATCTAAGATAGTAACAAAAGCATTACATTTTTCTTGAATTTCATGACTTCTTTCCAAAGATTCTTTAACAAGTTCATCACTAGTAACTTCACCTTTAACTAATAATTCATGTAATTCTTCAATTGATTTATCCATATATCTCATATTATCACCTATCCTACTACCTTTGGTACTACGATTTCTCTATCTTCAGTAACATCACTATTACGAAGTAAATCTTTGATATCAGGAGTAGGCGCTACAACGTCTTCTCTTAATACATATTCGAAATCATCTAAACAGTGAGTCATAGGTTCAACTTCACTTATACCATCAATTTCATTTATTAAATTTATATTTGTATCAATATCATCAAATTCATTAAGTACCATTTCATTTTCTTCAGGAGTTAAACCAATAAGTAATTTATCAGCATAATTATCAATTAATTCCTTAGTAAATTTACTCATTATCTTCCTCCACATCAATTTTAATTCCTAATTCTTTTAATTGTTCTAAAGTAACTTCAGAAGGCGCTTCCATCATTAAGTCACTTGCACTTTGAGTTTTAGGGAATGCAATAACATCTTTAATGTTTTCGGTACCGCATAAAATCATTACTAATCTATCAAGACCTAAAGCTAAACCACCATGAGGAGGAGCTCCAAATTTAAATGCATCAATGAAGAATCCAAATTTCTTTTGTGCTTCCTCATCAGATATACCTAATTCTTTAAATACAATTGCTTGTACTTTAGGATCATGTATACGAATTGATCCTCCACCAACTTCATAACCATTTAATACAATATCATATGCTTTAGCAGTACAATTTTCATAGTCAGATAATTTATCTACACTAATTGGCATTGTAAATGGATGATGACATGATTTATATCTTTTTTCTGATTCACTATATTCATACATAGGGAATTCTGTAACCCATAAGAAATTTAATTTATTTTCATCAATTAAATTTAATTCTTTTGCAAGTTTTAATCTTAAAGCTCCTAAAGCTGCATAAACAATTTTTGGTGTATCTGCTACTATTAAAACTAAATCGTTATTAGTAATATTATAAGTAGTTCTCATTAATTCTAATTTTTCTTCTTCTAAATTTTTAGCAATAACACCATTAAATGTATCATTATCATATTTTAACCAAGCTAAACCTTTAGCACCATATATTTTTACAAAATCAGTTAAGTGTTCAACATCACTTCTAGAATATTTATCTCCATTATTTTTAACAATTAAACATTTAACAATACCACCATTTGAAATAACATTATTAAACACATTCATTTGTGTTCCTCTTAAAATTTCTGTTAAATCTAATAATTCCATTTCAAATCTTGTATCTGGTTTATCACTACCATATCTTTCCATTGCTTCTTTATAAGGCATTCTTGGAAAATCTGGAACATCTATACCTTTAACATCCTTAACAACTTTTTTAAGTAAATTTTCAGTATTATTCATTACGTCTTCTTCAGTAACAAAACTCATTTCCATATCGATTTGAGTAAATTCTGGTTGACGATCTGCTCTTAAGTCTTCATCTCTAAAACATTTGGCAATTTGATAATATTTTTCAAATCCTGAAACCATTAATAATTGCTTACAAATTTGTGGACTTTGAGGAAGTGCATAAAATGAACCTTTATTAATTCTTGATGGAACAATATAGTCTCTAGCACCTTCTGGAGTAGATTTACATAAAATTGGAGTTTCAATATCTAAGAAACCTTCACCATTTAAATATTCTCTAATTGATGAAGTTATTTTATGACGAGTCATAATTGTATTTTGTAATCTCTCTTTACGTAAATCTAAATAACGATATTTTAAAGAAATATTTTCATTAATATTAGTATCTTCATATACATTAAATGGAAGTATATCGCATTCACTTAAAATTTCTAAATTTTCAACGATTAATTCAACTTCACCAGTAGAAAGATTTGGATTAGCTAATCCTTCTCCTCTTTTTTCTAGCTTACCATATGCTTTAATACAATATTCATTTTTAAGAGTTTCTGCTACTTTAAAATCATCTTTTAAGAAATCTCTATTTAATACTATTTGTAACATACCACTTCTATCACGTAAGTCAACGAATATTACCCCACCCATATCACGACGTTTATTTACCCATCCATAAACTTCGAAGTAATTTCCTGCATCTTTTAATCTAAATTCACCATTATTATATTTTTTCATATCTATCACCTTTCTCTTATAATAATCCTAAAACATAGTCAACAACTTCAGAAATATCTACTTTTTCTTCTTCTTTTGTAGCATTATCTTTAACATTAACTAGTCCCATACTTAAATCTTCACTATTTAGTATGATTAATAATTTAGCATTTAATCTATCAGCTTGTTTAAATTGTCCTTTTAAACCTTTACCTAAATTATCACATTCTGTAACAATCCCATTTAATCTTAAATCTTGAACTATTTCTAAAGCGTGTAATTTTTCTTCTTCAGATACATACATCACATAGCATTCAACTTGTTTTTTTACATCTTTATATAAATCTATTTCTTTTAATAAATTTATAATTCTATCCATTCCACAAGCCCAACCAATTCCATATGAATCTGGACCATCTAATTCTTTAATTAATTTATTGTAGCGCCCACCGCCACCTAAAACACTTGCTTTTGTTTCGCAATTATCTAATGAAACTATTTCAAATACAGTATGATCATAATAATCAAGACCTCTAACTATTTTAGGATTTACTTCATAATCAATTTCTAATAAATCCAAATATTTTAAAACAGTTTCAAATCTTTTTTTACTTTCTTCATTTAAATAATCAATTGTTTTTGGTGCATTTTTTAGTATTTCACTATCTGCATCAACTTTACAATCAAGTATTCTTAGTGGATTAGTTTTAAATCTTTCTCTACAATCTTCACATAAACAATCTAAATGTGGTTCTAAATATTTAACCAAAGCATCTCTATAATTATTACGAGATTCTTGATCTCCTAAAGTATTTATATTTACTTGTAAATTACTTATATGTAATGCTTCTAAAATTTTATATTGTAAACTAATAACTTCTGCATCCACTATAGGATCATTACTTCCTAACACTTCAACACCAAACTGAGTAAATTCACGCATTCTTCCTGTTTGAGGTCTTTCATAACGATACATTGTACCATTATAGTAATATTTTTTAGCATCAGGTTCAGCATATAATTTATTTTCTAAATAACTTCTTACAACACCCGCAGTTCCCTCTGGTCTTAAAGTTAAATTACGTTCACCTTTATCTTTAAAATCATATGTTTCTTTTTGAACTATGTCTGATGTTTCACCAACACTTCTATGGTATAGTTCACTTGCTTCAAATATAGGAGTTCTTATAAATTCATAGTTATAGTTATTCATCATTGTAGCTACAACTGAATTTACATATTCCCATAATATTGATTCATTACCAGTGATATCTGTAGTTCCTTTTGGTTTTGTTATCATTCTATCCCTCTTTCTTATAAAAAAAGACCTAGCATGTAAGGGCGAAAATATCCGCGGTACCACCTTACTTCTAGGTCTCTTATTTTTATCGCTAATGTGCGTTTCTAATTCTGAAAGTGTTTTCATTTATTAAGCTGTTCGACTTTCTCACCAACCGTCTTCGCTAACTAACTTTTTCTTAAATAAACTACTTCTCTTTCCATAGAAAATCAATATGCTTATATTTTATTACTTTTTTAATAATTAGTCAATAAATAAAAGGAAGAAAGATATGTGTGTATCTTTCAAATTTATATTATCTTTTGGTTTTGAAATTCCAAAAAGTATTATTCCTATCATTAATATTATTACTACTAATATTATTTTTTTGTTAATAAACTTCATACTTACACCATCTTTTTTATTTTATAAGTAAAGCTTATTATACCCCCCCCGAAGTCTATTTTTTGCAACTTTTTTGTTGAAAACAAAAAGAATGATTTCTCATTCATTTTTCTTTCTTTGTAATAGTATTGGCTTTGATTTTTCGTATCTTAAATATGCATTTCTGATTTGTTCTGGATGAGTTTCTGTTAACATTGGAATCGTTCCTTTTAAATCTATAATTTCCAAAGGTGAAACACCTTCAGTATTTCCTGCTAATAAATCAAATATTACATTTTCTATATCTTCATTTAATTTTGCGTACACACTCATACCAATACGTCTTTTAACAATTCTATGTAATACCTTTTGATATGGAATCCATTTATTTAACTCATCAATTCTATCAACTTCACTATAACACATTCCAAATTCTAATGGTATTAAACTAGCTCCACCACTAGGCCTATCTTCTAAACTATAATGACATCTATTATCTTCTAAGGATGCACAAGTAGTTTTCATCGAAAATAAATCAATAACATCTCTATTAATATTTCTAGCTCTTAAATATAGAATTGGGGTTGCAGTTAATTTTCCTGAAGGTAATCTATTAAAGTCAATTGCTGCGACTATAGATATTCTTCCTTCATCTAACCTACTTTCTAAATAGTCTAATTTCATACTTTCAAAATCTGAAACAAAATAATCACAACCACACTTTTTACAACACATACCACCACATTTTGCACAAGCTTCATAATTTTCAATTGCACCTTTTTCCATAATAATCCCTCTTTTTAAATGTGAGGTATATTCTAACATATTTTATTATTATTTGCCACAAAAGAATAAAGAAAAAAAGAATAGCAATCTATTCTTTGAATATTTTATCTACCAAAATATACTTGTATATTATTCTAACTTATAATATACTTTTCTTAGGAAGCGTGAATTTCACGTCGCCTAAGTTTATGACAACGCTATTCTATTTTAATATTAGAATGGCGCTTTTTATTTCTGATACCAATACAATCAGTAACATTAATATTATTATTACTAATAAAAACTTGTTTATGGTTTTTACTTTCATACGCTTATCACCTCCTTTACAGGTTCAATACTACCTCCCCGTTCAGTAAGTTTTAGGCGGCGCCACATTCAGCACTTCCATATTCATTTAATCACAATAGATATGGATTGTAAATTAATTTCGTATGTCATTTTTCGACAATAAAAAAAATAGCATTAACTATTCTTTTTTATTTGTTTTTACTATCAATTATTATAGTAACTGGACCATCATTTGTTATATTAAGTAGCATATCTGCTCCAAAAATTCCAGTAACAGTTGGAACAATCTTATTTAATTCTTCATTAAATAAATCATATAATTTTATTGCTTCAGTTCCATTTAAAGCTTTTATGTAACTAGGTCTATTGCCTTTTTTTGTATCAGCATATAATGTAAATTGACTAATAGATAATATTTTTCCAGAAATATCAATTATACTTTTATTCATAATACCATTTTCATCATCGAATATTCTTAAATTAGTAATTTTTTTAACTATGTAATTAATATCTTCTAGGGTATCACCTTCAGTAAAACAAGATAATACAACCAAACCATGAGATATTTCGTTGTATACTTTATTATCAATAATAACATTACTATTTTTACTTCTTTGTATAACTACTTTCATATATTACTCCATAACTTTAACATTTTTAAATTTTGAAATTTGATTTTTAAAATGTACTAATTCGTCTTTATTTTTTACTTTAACAGTTAAATTACATATAGTACCAAATTCGGTATCTTTATTATGCATTTCTACAATATGAATCTTTTCTTTAGTTGATTCAGTTATTAAATCCATCAAGAAATTTTGATTATTAACTAAAATAGATATATCACTTAAATATGTATTTTCTACTTCTTCATTCCATTCTACTTTGATTAATCTATCTTCATTTGTTTTAGTATTCATACATCCTTTTTTATGTACTGATACACCTTCACCTTTAGTAATAAAACCAATTATTTCATCGCCTTTAACTGGTTTACAACATTTAGCTAAAGAATACATAATATTTGTATTACCATCAACAATAACATCATCTTTAGTGTGATGAATTATTGTAGGTTTTATCTTTTCAATTAATATATCATCTACATTTTGTTTGTCTTCAGTAGTTAAATTTATTATATAACCAGCAGTATATCGAAGAGATCCAATGGATAAATATAAATCTTCTAGAGATTCCATTTTTAAATCTTTATATATCTTATTCAAATTAGAATCACTTAAAACTTCACTTATACTTAATTTTCTTTTTCTAATTTCTTTTTCTAAAATATTTTTACCTTTTTCAATATAAGATTCTCGATCTTTTTTACTGAAATAAGATTTAATTTTAGTTTTAGCTTGTGGAGTTTTAACAAAATTTAACCAGTCTTGATTTGGTGTTGCATTATTATTAGTAATAACTTTAACTATATCATTATTTTGAAGTGCATAAGATAAAGGAACAATATTATCATTTACAATAGCACCTACTGTTGTATCTCCAACACCACTATGAATACGATATGCAAAGTCTACTGGTGTAGAATCTTTAGGCAGTTCAATAACATCACCTTTTGGTGTAAATACATAAATAAGTTCACCAAGAAGATCATTATTCATTGCATTTTCAAAAGAAGCGTCATTTTCATCACTATTTGTTTCAATGATGTTTCTAAACATCTCTAATTTTTGTTCCATTATCGCTTGAACTTTTTTAGAACCTTTTTCTTTATAAGACCAGTGAGATGCAATACCTTTTTCAGCTATTTCATCCATTTCATAAGTACGAACTTGTACTTCATAAACTTCCCCATCATTACCAAATACTGTAGTATGTAAACTTTGATACATATTTTCTTTTGGGTTTGCTATATAATCTTTAAATCTTTTTGGTACAGGTCTATATTTTGAATGAATTAAACCAATAACTGTATAACAATCTGTTTCTTTATCTACAAATATACGTAATGCTAAAATATCATAAATATCACTATATTTTTTACCATTATTAAGTTTATTATAAATACTATAAACACTTTTTACTCTACCTTTAATTTGGTGATTAATTCCATTTTCATTAAGCAAATGTGATAAGTTATCTTTCATTTCTAAAAGATTATCATTAAGTTCCATTGTTGTTTTATTTAATTTTTCTAATATATCTTGATAAACATCTGGTTTTAATATTCTTAAACAAATATCTTCAAGTTCGCCCTTAATAGAATTAATACCTAAGCGATGAGCAATTGGCACTAAAACAGCCATAGTTTCTTTAGCTTTATCTTTTTGTTTTTCTTCTTTTATGGCCCAATTAGTTCGCATATTATGAAGTCTATCTGCTAGTTTTATATAAAGTACTCTAGGATCTTCAGCAAGACCTACTAATACTTTTCTTAAATATATAGCACTAGATTCTGTTTCATCTACTAATTCTAGTTTATTAATTTTAGAAACACTATCTACTATTTTAGCAACATCGTGTCCAAACTTATTTTCTAGAATTTCTTTAGTAGCTGTTTCTCCATTATTTAAAACTTCATGTAAAATAGCAGCAATAATTGTTGTGTCATCTACATTTAAATCTATTAATATATTCGCTACATGAAGTGGATGAGTTATATAATCATCCCCACTTAATCTTTTTTTACCTTCATGTTCTTTTAACGCATATTCATATGCTTCTTTTATTTTATTTAAAGATATTTCATTAGTAGTTTTTAATCTACTATAAAACATTTCAAATGTTATTTCTTTATCTTTCATTAATTTTCATCCCTATCAATTAAATTTCTATAATTTATGATATTTTGTCTAACATAACTTTCTAATTTTATTCCGTCAGTATTCAAAATATCACTTACAATTTCATATATTCTTAAATCACTTTTATTTTTCCATTTAGTCTCAATACAATAATTCCAAATATCTTTGGAGGTAACAAACCTAATATTTTCTCTTTTTAATTCAGAAACTTTTGCTTCTAAAGCTGGTAATATTCTTCTATATAAATCGTTTATTGAACTGAATTTTTCATTATTACCATCCATAAAAACAAACCTTCTTTCATAATATTATTATATATCATTTTATTTATCTTTTAAAGGAGATTTATGAAGAAGAAAAATATATTTATTAAATCTACTATAATTTTAATACTAGGTGGAGTTATCACAAAAATACTAGGTTTTATTATCCGTATTATTTACACTAGAATTGTTGGAGCCGAAGTTATTGGCCTATATTCTCTAGTAATGCCAACATATTCACTTCTAATTACTATTGCTACATTAGCACTTCCCACAACCATATCTAAGTTAATTGCTGAAGGTAATCACAATAATGTAAAAATTGTTTCTACCTCAACTATTTTAATTATGCTAATTAATCTAGTAGTAGTTATATTTATGCTTATATCAGCTAAATTTATTGCAATTAATTTACTTCACGAAGAAAGATGCTATTTACTTATTATATCTATGGCTCTCACTTTTCCAATAATCTCTATATCAAGCATCATAAAAGGTTATTATTATGGAAAACAAAATATGATTCCTAATGTTGTATCAAATGTAATTGAACAAGTCATTAGAGGTCTTCTTATTTATATATTTGTTCCTATTATTATGAAAAAAAGCGAAATTCTTGCAGCATGCTCATTATTCTTATTTTCATTTATTGAAGAATTAGTTTCAATAATTGTAAACTTATTGTTTTTACCTAAAAATATCAAAATTAACAAGGTACATTTAAAACCTGATAAGTATACTTTAAAAAATATTTTAAATATTTCTCTTCCAACAGTATCCTCTAGAATAATTGGTAATATTGGTTATTTTTTCGAACCTATAATTTTAAAAAATTTATTGTTGTTTTCAGGATATTCAAATAACTATATATTAGTACAATACGGAGCATATAACGCATATACAATTACAATATTAACTGTTCCATCTTTTTTTATCACTGCCATATCATCTGCTCTCATACCAGAAATTAGTAAACACTATTTAGATAGAAGCAATAATCTTTTATTAAAACGTTTAAAAGAAGCTTTATTTTTTTCATTAATAATCGGCATATCATATTCAGTACTTTTAATGTTTTTTGGTAGTCATATATTAAATGCTATTTATAATACAAATCTAGGTTTATCTTATATTAAAGTACTTGCACCAATATTTCCTTTATTTTATATTGAATCAATTCTAATGAGTTTCCTACAAGCCATAAATAAAGCAAGTATTACTATGAGAATTACTATTATTGGTGTAATTATTAAATTAGTAGTACTTGCTATAACATCTCTTTTACATATAGGCTTATATTCTTTAATAATATCTGAAATAGTAAATATCTTTGTTGTAGTATCATTAAATATTTACTATGTAAGAAAATATACTAAAGAATTATAAATACCATAATCTTTCATTATTTTTATAAACAGTTTTAATAAAACCACAACCAAGACATTCATCACCTAAATATAGTACACAAGCTTGTCCTGGTGTCACAGATTTAGCTTTATTTTTATAACTAACTCTTATTTCATTATTATCTAAGTATTCTAATATTACTGGAATATCTTCTCCACGATATCTAAATTTCGCACTACATTCTGTAGGTCTTTCATCGCTTATAAAATTAACATTTTCAATTATGCATTCATCACTATATAAGTATTCTTCTTCACCAATAGTAACATATAAAATATTATTTTTTACATCTTTACCACACACAAAATGTCTTTCAGTATTACCAGAAATTCCAACATTTCTTCTTTGACCAATAGTATAATTCATTAAACCATTATGAGTACCAATAACTTCTTTAGTTTTAACATCAATAATATCGCCTTTGTTAGTTTTTAAATAATTACTTACAAATTTTTGATAATTACGTTCACCAATAAAACAAATACCAGTAGAATCTTTTTTAGTAGCAACTACTAATCCTTGTTCTTCAGCAATGCGTCTTACTTCAGGTTTTGTTAATTCTCCAATTGGAAATAATACATTTTCAAGTTGTTCTTTAGTAATATCTGCTAAAAAATACGTTTGATCCTTATTTAAATCTACTGCACGCAATAATTTGCCATCTTTAACTCTAGCATAATGACCAGTAGCCATATATTTAGCCCCTAATTTCATTGCTTCTTTTTTAAATAAATCAAATTTAATATATTTATTACACAATAAATCAGGATTAGGAGTTCTTCCTTTTTCAAGTTCATCTAAAAAATATTTAAATACATAATCCCAATATTCTTTAATAAAATCAACTCTGTGAAGTGGAATATCTAATGTTTCACATACTTTTTTTGCATCATTATAATCTCTCTCTTGAGGACATATTATATCATCATTTTGAAAATCTTCCCCATTAATAGTACTATCCCAATTACGCATAAAAAGAGCTATAACATTATAACCTTCTTTTTTTAATAAATAAGCTGCAACAGCGCTATCAACGCCGCCACTCATTCCAATTACTACAGTTTCTTTCATTTCACATCACGTCCATATTTTATCACTAATTCATTAAAAAAGGAAGATATCTCTATCTTCCGAAGGGTTAAGTCTATTTTAACGTCTTCGTTGACGATTGTTAATTTATTAAATATGGATCAGTTGATGTTCCTGAACCACCTATTAATTTAACATTTGATTCAAGATAAAATAACGGACGAACCGAAATAGCATTGTTAAAGTTTGGAGCGACGATATTAGCGTACGAATCCGTACGCCACGCACGGTAAGCACTACCATCAAGACCGTAACGCGACATTGTCCATTCTGACTCGCTTGGTGCACTTGTGTCGTTTTTACTTAAATTTATCCACGCTGTTCTTGCATTACTAGAACTTCCTGGTGCTCCTCCACTTGCATATGCATAATAATAATCATGTATATACATTAATCCTATCTTTGCACTTACTGTAGTTGTCCAAGCATTTTCTATTGCATATATTGTTGGTCCATCATAACTACCACTTTTTGTTGTATCTCCATATTTCCATGTTGTTGTTGCTATTTTATTCTCCCATCCTGTTGGCACATATGTTTCGTTTAGCAAGAAATCATTTCCATTTAATGTTGTATATATTAAACTATTTGGCCATGTTACATCTGTTGTATAATCACTCCACCATTGTACTGTACTATTTAAAGCTTCTTTCTTTATTAACTTCATTTGACCATTTTCTTGTATTCCTATGATTCTATACATATATGCATCTGTATTTCCCGTACATGTTGATTTATTATTTGTTCCAAAACATATGTAGTTATTTTTAACAATATTATATGTTCCTTGATATCTATACATTCCTGCTTCTAAAGTTGAACTTAAATTCGCTGGTTTATTTTTTATTAAATATTCACCAAACGTTAAAGGTTTTGCAATACTTATAGCACTAGTTCTATGTCCTATATTTCCTGCTTTATCTTTAACATGTATGTAATAGTTACCTGTTGTAGTTACTGGTGTTGTACTTGTAAATGTTGTTCCACTTACTTCATCCCATACGCATCCTGTAGTAGATGAACTACTTGTATTTACACATACATATTGTACTCCACTTCCAGTTTCTGTTACTGTTACATTTGCTGTTCCTGCTCCACTATCACTTGCACTTGTTATTACTGGTGCTACACTATCTAAAAATCCACTATCACTTACTACTGGTGATATATTTTCTGCTGCATCTCTTATAAATGCATATCTTGTATTATTTCCTTGTGTACTTATTGTATAACTTGCAGTTACTGAGTTACCACTTGCACTTACCCAATTACATGTACTTGAATTAGTCTCGGTATTTATACAATAACTTTCTATATCTGTATCTGTCCATGAAAGGTATACTGTTGTACTTGTTTTATTTATATATTCTGGATTTGTATTTCCTCCTAAGTAAAAGGTAAATGTTTGTGGTGGTACTTTATCTAAATCAAAGTATAAATAGCAATATAGCGTTTTATTGCTTGATACAGTGATTTTATTATTGTTATATGATATTACGTCATTTACTACTTTTCCTTTATTATCTGTACAATTACTTCTTTCTTCATTAAAGTAATATTTTAATCCTATTGGATAGTATTCACTGTCTGTATACTCTACGTATTCTCCATCTTTATTTTCTACATACATTGAAAACATTTCTTTATTTACTTTATTTTCTTCTTTTATCTCAGTTATATCTTTATTACCATATGATTTGACTGATAGATATGTAAACACACATTCTATTACTACTAACAAAGTTATCGTTATTATCCAAAGTTTTTTGTTAACAACTCTCATATTATCTTACCCTTCTTTTATTTATAAGGTAAGTATATATTACCCCCCCCGGAGTCAAATTTTTTTGAAATTTTTGTTGAGAATTTTTATCCAACAAAAAAGAGATATAAATATCTCTAACATAAATCCATAATATAACTTATTAGTACTGTATCTCTATTTACTAAACCACTTTTCAATTTATAATCTATATCACTTAATTTAACTATCTCTTCTTTTATTTCTCTTTCATTATATATTCGCAAATTATTTTTAACTTTACTATATTGCCATTCTTGTAATCGTAAATTACTTAACACTTCATCATGAGAATACTTATTCTTTTCGTATAATAAAACACTTAACATTAATCTAAACTCCCTATATAAAAGTGATAATATAACGTTAGGTTCTACTTTTAATATCTTAGCTTCATTTAATAATTTTAATGAATCCTCTAAATTTCTAGAAATAATACTATCAATTAATTTAAAATTATTATCTTCTAAAGTTTTAGATGTAAGTCCTACTACATCTTCATATTTAATAGTAGTTGGATTACTATAATAAATCATTATTTTTTTTATTTCATTTATAGCTAGGTCAAAATTTCCTAATGTATTATTTATAATATACCATAATGATGTATCATCTATTTTATAACCATTACTAGTAACTATTTTATTAAGTTCATTTTTCATATCAGTTTTAGTCATAGAAGGAAAAGAAAATACATTACCATTATTTTTTAATAGATTATATATCTTTTTCTTACTATCTGCTTTACCATTATAAATAAATATTAACTTAGTATTTTTATTTTCTTCATCTAAATATTTAAGTAATTTATTAATATCTTCTTTTGCTTTATTTGTATCACTACTTTTAGAACTACCAAATATTTTAGCATTTTTTACTACAACACACTTCTTATCATCAAACATTGAAAAATAACTAGCTTCTTCTAATATTTCATCAATTGTATTTTCATCCATATTAAAAGTTATGATATTATCTATACCATTCTTAAGTTCTTTTAATTTTTCTTCAATATTATAAATTGTTTCACTAACTATTAAATATGTATTCATATACTTATTATCTCAAAAGCAAAGTTTAAATTCAATAATGAGTTACACTTTTATACAAAATAAAAAGGGCTTAAAAGCCCTATCTATATAAACATTACATAATGTATTATATTTTATGTTTATATAATTTAATCAGTGTATATTTGGTTATATGTTATTTTATTACAAATCTACTGGAATATTTATATTAACTCATATTCTCTAGTAATTATTCTATTAAATTCACTCCCTATAAAACTAAAATAATTACCTAATTCTTTCATAAAATTTTCAATATCTTCAATTATTAGTTTTTGCAACACCTCCTCGGTAACTACCTCTATATTATTATTTTTGCCAATCAAAATCGGATTTGGAACTAAATCTTTTAAATCTAATTTTTCTTTGTAACTTAGTTTGGTTCTAGTTTCAATCGGTAATCTTTCATATTCATTAGATTTAATTATATTCCTTAAACCTCTAACATCAATTATTTGTTTCACATTGATGAACATAATATGATATTTTATCAATATCATTTATAGAAAGCATTTCATACCAATGGCTCCAAGTCAATTTTCCCGACAATGTCGGAACTTTTTCAATAATTGAATAAAATTGTTTTACTTTATATAAGAGAGAAACTGTATATTTCTTTCCAAATTTATTTGTTAATTTATCGGCGTAATCTTTAATAACATTTTTGACATATTAGTATCAATACTATTAAGTAATTCTCCTACTTCAATATAAGTTCTCATCTTTTCTTTGGTTTTTGAATAGTCTTTTACATTTTGATATATTTCATGATTTAATATTTTATTTTCAATTTTCTTATATGTTTTATCGATTTCTTCTTTCATATCATTCTTCTTTCTATGGTGTGAAAGTTTTTACTTTTAATTTATCATTTTTAATTTTAAACATAATACTTCCATACTTATCTGTTCTATATATTTTTGAATCTTCTAATACATTTAACACATCTTTATTTGGATGTCGATATCTATTATTCTTTCCTACACTTATAATCGAATATCTTGGATTAATCTCCTCTATAAAAGTTTTACTAGAACTTGTCTTACTACCATGATGCCCAACTTTTAATACATCAACATCTTTAAGATTATACTTTTCTATTAAATCTTCTTCTACTTCTACTCCAGCATCTCCCATAAATAGAAATTTATAATGATTAAGTTCGGCATAAATTACATTTGAATTATCATTCTCATTATCGTAAAGTTTATTATTCAAAAAATACAATTTATTATCATCTGTTTTTAATTCTTTAATACAACTGTAATATTGTATTTTATTTTTATTCAAAACTTTAATTAAACTTTGTTCAAGTTCATTAAACTCACCACAATTAAATACAACTTTTTCCACTTTAAAATTATTAACTAAATTAATAGCTTCACCCATATGATCATAATCACCATGAGTAATAATAAGTGTATTTATTTTACTTATACCAAGACTCTTTAGAAACAACATAATGTTATCTGATACCTGATAATTACTATTTATTAAGCCTCCAGTATCTATCACGATAATTTCTTTTTTATATGGTGTTATAAGTAAACTTGAATCTCCTTGACCAACATCTAAATAATAAATGTAATAATTATTATCTAATTTAGGAATTAAAATATTAATACTAATTAAAACAGCAATAAAAAATATATATCTTTTTAATCTTGTTTTATAGTAAAAAGCTAAAAATACAAAATAAATGATTATAAAAATTATAGACATTTTAGGAATAATTAAACATAGCTTTAATGAATAAAATATTTTATTAGTATATTCTAAAATAAGCACAAGATATTTTAAAATATTACTTAAAGGATAAATAAAAAAAGATAAAATACTAAGGGGAAATACTACTAAAGATATTAAAGGAACATAAAATATATTTAAAAACATACTTAATAAATTAATTTCATAATTCATATTTATAGTTATAGGCAAACTAACAATAAAAGAAATTAAACTGATTTTAAATATCTTTACAAAATAATTACCATTGATATGCTTACTTTCTAACATAATAGATAGTGTAATTAAGAACGAATATTGAAATCCAGTATTATACATCATAAATGGATTAATTAATAAAATGACAAACGCAGCAAGAAACAAAATTTTCTTATTATCTAATTTTATTTGTAAAAAGTTTAGAATATTTTTAATGAAATAAAAAATTGTAGTTCTTAAAACAGATGCAGAAAAGTTAGTTAAAAACATAAAGTAAAATAAAACTCCAGAAATAAGTAAACTTTTAATTTTTATTCTTTTTAATAATTTATCTAATACACTTATTATTAAATTAATATGCATTCCAGAAACAGCAAATAAATGCCATATGCCATTTATACGATAATTTTCATAAATATTCTCATCTAATAATTCTTTATTTCCTAAAATAAATAAATTAAGATAAGTTTTTATATCGTCATCATATGTATTTATTTTTTCTGTTATCTTATTTCTTAATTTATAAAAAACATTCTCGTTATTTAAAATTTCAATATTATTTACCTGAAAATTTAAATAAATATTATTGTTATATAAGTATTTTTTATAATTAAATATATTTGGAATAGTATTATTTGAAACATATTTAACTATGCCTTCCACTTTTATTTTCTTACCTAGCAAATTTTCTAAAATTTCATTTTCTTTCAAATAATAAGTACACTTAATTTTTTCTTTTGCCTTCAAAACAAATGATATTTTATCTTCGTTATAGTTAATACTAACTACAATTCCTTCAATAACACTACTATTAATGTGAGACTCATATTTAATTAACTTAGTTGTAATAAATACATACAAAATAAGAAATAGTAATAAAAAAACATATAAATATTTAGATTGTAATACTATCTTTAATCTTTTCATATAAAGAATCGCCAATACCGTTTACATTTTTTATTTCTTCAATAGATTTAAAACTTCCATTAGCAGTACGATATTCAATAATATTATCAGCTTTACTCTCACCTATGCCAGATACTGTCATTAATTCTTCTTTTGATGCACTATTAATATTTACAAGCTTATTATTTTCTTGTTTTATATCATTTTCAAATGAAGTATCTTTATCACTAGAAACAATTTCACTTACAACATTATTGACACAATTACTAATATCATATGTAGCACATTCACAAATAGGTTGCGCTTCTTTTTCTATAGCTTTTTTATATTCAGTCTCAGTATATACATATATAACTAATTCATTAGAAACTTTTCTACTTAAATTAATATTTTTAGTATATGCCTTTTTAGTAAATCCTCCAGATAGCTTAACAATATCGTTTATTATATTTGTACTATCTACCTCGTATACTCCAGGATTTTTGACTGCACCTTTAATTTCTACATAGAATTTTTCTTGTTCAATTATTTCTTCGTCAGAAACAGTAAGATCAAAATTTTCATTTTCACAAACACAAGTATAATTTAGATATTTGTATAATAGAAAACAACATCCAAAAATCAATATAATATTAATAACAATACTTATAATTAATATAATTAATCTATTGCTTTTTAGAGAATCAAAAAAATCCATAAAAAACCTCCTTTCACTTTATATATTAAAGATTTTTTATGGATTTCCTTTTAATTTGATAATTTTTTTAATTCTAATTGATATTTTGTAGTTTTATTTTCAATTGCAACTCTTTGGGTTATAAAAATCATTGCAACAAAATTCAGTGTTGATGAGCCACCATAACTCATAAGAGGAAGTGGAACACCAGTTAATGGTAAAATCGATAACATACCACACAAATTAATTATTATGTGGAAAGTAAATAGCCAAAAAGTTCCATAAGCTAATATAGAATTTCTTAAAATATAAGCTTCTTTGGCAATTTTTAAAATTCGATATAACATTAATGCATATAATCCTAAAACACCAATACCTACTAACAAACCTAATTCTTCAACTAATATTGCAAATATAAAATCAGTATGACTTTCAGGTAAATATAAATACTTTTGAGTACTCTTTCCAAGACCTACACCAGTAAGTCCTCCATTATTAATAGCTATATAGCCATTACAAACCTGATACCCTGTATCCTCTTTATATCTTTGACAAGGATTTTGAAATTTAAATCTTTCCATTTGATCACTATTTAAAATTTCGGTACCACTATATAAAAGCACTCCTACTAATAAAACCGCACCAATGCCTAAAATCATCATTATTTTCGGTAAATTACTTTTAACCATTGGAATACTTATAAATATACAAAATGCTATCGCTAAAAGGATTGCAGCACTCCCAAAGTCAGGTTGCATCAAAATAAGTAATCCAACAATGCCTGCAATTGATAATGGTATTAAATATAAATAAACATTTGATATTTTTTTCTGGATTAAACTATTATAAAAAACTGCCATAAATATTATTACAAATGACTTAGCAAATTCACTAGGCTGAATAGCAAAACCGGTACCAGGTATATAAAACCAGCTCTGTACATGATTTGTAATTCCACCATATAAAAGCAAAAATACTAAGACCCCTATGATACCAATAATAAGTAACCAAGATATACTTTTATACCATTTAGTTGGTATATGTATAATAATAAATCCACCAATAAATGCTGCAACAAAAAATATTAGTTGTCTTATAAAAAAATATGTTGAAGTTGCCTTGTTATATCTAAGTATTGCAGCGACAGAAGAAGAAGAAAACACCATAAGAAGACCAATACCGCATAATAGTATGGTTATAAATAATAAAGGCTTATCAATTTTAGAAAATGTCTTCTTCATACGCTCATCCTACTATAATAATACCATAAAACCTAGTATATAAAAACATTTATTAATTTTTTAATGTCAAATTTGACTTATGATTAATAAAATATAATAGATACGTAAAGGAGGTATTAATATGTATTATTACGGAAATAATGGTTACTATGGTGGTGGCTATCAAAGTACTCCTTGTTGTGGCGGTGGCTATGCTGGATACACAAGTGGTTATGGTATAGGAGCTGCTATATGGATTGTTTTATTTATTCTATTAGTTATAATTATTGGAGCCGGATGGTTTGGTAATAATAACAATGGCTGCGGTTGCAATAACTAAGAGGCTTATGCCTCTTTTTGTTTGAATATTTTTTCTATTTCTTTTTTATCATATCCCATACCAACTAAAGATTTTTTTAAGTTATTATCAATTTTCTTTAATAACATATTTTTAAGATCAGGTATGGCGCTTAACAAATCATTTTTATCAAATTCGTTAAAATACCTTATAAAAAAAGTTTCTACAAATAGTTCTCCAAAATTTGTTGTAATCTCTTCTATAAAATCATTAACATTTCTTTTCATAATTTTTCTCCTCTACTATTTATATACACTTTATTATTCGGATTTCCTTTTAAATAATACAAAAAATTAAAAAATGTGTATTATTTTACACATTTTCTCCTTTCTAATTTCTTTTTCAGTAGCTCTCTAAACATAATAGCATGAGATTTTAACATTTGTTTAGTTTCAATAAGTTCTTCAATTTCCTCAATAGTCATATATTTTACATATTCCACTTCTTCTTGTTGAACAGATACACTATTTAAATCTATTTGTTTTTTTAAATAAAATATGTATCTTATTGGCTTATCATATAATAAAAATCCATATTCCTCTATTGCATCATTATCTATATTTATGCCAATTTCTTCTTTTACTTCTCTTTTAATTGTTTCTAATGGTGTTTCGCCACTGTTAACGTGACCACCGGTTGAAGAAAATTCGCCACCCTTTTCTTGAGATGTTTTTTGAATCAAAAATTTCCCATCTTCATTCTCAATAAAAATAACAGCTAAAGCAATATGCTCATTTTCACTTAATACTTCACTTTTATCGCCTCTAACAATTTTTCTTCCAGTTAAATTTCCATTATTATCATAAACATCTAATATTTCCATATTTACCTCCAAACGAATTATAAATTTTAAAATTTGTATTATAAGATTCTCTTACTCAAAAATTTTTGAATTGGCTTTTCAATAAAATCATGAACAATTACAGTACCAATTAAAGATAAAACTATAGCAATAAAACCAATAACAAATTTAGAAAGAGTTATTTGCAACAATGGTAATTTATCTAATAAACTGCAAAACACTATTCCATGGACTAAGTAAAATGTATATGTATATCCATCTACTCTATCAATTATTTTTTGGACTATATTTGGTAACTTAACCTCTTTTTCCAATAATATGGAAAGTATTGTAGCAAAAATAAAATGATAATTAATTATCCCAAAAATTGAATAAATAATACTTATAATAAGAAAGAATATTGAACTAAATCTCAATTTATCATCTTTCCAACAATAATATACAAACGTTCCAATAAAAAAATATGATATATTTTCAAAAATTGTACATGGGTAAATAATATTCAACCTACTTGTTCCAAAAAATATTATAATCATAACAACAAATGATGTTTTATAATTCTTCATTAATTTTATAATAAAAGGAATAATAAGATAAAAGAAAGCAAAAATTGGAATAGTCCACGTAATACCTAAATTACTCCAAAAATAAGTTTCATTCCCAATAAAACCATTTAATAAAAATACATATCTAAACCAACCAATTCCATTAACATCTATCGGAATATGATGTAAATATTTATTTAAGAATAACTCAGTTATAAAATACCATAGAATTACAATATAATACAAAGGCAAAATATTAATTGCTCTTTTTTTATAATAAGTTGATATTTTTTCTTTCTTTTGCAAACCCATTGCAGCCAATAAACCACTTATTATAAAGAATAATTGAACTCCGTTTTTACCAAACTCTGTCATTAATCTTGCATTACCTAATATTTGAGTTCTTTGACCAAAATGCACTATAAAAACCATCAAACAGGCTATAATTCTTAAAATTTGTATTGCAACATTTCTTTTACTTTTTGTTTCTGCCATAATAGTACTCCTTGTTATATAAATAAATTATAACAAAAAAGACTAAGTTTTAAAACTTAATAATATTTTTTAAAATCTAATATAAAAAATATTTTGCAAATTATAAATGTACCAATCTTAATATTCTATTCAAATAAAATTCATCATTTAATTCATTAATAGTAAAACATTTTTTACCTAAATCTTTAAAAGATGCGCCACATGAATATAATTTTTTTCTATCAATTATGATAAATCTGTCATGAAAAGAATGATTATTTACAAAAGTTATATTATTATATTGTTCTTCATATTTTTTCTTTAATATTTCATCTATATTTTTAGATACTATTATTATTTTTTTATCTATATTTTTTAATAAATCTAATAAATTTTTACCAGCATAATTATCAATTATAATTATTTCTTCTTGTGAAAGACTTATAATATCTAAAAATAATGAATACGCATCGTAAAAATCTCCTTCAAAAAATATGTAATCTTTAACTATGACTTTAGGATCAAATTTATTAAATAATTCATTTATTCTTTTTGTGTTATCATCTACTTTATTCTCTAAAAGCATAAATTTGTATGGCAAGAAGTTTTTATTATAATTTATATAATGTCTCATTTTTACAAACGTATCCATAATTGCGATTGAAACCGCTGTTGCTACTTTTGACTTTAAAATAGTAGCTAGCATATATAAACCTTGTTCTGTAAATACTCGCGGATTAGTTCTTGATTTACTACTTATATTTGCGGTCGAAAATTTCGACCACAAATTATTTTTTTCTAAATCAGTAATTACAAAACTAAATCTTTCTGGAAATTTATCCGGATTATTTTTCACTGCTTCATTAACTCTTTTTGTCTCGACACAATATAGCTTTGCTATATCACTATCCAACATAACTTGGACTCCTCTAACCTCATAAATCATATCTTCAATTAGCATTTTTTCTTTTTCTATTATTTCATTCATTTTATTCCTCCTTTTCAAAATAACAAAAAAAGAGATACTCATATTATAAATAAGTATCTCCGCATCATGTATATTTCTATTTTGCCTCTAGAAACACACTTTATCGATTAAATTGTCATATAAATTACAGGCAAACTATTTATTACCATTTTATTATATATCTTCCACAGACTATATGCAATAAATATAATAAAAACCATGATTTTAAAAATCTCAGCCTAATACAATTGTGTTTATTTCTTGTATAAAAAGTACCGGATATAAAATCTAATTATTCAACAAAAAAATTCCCAGATTTATCTAGGAATTTTATTTGTATATTTTAATTATTTATTATCTTTTAAAGCCGCTTGAGCTGCTGCAAGTCTAGCAATAGGAACTCTAAATGGTGAACAAGAAACATAATTTAAACCAACGTTATGACAGAATTCTACACTTGAAGGTTCTCCTCCGTGTTCTCCACAAATACCTAATTTAATATCACTTCTTGTAGCTCTACCTTTTTCGGCAGCCATTTTAACTAATGCACCAACACCAGTTTGATCAAGTTTTGCAAATGGATCAATTTCATAAATTTTATTTTGATAATAAGAATCTAAGAATTTACCAGCATCATCTCTTGAGAAACCAAAAGTCATTTGTGTTAAGTCATTTGTACCAAATGAGAAGAATTCAGCTTCTTCAGCAATAGCATCTGCAGTAAGTGCAGCTCTAGGAATTTCTATCATTGTACCAATATGATATTCAATATCACTATTCTTTTCTTGTTTTACAAGTTCTGCTGTTTCAACAACAATATCTTTAACAAATTTTAATTCTTTCTTTTCTCCAACTAATGGAATCATAATTTCTGGAACAATATCATATCCATCTTCTTCTTTAACTTCAATTGCAGCTTCCATTAAAGCTCTTGTTTGCATTTTAGCAATTTCAGGATATGTAACAGCTAAACGACATCCACGATGTCCCATCATTGGGTTAAATTCATGAAGTTCACTACATTTGTTTTTGATATCTTCTACAGTAACTCCCATATCTTTAGCTAGAGCAATAATATCTTCTTCTAAAGTTGGTAAGAATTCATGTAGAGGTGGATCTAAATAACGAACTGTCATTGGAAGACCTTTTAATTCTTTATACATAGCTTTGAAATCGCCTTTTTGGAAAGGAATTAATTCATTTAAAGCTTTTTCTCTTTCTTCTACAGAATCTGCTAAAATCATTTTTCTAATTTTAGGAATTCTATCTTCTTCAAAGAACATGTGTTCAGTACGGCAAAGTCCAATACCTTCAGCACCAAGTTCTACTGCTTTTCTTGTATCTCTTGGATTATCAGCATTAGTTCTAACTTTTAAAGTACGATATTTATCTGCCCATTCCATAATTCGACCAAAATCTCCAGCAACTTCTGCATCACGAGTTTCAACATCGCCTTTATAGATTTTTCCAGTATTACCATCAAGTGAAATATAATCTCCTTCAGTAAATGTAATTCCACCTAATTCAAACTTTTTAGCTTCTTCATTTATTTTAATTGCGCCACATCCAGCAACACAACAAGTACCCATACCTCTTGCTACAACAGCAGCATGGCTAGTTCTTCCACCACGAACAGTAAGGATACCTTGACTAGCAACCATACCTTCAATATCTTCTGGAGTAGTTTCAAGTCTTACAAGTACAACTCTTTCTCCTTCTCCACCTTTTCCAAGACGTTTAGCATCTTCTGCAGTAAATACAACTTTACCAGCAGCAGCACCTGGAGATGCAGCTAAACCTTCACCAATAACTTCAGCATTCTTTAAAGCTTCTCCGTTAAATGTTGGGTGTAATAACTGATCTAAACTCTTAGCTTCAATTCTAAGTACAGCTTCTTCTGGAGTAATCATTCCTTCATCAACTAAATCACAAGCAATTTTAATTGCTGCATGAGCAGTTCTCTTACCATTTCTTGTTTGTAAGAAATATAACTTACCATTTTCAATAGTAAATTCCATATCTTGCATATCACGGTAATGATCTTCTAATTTTTTGGCAAGTTCCATAAATTGTTCATAACAATCCGGCATATCTTCTTGCAATTTTGTAATAGGTTGTGGAGTTCTAACACCAGCAACTACATCTTCACCTTGAGCATTAATTAAGTATTCACCATAAATACCTTTTTC